>DATKZT010000025.1:0-57047 GCA_035527845.1 Sedimentisphaerales bacterium | reverse complement strand
TCTTTGACAAGTGAAGATTGTACACCTTCTTTCTAAGCAGGCGGTGGAGACGCGGCCGAGCAGTAAGTGGGCGGCCGACGCCCAGAAGCGGCTGGCGAGGATGTATGTGCAAATCGGCGATTATGAAAAGGCGGATGCGGCGGCGGGGAAATTGATAGAGTCGTTTTCCAACGCCGAGCGGATTGCGGCGGCGGTAGAGGATGTGGCGGATAAGTACCAGTTGGCGGGCAGTCACGCGAAGTCGTATCCGCTGCATCGGTATGTTGTGGAACACTGGCCGGAAAATGAGCGTGCGATATGGTGCCAGATGAAGGCGATTATGTCTCAGCTTCGGCTGGGCGATTTGGCGAAGGCGGAACAGGAGCTTGGGACCCTCTTGAGCGATTTTGCTGGGAGTAAGGAGCTTGGGCCGGCTGTGCATGAGGTCGTCGAGGAATACCGCAATACGGGTGCTTACAAAGAAGGGAGGGAATTGTTCGCCTATATTATGGAGAACTGGGATGAGACGCCGGACACAATGCTTGAACTTCAGGTGGGCGTTGCGCTTCAGAGTATTAAGCTGAGAGAGCCAAACAGGGTGGAGGCTGCTATAGAGCAGTTGATAGCGGACTACAACGACCATCCCAAGATTGCCAAGGCTCTGTTTCAGACTGCCGAGCAATACTTCTACGCTGGCAAGCACTGGAAAGTGATAGATATACTGGAACTGATACAGGCTGACTACCCTGAAAAGCACTTTCCTGCAGAAAGCGAACTGCCTTTTGTGCTTGCTGAGTGCTACAAGCAGGTTAGCGAATGGGACAAAGCAATTGAGTACTTCGAGAAGACGCTAAAAGAGTACCCAAAGAGCGATTATGCTTCCTGGTGCCCATATAATTTGGCCTGGATCTATAATCACCAGAAGGTTGACTACGATAAGGCTATATACTGGTACGAGCAGCAGATGCAGCTTTATCCGGAAGACAGCTACGCCGGGATGGCGCTTTTCGACATGTGCTGTCTCTATACGCACACGTTGAAGGACTATCCGAGAGGCGCACGGCTTTGTCAGCAATACGTGGATGAGCGCCCCGGCGGCATTGATGAATGGGGCTGCCTGAGCAACCTTGCCCGCTGCCACGAGCACCTGGGGAACACAGAGAAGGCGATAGAAGTGCTGTCGCTGGCCTATGAGAAAGCCAAGACCAGCGGTCTTCGCAAGGCGGCCTTAAGAAGGATAGAGGAGTTGACCGAAGGAGGTGTAAAATGAGAAAGAACCCGGAAAATGGAGGAACTGGATGGCAGGGTGAGCGATGGGCAATTGTTTCGGTGGCGCTGATGGTACTATCTGGTATAATGGTATGTAGTGAGAGTAAGGCCTGCCAAGTAACGGACGTGTGGCTATACCTGGCGGACAGTAACGAGGCCGCGCAGACCAGCACTAAGACGAAACTTTTTATTTGTGATGCAAATACCTCATACTGGTTCCGGTTAAAATGGAAGGCGATGGAAGGTGGACCTGGGGATGATAATGAGTTTGAGGGAAAGGTTCTGGAGGGCTCGACAACGCTTTGGTCTGACAACCACATCGAGGACATTGATGAGCTGCCGGACAGGGAGATACAACAGGAGGTCAACGAAGTAAGTGACACCTCCGCTTTGAGTCAGGGGGTCCACACAATAAAGGCTAAAGTGTGCAGAGATGATGTAGGGGACTGGGTTTATAGTGGCGAATGCAAGATTGCAGTCCACGCTGACCCGAATGAGGAGTCCTTTTGGCAAGTTATCACTGTGGACGATTGCAGTGCAGGGTGCAGCGAAACGACTTGGGTGAGCGATGACCCATGCTCTACGAGCGACGACATAAAAGACGATTGTGGGTACAAACTTACGGTGATCTGCTTCAAGGACCCGAACGACGCTTGTTACTTTAAATACTACTACGGTACAATCTCATCACCGCTTACAACGCTGGTCGGAGTATGCGTTTGGAATGATGGTGCAAATGCTTTTTGTTACAGAAGGACGAGCTCGGCGTGGGGCAAGCACTTTTTGGAGACCAAGCATAATACTTACAATGACCAGCATAATCCTCCCTACAGAGGTCCGGATCCAGAGGGGGAAGCGTGTACGGGGTATTTCTGTATGAGATGTTGGCGGCACGACTGTTTTGCGGGGTCTGATTCCAAATACTGGCGGAGGAGCCTATTTGACTGGTGGTATCCCCCTACGGGGAGTGTGGATGAGACTACGTGGTATTTCGGTACCTGTCCATGTACTCCGAACCAGCATCACTGCTGTCCTAACTAGGCAGTTAAACAACATTCTTACTGAAAGGAGATACGTATGAGACTTAATAGCTTAGTCCGAATGTTACTTATCAGCGGCATGGGAATCTGCAGTTTCTTAGCAGGCCCAGCTTATTCGGTTCAGACATACGACCTTTCGCTCAAGGACACGGCGGTCGGTGGCTCATTGGTGCTTGCAGCCGTACGAAATCAAGAGCAGGAATGTGTGTCAATCGTTACCGTGACCGGTGAGCCAGCGGAGTCGGTCGCGTCCCGTTTGGCTGGTGCCATTAATACCTTGAACGCCTCGCCACCGATAGGACAGTCAGAATTGTGGGTAGGACGTTTGCAGGCTGAGGTTAGTGGAGCAACTCTAAGATTACCTCTGGGCCTTTCGCATTGGGCACTTGCTGGTACGGAAACTGGATTGGGAATTCCGGAGCCTCCGCTGTCTTTAAGCTGTTCTATTGATAACGCGAGCCAGGTAGTAAGGCTGCTATGGACTAACCCGAGCGATGGGTATGACCGTATTATTGTGAACTGCTTTTGGAGTAATTCCGACCATGGAGGCAGCCAACCGCTGCCGGGTTCATCTACGAGCTTTGCGCTCGATAAAGCGAAAGTAGATGTGAACGACTTTGATGCATACGTGGTCGGTTACCGGGGTGACATTCCCTCGAATTGTGCTGCTGTTCACTTGGCTGGTAACCGCCAGTCAGAGATTTACGGTGTTCCGTTTAGTCGGGGCCTTGCGCCAAACTGGACGGCTTGGAGCACGTCAGCAAGTGCAGGCCCCACGGGCCTTGAACAGGGCAGAAAATATCAGTTCTACCGTGGAGGGATGTCGGCGCTTTCAAGCAAGCCGTACTACCAAGTAATAAAGGCAACACCTAGAGGCACTGTGCACGGCATATGGAGGAAATTCCTGGGACTGACTCCTGGCCATACCTACAGATTAACCGCCCATCTGACTACTCTCGAAATGGATTCTATCGACGGTGATTGGGCACTGGCCGTTTGTGCGAGTCATAACGGCGCGGACGGAAAGGACCTGACAGCCGAGCAGATGGCGGGGGAAGATGCTTTGCCAGACGGCTCAAAAGGGCTGGAGGCCGCAAGGGTCGCCCTGTACGACAACCATAATACGACAAGGCGAATGTGGGAGACTACCCTGACGGGTTACAAGGCTGGCCGTAGGCCGGCAGGTTCTCATATCGTGCTGCCTGCCGGAGTGGATACGATAACCGTATGGGTTAGGTTTAGCTGTTCGGATCCCAGTGGGCAAGTCGCTTTTTCGGGTGTTGCCCTTGAGGACGTCACTGCGGGGGGCGATAGACTGAAGACACCGGAAAAGGTAATAGAGGAGAATCGTGCGGAGCAAGGACGGCGTCTTGACGAAGAAGGTGCGCTAAAGGAAAAAGCCGCCCGGAACAAAAAAGGCGAATAGGCGTTGCCCTGTGCTGACAGAGCAGCAGACAGCGGGTGGACATTGCCCCGAGAGCATAGGAGGTGAGCGCAGGGAGTATTTTCTTTCACAAGTGAAGATTGTGCGCCTTCTTTGCAATCAGGCGGTGGAGGGTTCGAAGTGATGAAAGATAATTGATGAATGATTATTGAGGGACTGGATTCCTGCTCCCTGGTGTGGCAGGGACAAGCTGCGCAGGAATGACAGAGGCGGATGCGGCGGCGGCGAAATTGATAGAGTCGTTTTCCAACGCCGAGGGGATTGCAGCGGCGATAGAGGATGTGGCGGACATGTACCAGATGGCGGGCAGTCACGCCAAGTCGTATCCGCTGCATCGGTATGTTGTGGAACACTGGCCGGGGAATGAGCGGGCGATATGGTGCCAGATGAAGGCGATTATGTCTCAGCTTCGGCTGGGCGATTTGGCCAAGGCGGAGGAGGACCTTGGGAGTCTGTTGACCGGCTTTGCGGGCCATAAGGAGCTTGGGCCGGCTGTGCATGAGGTCGTCGAGGAGTACCGCGATACCGGCGCACACGAGCAAGGCCGGGAGCTGTTTGCTTACTTGCTTGAGAACTGGGACGAAACGCCGGACACAATGCTCGAATTGCAGGTGGGTATCGCCCTACAGAGCATCAAGCTGAGAGAGCCAAACAGGGTGGAGGCTGCGATAGAACAGTTGATAGCCGATTACAACGACCATCCCAAAATTGCCAAGGGTCTCTTTCAGATTGCCGAGCAGTACTTCTTGGCACTGAAGTACCGGCAGTGCGTGGAATTGCTTGAAGTGATACGAGACAAGTATCCTGAGAAGGAATTCTTCTCGAAGCCGGAGCTTCCGTACATGGCTGCCCATTGCTACTCGAGGCTGCAGGATTATGACAAGGCGGTTTCGAACTACCGGCGGTGCTTCGAGGAGTATCCGCAAGGGCGGTACAGCAGCCGGGCGCCGTTCTGGGGGGGAATGGCGTGCATGCTGTGGAAGAAGGACTATGAGCAGGCGGTCGAACTGTTCGAGCTGCAGCGGCAGCTTTACCCGGGCACCGCGCGGGATGGGATGGCGCTGTACCGCATCGCGGTCTGTTACCATATTTACCTGAAGGACTATGCGACAGCGGCGGAGACCTTCGAGGAGTTCATCGCCACGTATCCGGATGATCTGAATGTCTGGGCCAGCTATGCTGGTCTTGGGGATTGCTACGCCAAATTGGGCGATACCGAGCGGGCATTGGCCCTTCTGCAGGAAGGATATGACAGGTGTGGCAGTGAGAGCATGCGCAAGGAGTTTATTGGGCACATGGCGGCTGCACGCAAAGGAGGTGTACAATGAGGGAGACGAAGAATGACAGAAACCAGAGGAAAGAGGTCGGAAGATTGGCGTTGTGGTTGTGGGCCGGTGTAGTCTGTGTTACAATGTTATGCAGCGAGGTTTTAGGCAACAAAATAAAAAATGTATGGGTTCAACCACATTATGTTGGGACGGGATCGCCGCTGAACTGTGGGCAGGAGGTCTGTCAGTGCAAATACTGGGCCTATGTGACATGGACTGTTTATCCTGGGTCTGACCAGGACAGCTTTACAGTCGAGATATGGCAGCCTGGCGACGTGAACGGGCCGTCGAGTAAAGATTACCGCGACCCGAACCCGACCGGGACAAAGATTGGGTGGACGACGACCGAGGGGCCGTACCCGTGGAATGGGAAGGTTGAGATAACGAATTCGGTCGGACTTACGCCTGGCGAGCATACGATACGGGCGTGGGTGGCAGGGGACGAGATTAGCGAGCCGAACAAATGGGGCCACAGTGAGGCGTGTACGGTTTATATCGCAGAAGTGAATGATATAGACCCTGAGCCGAATGAGGTGTGCGTGGATTGTAATGTGACGTTCACGGCCGACCCGAACCCGCCGGGCAAGACGCTGCGTTGTATGGAATGGCAGAAAGGCTACAAGCCGGACAGCTCCAGCTCCTGGACATGGGACAAGCCACGATTGTTGTACTATTGCTACCAGCGGATATTGGTTTGACCCGAATACAGGGAAATATTATGATTATTTCGACTATCATGGCAATTAGAATCGGAGGATTAAAATGAAGCAGGCGCGAGCGTACATCTACAACCTTTTGGATATGGCAGCGATTCTGTGGGTAGTTGGTACTGTGTTCTGGTGTGCCACACTGTTTGCGGTTGAGACCAGAGGGCCGAGACGCGACAATTTGTTTCTTAGCAGGCAAGAGGTACCGCCTGGGCTTGAATGGATGTATTACTACACGGCGTGGCCCGCCGATGAGAAGCTTCCTGTGTTAGAGGAAAGGCGCGACATTCCCTATTCATTCGGGACACTAATACTTTATGTAATGCGGGACGGGGTGCTGCAGAATGGTTGGCAGGGCAAAGTCCTCCGTGTGAAGGATTGGATACCAGAAGGCGTCCATGACGTAAGTTGCGACGCGTATTTGTACAGACAACCAGTGGATGGCGGCACCCTGCATATATGCGAGACACGCGGGATGATGGTAATCGCCTTTGCGCCGGGGGCAGATGGTAATCTCCTTGACGCCCCAGGAGAATCGCTGAAGAAGATATTTGGAGCGTTGTTCAAGCTAAAGTTTCCTGATGACATAGAGAAGGTACCGCAAAAAGAGGATGAGAAGGGCAGGATGTACTACTATTGGCACATCACCTACGGAGATCCGCTGCCGATAAGGGGGCCGGGGGCGAAGGACGAGAAGCCTGCCTTTAGTCTGGCGTGTGTGCTTAGAGAAAAAGTTGCTGTTTTTCACTTTCAGAAGAGACGGGGCCCGGGGTGTGTGATTGACATTCACTATCCGCTATTCGGCGAGACGCCGCCGGAGTTCTATGCTGCGCAGGATGCGCTGGAGAAGCTCAAGGAGTTCCACGAAACCTCGGCACAAGAGATACCCAGGCTGGTAGAGCTGCTCTCGGCAATGCCTGAGGGTCCGACCATGAAACAGTATCAGGAAAATCCATACGTGTACCGGATGATATGTGAGGCCAAGCTCGGGCCGCTGAGATTGATAAAGTCGGCAATTGAGACTATCGAAGGGGGCGGAACCAAAGAAGTCGAGCTGATCAGAAAAGCGCTAAAAGCTGAAGTGTACGTGCAGGAGCCGAACGAGAATCCTGTCAAGGGGAACTTGTATGCGATGAAAAGGGCTGCGATAGATGCGCTGTGTCGTATCCGCACCGATGAAGCAGCGATGCTGCACTTTGAGATTCTTAACGCCGTTAGAGATCGAGACACGCGCTCAAGCTTATTCGAGGGATTGGGTAAATACCCAATATTTCGCGGACGGGTTGAGAAAATGTACGAACAGGCAAAAGCCGAAGGCAGACGGATTAGCGACTATGAGGTGTATGAAAAGTTGAGGGAGCAAATCTTGCAGGAAGGGAATGCTCCCGGAGATTCGCAGGAAAAACCTGTTTCAGTGAATGGCGAGCAAACCGCTCGTGCAGCACAGCAAGACCCAATGCCGCAGAGGCACTCAAGGGGATATATGTTATTTGCGCTTGGTGCCGTTGGGCTTGCCGTAATTAGCGGGCTTTTGGTGCTCGTCCTGTGGAAAACACGATAGACCCACAGGGGCCTATGGACGCGCCTTTCAGCAAGTTGGCGTCCCATTCCAGGATGCCGCGGGTGGTTGGGTATGTGGGAGCAGGGAATATTTTCTTTGACAAGTAAAGATTGTACGCCTTCTTTCTGAGCAGGCGGTTGAGAGGCGGCCGGGCAGTAAGTGGGCGGTGAGTGCCGGCCTCTCCGCAAGTGGCAGGCCTGCAGGATGGTTAATGACTCAAACTGACCGAGGGTCAGTTTGAAAACGCAAAAATCAAGGTGTAAAATGCAATCCGCCTTCGCATAAAGCTATGGCGGACAAGAATTGTCGAATCCGCCGTTGGCGGATGGCTGATTCTATTATTGTTTTTATGGCGCATAATACCTTGTCAAGAGATGATTTGTGTTTACAGGTACGGATAGATCGGTCAGTTTGAGTTAACGAGTATTTTGTCGATCGCTGGGGCACAGACGAGCGGGCGGCGACCACACAACGCCTTGCGGCCAAGGCGGGCGGATTCTTGGATTGATTGGCATAAGCGCTGTCATATTAGGATTCGCCAAAGCCCCGAATTCCGGTATAATCCTTTGCATCCTGGAAATTGATAAGATATATGGCCAGAAAGACGAAGAAACAAATTGAGCGAGACGAGCAGATATACCAGCTTTCCACGCTGGTGGCGGGAAGATTCTCCCTTCAGGAGGTGCTCGATAAGCTCGCCGAGGCGGCCGTAAGAATAACCGGCGTCAAGGCCTGCTCCATCCGGCTCCTCGACGAGGAGAGCCACGATTTGAAGATGCGGAGCACCTACGGGCTCAGTGAGGAATATCGGAGCAAGGGCGTTGTCTCCAAAGATGACCCGGTGGTCAAAGCGGCTTTTGCCGGTGAAGCGGTGATTCTGGACGACATGGGTCTCGACGACCGTGTCAAGTATAAGCAGGCGACTATAGAAGAGGGCCTTGTCAGTCAGCTCACCGTGGCCATGCAATTCAGGGGAAAGGCTATAGGCGTCCTGCGACTTTACAGTCCGAGACCAATGCATTTCGACGAGGGTGACATCACGCTGGCCCGCGCCGTTGCCAGCCAGTGTGCCGTAGCCATAACCAACGCCAGGCTTTACGCCGAGGCCATCGAAGGCTCTCGCATCGCCGAGCAGATGCGTCTTGCCGGCGTCATTCAGCGAAGAATGATTCCAAAGAGCGCACCTCTGGTCCCCGGCCTCGATATCGCCGCCACCTATATCCCCTGCTTCGACGTCGGCGGTGACTTCTACGATTTCTTCCGGGTCAGGGACAGCCGAATCGGCATAGCCGTCGGCGACGTCATGGGCAAGGGCATTCCCGCCGCACTCATGATGAGCTGCTTCAAGGGCGCCGTCTCGGGGATCGTGGATACACTCGGAACGTTCCGACCGGTGGTGGAGGCCTATACAGACATAAAGGGCAGAAAGGTGGTCCTCGGCAATATCATTGACAGACTCAATCGCATGGCCTGCAACGACTGCCGCGGCGGCGAGTTCATTACCCTCTTTTACGCGGCTATCGACGTCGCTGAGAGCACCATCACCTACTGCAACTGCGGCCATGAACCGGCGGCGCTGATAAGAGAGGACCGGATTATCGATTTGGATAAAGGCGGCCTTGTGCTTGGGATCGACCCGCAGGCCGAGTATGAAATCGCAACGATTGATCTGAAGGACGGCGACTGCATTGTGTTCTACACGGACGGCTTGATCGACGCGGCAAACTTCGACGGCCAAATATGGGGCAGGGAGAATATGCTCAGCACGGCAAAACAGTTCGCCGCCGGCGCCGCCGAGCAGGTGGTCAACAATATCCTTGCTTACAGAAGACGCTTTGTCGGGCTTTCCCGGCAAATCGACGACACGAGCATCGTTGTTGTCAAGGTCAATAAGACCAAAGGGCCGAGCTGAATCAGGCAGGGCGATTATCAAGATGGCGCATTTGATTATTACGATTGACGGTCCCGCCGCCAGCGGCAAGAGCACTGCCGCCCGACTGCTCGCCCGCAAGCTCGGCGCCGCTTTCCTCGATACCGGCGCCATGTACCGCGCCGTCACCCTGGCTGCGATGCGGGCCGGCGTCGATTTGGGCGATTCCGAAAAGCTGCTCGACGTCCTGCGGAGCACCGAACTGGAATTTGCCGCCGAGCGGGAGAAAATGAGCGTCCGCATCGACGGTGATGATGTCACCGATCGGATACGTCACCCCGATGTCACTACCAACTCTCGGTATGTCGCCTCGGCCGCCGGTGTGCGTGAAGAACTGGTGAGGATGCAGAGGGAATTTGCCGCCCGACACGAGACTATTGTCACCGAAGGAAGGGACCAGGGCACCGTCGCCTTTCCCAACGCCCACATCAAGTTTTATCTGACCGCGGATAAGAACGAAAGGGCAAAGAGAAGACAGGCGGAACTCGGTGACGCCGGCGCTGAAAGCCTCGAGCAAATCCGCGAGGCCATCGAGCAGAGAGACAAGAGCGACCGGAGCAGAGGGGTCGGCCCCCTGAGACCGGCCCGCGACGCCGTTGTAATCGATACCACAGACATGGGAATCGACCAGATGGTGCAAAAACTTTTCGATCGTGTAAAAAAACGATGCCCCGACCGAGACTGAGAATATTCTGGTACTGGCTTTCGCGCTGGGCCTGCCGACTGTTCTGTATCCTGTTTTTTCGCTTGCGCGTGTACGGTAGAGAAAACGTCCCCACCGACGGTCCCTTCCTGCTTGTAAGTAACCACCAGAGTTATCTGGACCCGCTATTCTGCGGGGTGGCCGTGAAAAGACAGTTGGACTATCTCGCTCGCGAGTCACTTTTCGGCAACCCGTTTTTCCGCTTATTGATTCTTTCGCTCAACTCCATACCGGTGAAGCGAGGCCAGGCGGATTTGTCCGCAATTAAAGCGGTTATCGCACGTCTCCGGCAGGGTCATGCGGTCTGCCTTTTCCCCGAAGCGACTCGCACGCCGAACGGCAGGATAGCGCCTTTCAAGGGCGGCGTCGGCCTGCTTGCCAAAAGAGGCGGCGCGCCCATCGTACCTGTGGTCATTGACGGCGCCTACGAATGCTGGCCCCGACATAAGAAGATATTTTCCCCGGGCGGACAGATTACAGTCTGCTATGGAAAGGCCGTTCCTGCCGAACGGATAGAGAAGATGGACAACAAAGAGCTTGCCGAGCTTTTGACCAAAACGCTCCGCCGGATGCAGTGTGACTGCAGAATCAGGCAAGGCAAAGAGCCCTACAGCTATTGAATTTTTGTCTTTGCTTATTGTTGTCCTTTACTGCGGCAGATGGGTAAAATAGCTGCCATTAGGCGAGCCTTGCTTTTGTCTTCAAAGCACATTTGACGTCAGGGACAATATATTATCTCGCTTTTAAGGAGCCGAGCCCATGGAAGGTTTCTTTGTTCTGCTGATTCTGCTGGCGGTCGGGTGTCTTATCTGCGGCCCTATTGCACTAATCGTCAGCATCATCGCTCTGAAGAGATCCCGAGAAATATATCCACCACCGGTTTTCAGGGAGCCCAGGGTTCCGCCGATCTCGAAGGAGCAGCAGGTATACGCGCGGCCTATTGAGGAAAAACCGGCCGCCGCCCCGCCTGGAGCGCCCGAAAGAGAGCCCAAGGAAGTCAAGGCCGAATCACCGCTTTGGCCCAAGAAACCTCTGCCGGAACACCTCAGGCCACGGACGTACGCAAAACCTCCAGGTGACATCGCCGCGGGCAAAAAGCCCCCATTCGGTCTGCGCGAGACGATCGGCGACGAGAAAGAAAAGTCAATGCTCGAGCAGCAGATCGGCACCAAGTGGATTTTGATTGCGGGCATAATAACCGTCGTCTTCGGAGCAGGATTCTTCCTCAAATATGCTTACGACAGCGGCTGGATAGGACCGACAGGTAGGGTCATCATCGCGGCCTGCGCCGGCCTCGTCGCTCTGGCTGTTGGCGAGGTAACCAGAAGGCGCGGCTATGGCATCGTGGCCAAGGGGACGACCGCTTTGGGCTTTGCACTGTTGTATCTGGCCGTTTTCGCAGCCCATCGCTACTACGAGCTGATGACTTCGACGCCCACTTTCATCCTCGCCTTGCTTATAACGGTTGCGGCCATGCTCTATGCGGTCGCCGTCGATGAGATATTGGCGGCTTTTTTGTCGTTGCTGGGCGGCTTCCTGACGCCGGTAATAGTCTCTACCGGTGAGAATCTGCCGATGCCGTTGTTCAGCTATGTCACCATCCTCAGCGTCGGCGCGATGCTCTGCGCATATTATCGAAAATGGAGGGCCATCGATTGGCTCAGCTTCGCCGGAACATTTGCGCTGTACACGGGCTGGTTCGAAAAGTTCTACCGACCCGTCATCAGGACCGCCACCGGTCCACCTGAACAGATGTCCGTGGCACTGGGTTGGCTGGGAGTCTTTTTCGCTATCTACCTTGTGCTGCCCGTACTCTATCAGCTTGTAAAGAAGCTCAAGGCCCGCAAAGAAGATGTGTTCCTGGTTCTCGCCAACGCCGCGATTGTCTTTTATTACCTTTGGACCATACTTTTCAACAGTTACCGCGTGTCCCTTGCTTTTGCAGCTATTGGATTGTGCGTCGCGCACCTGCTTACCATGGCGGTCGTAGTGAGGCGATGCAAAGAAGACCTGAACCTGCGCCTGGCGCTGCTTGTCATCGGCCTGTTCTTTCTGACCATAGCCGTGCCGCTTTATCTGAAGATGTACGCCGTGGCCATGGCCTGGGCCGTCGAAGCCCTGATACTGGTGATAATCGGCCTGCGGTATCGAAGCGTCCTGACCCGCGCGGCAGCGGTCGTCGCCTTCATATTGAGCCTCGGTCAACTGGCCAACCACCTGCCTATGCATACGGCTGCATTCCGGTTCGTATTCAATCCTGCCTTCGGCACATGGTGTTTTGTGGCCGCCGCAGCCTTCGTCGGTTACCTGATTTACAGAAAGTACCCGCAGTTGCCGCTGCAAGAGCGGCAATTGATTACACAGCTCACCTATAGCGCGGGCCTGCTTCTGCTTATGGCGGCGGTCAGCATGGAGTGGTGGTGGCACTGTGATTACAACATACTCGACAATGCAACCGGCCGAGAGTATTTTCTAAGGGGCATGGTTCTTGTTCTTGCCCTCTTTCCTCTGTTGTTTCTGTGCCGGCCGATGTGTCCACGCGGCCTGCTGTGCCAGTTTCTCGCCGCAATCCTGGCTGCGGGCGGCGCCGTCTTCACCATGGCTGCCTTCACCGAGATCTACCACCGCCGCTTTGCCATTTTCGCCAACCTGAATTTCGGAATCGTCATGCTGTTCGTCGTATCACTGTTCGCGGCAGCGTGGCTGCTGAAACGAGACGTGCAGCAGCAGGAATACAGCCGGCCTTTGGCAATAGCGTTTGCGATTGCGGCCGTCTTCGTGCTATGGGTGCTGCTCACCGAGCAGATTTACCTCTACTGGTATTGCCGCAACAGGTTCGCCGAGAAGCTGCCGAACTGGCGATTCCTCGCGCACATGTATATATCGGTGATGTGGGCGCTATATGCAGCGATGCTGATGACGGTCGGCTTCTGGCGCAAGCTGAAGCTGTTGCGGTATATCGCTATCGGCCTTTTCGCATTGCTGCTGTGCAAGGTGTTCATTCTCGATACCAGCACCGTAGACAAGTTCTACCGCATCGCCGCCTTCTTAGCCACCGGCGTGACCCTCGTGGCCGTATCGTACCTTTACCAATTCCTCCGGAAAAAAGGTTTCTTCGACACCGTGCTGGCGGAAAAAAGCACAGATAATTGATTGTGAGAAATAATTATGAAGCCAAAACGTGCATTCATACTTGCGTTGTTGCTTGCTATTGCCGGCAACCTTCAGGCCCTTGACCTGACCCCCTTCAAATACTGCGCGCCGGTCTCCGTCGAACAAGGTGCCGCGCCCTACGGCCGACTTTTCCTGACGCCGGAGGTTTACGATGCCGCCAGAGAGGACCTGGGTGACATCCGTCTTGTCGGAAGTGGTGGAGACCAGATTCCCTATATTCTCGCCAGGGCCGAGGATAAAACCACAGAAATCAAGTATCAGCCCGCAATAATAAACCGTTCGACGAGCAGCCGCGGCGCCGCTGCGGCGACGCTGGATTTCGGCCAATTGACCGTCAAGAACTCCATCGAGGTGCGGACCCGCGGAAGCAATTTCCGACGCGCCGTAAAAGTTGAGGGCTCCAACGATAATATCGAGTTCTTCACCGTGGTTGACCGCGCCTACGTCTTTGCCGTCGGCAGCAATACGCGATTCGAGCGGATAGACCTGCCCACTAACGACTTTCGCTACCTGCGAATCACCGTCGAGCCTATGTTAACGGAAGAAAGCGCGGTGGCGCTGGAAGAAGTCAGGGCATTTAAGCTCGAAAATAGAGATGCCGAACGACTCTCGGTACAGATGACACTGCTGCGACACGATGAGGACGCCAACAACCGTTCGAGCATTTATATCTATGATTTGAAGTACCGCCATCTGCCTGTAAATGAAATCCATCTTCAGGTCGCCGATGACTCGTTTTACAGATATGTCACCATCGAGGGCAGAGATGCCGTCACGAGGAAGGTCAAAATTGACAGCGAGGATAACCGACCGCGATATCGAGAAGTTGAGGTCAGGTGGGAACGCATGGTCAGCGACGCCATTCACAGGTACGCCGCACCGGACGGCCGCCGGCACGAGAAGCTGATTCTGCGAGTTCCTTCGCAGCGCACCTTCCGCTACCTGAAGATTGCCGTTAGCAATTACGATGATAAACCGCTCCTCATAGACTCGGCATCCGCAAGGATGATACCTCACCAAATCGTTTTCCCCATCAAGCAAGAGAGTGACGCCACGTTTTATGTCGGTGCATCATCCCTCGCCCCGCCCGTTTACGATCTTCGGCATAGACTGCGCCGTCCCCTGCGGGTCGAGGCACGAGAATCAAGCATGGCTAATATCGCCGACAATCCGCTCTTTGTGCAGGCACCTGCAAAACAACTTCCCTGGTCGGAAAGGCACAAAGTGGTACTGCTGATAATCCTCGTTGCGGTTGTGTTGGTTCTGGGCGGTTTCATTCTGCACTCGCTCAGATCCATCAAGAGCCAGCAGGCGCAAAACGACACTTCAGAGCCGGGCTAACACGCCGACTTGTACCCAAACAGAGCACGCTGGAAGCTGATCTTGGTTAACACTTCGGCCCCTGCTTTAACGCCCAGGCAGTGACGGTCCTGAATGCAGGGCCGCTGGAACGCGACCGGCCGAGGGCCCGCTCCCGACCCGTACTTGGCCGCGAAAAAAAACCTTGCTCACACAGGCAAACCGGGGTAATGTGTGGTTGCCGAGAATTGCAAAGGGGGCGGTAATGTGGTTCAAAGTCGATGATAGTCTAACTGAGCAGCAGGTTCAGTCCGGTCTGAACTATGTGATCAAAGACGGCGTCGCGTCCCAGGCCATGGGCATACTGACCGGGGGGGCCTTTCTCGTTGCCTTTGCCGTCAAGCTGGGGGCCTCCAACCTGACCATTGGCCTGCTGGCCGCCATCGGGCCTTTGTCTCAACTTCTTCAACTGCCTTCCATATTGCTGATAGAGAAATTGCGCAACCGACGCGCAATCACCGTTGCCGCCGCCGGGCTCGGCAGGCTTTCATGGCTGCTGATCGCGTTGGCGCCGCTTCTGGTGCCCGCAAAGGCGGCTCTTGCCGTCCTGCTTGTTTCTCTCGTAGCTGCTTCGGCACTGGGCGCGATTTCCGGCTGCAGCTGGAACTCATGGATGCGCGACCTCATACCGGAAGGCATCCTGGGCTCGTTCTTCTCAAGAAGGATGAGAATTGCCGCCGCCGTGGGGATTGCTCTTAGCCTTCTGGCCGCGGTTTACCTGGACCTGCTGAAAAAGTGGCGGGCAAGTTATGAGCTTGGGGGATATTCAATCCTGTTTGTGCTCGGTTTTGCCGCAGGGGCAATCGGAGTTTACTTCCTGGCCAAGACGCCTGAGCCGAGGATGGCTCCATCCGAAAACAGGCCCGGCATCCTCGGATTGCTTGCGCAGCCCTTCAGGGACGAGAACTTTCGCAAGCTGATTGCATTCATGTCCTCCTGGAACTTCGCCGTCAATCTGGCCGGCCCTTTCTTCATGGTCTATATGCTCAAGAGGCTTGGCCTGAGCATGTCGTTTATCATCGCGCTTTCAATTATAAGCCAGGTCATGAACTTCGCTTTCCTGAAGGTGTGGGGCAAGTTCACGGACCGCTTCAGCAACAAATCAGTCTTAGCCATCTGCGGCCCATTGTTCATAGTCTCGATTCTCGCCTGGACCTTCACGACCATGCCGGAAAAGTACTTCCTGACCATCCCATTATTGATAATGATACACGTGGTCATGGGCCTTGCATCCGCGGGCGTCTCACTGGCTTCTGGCAACATCGGACTGAAGCTCGCTCCCAAAGGACAGGCCACGGCCTATCTTGCTACCAACACGGTTGTCAACTCTGTGGCCGCCGGCGTAGCACCGGTTCTCGGAGGCAGGTTTGCCGACTTCTTTGCCGGACGTGAGCTGGCCTGGACGATCCAATACACAAGCCCGACCGGCAAGTTCAGTCTGCCCGCCTTGAATCTGCAGCAGTGGGATTTTTTCTTTGCCCTGGCCTTTCTAATTGGGCTATACTCGCTTCATCGTTTGGCTATGATAAAAGAGGTGGGCGAAGTCGAAGAGAAGGTGGTCGTGAATGAACTGTTCAACGAAATGAGGGGTCAGGTGCGCACCCTCTCGTCGATTGAGGGGCTGCGGCAGATGGTCAGTTTTCCCTTTGTGCTGCTGAGAACGCTGACTACAAAAAGAAACGACCGCGCCAAATAATGCCTTTTGGAGTCTTGCTTACGTGGAAATCAACTTCAGTGTAGTATCATTTTTCAATTCCCAGGCATTCACCTTTGTGCTGCTGCCGGTACTCATTTTCATAGCGCGAATTTGTGACGTTACGCTCGGAACCATAAGAATAATCTTTGTCTCCCGAGGACAAAAGATTCTCGCGCCTCTCGTTGGCTTTGTCGAAATACTGATTTGGCTGGTCGCCATAGGAAAGATCATGCAGAATATGGGTAATGTCTACTGCTACCTGGCCTATGCCGCCGGTTTTGCCGCCGGCAATTTCATCGGCATCTACATCGAAGAGAAGCTGGCCATGGGCGTGCTTTTGATTCGAATTATTACCAAACAGCAGGCGACCGAGTTGATAGCGGGCCTTAATTCAGAAGGGTACGGCGCCACGAGCATAGCTGCTCAGGGCAGCACCGGCCGGGTGTCGATTGTCTACTCCGTCATAAACAGAGGCGATCTCGAACATGTGGTTGAAATCATCAAGCAGTTCAACCCAAAGGCTTTTTACTCAATAGAGGACGTGAGATTTGTCAGCCAGGGCGTGTTTCCCCTGAGAGTCACTCTGCCAGAAAAACACTTTTTCAGCCTGTTCAGGAGATTCCGAAAGGGTAAGTAGCTATGGCTCGCACACACCCGCCGCAGAACATATTTGCCGGCTCTGCCGTATTTAGCCTCTGGTCTGGGCCCTGTTTCACACGCAGGCCCGAAAAGGCAAAAGAGCTGGGCGCGGTTGGAACGCCGCCCACACGCGTACGTCCACTGACAAAGCTGGGTACCCCTCTTTGCAGTTAATGGAAAAAGAAATGAGGTGAAGTCCATGAACAAAGGCAGTACACACGAGCTGTTTCGAAGGCATCCTGAGAATCCGATTCTTTCGGTGAAAGACTGGCCCTATCCGGCCAACTCGGTCTTCAATGCAGCGGTGGCAATGGTCGATGGAAAGACGCTTCTGCTGGTTCGCGTCGAGGATTTCAGAGGCATTTCTCATCTTACGGCAGCGCGAAGCGCCGACGGTGTGCACGGCTGGGAAATAGACCCTCAGCCCACCTTGCAGCCAGAGCCCGCGGCCCACCCGGAAGAAATATGGGGTATCGAGGACCCGAGAGTCACCTGGCTCGAGGAGCTTGGGCAGTGGGCGGTCACTTATACCGCTTTTTCCACCGGCGGTCCGCTGGTCTCACTGGCCACCACCAGGGACTTCCGCGAGTTTACCCGTCTGGGTCCCGTTATGCCCCCCGAAGATAAGGACGCTGCTCTGTTCCCGGTGAGGTTCAACGGTTACTGGGCGATGCTGCACCGACCAGTGGCAAAATACCCGACCATAGAGAGCCACATCTGGCTTTCTTACTCACCAAATCTCAAACACTGGGGAGAGCATCAGGAGCTGATACACGCCCGCCGGGGCAGTTGGTGGGATGCCAGCAAGATAGGCCTGTCTGCCCCGCCAATCGCAACGGAGGAAGGTTGGCTGGTCTCGTATCACGGCGTGCGAGCAACCGCTTCCGGCTCAATTTACAGGCTGGGCCTGGTCCTGCTTGACCTGGAGGAGCCGGCGCGCGTCATCCGACGTTCTGAAGAATGGATTTTTGGACCCAAGGCACATTATGAGCGGGAAGGCGACGTTGACGATGTCGTCTTTCCCTGCGGGTGGATAAACAAGGACGGCACAATCTTCATGTATTACGGGGCCGCGGATTCCTGTATCGCGCTGGCAACCGCCAGGCTCGATGAGCTGGTCAGCTACCTGCTGAAGTGCCCCCCTTACCGTGCCGCTGACCGATAGCTGCGCGAGAAATCGTTGCAGGCGACCTGACATAAAGGTATCTCTGTGATTAAACGTATTTGGGCTGCTCTTAATATGGTCGTGAGGCTCGAAGAATTCAGGAGTTAAATATGGCGAAGCCAGTCAGCAAACGCTCAACAAAGGCCGGTCTGCCGCCAGGAACGCTCGTTCACGTCGGGGAAAGAAGAGTCGAAGCCGCGCGGATAACTGTTATCGACTACGATGAGGCCAGCTTCCAGGAAAAGCAGGTCCCGGCCATCGAAGAATGTTTCCCCTTCAAAGCCACCCCTACTGTGACCTGGATAAACATCGACGGCCTTCATCAGGTGGACATCATAGAGAAAGTGGGGGCACAGTTCGAGCTTCATCCTCTTATCCTCGAGGACATTCTGCATACGGGACAGCGTCCCAAGCTCGAGGACTTTGACAATTATATGTATATCGTGCTCAAGATGCTCAGTTACAACGACCGGAAACAACAAGTGGAGGCCGAGCAGGTGAGCCTGGTCCTCGGCTCGAATTTCGTACTCTCATTTCAGGAAAGCGTCGGCGACGTCTTCGACCAGGTCCGCGACCGAATCAGAAATTCCAAAGGCCGCATCCGAAAAATGGGGTCCGATTACCTCGTATATTCTTTGATGGACGCCGTGGTCGACAATTACTTCCTGATACTCGAAAAGCTCGGCGAAAAAATCGAGTTCATGGAGGAGGAATTGGTCGCCGAACCCACCGAAAAGACCGTCCGGCAGATCCATAACCTCAAAAGAGAGATGATATCCCTGCGCAAATCGGTCTGGCCGCTGCGCGAGGCGGTCAGCGCCCTCGATAGAAGCGAGTCTGCCCTTATCGGCAAATCCACTCACATATATCTCCGGGACGTTTACGACCATACCATACAGGTTATAGACACGGTGGAGACCTTCCGCGACATGGTTTCGGGAATGCTCGACATTTACCTGTCGAGCATCAGCAACAGAATGAACGCCGTTATGAAGGTCCTGACCATAATTGCCACACTGTTTATCCCGCTTACCTTCATAGCCGGTGTTTATGGTATGAATTTCAAGTATATGCCGGAGCTCGAGTGGCGATGGGGCTATCCTGCCATAGCCCTGGTTATGGCTGCTGTCGCGGTCGTCATGCTCATATATTTCAGAAGAAAGAAGTGGCTTTGAAACCGCCCGAGGGCATCCGGGATGCTTTTTGAGGAGAATCGATATGAATCCCATATTGTTCATCACCGTGCTAATTGTATCATTTATTGTCGTCAGGACAGGCGCCGTCGCCTTTCATCTGACCGGTCTGGAATGGTCCATGGCCAAGTTTCAGGCCCTTTCGTGTTTTACTGCCACGGGCTTCACCACCAGAGAGGCTGAACTGGTTACCGGAAACCGCCAGAGGCGACGCATTGCTTCCATTCTCATCGTCCTGGGCCATGCCGGGCTCGTCACGATGATTGCAACTTTCGCTAATTCGATCCAAGCTTCCACCGAAGGGTGGTCGATTCCCTTCCTGCCCGCCCACATTCACCCGAAGCTGCTGCCGTGGATAAACCTTGCCATCATCGTCGTTGCCATCTATGTCATATTCAAGCTCTTCACCAACGTGAAATTCGTGCACCGCGCCACGAACGCCCTGAGAGAGCGACTCATCAAAGGGGAAGTTATTGAACGTGTATCGTTCGAGGAACTCGCCATCGCCACCGGAGGCTACGGAGTTTCCAAAATCCAGGTCTGCAAAGACAGCCCCGTCTTAGACAAGACGCTTATCGAATCGAAGCTGCGAAGCCTCGGGATCATCGTGCTGGCAATCGTCAGGGGCGGCGAGACCATCGCCAGCCCGGTCGCCGATACGAGAATCCTCCTGGCAGACGAACTTGTCTGTTTCGGAAAACTCGGCGAAATCAGGGACAAGGTGTGTAAGATGTCCGAGCCCCCGGACAAAAAGGCGGACAACAAGTAGGTCGTTTATGAAAGTGATTGTTGCTGAAAAGTGCGGATTCTGCCCGGGCGTGAACAACGCCATCAGTACCGCGGAAAAAATACTCTCCCAGGAGAAGGATGTCTACAGCCTCGGGCCGATCATTCATAACGGAGATGTCGTCGAGAAGCTGGCAAAGGCGGGCCTCAGAACTGTCGACGCCGTTGAAGAAATCCCCTCTGGAACCGTTCTCATCCGCTCCCACGGCGTCGCCCCCGACCAGTTGGCCAGAATCGAGGAAAAAGGCCTCAAAATCGTGGATGCCACCTGTGTATTGGTCAAAAGGGTCCAGAAAATTGCCCGCGAATTGGACCAAACCGGCTATGAAGTGGTCGTTATCGGAGACAAAAACCATCCCGAAGTCCAGGCGGTCGTGGGTTGTGCCAAAGAGGTGGTCGTGGTCGGCGACGAGTCCGACTTGCATAAGTTGCCAAAAAATAAGAAGTTAGGCGTCGTCTGCCAGACGACCGAGAGCCCCGGCCACTTTACCGAAATGCTGGCTGCTATTGCCAAACGGGGATTTCGCGAATTGAGGGTCATCAATACACTGTGCAAAGAAGCCGTCGAAAGGCAGAAATCAGCCGTCGAGCTGTGCCGACGGGTGGACATAATGTTTGTCCTCGGCGGGCTCGAGAGCGCCAATACCCGTAAGCTCGCTGAGCTTTGCCGAAAGTATAACCCCCAGACATTTCACTTGCAAAATTGGAAAGAACTTGATAAAAAAGTGGTTTTCGGTAAAACTGTCGCGGGTGTTACCGCAGGGGCTTCCACCCCCCAATGGGTAATTACCGGGTTTGTCGAGAATCTGGCCGCTTTCGATAGCAGCGGTGCTCAGTCGGAGTGCTAATCGAAAAGGGCACGGACGTTAACCCGTATTGGCCGCGTGCGCCAATGCTTCTTTATAAACGACTTATTAAAACAACTGAGTGCCTCGGTTGCTTCAAACCGGGGCGGAGAAAAGGCCTGTCGGCGTAAATGTGGGGCGCTGATGGGTCTGATATGAGACTCCACAAAGGAAATTATGTTTATGGTAGATAGAAACATCGTTAACAAGTTGGGTTTGTCACAGGAAGAGCTCGACCGACAGGTCAGTGAAATGTTCACCGAACAGCACGGTGAATTTTTGGAGGAGGTCTTGCGGGCAAAGGTCGATTCCCGCCTGCCCGGGACCATCCTTAAAGGCGCCATCGTATCACAGATAGGAAATGATGTTATCGTGGAAGTGGGGCTCAAGAGCGAAGGCGTGGTCGACGCCAGTGAGTTTGAGGACCCCACGGAAATAGAGCCAGGCAGGGAAATCGAGGTCCTCCTCGAGGATACCGATGCCCAGTGCGGACTCATCCTTCTGAGCAAACGCAAGGCCGACCGCATCCGAGGCTGGGAGAACATCATAAATACCAAGAAGGAGGGCGATGTCGTAACCGGCAGGGTAATACGACGCATCAAGGGCGGCCTGCTCGTTGACATCGGTGTGCCCGTCTTCTTGCCCGCTTCCCAGGTTGACATCAGAAAACCCGGGGACATCAGCAGATTCATCGGAAAAGAGGTCGAATGTGTAATTCTGAAAATTGACGTCGAAGGCCGAAACATCGTCGTATCAAGACGAAAACTTATCGAGGAGGAACGACAAAGCAGCAAAGAAAGGATTATGACCGAGATCGAGGTCGGACAACTCAGAAAAGGCGTGGTCAAAAACATCTCCGACTTCGGCGTCTTCGTGGACCTGGGCGGCGTCGACGGACTGCTCCATATCTCCGACCTGAGCTGGGGCAGAATCGCACACCCCTCAGAAGTCGTCAGGCTCGATGACGAAATCGAATGCGTCGTGATCGGCGTCGATAAGGAAAATGAGAAGATTTCCCTCGGCCTGAAACAGAAAACGCCCAGCCCGTGGGAAAACGTCGAAAACCGCTATCCCATCGGAGCGAGGGTAAGAGGAACTGTCGTGAGCGTGATGAACTACGGCGTCTTTGTCCGGCTTGAAGAAGGAATTGAAGGCCTCGTCCACATCAGTGAGATGAGCTGGACCAAGCGATTGTCTCATCCCGGCGAGATGGTCAACCTCGGTGATGAAATCGAGGTCGTGGTCCTGAATGTCAACAAGCTGAAGCGTGAAATATCCCTCGGTCTCAAGCAGACCGAGATTAATCCCTGGACAATTGCCTCGCAAAAATATCCGCCCGGGACGATTATCAGCACCAGGGTCCACAGCATGACAAACTTCGGTGTCTTTGTCGAGGTCGAGCCGGGTATCGACGGCATGATTCACATCTCCGATTTGAGCTGGACCAAAAAGTTCAATCACCCCAGCGAGATGCTCCAAAAGGGCCAGGATTTGAAATGTGTCGTCCTTGAGGTCAACGAGGAAAAACGACGCATATCCCTCGGAATAAAACAAATGAACGAAGATCCCTGGATTCGCGCCATCCCCGAAAAATATATTCCGGGACAGATTATCAAGGGGACCATCACCAAGCTGACTAATTTCGGCGCATTTGTCGAGCTGGAGCCGGACCTGGAAGGGCTCTTGCACATATCGGAGCTTGCCGACCACAAAATCGATAAGCCTCAGGACATCGTCAAGCTTGGCGAAGAGGTTGAGGTCAAGATTCTCCGAATCGACACGGACTCTCGAAAGATCGGCCTGAGTTTGCGCCGAGCTCGCTGGGCCGCGGAGGAACAAGCTGCGGAAACTACCAAGTCCAAAGGCCCGACCACTGACTTCTTGCAGGTCAGTGCGGAGCACATCACAACAACGCAGCCGGCCGAGCCGGCTGCCGCTGAGCAGTCCGAGGTTCCACAGGACCTGGAGGCCCCGCCGGCCCAGGAACAAGCCCAGGCATCTGCGGACGAGGTCAGTGAAGCTGACCGGCCCGGACAAACCGAAGAGGCCGAGCAGGCGCCCGAAGAAGGACCCGATGAAAGTGCTGAATCTGAGCAAAGCCCTTCCGGCGATACGGAAACACAGGACAAGACTGATACCGATAATCAGTAGTAACACGGCTGATATTGCCCAGCTATAGCCTGCACGCTAAACCCACAGGCCCGTTTGGCCGATACCAAGAGCGGATGTGGTATTCGTGCCGGACCGCCGGTCGTTTAACCAACCCTGGTGCCAATAACACTATTGCCCGAATAACCGGAGCCGAGAGGCCCCCCGGGGCGGGCAGGAGCGAGCTATAGTTTTTGACGCTACAATAAAAGACTACCTCCAGGAGATCGATGAGGCGCCGCTGCTGACAGCCGAGCAGGAGCGATACCTCGGCAGGCTCGTCATTGAGGAAAACGACCCATGGGCCAGGGAGCAATTGGTGCGAAGCAATCTGCGTCTTGTTGTCAACATAGCGAAAAGATACGGCGGCCGCGGAATGAGCCTCGGCGACTTGATCGAAGAAGGAAATCTCGGACTAATCAAGGCGGTAGACTATTTCGACCCTGGTCGCGGGACACGATTCAGCACGTACGCCGCCTGGTGGATAAAGCAAAGCATTAAACGGTCGCTTCTGGAAAACATCCAGCCCGTTCACATCCCCACTTACATGGTCGCATTGATAAATCAATGGCGACATGCCGCGGCGGAGCTCGAGAACAAGCTCGGCAGAAGCCCCGACATTGAAGAGATGGCCGATGTGATGCACCTGACCCTGCGCAAGGCAAAAATAATACACCAGATAGTCAAGATTCTCAGCGGCGTCCGGGACAGCCACAGCGCCGACGGCACCGATGAAGACGAGACGCTTGAGGCGACTTTGGAAGACAAGCACACCGGGCAGCCGGAAGACGGATTGATTGCCGATGAAGAAAAGGCAAAAGCCTTGAGGCTCCTCAATGAGATTGACCCCAGAGAGGCGAAAGTCTTGCGCCTGCACTACGGGCTCGATGGCCGAAAGCCTCTCACTCTAAGACAGATCGGCGAGAAGCTCGGACTGACGCGCGAGCGAATTCGACAAATCCAGCGGGATGCTCTGACCAGACTCTATGAGTATATGAATGAGTAGTCGACCCCGCAGAAAAGTCCACAAAAACTTGCACTTCTTTGCCTGCACCGTCATAATAGCACTCCGTAACCGAGCAGATAGTTCGACTCAATGATTTACGCGGCGCAAGAACAGACAGGAGACAATGATGAAAGCTCAAAAGCTGAATCTCCAGGAGTACATCCGCAACATACCCGACTGGCCCAAGAAAGGTATTCTCTTTCGTGACATAACTCCGCTGTTGGGCGACCCAAAGGCCTTCGCGGCAGCAGTTGCAGCGTTATGTGAAGACTTCGCCGGTGCAAACATTGAATATGTTGCTGCTGTTGAGGCCAGAGGCTTCATTTTCGGCGCCGCCGTGGCAGAAAACTTGGGCGCTGGCTTCGTGCCGATACGAAAAAAGGGCAAACTCCCCTTCAAAACCGAAAGCGTTACTTACGACCTCGAATACGGCGCCGACACCCTGGAGGTGCACACGGACGCCATAGAAAAAGGTGCCACGGTTCTCATGGTCGACGATTTGCTCGCAACCGGCGGAACCATGGCCGCCGCTTGCAGGCTCATCGAAAAGATAGGCGGGCAGATTGCAGGAATAACATTTCTGATTGAACTTACGGAACTGCACGGCCGAGAGAAGCTTCCGGGCCGAAAGATCTCCGCCGTCATAGCTTACTGAACAGCTCCGCCGAAAAATAAAGGGCTCAGGAAAATATCCTGAACCCTCTTATCAGACAAAAACCCAATCGTCTTTTTACTTGCTGCGCCTTTTCAACGCGGCGACCGCACCCAAACCAATCAACACAACGGAACTTGGCTCGGGCACATTCGGAACGTGCAGGCTGTAATCGCCGCCGCCCACGAACTTAACGACCAGAGTATCCGGATTGGCATAGAAACTCGTATCCGGAACAGCCGTTTCGTCAAAGACAAAGTGAAACAGCACCGTATCAAAAACCGCTGCGCTGTAATCGTCCGGGTGCTTATCCAGAAATCCCACCGCGTGACCCTCCTGCGGAATATTAAACGCATCCAGAACACTGGCACTTGCGATTGTATTGTCATTTCGTATGTTATCGGCGTTTGCAGTCATAAAACATCTGTCCATCCCCGCATGGTCCGCAGCCACCACATCATAGTAAAGATTCCGTATGGGATAGTTTACCGCCGTGTAGCCTGCCCCCTGCGCAAACAAGCTGTCCGCCAATGACGATACGTAGCTTGAGACCTCATTCAGCGTGAAACCATCGAGGTACTTGAACTCAATCTCCGTGATAAATGGATTGGCTATCCCCTCTGGCGGGATGTCAGGTCCCAGCGGCGAGGTATTCGTAAGAAGAATATCCAGATAGCCCGGACCGCTCGTGATCGTCGCGGTCGCGGAGCCCTGTATGCCGCCGCCTATATTTGTCTGCGGAAAGTACGTCACGGTCACGGCCTTGCACTCAGCCGCAGACATTAACAGACAGAACGCGAGCAACAATCTGAAGAAATGGTTCCCTTTCATCTCAAATGCTCCCCCAGAATGTCTTTCTAACCCTAATACCTGCCGGCCACAGTAACCAATCCCGTCGCCTGCGCCAGTGCTCATTGATTAGGTCATTATAGGGCAATCACTCACTCTTGTCAATAGATTCCCCATCTTAACATTGCAAGTTTTTTTTGGCACTTTCCCTCACGCCTCCCAAGAAAGCACTTGCTCCCAGCTTTGCAGGTTCTAACTTCTTTTGCAAAAAGGATTCGTTGATTTGAAGAAAAATTCAGAATTTTCTGAGATTCTTGTTGCACAGAAGTGCATATTGTGTCATATTATTACATATTAGTGAGGATGTTACGTTATGCAGTTGATGTCAATAGAAGACTTGGCGGTTTATCTGGGCGATTCGAAACGCACGATTTATAAGTATATCGCCAGCGGCGACTGCCCCCCTTACATCCGCATAAGCGCCAAGAATATCAAGTTCGACCGGGCTGACGTGGATGCCTGGCTCGAATCAAAAAAGGTGGTACCCGACTCCACGAAAGAGTATTCGCCGCAAGGGTCGCTGCCTTGGACGCCGCGGGCCAAAGCCGTAATGAAAGCCGCCGAGCAGGCGGCACACCAATACAAATTGGCCGCTGTGGGAACGGGCGAGATGCTGCTGGGCATTGCGGAAGTTAAAGACTGCCTCGGAGCAACAATCCTTGGAAATCTCGGAGTCGACCGGATGAAGGTTCGAGACTTGTACGAGCAGTTGGTGCCAAGGGCGGGGGCCGCTCCTAAAGCCTCCGGCGATAAGTCGAACCTGGCTGATGATGCTCAAGCGGCCATTCGTTGTGCCGGTGAGCAGGCCAAACGATGGGGCCATGAATACATCGGCGCCGAACATCTGCTCGTCAGCATACTTCTTGCCGGCGAGGGATTGGGCCACAGGATTTTGACCGAGCTTGGCGTTACGCTCGATCGTGTATGCACCGAAACCGCAAAGCTGATTGCTTGCCAGCCCGCGCAAACAGAATAGCAACCCATAAGATTAAGGCGACGAAAAATGAAGGAAACTTCAGAAGATAAGGAAGGAAACAAGAAATGGTAAATCATATTGTTGGCTTCAATTGGGGAGGTTTGTTTGCTGCAATTGCTCTTGTGTTTTGGGTATTCATAATCGCGCTGGTTATCATCTGTTTGATAAGGGCGTCGAGGTACTTCATGAATGCCGGCAAAGAGCAGAAACTGATTCGAATGGAGCTTGGCAAGCTGGCCGAAGAAGTCCACCAACTGCGCCACCAGCTGAAAGGTGGCGGCGAACATGGAGCTGCGGCAAGAACAGAATAAAAATTGGTCAGGAGCAACACAAAAAGAAAGGAGCAAAAAGATGACCGTTGGAGTTGCATTCATTGTAGCACTTGTCATATTGTTCACACTGATCAAGTGGGGCCTAATCATTTGGGGTATTGTGTGGCTTGCTCGATATCTTAAGGGCAGCCGTGAGGAAAAACAACGCTTTCGATTGGAACTCGGCAAACTCGCCGAGGAGGTGCGTATCCTCCGAGAGGAATTAAGGGCGCAAAAACGGTAAGGCTTTTCGAGAAGGATAGTCCAAGTTGGAAAGGGACAATAGATGATAGACTGCACTTTAGCCTGGATGCCCGGCGCCATCGAGATCCTGATAGTCCTGATTGTCCTGGGGATTCCGTTTGCCTTGATCGTTTTGGTTGCAAAATACCTCCTGCGGCAAAACCGGGAAAACATAAGGCTCCGCCTGGAGGTTGGCAAGCTTGCGGATGAGCTTGAGCAGGTGCGAAAGAAGGCTCAGGGAGGAGACAGAGGCAAATCGTCGGATGAATCAGTGTGAACCTTTGTTGCGGTCACTATACGGTCGTTGCCATGCAAGTCTTTTTTGACCTTTACCTGCGTGACGCTGCCGGCGGCCCCGTACAGGTCTTTCACCGGCCGGCCATTTTTTGGGGGGGACCGAAGGGGCCGCATACGGTGGCCATGGTCAGCCTGTATTCAGGCGGACGTTTCCACTATTAATATTTCAAAGAGCGGGCTTGGAGGCAGTATTGCGTCACAGGCGAGCAAGCTCTTTGGTTGTATCTCATTTTCGGCGTTCAGCATTTAACGCCTGACGACTGACAACCAGCCACTATCGAGTGCCGCCTCCAGGCGGTCGGCGCCACACGGCCAGTTGAAGACCGTGCTTGCCGACGATGAATCGCTGATATCGCTCAAGCTCCGCCGGGACCCGATAGAGGCAATTCTTCTGACGAATCGGCCTGAGCCATCGTTGCGGTGACGATGCGGTCGTTGTTATGAAAATCTTTTTCAACCTTTATCTCCGTGAATATGCTGGTTTGCTCGAGCAGTTCTTTGACCGTGCGGCCCTGTGTGTAGCCAATCTCCAGCATCAGTGCCGCATCGGGCTTTAGGAAGTCGCCGACTTTTTCACAAATGCGGCGATAAACATCCAGGCCGTCCTGCCCGGCATAAAGCGCCAGCCTTGGCTCATAGTCCTTGACGTTCTTTTCGAGCTTCTCAAACTCCGGCGCGCTCACATAAGGCGGATTACACACAATCAAATCGAATTTACCAACATCGAGCTGCGGCACAATCGGCTCGAACAAATCCCCGCACAACAAGGTCACTCGCTCGTGCAGCCCGTGCTTTTCGATGTTTTGCGCAGCTATGGACAGGGCCGAGCCGCAAATGTCGGTTGCGATAATGCGGCAGTCGGCGTGATTTTTTGCGATGGCCGCCGCGATGCATCCGCAGCCCGTGCACAGGTCACAGACGAATTGGTGACCCTTTCGCCTTCGCAAAAATTCAATGGCACGCTCGGCGAGCAGCTCGGTTTCCGGGCGGGGGATCATACAGTCCGGCGCGACGTGGAGCTGGAGAGAATAGAATTCGGTTCTGCCCACCAGATATGCCACCGGCTCATGCTGGGCCGCGCGTTTGACCAAATCGCGGAGCCGGTCAAGCTGCTCTTTGCCGACCGGCTTGTCGAATTGTGTATATAGCTCGATGCGTTTTAATCCGAGGACGTGGCTGAGCAGCAGCTCCGCACTGAGCCTCGGGGAATCGATATCCTTCTCCGTAAGGTGCTCAGTAATCCAATTCAACAGCTTCTGTATGGTCCAGTCTTGCATTGCCAGATTATAGTTAGGGCGAAGAAGAGTGAAAAACAAAAAGAGGTTGGAGTGGGGGCGGGTTTGGAATCTGGTTCGATCCGGCTTCGGCAGCCGGGCTTCGTACAGGACTTCGCCGTGGCAAGGGGGCTTCGCCGCGACAAATTGGGTTCGATTGGGTTCGTTTTGGCTTTGGGGGCCCCTGACGAGCGAAAAATTGGGTTCGTTTTGGGTTCGTTTGGGTTCGTTTTTGGGTCGTGCCGAAGCGCCTCCGTTTCCGTAATCCTTTGTTGCGACTGGGCTTGCGTAGATTTTGTCTGTTTTCGAAATTGGGTTCGTTTGTACAAAAAAGGGGGCGATTTGTCGAGGATATTCGACACTTGTCGAGGGCAGAAGGTAGAAGAGTGTAGGCGTATAAGCGTATAAGAGTACAGGGCATCCTGATGCTCGATTCTCGATTCTCGATTCTTGATGCTTGAGGGTCGATTCTTGCGTGTATGGTGCTGTTTTGGGTCAAAACGCGCCGCCATTCAATCTGACATGTCCATTGAAGTTCCGCCATACATGTTTGCCATCCCCCCAAGGGAAGGGGCAAGGTGCCGGCCCCTACGAGGGAGCCAACGGGTGGGGATTATACCCGATTTTGGGTTGGAAGTAAAGGGAAAAGTCGGCAAGACCGAGGACGACAGGCGGGGAGGTTTTAGTGGTTAAGGTTTTTGGCCGGGCAAGGGGACGGGAGACCAGACGGGGGAGCTATCCATACCTGTGTTGGTCAGTTGTTTCTTTTCAGTGCCATCAGGATTGACTATGCCAATGTAATCTATCCGTTCCCGTTTTGAAATGAAAGGTATTTTCATGGAAGGCCTGGATGACCAAAAAGCAATCTTCTTGCCATCAGGAGACCATTCGCCAAGCGCATCGAAGGCAGCATTCTTTGTGAGGTTTCTCTGGTCACTGCCATCGGTATTCATAACATAGGTTTCATAATTTCCATCTCTATTTGACAGAAAAGCAATCTTCTTGCTATCAGGAGACCACCGAGGGCCTGCATCTATAGCGGCATTATTGCTGAGATTTTTCTGCTGACTGCCATCTGGGTTCATTACGAAGATTTCGAAATCTCCGTTTCTATTTGATGCAAAAGCAATCTTGTTGCCATCAGGAGACCATTCGCCAAGCTTATCGAAGGCACCATTCTGTGTGAGGTTTCTCTGGTCACTGCCATCGGCGTTCATAACATAGATTTCATAATTTCCATCTCTATTTGACAGAAAAGCAATCTTCGTTCCATCAGA
Organism: Sedimentisphaerales bacterium; assembly: GCA_035527845.1. Classification (GTDB taxonomy): domain Bacteria; phylum Planctomycetota; class Phycisphaerae; order Sedimentisphaerales; family Anaerobacaceae; genus JAUWKC01. The sequence continues at coordinate 27,196 of DATKZT010000025.1, read as the reverse complement.
AGACCAGCAAGGCTGTATATCTCCAGCAGGGTAACTTGTGAGGTTTTTCTGATCACTCCCATCAGCATTAAGATCGATAGCAGGATTATTCGTGAGGTTCTTCAGGTCGTTACCATCAGCGTTCATAACATAGATGTCAGGCATTCCATTTCTATCTGATTGAAAGGCAATCTTTGTCCCATCAGGAGACCAAGCAGGGTCGCGATCTGTGGCAGGGTTATTTGTGAGGTTCTTTCGTCCACTGCCATCGGCATTCATAACATAGATTTCACGATTTCCAGCTCGAAGTGATACAAAAACAATCTTCTTGCCGTCAGGCGACCATTCGCCAAGCATATCGAAGGCAGCATTCTTTGTGAGGTTTCTCTGCTCACTACCATCGGCATTCATAACATAGATTTCGGAATTTCCATCTCTAACTGATGTAAAGGCTATCTTATATTGTTTATTTGGCTTGACGTGTCCGTCCTGTTTCTTACAGCCATAGCCGGTCAGGACTGATACGGCTATCAATATAACCAACTGTGTCTGCCTCATTTTTTTTCCTTTTCACCCGCAAATAGCCTTCAAGATGCTATCAAAGTGTACAGCCTGCATTACAGAATTGCAAGCAGGGGGGTAAACCCGCCAGACGGACCCTCCTACGGCGGGTAAACGGGGGACAAGTCCGCCAAACGAACGGCGGACAAGTCGGCGGGCTAAGGATTTTTCGCGTGGCAAGGCAAGGGTGGGGGCGAGCGTACAGGGATAAAGACGCAGGAGACCATCCCCAAGCTTCGCTTGAGGCTGCCACCCGTGGACAAGTGCTGTTGGCTAAAAGGTGTGGGCCCGTCCGCGAGGATCAAACGGATGGAACCGCGGGCGAAACCCGCGGCTAAACATTTGGTCAGATGCCGGGTGCGGAAGATTTGGTGGTGCGATGGATCGCACCCTACGACGAGGGTGAGTTTGTCAGTGGGGTGTTTCTGCGTTGATTTTTTGGATGAGGGGCGGGAGCTCTGAAAGTTGGGTTATCTTCCAGACGGTCTGTGGGGTTTTCTTTCCGATGTTTGTGTAGGCGGTTTTTAGAACGGCCCTCATGCCGCTTCTTATGGCCGGCTCTATATCCTTGTCGATGCGGTCGCCGACGAACAATATATTCTCGAGCATCTCGCCGATTCTCTCAGCGGCTATCTCGAAAATCCTGATGTCGGGCTTTCGAAAATCGAATTCGTATGAATAGACCTTGACGGCGAAGAAATCGAGCAGGCCGAATTGCTCCAGATGTTTTTCGAGGGAACTTCCGTTGACAAAGGTGTTCGAGACTATTCCGAGCTTGAGTCCCATTGTCTTGAGCGCGGTCAATGTCTCTTTCGCTCCGGGCTCGGCACGGCCGACCCTGCTTAGAGGCTCATACCAGAGCCACGCAAACTGCCGCCACTGCTCTCGGTCGAGGCTGATACCTCTTCTCTGGCCGATTCTCCTTAGCAGGGCCAGCGAATTAAAGTCGTTCCTGGTTGTGTTTGAGAGCCAGTGACGTATCCTCAGGGAGATGAGGTTTCTCCAGCAGTAGTACTCGAAGCAGCCGACGGGCTGTCCGAGGCCCTTGAGGAAGTCGTATGAGAGACGGGCCCCCTGCCGAAAGAGCCTTGTGGTGTTGACTTTTCCGAAACTCAGCAGGGTCTCGCCGAGGTCAAACAGAACGGCTTTGATCTTCCTGCTCGTCATCATAGGGCTGCGGCCCGCCAAAGACGCAAGGCCGCCCAACACAGGTGTAGTGAAAACTTATCCGCTCATTCTCTGAGCGGCGGCAGCTCGTCAGCAAAAACCTCCCGCACCCATCCGAACATTTCCTCGTCGGAGATCGCTGATACGCGGTCAGCGGAATACTCAGCGTCTATTCGGTCCTTTATCTTAGCGATTCGAGGATTATGCTTGGGTATTTCTATCTGGTATCTTGCCTCAATCCAGTGCTTTATGCCCGCCGCCCCCGTTTTGTCCGTAATAGCAACACTCACAGGGCGATTCAGCAAAGTTTTGGTGTCGAAGCAATTGTATATCTCCTCGTCCTTCAGCAGACCGTCGGCGTGGATACCGGCACGCGTGACGTTGAAATCCCTGCCCACAAGGGGATAATTGTGGGCGATTTCAAAACCCAGCTCTCTTCTGGCGTATTCGGCAAGCTCGGTTATCACTGCGTAGTTGACGCCCGGCGTCAGTCCCTTCAATTGCGCATGTTCGACAACCAAAGCCTCGAGGGGGGGATTGCCCGTTCTCTCGCCAACGCCGAGGATGGCCCCGTTAGCGGCGCTGCAGCCGTAGAGCCAAGCGGCCGTCGCGTTTACGAGGACCTTGTGAAAGTCGTTATGGCCGTGCCATTCAAGGCGCTCTGGTGGAACACCGATTTCTCGAAGGCCGTGCACGAGCTTTGGAATACTGCGTGGAAGCGCAAAGCCCGGCCAGGGAAGCCCAAATCCGAGTGTATCACAAAGGCGAATCTTGACAGGCATCTTGTATTCTTCGCCCAAGTTCATTAACTCGTGGGCAAAGGGAAGAACAAAGCCCTTGAAATCAGCCCGGGTTATGTCTTCGAAGTGGCATCGCGGAATGACCCCGTTGTCCATCGCCGCTTTGGCAATGTCGAGGTAGCCGTTGATCGCCTGGCCGCGTGTCGTTCGCAGCTTGAGGAATATATGATAATCACTCGCCGAGGTAAGAATGCCGGTTTCTCTGAGCCCCATTTGAGAAACGAGCTTGAAATCAGCCGCAACGGCCCTGATCCAGCCGGTTATCTCCGGATACTTGTAACCGCGCTGCTTACATAGTTCGACGGCTTTTCTGTCGCGCTGGGAATACAGAAAGAATTCACTTTGGCGGATCAACCCCGTACCGCCATCTATTTCGTGCAGAAAATCGTATATCCGGAGGGTTTGCTCGGGCGTATAAGGGGGCCTTGCCTGTTGACCATCGCGAAAGGTGGTATCAGTTATCCAAATGTGCTCTGGAATGCTGTATTCGACCGTCTGGCCGTCGAGCTGCGCCCTGGGAAACTCGCTGTAAGGGAAGACGTCGCGATAGAGGTTGGGTTTTTCGACATCTGCCAGCCTGAAATCGTCGTTCACAGTTACACCTCCAGTATCTTTGACTGTCCAAAGCTCGATTCACGAGACACAAACAGTGGCCGAGATGGGATTCGAACCCATACGCCCTTGATCGGGCAGGGGATTTTAAGTCCCCAGCGTCTGCCATTCCGCCACTCGGCCAAACCTTTGTCCTGCAACAAGTTACGACAAATGCAACTCGCAGCCGCCCTCTTCCGGACTCCACGGGGACGCCATTTACGGATTTCCACTGGAGATGGCAAGCCCGAGCACGAAATAATTCTATCCGAAAGGCCCGGCTCCATCAATGCAAAAATCGGCTTGTGCGGCTCGAAGGGCTTGGAAAGCCAACGGTCGGATTCGCACCAAGAACCACTGGTGTAAAAAACCATAGCGTGGAAACTGTAAGTCAAGCAAAAGCGGACAAGTTGCGGATAGAAGCGATACCGAGTTGGCGCAAGACCCGGCGCAGATTGCCCAAGACACCCCGATTTGGCCGAGATCTTAGCGGTCTGCCCGGAGCTTCCCGAGCATATCGAGCTAGCCATGAAGGCGCTGGTCATAGCAGCCAAGGCAGCGCAGGAGTACGAGTATAAGAAATGATAGCCTCACAAAACTTCAGTATCGTCGCAGAAGTTACCCACAACTTTTGGGACAATACTAAAGATTGTTGCCACCAAAGGGGGTGAAACTGCGACAAAACGGAAGATTTGCGCGCCTTGCAAAAAACGAAAGCCCTCATAAGTGACTGCCTTATAAGGGCTTGAGTGAACTGGGCGGTATAGGACTTGAACCTACGACCTCCTGCGTGTCGAGCAGGCGCTCTAGCCACCTGAGCTAACCGCCCTGCTGGCATTATACGGTATCTCCAATGGCGGCAAGAATCAAGATATTTTTGCCAACCACTCGTAATAAAATCAGCCACCGAGCGCTGCCCCATAGGTGTTTTACATGCCGAACAGGCGAGTCACCGGTGAGGTCCGACGGCAGGAAAGTCGTGCCTGAGGTCTACAGAAAAGAAGAAACACACGACGGTCCGTACTTTATAGATGCTCCTGACATGGTTTTTATTCCCGAGTAAGGGTCCAATATGAGAGGTTATCTGAGCGCGGGCAAGCTGACCGGGACCGGTGCATTCTCAGGCAAGCACAGTTATCACGATGCTTTTTTATTGGTGAGTAATAGAAGCGTCGTAAGGGGTATTGTTGACGAACCGTCTGTAGTTGGCGCCGGCAAGCCAATCAAATCGCTGGTGGTCGATAGTTGAGCTGCGGCCAGTGACGCGGTCTCGCCGGATGCGGTCAAGATGGCCGCGCCGTTCTCAAGAAGCCGATTCCGCAGCAGCTCAAGAAATGTTTGTCACGGTGCGGCAAACTGTTACAATACGGCGAATCCGAGGGGTCGATTCACCCGGGTTTCGGATATCCTGTGACCGAAGGTCAAATCGGCCGGGGATGGAATGGGAACTTGATAAGCAGGTGTGTGAATTATGAAGAAAGCGGCAGCGGTAATTGTATTTGTTGTGCTGGCAGGGATTTTCATTGCTATCGGTCTTACCCGAAAGGCAAGCCAAGAAGCCGGGCGTCGTATCGCGGTGATTCCCAAGGGCACGACGCACATTTTCTGGCAGGCGGTTCGGCGGGGCGCCGAACGAGCTGGCACCGAGGCCGGGGCGACCATTTTCTGGAACGGGCCGGAACGAGAGTCTGACCGGGAAAGGCAGAAACAAATTGTAGAAGATTTCATCGTTCAGAAGGTTTCGGGGATAGTGCTGGCGCCGAACGACAGCAAGGCCCTTGTGCCGTCCGTAGAGAAGATTTTTGAGCGTGGGATACCGTGCGTCATCATTGACTCGGCCATAGAGACGGACAAAATCGTGTCTTTTGCGGCCACGGACAATTACAAGGGAGGTGTGCTGGCGGCCAGGCGGATGGGCGAGATTCTCAACGGCAACGGGAAGATAATCGTGGTCAAGTACGTTCCCGGCTCGGCGTCGACAACGGAGCGCGAGAACGGGTTCATAGATACCATCAAGAAGGAATTTGCAGGCATCGAAATCGTGGATGCGAAATACGGTATGGACACGCCGGAGACGGCCCTGCAGGCGACCGAGGACCTGCTGACGAAGAATGCCGAGCTGGACGGCCTTTATGCGTGTAATGCGTCCACTTCGGTCGGGGCGCTTCAGGCGCTGCGCACTCAGGGGCGGGTGGGCAAAATCAAGATGGTCGGGTTTGACGCCGAGCAGGCGCTGGTGGACGGACTCAAGGCCGGTGACATTGATTCGCTGGTGGTTCAAAATCCCTTCAAGATGGGTTATGAAGGCGTCAAAGCAGTGCTGGCGAAACTCGACGGCAAAGATGTGCCCAGGCGCATCGATACCGGCGTGGAGCTGGTGACAAAAGGGCGCTTGGAGGAGCCGGAAATTAAGGCCTTACTCAATCTCCAATGAGAGCGACCAACGAGAATGTCGAGCGGCGGGGCGGAGCGGGCACACTGTGGATGACGGGAATATCCAAGCGGTTCGGGCCTGTTCAGGCGCTTTCCGATGTCACTTTCGGGGTCCAGGCGGGAACGGTGCATGCACTGGTCGGAGAGAACGGCGCGGGCAAATCCACGCTGATGAAAATTCTGGCAGGAGTTTATCGGCCGGACGAAGGCGCTATCGAAATCGGCGACCAATTGTGCCAATTTGACAACCCTCAGCAGGCCCTGGCCGCGGGCATATCGATGATCTATCAGGACTTGGACCTCGCCGAGCACCTGACGGCGGCAGAAAACGTTTTTCTCGGCAATGAGCCGAGAGGATTTCTGCCTTTGACAGTTGATCACAAAGCGATGGTCAAGGCAACAGCCGAGCTGGCGGAGCGTTTCAATTTCGATATCGACCCGAACGCGGTTGTCTCGGAACTGCCCACCGGCGACTGCCAGATTGTCGAGATTATAAAGGCGCTGGCCCGCAACGCTTCGATTATCGTGATGGATGAGCCCACGTCGTCGCTCTCCGAGACCGAGACCGAGAGGCTCTTTGGCGTCGTGCGAGGGCTGCGCGAAAAGGGCATCAGCGTGATCTACATATCTCATCGACTCGAAGAGATAATCGGTCTGGCCGATGAGGTAACGGTGCTGCGAGACGGCAGGGTGGTGCACTCGGAATCGATGACCCGACTGGATATACCGCAAATCGTGCGGCACATGGTGGGCCGTGAGCTGACGGAGTTCTTTCCGGCGCGGCACGCAGAGGTGGGTGACATTCGCGTGAGGGTGGACGATTTGTCTTCGGGCGGCAAAATCAAAGATGTCTGTTTTGATATTCGCGCGGGTGAAATCGTGGGGATGGCGGGCCTGGTCGGCGCGGGACGAACCGAGGTGGCACGAGCCATATTCGGTATCGATAAGAAAACCAGCGGCTCAATCAGCCTTGACGGCAGGGAGCTGGCAATCAATTCACCCGCCGAGGCCATAGCCAGCGGCATCGCTTATCTGACCGAGGACCGCAAGCGGACGGGGCTGTGCCTGGAGCTGCCATGCAGCTGGAACGTTACGCTGCCCAATCTTGCGGCCATAGGTATGAAGAATATCATCAGGCCGGCACGGGAGAACAAAATTGTGGAGGAAATCGGCTCGCGCATCGCAATCAAGTGGCTGGGGCCGCAGGCGGCGGTAAGCTCTTTGTCGGGGGGCAATCAGCAGAAGCTCTTGATCGCCCGCTGGCTGCTGGCGCAGTCAAGGTTTTTGATTTTTGACGAACCGACCAGAGGCATCGACGTCGGAGCAAAGAAGGAAGTGTACATACTGCTGAACGACCTGGCTGAGAAGGGCAAGGCTGTCCTGTTCATCTCATCGGAGCTGCCGGAGCTTTTCGGGATAGCCGACCGGCTCCTGGTGATGAGGCGGGGCAGACTCGTGGGAAACCTGGTGGCCGGCGAAACGACGCAGGAAGAGGTCATGCATTTGGCGGCTGTGGAGGAAAACTGAATGAGCAAATTCACGAGACAGTTGCTGCCGTTCGGCAGTCTGACGCTGATAATCTGTATTCTCTCGGTGCTCAGACTCGACACGTTCCTTACGGCGGGCAATTTTCTCAATGTTCTGCGTCGCTCGAGCGTCAACGGCATCATCGCTGTCGGTATGACGGCAGTTATAATTTCGGCGGGAATAGACCTCTCCGTCGGGTCGATGCTGGCACTTGCCGGCATGGTAGGGGCATATACGATGATCGCCCTCGGCGGGGCGGAGCCGACGGCCTCGGTAATGATTGCCGGCACTATGGTTGGTGTTATTATGGGTACTTTGTGCGGCCTGGTGAACGGCTGGCTTATCACCAGGCTCAGGCTCCAGCCCTTTATAGTGACACTGGGCACGATGAGCGCGTTTCGCGGAATATCATACGTAATGAATGATGGACAGCCATACAATGTTCCCGGCTACAAGTATCTTGGCGAGGGGCTGATTCCGCTGTGGAAGTCCATGGAGACAACCGCGGTCGGCGAACAGATTGAAGTTGTCCGCGGAATACCTATTTCTGTTGTGATATTTCTCGTTATCATAGCGGCGGCGGGTTTTATTTTCAAATATACCCGGTTGGGACGATATACTTATGCCATCGGTTCTAATCGAGAGGCCGCATTTCACGCCGGGGTAAATGTAGACCGTAATCTTATCTACATCTATACCCTCACGGGACTTCTCGTGGGTGTAGCCGCAATGATTGCGACCAGCCGAACCGTTTCCGCTCAGCCGACCGCCGGCATCGCTCTCGAACTCGACATTATCGCAGCCGTAGTGATCGGCGGGGCGAGCCTGGCCGGGGGTCGGGGCACGATAACCGGTACTATAATAGGAACGTTGTTGATTGGTTTTCTGCGAAACGGATGCACGTTGTTGGGCATATCCACAAACGTCCAGCTAATAGTGATAGGAGGGATAATCATCGCGGCGGTCGCTCTGGACCAGCTGGCCCGCAGCAGGGCCGGATCCTCCGGGGCAGCGTAATTCGGACCCTCCGGGCCGAGACTCTTGACACAAACTGCAGTGAATTAGTCTCGCAATCTGAGAGACAGGATATAGCTTTGTTGTTTTGCCGCGACCGATTCACCCATTCGTCTCGGTGTCGTTCTTTTCGGCCTCATCCTCGGCAACAGCCTCTGCTTTGGCTTTCTGGGCTTCCGCAATTGCCTTTTCGGCCTCTGCCCTGGTCTTTTCAGCTTCGGCCATTGCCTTTTGCGCTTGGGCCTTTATCTTGTCGGCCTCGGCCACGGCTTTCTCGGCTTCGCTGATCGCCGTTGCCGCTTCCTTCTTCTCGGCCTCGGCGGATTGTTGGGCCTGGGTCGCTTGCTGTCTTGCTTTTTGAGCGGCGGCTGTCGCCACTTCCAGTTCGGCTTGCGCGTCTCTCAGGTCGCGCCTTGCCTGCCGCTTTTCGAGTGACGCCTGTCGGCGCTGTTCATCCAATTCCTGCAGTTTCTTCCGCTGTTGCTGCTCGTGGGCACCCAAGCCCAGCGGATCCATAATGGTATCCTGAAGGTCTTTGCCGTAGTCGGGCCGCTCGTGTTTTCTTCTGAGCTGCTCGACCATGTCCTTGTTCGGTATGCCGCCTGTCGAGATGGTTGGTGTGAGGATGAAAACGGTCTCGACGGCCCGCTCCTCGTAGTCTTTGCTGGAGAAAAGAACGCCGAGGATGGGTATATCCTTGAAAAACGGCACGCCGCGGACGACGGAGTGCTCTTCGGACTTTCTTATGCCTCCGATGACGAGGCTTTCCCCCTGGCGGATGCGGTTTTCCTTATTGTAGATTTCTCGTTTGCTGACGATGCGGATTTGCTTTACCCCTTCGGGAATGTTTTTTGAGCCGATAAGGGCGGTTGTTTCCAGGCCGATGTAGCCATCCGCGAAGACATGCGGGGTAATTTCGAGAGCGTCCACTACGTCCACGTATTCCGTCCGCGTCTCGACAAAACCGTCTCTGTCGTGCAGGAACACCTGTTCCAGCGGCACCTTCTCCGACGACTCAATCCTCGCCTTTTGGCCATTGACCACCTCCAGCGATGGATTCATAAGGACTTTCAGATACCCCTTCGACTCCAGCAGGTCGACCAGGGCGAGGAAGTTATGTTCCTGGCTGAAGTACCCGATCTTGAGGCCCATCTTGGACCGGGCCACCTCCCTGAGTGAGGCCCCCGGAAACGCAGGAAGAGGCGGATTCTCCTGGACCAGGTTAAGAACATCGCTGCCCCAGAGACGGGCCGAACCGCCTGCAGTAATGTCCTCGCCCAGCAGGTCACCGATCTCGACGGTGGTCTCCCAATCCAGCGTCATATCTGCATAGACTTCAGAGATCAGACAGTCTATTTTCACTTGAATGGGTGCAACGTCCACCATCTCCAGAAACTCGAGGACCGCATCGATATCGTCCTTCGTCGGACACCTGGCCACCAATTGATTGGTGGCCGGGTTGCTGCTGACGGTGTAGTCGGCCGCCGTGGTGGATTTGCCTTTTTCGTCAAAAAGCTTATGGGCAAACTGTTCATTTACCATCGCGGCCAATTGGCCGGATGTATGATGCCTGCAGAAGTAGAAGAGCTTCCACTCTTTTCCGCCGCCGACCGTTTGCTCGACGATTTTTGGCGGCGCCTGGTAAATGTCCGGCATTGGAATGTTCGAATCGGCCACTGTCCGAATGGTTCCCACGTCCCGGCGGATGCGCTGGGACTGCAGCTCGGTGGGTTTTTGGGCAAAGAAGTCGCCACAGCCGCAAAAAGAGCCCATGACGCAGATAATCACAGCCCAGTCTACAATTTTGTTACAGCAAATCCTTATGTTTCTGATACTCATGTCCCCGGAGCGGTCACTCGCAAAAAACACTTCTTGGTGTGCAACATACCGGCTCGGCAGGTTTCTGCGGGTGTATAAGGACCCCACCCCAAACCACTACATCGCATAATGCTCTTATCGGTTGACCGACTGCGATAAAATTAATTTATCCGACTTTGGCCGGATAATCCGAAAAGTCCGACCTTTTGTCTGCCAGTTGCCCTGCCATGCTCTTATGACATGAGGCGCCTTTGGCTTTGAATCACCATTTCAATGCTCATGACGTGGGTGAACCTCTCTTTTATGCAGGCCGGATTAAGCCTCCGGCGGAACAAAGCCGCCAAAATCCGCAACCGAGAATTCGCCCCCCTCAACTTCGAATCGTAAACGCTCCTATCGGTAGATATGCGAGTCCGACTGTCTGGTTTTCACATTTCCTCATCGACCCATTTACGCATCTGCGCATCTACTTGTATGGCCACGAGCCACGACTTCACGCCCTTATGATATCGGTGATTTTCATGAGTCGGCTGGTGTTGTCGCGCTCGGCCTCGGCTAATTTGTCGTAAATGAAGCGGATGGTTTCGTGCAGCTCCGGGATGACGACGTGCTCCAGGACATTGACCCGCCGGCGGGTCATCTGCAATTCAATCGCCAAGAGACGCGCCTGCTTCTCCTTTTCCGCCAGCTCAATCAAAAGGTCGAATGCCCGCTCCAAAGCCAGCAGCGCAACGTCCAGCTCTCCCGACGTTGCTGCAAAGCCATAGCAGATAATCTCCCCTGCTATCTCCTTCAGCAGGTGCGGCACTTTCACGCTCATGATGCTGGCAAACTCCACGGCCAGGCTGAACTTCTTGGTCGGAACGGCAAGGGCGGCCTTTATATCCTCCGGCTCCATCGTCGCCCGCGCCACCATGAAACGCCGGCACGTCTCCAGCAGCTCGCTCTCGACCTTTTTGCGCAGAGGCTGAATCTCTTTGGCGATATGGATTAGCTGCCGCGAAAGCTCGTCCCGCTTTTCGCTGAGCAGCCGATGTCCCCGCTGCGCCAGCGCCACGCGCTTTCGCAGATTCAGCAATGTCATCCGTGTCGCATTAACGTTCGCAAGCATAGGTTGCGCCAATCCTAATATCGAAATTCGAAATCCGAAACAAATTCGAAATTCAAATACCAAATGCTCAAAAGGCTATTCGCTCCTGCGTAAAATTGCTCCAAAAATGTTCATAAGCTCGGTTGCTTCCTCTTCCAGACCTTTGCGTTGCTGTTCCCATTCCGCGTCAGCCTGGGTATCCATAAGCTTCAACCAGTATCGACTCTCTTTCGCCTCCTTACGACATAATTTAATCCTCATAACGAAGTCCTTCTTGCTGAGGGACTCGTTAGCCTCGATATAATTAGCGCCCACCGAACCTGTGGACCGAATCAGTTGTCTCCCATCCTCAGCATTTGCCGGGGTCCTGCCCACTTTCTTCAGAAAGGTTCTGACATTTTTGGCAAAGGCAAGCGTCCGGTCCTCCAAATCATATCGTTTCGAATTTCTAATTTCGGTCATTTGCATTTGTTTCGTGCTTCGGATTTCGTGTTTAGTGCTTCTCACGGTTTCGCTTTCGTGCGAAACCGTGGCATATACTTTTCGATGAGCTTTATGTCGATACGTTTCAGCTCCGCGTTCTCGAACATGCTCAGAAGCTCCCAGCCCAAATCAAGCGTCTGCTCCACCGTGCGATTCTCATAATAATCCTGTGAGACATAGCGGGCCTCGAACTGTTTCGCGAAGGTCATGTATTTCCTGTCTTCTTCCGAAAGGGCCGCTTCGCCCATAATGGTAGCGAGCTCCTCCATCTCTTTGCCGCGGGCGTAGGCGGCATAGAGCTGATTGTAAAGGTCGGCGTGGTCCTCACGGGTCTTTCCCTCGCCGATGCCCTTATCCTTCAATCGCGACAGGCTCGGCAAGACATCGACCGGCGGGGACACCGCCTTTCGGTGCAGCGGCCGCGACAGAATTATCTGGCCTTCGGTAATATAGCCCGTCAAATCCGGCACCGGGTGTGTCTTGTCGTCCTCCGGCATCGTCAACACCGGCACCATGGTAATCGAGCCCTTCCTGCCCTTGATTCGACCCGCTCTTTCGTAAACGGTCGCCAGGTCCGTATAGAGATACCCCGGATACCCTCGCCTTCCCGGCACCTCCTTTCGCGCAGCGCTGATTTCGCGCAAGGCCTCGCAGTAGTTGGTCATATCGTTCAAAATAACCAGCACGTGCATATCGAGGTCGAAGGCGAGATATTCGGCCGCGGTAAGCGCAAATCGCGGGGTGGCTATTCGCTCAATCGCAGGATCGTTCGCCAGATTGACGAACATCACGGCACGCTCGATGGCGCCGGTTTCCTGCAGGTCGTTGATAAAGAACTGGGCCGCTTCAAAGGTGATTCCCATCGCCGCAAACACCACCGCGAACTCCTCGCCCTTACCGAGCACCGTCGCCTGGCGGGCAAGCTGGGCCGTCACGTTATCGTGCGGCAGACCCGAGCCGGAAAATATCGGGAGCTTCTGACCCCGCACGAGCGGATTGAGTCCGTCGATGGTCGATATGCCCGTCTGGATAAACTCATTGGGGTAGTCACGTGCGTAAGGGTTGATCGGGCTGCCGTTAATGTTAACCAGCTTCTCGGGAATAATGGCAGGTCCACCATCCTTGGGCTCGCCCAGCCCGCTGAACACCCTGCCCAAGATGTCCGGTGCGACCGCCAGCTCCAGAGGCCTGGCCAGAAAGCGCACGGTGCTCTGCTCGACGTCGATGCCCCGCGTGCCCTCGAATACCTGGACGAGCACTTTATCTCTTTCGACCTGAAGAATCTGGCCGTGGCGTATCGAGCCGTCACCAAGCTCGATATCGACAATATGGCCGTACTTGGCCTCATCGACCATCTCGACCATCATCAAAGGACCGGCAATGCTTGCAACCGTTTGGTATTCTTTCACAGATAACATCTCGACTCCTGTTCTCGTATCTCGTACTTGGCTTCACGACCGTCAGGCCGTGACAGCGGCCTGCAACTGCTTCATCTGTTCGTCGATCTTCTCCCGTATGCCGGCAATCTTGTCCATTTCATCCCGCGGAGTATACTTGGCCCTGGCAATATCCTCCCTCACCGCCAGCTTGAATATCTGCGAAGTCTCCGCCCCGGCGTCGATGGCCGCCAGCGCACGTTCGTGAAAATGCAGAACTGTCTTCAGCATCTCGTACTGCTTCGGCATCGAAGTAAAGGTGTCCACTTCGTGGAAGGCGTTCTGATGCAGGAAGTCCTCACGAATAGACCTGGCCGTCTCCAGTGCGAGCCTGTCCCGCGGCGACAGCGCCTCGGCGCCCACAAGCCTCACAATCTCACGCAGCTCCGCCTCCTGCTCCAGCAGACCCATCGCCTGCACCGTCAGTCGCTGCATCTGGTCGCCCTGGTCCCTGTCCTCAAAACAGGACTTTAAGTATTCTTTATAGAATGAATATGAGGTCAGCCAGTCAATGGCCGGGAAGTGACGCTGGTAGGCGAGCTCACCCTTGAGGGACCAGAAGACCTTTACGACGTGGAGTGTGGCCTGAACGACGGAATCGGAGAGGTCGCCTCCCGGGGGGCTGACGGCGCCGATGATGGAGAGATTTCCCTCTCGTTCGGGCTTTCCGACGCACTCGACGCGACCGGACCTTTCATAGAAGGAAGCGATGCGGGCGGCCAGATAAGCGGGGTAACCTTCCTCGGCGGGCATCTCTTCGAGGCGGGTGGAGATTTCGCGCATGGCCTCTGCCCATCGGCTGGTGCTGTCGGCCATAAGCGCCACGACGTAGCCCATGTCGCGGAAGTATTCGGCGATGGTGATGCCGGTGTAGACGGAGGCTTCTCTGGCGGCGACGGGCATGTTGGAGGTGTTGGCAATCAGGACCGAGCGCTTCATCAGGGGCTCGCCCGAGCGGGGGTCCTTCAGTTCGGGGAACTCGGTCAGGACGTCGGTCATTTCGTTTCCGCGTTCGCCGCAGCCGACATAAACGACGATGTCGGCGTCAACCCACTTTGCCAGCTGGTGCTGCACGACGGTCTTTCCGGTACCGAAGGGGCCGGGAACACAGGCGGTTCCCCCCTTGGCAATGGGAAAGAATGCGTCGATGACGCGCTGGCCGGTCACGAGGATGGTGTTTGGCGCGAGCCTTCTTTTGTTCTGGCGGGCGATGCGAACGGGGCACTTCTGCATCAGCTTCAGCTCGGTTTCGCCGCCGTCCTCTGCGACGCAGACGCCGATGGTTTCCTCGACGGTATAGTCGCCCTCGGCCAAGTTCCGGATGGTTCCGGTCGCCTCCGGCGGGACCATGATTTTGTGATTGACGCTGACGGTTTCCTGTACCTCGCCGATTATGTCACCGGGGCCGACTTTGGCGCCGTTTTCGATGGTTGGCTTGAAGTGCCATTTCTTTTCGCGATTTAGGCCGGGCATGGCCGAGCCTCTGCTCATGAACTCGCCCTCGGCCTTGTAAAGGGCATCGAGCGGCCTTTGTATGCCGTCGTAGATACTCTCGATAAGGCCGGGACCCAATTCGACGCTCAGAGGCAATTCGGTATCGACGACGGGTTCGCCGGGGCCGATGCCGGTGGTTTCCTCATAGACCTGTATTGAGGCCAGGTCGCCCTTTAGCTCGACGATTTCGCCGATGAGGTTAAGCTGGCTGACGCGGACCACGTCGTACATTCTGGCGCCGGTCATGCCCTCGGCGACAACGACGGGTCCGGCGACTTTGACTACTTTTGCCTGTCTTTCCTTAGCCATATCAAAATCCCTTGTGCATCGTATTGCGTAAATCGTATTGCGTACATCGTTTTAGTCACTGACCTTGAGCTTCTTGATGAGACTTGAAATCATCCGACAAAGGTGGTCCAGCTTCTCCAGCAATACACCTTCTTTATCATGCTGCAAATAGTGTAACTCCTTTGCTATCGTTATCTGCGTTTCCAGTTCTGCACAACTTCCCAACGCCATGCGCAAGAACTGCTTGTATTCCTTGTTGTGAAAGCGCCTGAAACCTTCGGCAATATTCGAAGGTATGGAGACCGCCGACTTTCTCATTTGACTGATTAAACCGTACAACTCGTGGCTGGGGAAGCTCTCGCTTAACTTGTAGGTATCCTTAACCACCTCGATTCCCAACTTCCAAATATCCAAATCTCTGTAAGTCTTTATCTTTCCATTCATACATTCTGTTTCGCAATACGCATCACGCATGACGCGTAACCTGCACTTAGTTTTCCTTCAAGATGTTGACGCCGGTGGCCATTCTCAGGACCTGGGCGAGGGCGTCGGTGGCGAAGCCTTCGGACTCGGTGGTAAACGGCACAACAACGATGCAAGGTGTGGGGGCCTTGGTGGTTGCGGAGAAGACCTCCTCGGCCTCCGGGGCGATATTCTCGGCCACGACGATGAGCGTATATTTGCCGTCGATTATCTTTTCGGCGGTCTCGGCGACGTCGCCAGCGGTTTGGCCGACGGCAAATGTATCAAGGCCCAGAGCGGAGAACGGCATCACAAAATCGGCGTCGCCTAAAACTGCTGCTTTACCTTTCATAATAACTCGTATCTCGTATCTCGTGGAGCGTATCTCGCATTGCGCATCATGAGATTCGGTCTAAAATAAGTTTCGTGTCCAGGCTATTTTTCTTTGCGGTTAGTATTAGTCTGACGGTTCGGATTTCGTTTTCCTTCATTAACAGATACGCGATGATGGGCTGTGGACCGGCGGTAATCTGAGTGGTGGTTTTCACGAAGCCCATCAGGAACTCTTCGCACTGCTGTTCGAGCTTCAAAAAGGACTTATTCGAGGCGAGGTAGTTCGCGCCGGTTTCGACGAGCCGATGATAAGGCGTGACAAAGAACAGCGAGCCCATTTGCTCGTAGCCGAGGTCCAGGCCTTTTTCGAGGCGTTCGAGCTGGAGGAAGCCGCCGTCGAGAAACACGTTTCGCTGCTCTGCCTCGGTGAATTTCAGTCGCAGCATTGTGCGGATATTGGTCAGGTCGATCCGGATTCTGAAAAGTCCGATTAGAAAGACGCTTTCCAGCCGATGTGCCTGCGTGAGATTGTACTCGGCCTCGAAGCGGTCGATGGCGTAATCAATGCGGCGAACGTCCTTGTCCTGATAGTAGGCCAGAGCGGCGCGGTCGGCGGCGTGGCGCATATAATCGGGTAAAAGCTGGTCGCTTTCTTCTTCGAATACCTGCCCGAAGCGCTCGGGCGGCACGTTGCCCTGGTCGCTGTAGTCGGTTCCGACGGGCCTTTCGGCGAATGTCCGCCGCAGGGCAAGACGCAGGTTTGCGAAATCATCGCGGGTCCTGAACAGATGTACGATCGGTTTGTCCAGGCACAGGACCTCGAAGAGCTCGCGTATGGCGGCCCTGCGCTGCCGAAGAAGCCCTTCGACCTCGGAGAAAGATTTGCCGCCGTGGGGCAGGGCATACTCGGTGGCCGAGAGCAGGTCGGCGGCCTGCTGGAAATCAGCGGCGTTCGCCATATCCAGCAGGGACGCTCTGGTGAGCATCTGCATTTCGATGGCGCGGACCTGAGCGGTTTCGAAGGTGTAGCGCCAGTCGTCGCCGCCTATCGGGGGATAGGTGTAAAAATCGAGAATAGCTCGTTCGGGTATCGTATCTCGCATCTCGTATCCCGTATCTCTCAAGAGAGGTTATGAGAGCGTCTCTTTCTTTGCCGATTCGGATATCCTTCAGATGGCTGCGGTATTCAGTTTAGTTGCCTGCCGTTTTCTCCTCTTTGAGCCGTTCAACAACCTTGCCCGCCACGATTTCGGCAAAATCTTCTCTTTCTTTGCGGGTCATTTCTCCGGCCTTTATCTTTGCCATCCTCTCCTCGTGTGCCCACCTCATCGCCAGATTCGTGGACTGGTCTGTGCAACCACAGAGGATAACGACAAGCGCCAGCAAGGCCGTCAACGCCAGTAATTTTGGTCTCATTTCCCGCCCTTTCCAAAAAACCCTTGTCAGCTTTGGAACAGTTCTTTTGCCAAGTCGATCTCGAGCCCTTTTCGTGCGCGGTCGAGCAGGACGTCGAGGGAGACGTTGTTTTTTATTTTACCGCGTTTGAGGATGAAGCCGGCGCCGATGTTGCGTCTTTCGTCGGACAGTCTCAGGTTGCCTTTGTAGCCTGGACCCAGTTCGCGGTTAATCTGCTTGATGAACTCCTGGTCGATTCGTCTTTCGTTCTTATCGATGATGACCTCTTCGTCGCCGGTTTCGACAGCGGCGTTCATCAGCTTGCTGCAAAGGCGGCGATAGTCGTCATCGGGCAGATTGAGCAACTGCGCGCGGGCCTGGCTGAAGACCTCGTCGAGTATCTTTCTCTTCTCGGCCAAGAACTCCCTGGCGATATCCATCCTGGCTGAGGCGAGCAGGTGGAGTTTCTTGTCCTGCGCGGCCTTTTGAGCGAGAGCTTCGGTCTGCTTTTTGTAATCCTGCATCTGCTCGTCGGCTTTGGCCTGCTCGTCGGCTCGTTTTTCGTCGGCCTCTTTCTTTATCTTGTCGGCCTCAGCGTTGGCGTCTGCCAGTATCTTTTCCGTGACCTGTTGAGCTTCCATAATATCAAGTCTCGTATATTGCGTATTGCGTTTTCCGTTAGACAGGTGTGGGCCAGTTAATGCCAAAGAGCACAAAGAAGAGTGTCACGAGCAATCCGAGGATGGCATAGATTTCGACCATGACGGCGAAGACGACGCCTGCCTTGAAAGCCATCTCCGGTCTTTTGGCGGCCATGAGGATACCTCCGGAGCAGACCTTTCCCTGGAAGATCGCGCTGACCAAACCGGCAAACGCGATAGGCAAGCAGGCCATCAGGGTCTGCAGGCCGATCGTTGTGCTGATTTGTGGGACACCGGTTCCGCCGAAGAAGTTCAGCTTGAGCATTACCATGAAAGCGGCGAGGAAGCCGTAGAAACCCTGGGTACCGGGCAGTACAACCATGATAAACATCTGGCCGTACCTTTCGGGCTTTTCGCTCAGGACGCCGGTTGCGCTTCTTCCCGCTATGCCGATACCGATGGCCGAGCCGATACCGGCCAGTAGGGCCGCCAAACCTGCGCCAACCAAAGCCAATGCCAGTCCGTAATCCATTTTTCAACCTCTCTTTCTTTTGCGTTTCTATTTCTGGATATATATGTGCTTATACTCTTTCGCGAGGGGCTCGAATAATTTTCCGCCGCCAATGAGGAACTTGGGGAAGAACTCGACGTATTGCAGTCTCAGGGTATGTACGAAAGCGCTGAGTATGGCCAGAATCAGGTTGAACAGATGTCCGCCGACAAAGACCAATATTGCCACGAGAATACCTATCAGTGGTATCTTGCAGGAGATTCCGGCGATAACGTTGATGGCCATGGCCAGGCCCGCCCCGACCATGCCGAGGGCCATTAATCTCAGATAACTAAGGACGTCGCCGAGGTAGAATATTGTGCTGAAAAGGTTGTATGAACCCATTCCGAGTCGTCCGGCCCAGCCGCCCTGTCGCTGGCTGAAAAGGAGAATGGCCGCGGCGGGGACAAGGGCGATTTTGCCGAAGACCGCGCCGACCGAGGGCGAGATGACGCCGAATTTACCGGCGCCAAATATGACGATGGAATTGAGCATTACGAGCCAGGTTAGCTGGTCGCATAATGCGGCAATGTAGTCTTTTTGTTTGAGATTATGGACGAGCGCAACGAGCAGGCCGACCATAATCTGGAAATAGCCGAGGCCCACGGCCAGACCGAAAAAGTACATGGGCTTCTCGAAGGGGTCAAACCACATCAGCTTGTCTCTTACCGGCTGCAGGGCGGGCACGAACTCGCCTATCGCATTGCCGAACCAGCCGCCGGTCAGGGCGCCCATGATGATGGTGACGGCGCCGCAGATACCAAGCATCGCTATCAGCTTTGTGTCACCCTGGAATTTCTTTATTAGCAATGCGATCAGCAGAACCATTACGAGGCCATAGCCGGCATCGGCCAGACACATGGCAAAGAATACCGCGAAGAACGGCGCCAGAAAGACGGTGGGATCAACGTTAAAGTGCATGGGCATGCCATAGAGGCGGGTTATGACCTCAAAGGGCTTGACGAGTTTCTTGTTTTCGATTTCGACGGGAATCTCTTCGCCTTCGGCGGGCTCAACGGCGCCGACGGTGGCCTTGAAGCGTGAGACTATTCTTTCGAGGCGGGGATAATCTTTCGCTTTGACCCAGCATTCGAGGATAACGGTACATTCGGTGGCCGGTGCGGCGGTTCTGGTCTGTTCACGGTTCAACAAATTGCTGTAATGGTCCTGGAGGATTTGGAGCTTGAGCAGATTCCTGGACAGGGACCGGGCTTTTGTGAACTGATCTTGCAGTTTCTTCGCTGCTTCGCTCAAGTTCTCGCGGTGCTCATTTATCAGGTCTGCTGGCGTTCCGGTCATCGGCTCGAAATTT
Source organism: Sedimentisphaerales bacterium (assembly GCA_035527845.1). Classification (GTDB taxonomy): domain Bacteria; phylum Planctomycetota; class Phycisphaerae; order Sedimentisphaerales; family Anaerobacaceae; genus JAUWKC01. The sequence continues at coordinate 7,822 of DATKZT010000025.1, read as the reverse complement.
ACCTGCTCGAATTCGGCCGAGCGCAGCAGCTTCTGGACGTCGCTCGTATTATCCTTTAGACAGACGACGAGACAGGCGTGCCTGTTGTTGGCGGTCGCTATTTGCTGAATTGCCGCACCGAGCTCCGCTATTTGTTCGGCCGTCTTGTCAAAGTGTGTGGTGGGTATCAGGCCGGCCAGGCACGTCGTTTTTTTAAGGCGGCCCAGCTCTTCCACGGGAGTCTGCAGTGACGACCACGGCTCAAGCATTTCGAGGGTGGCCTCAAGGCCCTCACACCTGGCCTTGAGCTTGTCTATTTTTGCCTGGGTCTTCTCGCAGCGGTCGATAACCTGGAGTATCTGCTCATCCGAGACGGCCCGCTCGTATGACCGCTCGTCGATAACGGTCCGCGGCGCCAGAACGGCTGCAAGGCCCTTGCGGTCTTCGGCATAACCGCCCAGGAACGCGATGCACTTTCCAAGTCTGCCCAGCAGCTCTTCGATGTCACGGGGTCTTTCGCCGCCGCCGGCAAGGTCGGGGAAGTCCCTGCTGACCGCGGCCTCGTCGGCGTTCAGTATCTGACATATCCCCTCGCACTGGAGCGCTTCGAGAAGGTCGGAGGCCTGGGAGCGGTGGGTGACAATCATAACTTTGGCCATTTGAACGATAGCCATGGTCAGCCTTTTAAGTAATCCATTACCCTGTTGACGGCATGACCTACGCGCGGATTCGCCTTATCGCGTAGCTGTCGACGGTCGGCTTCGGCTTTTGCCCTTAGCTGCTCGACTTCCGCGCGGCCCTGCTTTTCGGCCTCCGCCACGGCGGCATCGACGGCCTTTTTTCTGTCCTGCTCGGCCTGTTCAAGGGCGCGGCGGCGATTCTCGCGCTCCTGCTCGCCTTGTTTGGCCGCGCCGATTTTGGCCTGCTCGATAATCTCTTGTGCCTGTGCCTCGGTCTGCTTGATCTTCTTTATCAATTCCATTTGTTTCCCTGCAAAGCAAAGTCCCTTTCGGGAATATAAACTGTATAGATTACAGTATTGTCGGCTGCACTTCAAGAAATTGCCGGATATTTGAGGGGAAAATTCGGCGGCCGCCAATTAACAATTAACGGCCCTGCAAACAGAGAGGTTCTTTCCCGTGCTTTTTATAGGACTTCGGAACGAAGGCTGGGCCCCGAAGGGACCTATTCGGGCATTTGCCATCCGTTGGCGGCTGCGACGCCGGCATCAAGAATCTCCTCTCTATACTTGACGGACCGGCTGCGGCGAAGCTCGTCTTGAGGAGAAAGCATATATACCTCTTGGGTATGTGTTTGCCGCTCCCCCGGCAGATTAGAGTGAGCCAGGTTCAGAGTCGGCGCGTTGTTCGAATCGAAGCCTTGCATGGAATCCGCCGGTATGGGACGGCTACAAGAGATTGTCTACTTTTGCCACAAGCTCTTTGACGTGAGCGAGCGATTTCGTGAACTGTGCCTGTTCAGATTCGTTCAAGTCAAGCTGCACAACCCTCTCGACGCCGGTTTTGCCAAGAACGACCGGGACGCCGACGAAGTAGCCGCCGACGTCGTATTCCTTGTCGCAGTAAGCACAGCAGGGCATAAGGGTTTTCTTGTCTTTGAGGATGGCTTCGGCCATCTTGACGGTCCCGGCGGCGGGGGCGTAATAGGCGCTGGTGCCGAGGAGGTTTACGACTTCAATGCCGCCTTTTCGGGTTCTTTCGATTAGCTCGTCGATTTTCTTCTGGTCGAGCAGCTCGGTTATGGGTATTCCGCCGACGCAGGTGAACCTGGGCAACGGGACCATATCGTCGCCGTGGCCGCCCATTAAAACAGCCTTTATGTCCTCCACGCTGACGTCAAGCTCACGCGCGAGCAGGAAGCTGAAGCGTGCCGCGTCCAGGGCGCCTGCCATTCCCATAATCTTCTTTTTCGGCAGGCCCGTCACCCGGGCGGCGGTATAAACCATTGCATCGAGGGGATTACAGACAACGATAACGAAGCTGTCAGGCGAATACTTGACTATGTTTTGGCTGACGTCCCTGACAATCCGAACGTTCTTCGCCAGCAGGTCATCACGGCTCATTCCTGGTTTTCGAGTGACGCCGCTGGTTATGATGACGATATCACTGTCGGCGGCCTTTGCCCAGTCGGTGCTGCCGGTGACATTGGAATCGTAAAGCTGTACAGGGCCGGCCTGGGCGATATCGAGCGCCTTGCCCTCAGCCAGACCCTCAATAATGTCCAAGAGCACTACATCGGCGAGGCTTTGCGCCGCGGCGATATGTGCCGTTGTTGCGCCCACGTTGCCGGCTCCGACAACAGTAATCTTGTTCCGATCCACAATCAAATCCTCACAAAAACGCAAGCTTAGACCGAATCACCAGACTCGGCCTGATTATGTCCTGAAAGCGGCCCAGGCAATTGCCAATGTTGCGGTATTATACGCCAAAACAGCGGCGCTGCTAACTAAAAAACAAGCGAAGTTGTTGCTCGCCGCCGGCGGCTTGTGAATCGGCAAGGCGAAAGATTAGAGAATCCTGAATCTTTCGATTCTGCGGACCATGCTGTGGTAAAAAGATTTGTAGAGCTTGTACCTGTCGTAAAGAAATATGAAGGCAAGAACCAGAGAGCAAATGACGACCGCCAGCGCCGCGCACATTATTTTATCCGAAAAGGAAATATAGCCCGCCGCGTCGCAATTGGTCTGAAAGACAAGATGCGACGCAAGAAGCGCCGCGCAACCACACAAGGTGGTGACAAACGCATAAGCGAGAATTGTCGTGACCCGCTTCATAATGCCGGCATGTTAGCGTTGTCGTGGTGTTCCGTCAATCATAAAATCTTTACAGGGGCTCAATACTTTTGCAGTTGTCACCCCGGTGTGTCCCCATCGGGTGATGTGGTGACAGGCCCGGTGATTTACCTATCTTATCAGGTGCCGATAAAAACGCCGAAAGGGTGTGTCCCCACGAGCGGGATGGGCCGGTCAGCACAACTTCTGCCCGCGCAGACCGGCGCAGCTCGAAGGCGATGTCAGCCCGCCCGTTTGCGAAAAAAATTTTTCCGGGGGCGGCTCGGCCTAAATCTGCCTCCAGTATTTTCGCTGCAGGAGGTGACCTGCCCTGGCGGCCCTTGCTCTGAAGGCTGCTGCCACAGTGGATACGAGCATAACCAGAGCCATCCCAGCCGCCGCCAGCAGCACCCATTTGGCCCACTGGTGCTCGGTGTGCAGCCATGAGAAGAATCGCATGATTTTGCTTACCAGGCTGTATAGCGTCATTTTTCTTCCTCTCGAACCGTTGAGGTGATTGGAAGTCCGTCCACTATTACCTTTTCCCGTTGTTTTGATTATACCACGTCCTGCACGGGCCGGCAATAGCATCGCTGAAATTTTGCTTGATTCGCGTAAGCGACGGCGTCTAATTAGGAATAGGTTTAATTCGGAGGAGACCGGCGAAAGTGCGACTGAGAAAGGCACGTTTGGCGAGAACGGCGCTGGCGGATGCGGTGGTTGTGGCGTAGCGTATGGTGGCGGCTGTGTCGAGCTCGCCGGTGGCGCGGAGCGGGGGGGCGTTCTTATCTGTTGGCCTGGTGCAACGGAAATCGGGCCGGACTCATAGAGCAGCTCGATGCTGAGGTCGGATGCGATGCGTGTGGGTGCGGATATGGGAGGTTTTGATGGTTTTGAGAATGTCAGAAAGATGCTTGCGGCGACAACTTCTGGGTGGACGGCGATTACCATCTAAAATCTCAGGCCGGCAGGTGGTCTGCCTCTAACTACGGTCGCCTCGACCCCACCGCTGACGGCTTTATCGACCTGACCGATTTCGCGGCCTTCGCTGACTACTGGGGGCAAACAGGCAGCCCGCTCCCAGCCGACCTCGACTACAGCGGCACAGTCGATTACAACGACCTCTGGATGCTGCTTGAGAATTACCTGACCACCTACGAGGCCGGAGCCTGGGTATATGACGATGTCACCAGCGGCGCCATCGACGCCGGCAACCCCGGTTGTCCACTCATCGACGAGCCCAACGACCCCAACAACCTCCGCCTGAATATGGGCGCCTACGGCGGCACCGCCGAAGCCAGCAGAACGCCGCCGAACTGGGCCCTGCTGGCCGATATTACCAACGACCTGTCCGTTTTTGTCAACTACTGGCTCGAAACCGGCTCCTGCATCCCAAGCGACCTCAATCGCAGCAGCTTCACGGACTTCGCCGATTTCGCCCTCTTCGCAGAAGACTGGCTCATCCAGCTACAGTGGTAGAGCAGTCCGGACCGAAGACTGTTTTTATGGGACTGAGGGGGTCTGGTATGCCCAGCAGCAAGGATTTGCACTCGGTAGAGCCGGAAAGACCGGCCCGCTGACGCCGCAGGTTTTCTTGAATTGACTGCTTTCTTGCGAACGGCTTTGAGCAGGTTTCGTAGAAGTTAATGAAAGGCCTCGCGGGCTGGGCCTTGAACCTCTTCCAAAATCACTCACCGCTCCTCAGCCCGCTCTTCTATTCTATTGGGCTTACAGGACCGGCTGCTGCTAACCCTCGTGTCTTCCTCCGCCAGCAAGGGCCCTTTTTGAGAGCCGGCAAGACGCTATTGTGGAGTAATCCATGAAAGGGATTCCCCGGATTCAGCATTTCTTCGCAGCACCGACAATCACTCGGCGCCGGGTCTTGCCCTATTAGGCCTTGAAGCTGTATAATCCACAGTTCGCAGACTATTGGTGGACTATACGATACGCAAGGCACTATGGACAATCCAACCATAACCATCGTTTACGACAATGAGCGTTGCGCGGAAGGATTAGAGGTCGGATGGGGATTCTCTGCTGTTGTGAGCGTCGTCGGCAAGACCATTCTTTTTGATACCGGGCGGGATGGGTCTGTGCTTGCCAATATGGAGAAGCTGTCCATTGAGCCGGGCGGTATCGATGCGGTCGTTCTTTCCCACATCCATTCGGACCATACAGGCGGGCTGCATGCGTTCCTCGACAGGAACCGCCGCGCCGCCGTCTATTTGCCGAAGGCTTTTCCCGCAGACTTCAAGCAGCGTGCAGCCGCCTTTGGAGCCAAAATTGTCGAGGTCACTGGGCCTTTGGAGATTTGCGAAAATGTCCATACCACCGGCGTCCGCGGCAGGTGGACGAAAGAGCAGGGCCTGGTCATACGAACACCGGCAGGTGCGGTATTGTTGACGGGCTGTGCGCATCCGGGAGCGATGACGATGGTGAACGCCGCAAAAACGTCCGGCGCAGACGAATTGCTGCTGGTAATGGGTGGATTCCATTTAGAGTGGGCGACAAAGAGAAGAACAGAGAAACTCATATATCACTTCAAGAGAATAGGCGTACGGCATGTTGGACCCGCTCACTGCACCGGCAAAAAGGCAAGGGCTCTGTTTGAAAGACATTTTGGCCCAGACTGCATAAATATCGGCGCCGGGAAAGTCATAGTAACAGAAAGCCTTGGGGCAAAGTAGAGCCGCGTTTTCAGACTCGGACGCCGCAGGGCGGTCTTGCACCGGCCCTCGCCGGTACAGCAAGGCCCTCCTTAGAAAGCCAGATTCGGACGTTTCTTGCAAAACGGGCGGCAGGTCTGATGGTAAGGCTAACAGGGGCAGCCAGGGCCGAGACGGTCAATGAGCCGGAATTGTTCGCTTGACAAGGGATGCCGAATCGGGGATAATGAACTTGCCAACGCTATCGAATGCAGTTGCAGAGGAGAAGCACAACGTGCAGCTGACGCTGAAACAGAGCGAGAGTATTGTTAACGAGTTTCATTTCTCCAAGGGGCCGATTTATATCGGGCGCCATACTAACAGCCAGATTTTCTTGAACCACCGGGCCGTTTCAAGACAGCACGCGGTCATCTTTCAGACAGAGGAAGGACAATGGATGGTCGAGGACCTGGATTCGGCCAACAAGACGCTTCTGAACGACGAAGCAGTTCACAAGGCGCAGATCAAAACCGGGGACCGCCTTCGTATCGTCGTCTTTACCGTCGATATTAATCTGGAGAAGAGTCTCGACATGGATCGTCCGATCAACATGGAAGACACGCTGGCAAGAACGGCATACAATCTCGAGACGCCCCTGTCGGCAGCCGGTCGTGAGATCATAGTAAGAAAGCCTGACGCCGGGCACGCTCCGCCCGTGCGGCTGCCGGCCAAGAGGCTCACAGATTTTTCAGTGGCCGTCGAAGCCATCTGCAAGACGCGGGACCACGACGAGCTTCTGCTGACACTGTTGAACCTTACGCTGGAGCAGCTGCATGCTTATCGCACCTGGTGCGCGGTGAGAGGTAAGACCGCCGGCCCGATGACCTCTCACGCGGGAAAACACCGGGATGGGCGTGCGGTGGAGCTGAGCGAGATAAGACTCAATGAGAAGATCACCCAGGCGGTTGAGAAGGGTGAGTATCTGGTTTTGCCCCGAGTCTCTGCCAAAATGGAAGAAGATCAGAAAATACGCTCGGCGATGATAGCCCCCATTATGCACCCGGGCGGCTGCTTCGGCGTGATATACGTTGACAATTCGGCAGATGACGAGAACTACGGTCTCAGCGACTTGGACTATCTGACGCTGGTCACAACCCATACCGCGGCGTTGCTCGAGAGATTGGGATAGCCGCCCTGGCAGACTCAGCATTTGCGCTGCAAGACAGCGGCCGCCGCGGGCCGTTCATTATTGTCTCTTGTATCTGCCCATCAGTTCTGCCTGGCCCAGGATGTGTCCCTGCATAGCCTTGAGCAACTGCGGTTTTGTTGCCCCGGCGGGCAGGTCAATCCTAGCATCGAGCGCGTAAATCTTGAAGAAATACCTGTGGGTGCCGCCGGGGGGGCATGGGCCGCCATAACCGATTCTATTGAAATCATTCTTGCCCTGTCGGGCTCCGTTGGGCAGGGTCTTGTCCGGCGGGATGTTCTCGGCCAGCTCTTTGGCGTCCGCGGGCAGATTGAACAGCACCCAATGCACCCAGGTTCCCATTGGGGCGTCGGGGTCGTCGCTTATCAGCGCAATGCTCTTGGTACCCTCTGGTACGGCCTCCCAATTCAACGGTGGAGAGACATCAGCGCCGTCGCACGTGTACCTGGGCGGAATCAAGCTGCCTTCCTGAAAAGCCGGACTGGTGACCTTGAAATCCATTTTCTTGTCTCCTACTGGGGGGTAATCAGGCTGCTCTTTTTCCTTGCAAGAGCAGAACAACAAGCAGAACAACAATATGAATGTTACGAAAAGAAAAAGTTTTTTTGCCATTGCGTATCCCCCTTTGAGCCAATTACCACATTTGATCCATAGGGATTCCACAGGAGTTACCGCCGACCATAATTACGATTCAAAACACATTAGTCAACACTAATACGAACAATCCTTCTCCGCGACAAATTGGGTTCTTTCCTGCTTCGCCAGCCCGGCTTCGTAGAGGACTTCGCCGTGGCAAGAGGGGTAGGCGGGGACAAATTGGGTTCGTTTGGGTTCGCTTTTTCGAGTGCGAAGGGGTTTCCATTTCTATAAGTCTTTGTGAAAACAAGGGTTGCGTTGATTTTTGGGTTTTTGGGAAATTGGCTTTGATTGGGTTTGTTTGGGTTTGTTTGGGTTCGTTTTGGGTTTGAGGGGCCCTGACGAGCGAAAAATTGGGTTCGTTTTGGGTTCGTTTTTGGGTCTTGCCGAAGGGCCTTCATTTTCGTAATCCTTTGCAGGGCCTGGGTTTGCGCTGATTTTGAGTGTTTTGGAAATTGGGTTTGTTTTGCACGAAAAGGGCGGATTTGTAGAGGATTCTCGACAGAAATCGAACGGAGAAGGCGCAGGACACAAGACACAAGGATTCCGCCGGAGGCGGACAAG
>DATKZT010000024.1:0-99627 GCA_035527845.1 Sedimentisphaerales bacterium | reverse complement strand
CTGACAGCCCGAAAATCCCGATTGCTGTATGGGGGTAAGGGGCTGTTGTGCGCCGAATGTGTCAAAACAAGCCTGCTGAACCAACTTTCAGCCAAAATTACCCGTCGCCGCTGATTTTGATTCCCCTGTGAAATATGCGGGTTAAAAGTTCTCCACATATCTTTGGCGGGCCTGTCCTGGTACCACTCGGTGTTTCCAAAATCATAGACCCACGCATTGAACCCGTAGCTGCCAACGTAATTGACCCCGTCATAGTCGTAGAACCAGGCTTCGTGTGGATTGCGGCCGCCCTCCTGCGCGGTTCTGGTAGCGGTCGGACAGAAGTACAGCTCATGTCGGCTCGTTTCGCCTGATTCCGCTGTGACGCCGAGGTATGGACGTGACGCAACCAGCCAGTATCCGTCCCGGCCTGTGGTGGTCATCTTGTTGTCGTTATCATGTCCGTACATCGAGAAGATGAGGCCCCACTGTCTCAAATTGGACTGGCAGACAACTACTTTTGCCTGTCTTTTCACGCGTTGCATCACGGGCAGAGAGATTGACATCAGCAATGCAATTATAGCCACCACGACCAAAAGCTCTATTAACGCAAAAGCCCTGTCTCTACCCATAAATACCTCTTGCGTGACAAAGGCTTCTCGGCAATTGTTGTACACTGAGATTTCCCGTGTACAGCCACTCGCACGCTGACAAACACCTCTCTTGCACGATAATATCAAAGCAGCGTCAATTTTGCAATGGATTCTCGACTGCGCTCGGAATGACGCCGTATTACGGTGCTGGTAGTCGTACTGTGGCGGTTTTATCCGGCGATAAGGGTGCCGAGCTGGTGGACGATGAGTGTGAGGGTGTAGGCCAGGGCGGTCAGGGCGAAGAACTGGAACGCGGCCCAGAGCCAGGAGCCGGTTTCCTGTCTGGTCATTGCGAGGGTGGCGACACAGGGGGCGTAAATGAGGCAAAAGAGCATGATGCAAAAGCCGGTCAAGGGGGTGTAATCGGCCTGGAGCTTTTGGCGAAGGGTCTGTGAGCCTTCGTCGTCGCTGCCGACTGCGTATACAATGGCTAACTGAGAGACGAAGACTTCCTTTGCGGCGGTGGCGCCGATGAGGGCGGTGCCAATTTTCCAGTCGAAGCCGAGGGGTTTCAGGGCGGGCTCGATCGCCCTTCCGATTCGGCCGACGACCGAGTACTCGAGTCCTGCCTTATGCTGCTGATCCGCAGTCAAATCCCGCAACGACTGCTCGGGGAGTTTTGGATAGCTCATCAGGGCCCAGAGGATGATTGATATGGCCAGAATGATCGTGCCTGCCTTTCGCAGGTACATCCAGGCCCTCTGCCACATGTGAATGGCGACAGCTTTCAGGGTGGGCATGCGATACGGGGGCAGCTCCATGACGAAGGGGATGGTTTCGCCTTTGAACAATGTGACGCGCAGCAGCTTTGCGGCGATGACGGCGAGGACTATTCCGATGAGATAGATGAGCCAGAGCATCGGGCCCCGCCAGTTTTCCGCAAAGAAGGCGGGAATTATGAGTGCATAAATGGTGAGTCTTGCGCCGCAGCTCATCAGGGGTATGACCATGATGGTGGTGAGTCGGTTGCGTCTGTTTTCAAGGATTCTGGTAGCCATTATGGCGGGGACGGAGCAGCCGAAGCCGATGAGCATTGGGATGAAGCTCTTGCCGTGGAGGCCTATCTTGTGCATTACGTGGTCCATGACAAATGCGGCGCGGCCCATATAACCGGTGTCTTCGAGAAATGCAATGGCCAGGAATAGCAGCAGGATGTTGGGCAGGAAGGCGAGGACGCCGCCTACGCCGCCGATGATGCCGTCGACGAGAAGGGACTTTAGCCAGCTTTGGCTGTCGGGCGGCCAGAAGCCGGCGACGGCGGCACCCGCACAATCGAAGAGCTTTTCGAGCCATGTCATGGGATAGCTGCCGAGTTTGAAGGTCAGCACAAAGGCAATGTACATGAGCAGCAGAAAGATGGGCAGGCCGAGGAAGCGATTAGTGACCACGGCGTCGATGAGGTCGCTGGCGGTGTGGCGGGACTCGACCGTGCTCTTGATGGTTTCCTGGCAGGCGCCTGAGATGAAGCCGTACCGTCTGTCGGCCAGTACGATTTCTGGCTGGTCACGGAAGATGCTTTTTAGATGCTCAATGCTGGCGGTGGCGGCGGCGAGGACCCTTTTTTCCTGCATCTTGGCGTGGATGTCTTTGTCGTTTTCGAGCATTTTGACGGCGAGCCATCGGACGCCGTATTTTTCGGCCAGTTGTGCTTCATTCCGGCCGATGAGCGTTTCTATCTTGGCCAGCTCTTCTTCAATTTCCTGGCCGTAGTACAGGTTGTGCCGGTTGCGGCTCCTCGGCTTCCTGGCGGTCTGAACGATGGCGTCAAGCAGGGCCACTTTTCCTTTTTCCTTATTGCCGACGGTACGGACGATGGGGGCGTCGAGGAGTCTGGAGAGGTGTCGGATGTCAAAGACGAGTCCCCTTTGACGGGCGATGTCGCTCATGTTGAATGCCAGCACGAGGGGAACTTTCATTTCCATGAGCTGGGTGGCGAGATAGAGATTGCGCTCGATGTTGGAGCTATCGACGATATCGACGACGACGTCGGGTTTTTCTTCGATTACAAAGTTGCGGGCGATAAGCTCTTCGACAGAGAAGGCGGTGAGGCTGTAGGTTCCGGGCAGGTCGACGAATGTGATTTCGAAATCGCTGTGTCGGCAGGTCCCTACCTTTTTTTCGACGGTGACGCCCGGGTAATTGCCGACATGCTGGCGGGCGCCGGTGAGCATATTGAAGATTGTGGTTTTTCCGCTGTTGGGATTGCCGGTGAGCGCCACAGTTATTTTCTTCATGAACTGTTTATCCTCAAAAAGTCAGCACAAGCCGACTATCAGCCAAAAAGAATATGTTCACGACCGGGCCCGTCGGACCTACAACACCATAATCTTGTCTGCCATACCTCTTCCGAGCACCATTTTCGAGTCTCTGACACTTATAACGAGCGGGCCGGGGTGTCCATTTCTAACGACCGTCACCTGAGTGTTCGGCAGCAGTCCCATCGAAGCAAGTCGACTGTTTAGACCGCGGCCAGCGTTTATCAGGACGATCTTCACCTTCTGCCCGGCCTTGATCCTCGACAAAGGCGTTAAAGACTCGTTTTCCATTTGCCAAACCTCATTTTTGCCACGAATGGCAAGCTGTTATTTTTTTCGTTTCCGCCGGTAGTACTTTCTGAATCTGCCGGCCAAATCATAGCCGTTTTGATTCTCATGGGTAACAAATTCAATAAATCTCAGCAGTCTTGCGATGACCTTCGGGCCCAGAGTGTGCTCGGCCTTGCAGGCGGCCCTGGTGGCCGTATCGGGGTCGACGCCAAGTACATCTACAAAGAAGGACCTGAGTATATCGTGCCTGCGGGCGACTTCGGCGGCGGCGGCGCGCCCCTTCTCGGTCAGCGTGACAAAATCGTACGGTTTGTAATTGGCCAGCCCCTTTTTCTTGAGCAGCCGCAGCGCGCCGGTAACGGACGCTTTGGACACACCGAGCAGCTCGGCAATATCCCTGCTGCGGGCCACCCTCGACGGGCCGGTGAGGTTATAAATTGCCTCGAGGTAGTCCTCAAGGGACGCGCTCAGATCATTTCTTTTTGCGGCGGTCATAAAACCTCTTTATTGCATTTCAACTATATTTGCTAAAACTAATATAGTTAGGTCCACCTAACTTTGTCAACCTTTTTTTGAAATTTCTTGCGACATTCTCCGCTCCGCTCTTTTGCAGGGCAACACAGCAAGGCTGGAAGGGACTCCTATGGGCAGTCCGCAGCCCCCCTACCGCTGTCGAGCGACGGCGAATCACTGCGGCTCTTCGGGCGTGGGGGCGTCGGACTCCTGTTTGCGTCGTCGGGCTGCCTCTTTTCTTGCGGCCTCAATTGCACTGTGGCCGCATTTGGGGCAGCGGTCCTCAAAATCGCGCTGTTTCCAGCCCTTCTCGAATACGAGGCCGCACCTGGTGCATTTTGCGGCTTCATAGGCGCTTTGCTCGCCGCACTTTTGGCACACCAGGCCCGGCGCCTGAAGTGAGCCCGGATGCTCGAGGTGGTATCTCTCCAGGAACTGGTAATATTGTCTTTTGTTGAACTGGTACTCGGCCTGGCAGGCGGGGTTGCGGCACTTCAACCAAACCTTCTGCCGGGCAAATTCTTCGGGAATACCGGTGGTGCCGGTTCGGTCGGAAGCCGGCCCTTGGTTGGCAGCGAGGTAGTCGTTGATGAACAGACTAACCTGGCGGGCCACCTCCTTCTTTACCGTTTGCTCCAGCGCATTGGGATCGAGTATGAACAGACGTTGCGTCGATCCCTGATTGTGAACGATGGGCCAGGTTCGACTGAGGGTCTGAATATTGTCGTCTCTGAGCAGCGCCACGGGCTGGTGGACCTCGGTGCAGACAAAGACAGCATAAAGTGGGGCACTGTCAGGATTTTGGGGATGTTGGGTTATGGTGACGGCGACGCCGAGACTCAACGGTGCGGCTGCTGTGGGCTCGCCGTAATTGTCGACAGTCTTGATTTCGGAATCTCGAAGCTTCTGCTCCACCAGCGTCTGGAGGTCTTGTCTGTTCAAGGGACCGATTCTCGACTTCGAAGACAATCGCAGCTGATTCGGATCGCCCGCCGTCAGCGTCATAATAACCTGTGGATAGACAGGCCTTGCGCCCTGAAGGGTGGAAGCGCCGAACAGTTGAAGCTGGAGCTGTTCGGTAGTGCCGGTGCGATCATCGGCAAATGAGCAAATTGCGGCGCAGAAAACCACCGACGAGGCCAAGAAGAATAGCTTTTTCGTTTTCATAATTGTCCCTTTCCAAAATTCTTGTTTTCACAACAAGCTCCTAACGATTGTCCGGTTTTGCAGTTTATGTTTGTTTGTCATCGCTTATGTGTCATCTTTTTAGCTCGAAGAGAACGAGAATAATCAAAGGCACAACAAATGGCAAAGCCATGGCCAGGCCGCGATGCCACATAGGAGGCGGCATGTCGATGAAGAAAGATAGACCCACTACAACAACGAGGGAATCAATAACAACAATAGGAACTCGGACTTTTCGCTTCTGGTTGTTCTTGAAGGCGACCATGAGGCTAAAGGTGATAATGGCTGCGACCCCACATTGGACGGACAGCCGAGGCAAGCTGGGAGTTAGCTCAAGGGTGAACCGGGCCCCATAGGGTTCCCACGGAAGTTTTGGCGGCGCCCATAACCATGCGTAGCCGCTACGTGTCCGGGAATGGACGCCCCCTTCATCAACGAGACGCGCGACCCAGGGCGGGTAAACGACCATGCCCGCAATTACGGCCGCGCCGGCCCAGAGACAAACCTTCTGTTTGCGATTCAAAGTCCCTGCCATCTTCAAGAGCTTTCCACGAAGGACCTTGGTATCCGGGTCCATTTTAACCGCCGCCCGGCACGGTTCAACTGAAAATCTCGGACTGATTGGGACGATTGGCTGCATTTGGAAAATGCCGGCCGGCAGTCATTTTTCAAAAAACATTTGTTTTGGAGGGGGCGCCCCATTAAAATGGTGCAGCTTCACCGGGGCGTGGCGCAGTTTGGCTAGCGCGCTTGCATGGGGTGCAAGAGGTCGCAGGTTCGAGTCCTGTCGCCCCGATTAGCAAATCATCCCGCTGCCGCAGAGGGGCAAGAGCCTCAGATCATCGAGCGCACAAACAAGCTCGACAAAGACCGCTTGCTAAATCCCGGACGCATGCCCGCCAAGTTTTGTCAGACACGGCGCATCATTATTATTAAGCGAGGGTGACATTCCTTCCCGTTTGGCCGGGCTCGAAAACGTGCACCTTTTCTGGATCGAGAGACACTTGCACGGATTCAGCGATATCAAGCTTAACGTGGGGGGTGAGATACGCCACGAATTTTGTTCCGCTTCCGCTGGTCAGATAAACCTCGGTGCCGGCGCCGAGGGGCTCAATTACGTCCACCACTGCTGAAATCAGATTATCGAGCGGGGCGGACGTGGCGGAAGCTCGCCTGAGTGAAAGATTTTCCGGTCTTATCCCCAGGAGCATCTCCTGCCCATCATAACCGGAAAGAAGCATCCTGCAGTGTCGAGACAGGGTGACGGCGTCGTCGGCGCCCAGAACGAAATGGGCGGCATCGTCGCTGAGCCGCACCCGGCCCGGAAAAAAGTTCATTGGGAGCCCGCCAAGAAAACCGGCGACAAATCTGTTGGCCGGCCTTTCGTAAACCTGCATCGGCGCACCTGCCTGCTGAATCGCACCGTTGTACATGACGGCGATGCGGTCGCCGAGGGTCATGGCTTCGGCCTGGTCGTGAGTAACATAAACAGTGGTGGTGTGCAGTCTGCGGTGGAGCCTCTTTAGCTCGGCACGCATCAAGGCGCGGAGTCGGGCGTCCAAGTTGCTCAAAGGCTCGTCGAAGAGGAAGGCCGCGGGGCTTCGGACGATGGTGCGGGCCAGTGCGACGCGCTGGCGCTGACCGCCGGAGAGGGTGTTCGGTTTTCGGTCCAGCAGGTCTTCGATACCGAGCAGTGCGGCGACCTCGCCGACCTTCTTGTGGATTTGGCTCTTCGGGGACTTTCGCATTTTGAGGGCAAATGCCATGTTTTGGGCGACGGTCATGTGGGGATACAGCGCGTAGTTCTGGAAGACCATGGCGACGTCGCGGTCTCTCGGGGCAATATCATTGACCGGCGTATCGCCGATGTAGATGTTTCCCATGGTGGGGCATTCGAGTCCGGCGATCAGTCTGAGCATTGTAGTTTTTCCGCAGCCGCTCGGCCCGACAACGACCATAAACTCGCCATCGGCAACGTCCAGGCTGAAATCGGTCAGAGCAGGGACATTACCTTCGAAGATTTTCGTCACATTTTCCAATCGCAATAGGGCCATGGTTTGCGTCTCACAGACCCGTCAAAAAACATTGCGTCGCAAGCGACGCCTGGCGCGCCATACGAAAATCCAGGCAAGCAGCATATATAGAAGCATAAAAGCGAGCATAAATAAAGTGGATTCGACGGCGTCCAGGTTCAACTCACACCAGTTGTAGCGGCTAATTCTGTGCCAACCCCTCGCGGTGGCATCGGCCACTATACATCCCTGGAATACCGGGTTGGCGTCGACGCAGGCCTGGGCCAACGAGTCAAACCACGTCCTGTGGAGGTTCGCGATTTGGTAGATCATTACCAGCAGCAGCGGCAGAAGAATCCAGACTGCGGCGGCCAAGGCGAAATTGACGATTACGGCGGTTGTGGTGCGCCGGAAGCGCGAGCTGAAGTAGAGCCCGGAGCAGCAAAGGAACGTGACGACCCAGGCGACCAAAATTGCCATCTGGAGGACGGCGACGGGATGAATATAGCCCAGGAGCGTGAACAGGACAAAGTGGCCGAAGAGCAAGAGCCAAACGGGCAGGCATCGCCGCAGGCCCCCGACGAATTTGCCAAACAGAATCTCATTATCGCTCAATGTGGTGGTCAGCAGCAGCGGCCAGGAGCGGGCCTCCTTCTCAGATGTGATTGAGGCGGCGGGCAGGATTATGGTGAAGAGTATGCCCAGGCCCATGAGAATCGCAGCGTACAGAATGTGCGTTTCGTTGTCGCCCAGCACGTTATCCTTGGCGCAGAGAAAATAGGTTGTGAACAGGAAAAACAGCAGAACGGATGCGATGATGAAGTTGGGAATTCTGAAAGTGCGGCCCGAGGTGCTGCGCAGCTCCTTCCAAAGGATGGGCGGGCCGCTGACGTGTGCGACTGCGGCTTCGCCCGCAGGTTTTGGCTGGTTGAGGACGGCTTCTTCGCCAGCGGGGTTGCTGTCAGATGCCTTGTGTACATGGCGGGCGTTTCGGCGCCTGGCGGGCATACTGGCGCCAATCAAGGCCATGAACCATACGAGCGCTGAAATACACAGAAGGACAGAACAAGTCAAAATCAATGACAAGCGAGGGATCCTGACAATTTCCCTGGTACTGCCTATTACAAACGGCGCCACGCGAGCATCACGGAAAAACACAATGACAAGAGCAGCGACAAGAGCGCTTGCTGTAAGAATAACGACCATATAGGTTTTGCGGGTAAATGTTGCAAAGAAAAGACCGAGGGTGCCGGTGAAGAGAGCGGCGATCAACGTTATGCAAAGGGCCGCAATTATGTAGTCCCATGGTAAACCGGCAGGAAATCGCAGCATCGCCAGCAGTGGCAGACTTACGGCCAGAAAGAGGGTCAACCTGCACATCCAGCCGAGAAGACTGCCGGTCATGTCCAGGAAGGTCTGGATTGCACTTGGAGGCGGGGCATCCGGCGTCGGGCGACAAGTTTGTTTTTGCATTGAACCGGCAAGCCTGATGATGGTGATGACCTGAACGGCGAGAAACTGGATGCCCACGGCGGCGAGAGCGGCGATTCTGCCGGCATGTGACACGGCGGAGAACTGGATACGGCCGGGGGCTCTATACCTGAACTCGACAATCCAGACTATAAATACGAACATAGCTGAGAGCGCCAGGCAGGTGAAATTGAACCCAGAGGTTTTTCCACCCGGCCGGACAGCCGGGCTTGATTCGCCGACCACCTGGCGCAAGGCGGCTTTGCGGACCTTCAAGGCCGACAGGCAAAGGATGAGGACCGAGGCCGCCAGCGTAATGCCGCAGCGGTTGAGCCAGGCAGTGGTGGTCGCCCGCACGACGCCGCGCGGCGACATCATGTTATCGGTTATAAGTGCCAGCTCTGCGTAGGGATTAACATACCGGAGCACCCCGAAGAATTCTTTCTCGGAGACGGTGCCGTGCAGCCACAGGGCGGCCAGGAGCGGCAGCAAGGCAAAGATGACGCCGAGGGTCAGGAAGGTGAGAATGATGACAACATAAGGCCTGCGGCTGTAGATCGAGAAGAACAGGCTGAGCGAGCCGACAAAAATGACGGTCGATATGGTAATGCAGAGGCCTGCGGCGAGGTAGTTCCAGGGCACGCCGCCGAAGACCCGCACTATGGCCAGAAGGGGCAGGCTGATGGCCATCAGGAGTATTAGCTGCAGGAGCCGGCTGAAGAGTTTTCCCATGACTATCTGGAAGCTGTTGATGGGTGTGGTCATGAGCAGGCCGAGCGTCCGGTTGTAGATTTCATCGCTGATTGCAGCGCTGAGCATGATTATGGCAACGAGCTGAATGGCGCAGAACTGGAACCAGATTATCATGGTGACTATGGCCTTTCCGGCTTCGGCCATTTGGGCCGCGTGCATAAGGGCCGAGCCGGAAAAGGTCACAAACTGTAGCCAGACCAGGACCAGAAAAGTCGTCAGCAGGCCGAGGTAAACGAACCGCAGGACGTAGTTTCTTCGTCGTCGGCTGGAGACGCGGAGCTCCTTGTCGAAGATGGGGCCGGTCAGCCATGACAGGCTGACCAGTCGTAAAACCAGTTTTATCAAGGCGGTGTTCATCAAGGCCTCTCAGAAAATATTCCGGCGCAATCGGCACTTGGCTCGCCAAATAAGGAGCAGTCCTATGCCCATGCGGAGTGCCGAAGGTACGATGTAGTGTACGATAGTCCCGCCGCCCCACCTTCCCAGGACCGCCATTATTAGCACACGAAAGATAAGTGGCAAAAACAGGAACCGCTGAAGAATGAACAGACCAAGTACAGCACCTATGGTGGAAACCACGGCGGCGGTAGCCGACCTCAAGCGGACGCTGAAATACAGGCCGATACCGGTGAGAAGTACTACGTCGGAGATAAGTGTAATTAGGCCGCCCAAGATATGGGGCCAGTAGAAAAACAGTTCGCTGGGACGGCCGGCTCTTACGAAGAAGCTCATAAAAATGAAAAAGGCAACTATGTTTACGCCAATTGCCAACCAGAGGGGCAGATTGCGCCACAGGACGGCCACGGCCTTGCCGCGGATGATTTGCCGGTCATCGAGGGTAGTGCCTAAGAGAAGGGGCCAGGTGCGTGCCTCTTTCTCTTTGGCAATGGTGGTCGCCGCCATAGCGGCGGTGCGAACGGAGGCTATCAGCCAAAGTCCCATCGTAAGAATGCTGTACACCATCATGGCGCCCGGCATCTTGAACGACAGATGGGCCAAAAGATAGGCCAGGATCAAAGCGACCGACAAAAGAACAAAAACAATTGCATACGAGCGCACAGATGCCGAAATTGGCTTTCCTAATTCCTTCCAGATGATTACCGGGCCTTCGATGCGTCTGATGGCAGCGGCTGCTGCGCCGGCCCTGCCCGACCATGTCAAGCCGACTATCCTCTTAAGAAATGGCAGTGCCCTCTTAGGTTGCGCGTGGCAAAGCTGTGCCAACGCGCTGCGTCTTATCATAAGCGCCGACGCCACCAGTGCGAGCGCAGAGGTACAAATCATGATGAGGCAATGAAGGGGCCAGGAGAACGACCCGGCGGCAACGGCCGCGCCCGGGAAGGTCGAGTAGGTAACTCCAAGCATGGCCGCAGCGGGGTTGGCGAGCATTATGGCCTTCGCGACGAAGTTATTCACAGCACCAAACGGCGCCACGAGCAGGGACCCAATACTATGCACGATAACCAGCAGGATGAGCATTATGAGTATGACCGAGTAGGGCCTGCGGAATCTTATGGATAAGAACATGGTCACCGAGCCGACGAACAGTGCCGCCGTAAACGTGATAGACAGGCTCGAAACGACGTAGCTCCACTGCATGCCCCCGAACACGCGCAGGATGGCCAGCAGCGGCAGACTAATGGCCAGCAGCAGGGTCAACTGCAGGAGGCTGCTGAAGATTTTGCCGGCGACGACCTGAAAGCTGTTGATGGGTGTGGTCATGAGGACGTCGAGGGTGCCCCGTCTGATTTCGTCACTAATGGAGCTGCTTAGCATGACGACGGCAATAAGCTGGGCGGCGAAAAACTGAAACCACGTGATTGCCAGGATGAGCTTCTTGCCGAACTCGCCCATTCTTGAGATTGTATAGCTTACGGACCCGCCGCCGCCGATCACCACTGTGCTGAGCCAGGCCGAGGCCGTGAGCACCGTCAGAATCAGCACGTAAGCGGACCGCAGCGCATAACTGCGCCGGCGTCGGCTGGATACGCGAAGCTCCTTCTCGAAGATGGGCCCCGTCAGCCAGGAGAGGCTTGCCAATCGCCAGACCAAATTTGTCACAGCACCGGTCATAACAGCCCACAGGGTAAGTCAGAAGACATTTCGCCTCAGCCGACGCTTGGCGCGCCAGGCAAACAAGAGGCCGACGCCGATATAACCGGCCATGCAAGCGAGCATCCAGAGGGTCGATGGAAAAAAGTTGAGACCTCGATGGCCTACCCAGTTATAATCATGTCCTGGCCGGCTTGGGGCGGCAGCCTCTATCACGACGACGGCATGAACAAAGGGGTTGGTATCAAAATACGTTTCCGCGAGATTTCTGAACCAGCGAGCGCGAATATGGGCTATTTCGCTGGCCATAATGAAAAGGATGGGGACGATGCCCCAGAGAATGGCGGCGAGGGCGAAGTTCATGATTACGGCGGTCGTGGTGTGCCGGAAGCGTGAGCTGAAATAGATGCCTGTGCATGAAAGAAAGACGATAATCCAGGCGACCAAAACGGCCATCTGAAAAACGCCAACAGGATGAATATATCCGACGAAAGCGAAAAGCACCAGGTGACCAAAGAGAAAGAGCCAGGGAAGCAGGCAGCGACGCACGACCCCGACGAATTTGCCGAAGAGAATCTGTGTGTCACTCAAGGTCGTTGCCAGCAGCAGCGGCCAGGAGCGGGATTCTTTTTCCGAGGTGATGCAGGTGGCCGGAAGGACAATAGTGAAGAGCATGCCCGTTCCCAGGAAAATGATAACGTAAAGGATGTGCACCTCCTCGTTATCCAGCGCATTTTCTTCGGCAAAGAGGGCGTAGCTCAAAAAGAGCAGTACGAGAGCGATGGATATGAGGACAAATGGAATGACCTTATGGCGCCGAAGCAGGGGCGAGCGCAGCTCCTTCCAGATGATGGGTGAGCCATTTACGCGTCTGACTCTGGCGGTGCCGCCGGCGGCGCGCGCAGTGTGGCCGCGCCGGCGGGACGCACGCGGCGAGGCGTCCAGCTGACCCGTCGCCTGACGCAGGGCCGCTCGGCGAACCATCTTCACCGACAAAGCCAGAATGAGAGCGGAAGCAGCAAGGGTGATACCACACTGCAAAGGCCAGGAGTAGAAAGGCACGCCGGCTGATGCCCGTGGCTGAACCATCGAGACCGTACTGAAGAACATACTGCCATAGGGATTCAGATGAAGCAGAGTTGTGACCAGCGTTGTCACTGTGGCACGAGTATCCCAACCCATGACGTCCACTGACAGGGCAATGAGCAGCGGCAGCAAGGCAAAGATGGCGCCAAGCGTAATACCAGTAAGGATAATAACAATATAAGCGCGCCGGTTGAGGATGGAAAAGAAGAGGCTGAGCGAGCCGACGAAGATAACAGTGGTGAGGGTAATGCAGAGGCTTGATACGAGGTAGTTCCAGGGTACGCCGCCGAAGACCCGGACGATGGCCAGAAGGGGCAGGCTTATGGCCATAAGCAGAATCAACTGCAGCAGCCTGCTGAAGAGCTTTCCCATCACTATCTGAAAGCTGTTGATGGGCGTGGTCATCAGCGCGCCGAGGGTGCGGTGGTAGATTTCATCGCTGATTGCGGTACTGAGCATGACAAGAGCAACAAGCTGGGTGGCGGCGAACTGGAACCAGATGATGGTCACGGTTATTTGCTGGCCCGCCTGGGCCATGCGCGAGGTGTAGAGCGCGACATTCGCCCGGCCGCTGACGATGCTTGTTACCCATACAGGGGCCAGAAACATCATGAACAGCAGCAGGTATAACGAGCGAAGGACGTAATTTCTTCTCCTTCGGCTGGCGACACGGAGCTCCTTGCCGAATATGGGTCCGGTGAGCCAGGAAAGGCTCAACAGACGCGCAACGAAATTTAACAAAGCAGCAGTCATACTTACAGAGTGGTCAGAAGATGCCTTTCCTGAATCGCGCCTTTGCGCGCCAGGCAAAGAGCACTCCGACAGCGGTGTAAATGAGCATGGTGACGAACATGATCAACGTTGTGTAAGCAAGTCTGTGACTTGCGTACGGCCACTTGTAAATCAGGCCGGACAGCGTTGTGTTGGCGTTGTATCTGCCGCCCGCGGTGGTCATGATAACGCCGGCCTGGACGAATGGATTGGCCGACAGGCAGAGCCTGAGGATGCCGACGCCGTGCCTCCGCAGAATCTGCGCTTCGAGCGATAGCAGCAGAGGTATAACGGCCCAGAGGATAAGAGCCAGGACGAAGTTGGCGACAACGGCGGTGGTGGTGCGCTTGAAGCGGGCGCTGAAATAAAGGCCGGCCCCGGTGACAAAGACAACGACCCAGACGACAAGCATGGGCAGATGCAGAAAGGCGATCGGATGAATGTATCCTACGGCGACGAAAAGCATGATGTGACCGGCCAGAAGAAGCCAGATGGGCAGGCACCGGCGGAAGACAGCAAGGGCCTTTCCGAGAAGAATGTGCCAATCATCGATGGAGGTCGCCAGCAGCAGGGGCCAGCACTGCGACTCTTTCTCGCGGGTGATACAGGCGGCGGAAAGTACCATTTGCACAATCAGGCCCAGCGCCAGAAACAACAAGGTGTATGAAGTCTGCGCAAGGTCTCTATTGAGGCAGTCCTGCATCATGGCCGCCAGATAGGTCATCAGAAGTGCAAAGATCGTTACCGCCAGGCCGATGACGCTGTTTTTTGCGGTGGGTCCCTGTATGGTGGGAGCCCTGAGCTCTTTCCAGATGACGGGGGAGCCCTCAACACGTCTGACGAGGTCGTCGGACTCCAGCGATTTGGTCGAGCCGGCGACGGGACCTTCATGCTTCATGCGGCGTCGTTTGGAGGAATAATCAAGCTGCCCGGCGGCCTGTCGCAATGCGACGACACGCACGACCTGGACCGAACGTGCCAGGACGAGTGCGGAGGCGGTCAGCATGGTTGCGCAATGCAGGGGCCAGGAAAAGAATATCCACGGGCCCGCTGCAGGTATTAGCATCATCATGGTAATGTACCATAAGGCGGCCAACGGATTGGTGTGCAGCAGGAGTGACAAAAGGATATTGGGTGAGCCCGCGCGCAGGCTTCGTAAAAGGATGTCGCGGAGGAAGACGCCGCCAATGGCAGGAATAAATGCATATAGAAAGCCGAGGGTAAAGACGGTTTTTAGAATGACGACATAAGCGCTTCGGCTGCTCATCGAGAAATACAGGCTCAACGAGCCTGCGAAAATGGTGGCGGTCAGGGTCATACAGAGACCGGAAATGACGTAATTCCACGGCACGCCGCCGAAGACCCGGACGACGGCCAGCAGCGGCAGGCTTAGCGCCAGCAGCAGGATTATCTGCAGTAACCTGCTGAAGAGCTTACCCATGACAATCTGCAGGCCGTTGATGGGGGTGGTCATCAGAAGCCCGAGGGTGCGGTGATAGATTTCGTCGCTGATGGAGGTGCTGAGCATGACCACGGCAATCAACTGGGCGGCGAGGAACTGGAAGACGACGATGGCGGTAATTATTGCCTTCGCGGCCTCGGCCATTTGGGAGACATATACGGCGGCGCTGCCGCCATATCTTACGGTGCTAAGCCAGACCAGCACGAGCAAGACAGTCAGACCGGCGAGGTAGAGAAAACGAAGGGCATAGTTTCTTCTTCTTCGGCTGGAGACACGAAGCTCTTTGTCGAAGATGGGCCCGGTCATCCAGGTGGGATTTAGGATTTTAGAAAGGCAACTGATCAAGGCCCTGGCCATAGCGCCCTCTCGCGTCAGGTACGACAACAAAGCTTAATGGACAATACCTTTTGTCAACTGCAGGAAGGCGTCGTCGAGCTTCAGGCGTTCGGGCTGAAGCGAGATCACATCGAGACCGCCGTTGACGAGGGTGCGGGCGACGATGCCGTTGGCCTGCTGTCCGTCATGGAAGGTGACGGCGATGTCATCACCGACAAGCTGGACCTGGCTTATTTGCGGCAGCGCCGAGAGCAGCTCTACGGCCCTATCCGGGTTGTCGCCGACGCGAACGCGGACCCTGCTTTTTATTCCGAGACGCGGTCGAATTTCCTCCATGGTGCCGCTGAAAATCAGCCGGCCGTGCTCGATAATACCGACGTGGTCGCAGATTTCTTCCAGCTCACTCAGGATGTGACTGGAAATCATGATGGTTTTGCCCATGCGTTTGAGCTCACGCAAAAGCTCTCTTATTTCGATTCTCGCGCGGGGGTCGAGTCCGCTGGCCGGCTCGTCGAGGATGAGCACTTTCGGGTCGTGGATGAGCACGCGCGCCACGCCCAGTCGCTGCTGCATCCCGCGGCTGAGACTGTCCACGGCGGCGTTTTGTTTGGTCTTGAGGTCGGTCAGCTCGAGGACGCCTTCGACGATGGACTTGCGCCTTCGGCTTTCTATTCCGAATGCGGCGGCGAAAAACTCGAGGTACTCGAACACCTTGAGGTCGTCGTAAACGCCCATGAAGTCGGGCATGTAGCCGACGAGGCGGCGGACCTTCTTGCCCTGTTTGGTGACGTCGAGACCGTTGATGAACGCCTTGCCGCGGGTGGGCTCAAGGAGCGTCGCAAGAATTCGCATGGTGGTGGTTTTCCCGGCACCGTTCGGTCCGATGAAACCAAAGATGTCACCATCCTTAATGCCAAGATCCAGATCGACAAGAGCGGCCAGATTACCGTAGTACTTACTGAGACTTTTGGTTTGGATCATTTCGCGGTTCCTTTTCTTCTTCGGGAAAAACAACGAGTCGAGCCAATTGTACATGGTGATAAGCGCACGTACGGTCCTTGATGGAGAAAGGCGCCGGAGCACCGTTGTACCTGGCACAGACGACCGCAGCGCCGTTATCGAGGTATTTCTTTATGGCCTCGGTGCGCTGCAGGGACCCGCGCGCATAGTAGGCCAGCTCATATTCCAAACTTCTCGTTCGGTGCTGTGGCGTAAGACTG
Source organism: Sedimentisphaerales bacterium (assembly GCA_035527845.1). Lineage (GTDB taxonomy): Bacteria > Planctomycetota > Phycisphaerae > Sedimentisphaerales > Anaerobacaceae > JAUWKC01. The sequence continues at coordinate 83,589 of DATKZT010000024.1, read as the reverse complement.
ACCCACGAATCCCGGCGATGCGGCCGGCCCTCAAAGCGACCACCGGCATTGGCGCCAACAGCGCCAAAATCAAGCGCCATTTCGTCACCGAAGACTACATAACCCTCAACGATTGGGCTGTCAGAGAGGTTGGTCACATCGAGAACGAATTGGTCGCCCGTTCTTGTGAGCCGCGCGGTGAAAGGAAAGTCGCCCAAAGGCGACTCGTCGAGCAGACACTGCATGGTCCAGATATTGATGGGCAAGGAGTAGGGCTGGTTGTAGCCCTCCTGCTGTACGCAATAGATGTTTCTGGTGCCCGTCTCAGGGCGGTAATCGTAGAGAGATTCCTCGCTGGGGGCAATGCCGGACCACCACTGATTCTCCCTCAGTCCATCGAGTCTGTAATCGTCGCTCTTCGGGGCGAACAATCCGCAATACACGGTGGACCAGGCGCATTCTTCGTCCGCGATTGCGTCCAGGACCGAAACCACCCTGGCCTGCATCTTGCCGCCGCGGAGTTCCTGCACGCCGTAGTAGGCCCCGCCGGTGAAAAGTGCAATCCAGACGGCACAAGTCAGCCAGGTCAGGGGCAGGCGGTCCCTGCGTTTGAGGATTGTATAATCGACCGGTCCGAGCAGAACGGCCAGAGCGGCCAGCAGCAGAATCACCCACCATATACTCAAAGGCCTCATCTCGCTGATGCTGTAGAGATATTTCATGACCTCGTTGCTTGCCACCTGGGCGCCCCCGACCTGATACGCGTGCTGGTCTCGGTTGGTGAGGGCGCTTTCGGCATCCTCGACGAATTCAATGGACCTTTCGGCGGCAAAATGAGGAGGGACGACTCTTTCGCCTCCTCTTCGGTAGATGGGACCGGCGTTGGGACGAAACTGGATGTCATCCTGCTTATTGGTGGAGCTGACAGCAATGGTCATTCCTGACGGCAGGCCATCGGATTCCCCAAACTCCACCATTGGACGCCGGTCCTCCATGGGCAGACCAAGTCCGATGAAACCTGGCGCCAGAAGATAAGGCTTTGCCCCGAAATCCACGGCAAGGGTGCGTTCGCCAATATCTTCGGCAGTTTTGTCATTCTCGGAGGCTGGCAATTTGAAGAGCTCAAAGCCGCACAACATCGCTCGCTGATGAGACTCCGACCCCATCGCTCGGAATTCGATTGCCACGGCATCGGGAGCGAGCACCCTGAACTCTGTCACAGCGGTGGCGGCTTTCTCATCTTCATAGACCTCGGTTTGACGGTTGTTCCTGCTGTAAAGGGCGCCGTTGACGTAGATGTCGATAGGCCCAAAAGGCCCGCGTGGTGCAAAGGGATTGTTGTGATAGGATATTATCCTGTACTTTCCAGTTTCAAGACCGCCGATCGTCATTTCGATTCCACCTTTGCTGCGATCCAGATGAACCTGGTCACCGGTCAGGGGGCATCCGATGATGGCGGTGGGCTCGTATTTGCGAGGGCCCTGCTCCTTTGCCCCGGCCTGCGCCTCGCGAATATCCGCCAGGACGGCCGCGATTCTATTGGCCCAGAACCTGCACGCATGGACCTTTTGCAGGTCGGACAGCGTCGAAGGGTCAAAAGCCAACACTGCGACCTTGCCAAAACCGACTTTGGCGGCAGTGAACAGACCCACTCCGTCATCGGTTTGGCTGTAACAGATGGGGACGTCGGGTTTAGGCTGCAGAGGCCAGACGGTGACACGTTCGGCGTCATTTGCGCTTAGATTCCATTTTGCGAGAATCTCCGCCGAGAGGGTCACTTCCTTCGGCTGGTCCAATTGACAGGGCAGCACACCAGCGATCGGATTGTCGGAGGACAGTGGGTTTGTACCCAAGATCAGGAATAATTTTCCTCCGTTGGCGACCCATTGGGCAATCGCGCCAAGATGATACTTGTTGAAGAGGGTCCAGTCGGGGTCATACAGTATCAGCAGGTCGAGGCACGCAAAACCGGTCCAGTCCCATGGAACGGTTTGCGGCAATTTTACTGCAACATGTACCCTGCCGGAGCCGTAATGGGACAGACATAACGATTTTCTGGACAATTGTGTGAGTCCGAATCTTTGGTGGCCCACCAAGCCTATGAAAAGGTCGCTTTCATCAACAGGCGTCAGCACCCGCTGTCGCGTGGAAAAATCCATAAGGTCGAAGTTGTTGTTCCATCGAGTTCTTCCGCCGGGCACCTCGACTATTCTTACGTCACACTTGTCAACGGCGAACGCAAGCTTGGTAACGAGGGGCAATTGTGCGGGCAGGTCCGGCGTGAGAACAAACCCGTGAGTTATATTGAGGCTATTCAGCCCGTCCTGATGCGCCGAGATACTCACGCTACCCTGGAAGGGCTCGGTTAGCGTGCTGCTGATGCCGACGACGACAGGCGTCCATTCCATCGGGCGGTAGCAATAGTCCCATCCCCAGAACACGTCCACGTTGAAAGGTGAATCGCCCTGCGCGAAACCGGCGAGGATGAGCACGCACCCTGCGGAAATAACGAAGGAAGTTCTCACCATGTTTAACCCTCTGCACATAAGGGGCTTATGTATCAGATTCTCACTTTCTTATTATACACGAGCCACTCGAGACACGCAAGGGCCAATGCCAGGCCCACAAGCCAGGGCCACAAGGGCAGGTTGGCGCGGCTGACAGGCTGCTGGCGCGCCTGCACGATCTGCCCTGACATGACAATCTCCCCGACGGGCTTGATGTCGCTTTCCGATGCGTCGAGCAGATTGACCGCAAACATTCTGAGAGGCTGATCCGGGACGGCAACACTGTAGAGGCCGACTCGGTCGTCTCCCGAAAACCGTATGGAGCCGGCGGGCGTGGCCGTGACTTCGGTACCGGGAAGGTACGGACCGGAAATACGCGCCGTGGCGCCGGGTGTCAGACCGTCAACAACGATGGGCTCTCCAACCTGCAGGTTAGTCTGATACTTCTGCCCTGCCTCCGTGCCGAGGAAGCTCACGGCGTTGTAGCAGAACAGGACAAAGCCCGGCTCGAAGGGCCAGTTCGTCTGCAGGACATCAAATCCCGCAATCAGGAAGGTGCTGCCTTGCCGTCGGACGAGAACGAGGGCCGGCGTCTCATTGAACTCCGCGAGGACCTCGGCATCACGAGGCGGAGTCATTCTGAAAGACTTGGCGGCAAAAAGGTTGGTGAGATTGACGTACTGGAGCACGGCGTGCTTCGGCCGCCAATCCACGATGACCTGGTTCTCGACCTGCTCGGCAACGGCCACGTCGCTGCCGGCCGGGGGCCGGCCGAAGATAAGGTATCTGCACTTGGGAAGTGAGCCCGGTACATGATTGTCCAGTACGATAACATCGTAAGGCTGGTCAACGCTCAGGGCCGCATGGTCCATTGCATCGAATTGCGCCGGCGAACGCACATCGAGCTTTGCGAGCGGCGAGGCCCGCAGGCCGGATTCGAGCACGATATTGCCAGCGGTTACGAGCAAGACCGACAGTCTGCGAGGAGGCGAGACAACGGCCCAGGCGGCGTCGTCACAGGACAGGGCATCGGGTTGGAGCTGCCTGACTTCGATGACGGCGGCGTCGGCGTGGGACAAGGTGAAGTTGAGGGCGACCTTGCCTGGCTCGTTGGCATCGGGTCCGCTGTCACTACTGCGTGGAGGGATGGTGACGGACCTGACGGCTCGCACGTCGGTGTTGAGACTGAGCTGGACGTCGCAGGCTGCCTGCTCGTAGCCGTAGTTTATTAGGGTGGCAAAGACGTTTATCTCGTCGGGGGATTCATAGGTTCTTCTGGCCTGCATGGCGGTAACGGCGATATTGTCGGCTGAACGGCCTGTGCAGTTGAAGACCAGCTCATCGGAGGCGACAACGATATTCTTCAAATCAGGTATTCGACCGTCGCTGAACAAGACCAGCCGGGCGGGCTCCTGCGTGGTTCTGCTGTCGGGCTCAAGGCCCGGCGACTGAGCGAAGGCCCTGGCGACGACCACGGCTTCGGCTAACGAAGAGCCGCCGTGCCCAGCCATTATTGCCTCTATGGCGGCGACCAACTGACGCTTGTCCGACGTGAAATTGCACATGACTTTGGGATGGTCGTCAAAGGCTATAACCATAACCAGGTCGCTCTTTGCGCCGAGCGAGAACAGGGCCTGGGCGCCGACGGACTGGACAAACAACTCTGCCTGTTTTTTTGCATCATCGAGCCGGGTGGGCTTGACATCGGCGGCGCTCATACTGGCGGAGCGGTCAATCAGCAAGACGAATCTTCGGCCCGGTGCGGCGATGCGCGACAGAAGCGGCCCGCCCAATGCGAGCAGGACGGCGGCGAGCATCAGTAATTGCAGCAGCAGCAGGATATTTCGCCTTATCCTTTGAAACGGGGCGTTGACCTGGAGGTCCTGGACGGCCCGCTTCCAGAGCAGGGTGCAGGAGACCAGTTGTTCGCGGCGTTTCAGCTTCAGGAAGTAAAGCAGCAGCAGCACCGGCACGGCGGCGGCGGCCGCGTAAAGTGCTGTCAATGGCGTCAGCCATTCCATAGATATCTTGCTCCTGTCAAAATAGTCAGCGAAGCAGTCGAATCCGTCGCAGATAGTTCAGGACCAGCGACTCGACGGAGTCGGCGGAATTAACGAGCACGTACGTTGCTCCGCGACGGGTGCAGAAATCCTTTAGTTCATTGCAGTAGGCGGTCAGCGTCCGTTTGTAATATTTCAACAAGGCGCCGCTCACCGTGATTTCGGCCGCATCGGCGTCTTCGATATCGACCAGCTTCAAGTCGCCACTGAGTTCGGGCGAAAGCTCCTGAGCCGAAACAACCTGTATAACGTAGAGGTCATACTGTCTTGCCATAAGGCGCCTGAGGCCCGTGTCAAAACCCTCTTTGAATAAGAAATCGGATAATACAATCATTATGCCCGAGCCGATTCGTCCTGCGGCAATCTGACGGGCGGAACTCTCGAAATGCGACAGGCCCTCACTGCCAAGGGTCAATAGCATCTCGGCCATTTGGGGCAGGTAATTGCGGCCTCGCATATTGGCAAGCTGCGCCTGCACGCCGTCGGCAAACGCACTTATGGTGACTCTGTTATTGTTGACCAGGCTGATATAGGCCAGAGCCGCGGCGAGCTTCTTGATGAAAAGCTCCTTTGAAGGCTCGCCAAAACTCATCGAAGCGCTGGCATCCATCGCCACATGAACGGTCAGGTCCTGCTCTTCAAGAAAGAGTTTGAGGAACAACTGGTCCAGCCGGCCATAGATGTTCCAGTCAACGAAACGCAGGTCATCCCCGGCGACGTAGGGTCGATGGTCTGCGAATTCGACGCTCTGTCCGCGCCGCTTGGAACGCCGTTCACCCTGGAGCTTTCCCTGAAGTATCTTTCGGCTGAGAACGTCGAGCGAGTCCAGCCTGGCCATGAACTTCGGGTCGAGCAGGTCGGTCAATCGTTTTCTCGAAACTGTGGTTTTGGACTGGCTCATGGCACCTTCACGTCCTTTTCCAGAGTTCTGGGAGTTTTTTCGAGTATCTCGTTGAGAACATCGTCGCTTATTATGCCTTCGGCCTGACCTTCGAAGTTGAGCAGGATGCGGTGGCGCATTCCCGGCAGGACGGCGCCGGCGATGTCACTGAAGCTCACGTGGTAGCGCTCGTCCAGCATTGCACGGACCTTTCCGGCCAGAACAAGTGCCTGCACGCCGCGGGGCGAAGAGCCGAACCGCACGAAGCGGTTCGTCATATCAGTGGCAAACTCGCCCTGCGGATGCGTCGCCAGGACCAGACGAATCGCGTAGTCCTGCACGTGGGGGGCGATGGCGACGTGCCTGACCAGCCCCTGGGCCCACATTATCTGCTCGTCGTTAATGACGGCGCTGGCACGAGGGTCTTCGCCGGCGGTGGTGCGGTCGATAATCGCGCCGAGCTCCTCGCGGTTGCTGTAAGGCACCAGAAGCTTGAAGAAGAAACGGTCGAGCTGGGCTTCCGGCAGCGGATAGGTCCCTTCCTGCTCTATGGGGTTCTGGGTGGCCAGGACCATGAACGGTTCGGGCAGCCTGCGGAGCTGACCGCCGCTCGTGACCGAATGCTCCTGCATCGCTTCGAGCATGGCCGACTGTGTCTTTGGCGTGGCGCGGTTGATTTCGTCGGCGAGGATAATCTGTCCGAAGATGGGGCCCGGCTGGAACTCGAACTGTCGTCGGCCTGTGGCCGCGTCCTCCATAACGATATTCGTGCCCATGATATCGGCGGGCATCAAATCAGGTGTGAACTGGATTCGCCGAAACTCCAGTGACAGAGCCGAGCTGAGCGTGCGCACCAGCAGTGTCTTACCCAGGCCCGGCACTCCTTCGAGCAGCACGTGCCCGCCGCAGAAAAGGCAAATCAATACGTTTTCAACGATTTCGTCGTGGCCCACAATCACCTTGGCAATCTCGCTTCGCAACGACTCGAACATTTCGCGAAACTCGCGGCACTGGCTTTGAACATCTTCTTCTGTTTTTGACATTTCAATTATCTCCTAAGCATATACCTATTCGTTGTTTTCCGGTTCTTCTTCCATTCGGCGCTCGGCGGCCTGACGCTTGGCTCTTAGAAGCTGTTGAATGTGTGAGGGCTGCTCTGCGGGCGCGGGCCTTTCCTCCGTTGGCTCTCCCACCTTCTTCTGTCGGGGCGGCTCGGTCGGTTTCGTGTCCGCCATGGGCAAATCGGCCCTGGATTCGGCCGGCGCTTCGTATCGTTTGGAAGCAAACTGGTCGGTCGAGCGGGCGACGAGCTGCTCACGCAGCTTGTCGCGCCTGAGCCGCAGGCGCTCAAGGGTCTGATCGGCCTTGAGGTCGGTGCGAAGGGAGCGCACGAAGGCGGCGACCCACTGTGCTCCGGCCTTGAAGTCCACTGCGACCCTCCGCACCGCGACATCCGACAAAAACAGAACGAGCCATGCCAACATCAGGTGGCGGTTGAGCGGCAACTGGGTTTCGGGGAACTTAACTCCAGTGTAATCAAACAGATTCGCCTGGTTCGGGTCCGCGCTGAGAATATTGCCGCCGGTGATTTGGCTTACTTCGTTGAGCAGTGGGGCATTATCCGAAAGGTCCCGAAACTCAGGTGCAAAGGGGATGGTCACGGTGGTCTGGGTAAGGTGTGTTTCGGCGTCCTCTCCGAGCTTTCGGTATCGCAGATTGACGACGTAACTTCCGGAGGCATCGGCCTGAAACTGGGCGCGGTACTGCCCGGGGCCGATTTGTGTAAGTCCGAGCGCCTCGTTGGACATATCCGGCGCTATTATCTGTCCGTCGATGTTGGCAAGCTGCAGGAACCTGCCTTCGGCGTCCAGCGCCTCGACATTGACCGTGACCTTGCGCCCCTCGACGTCGGCGAAGACCTCGCAGTCGGAGGCCTGAGCGGGCTTTGCCGCCCATCGGACGGTCTGTTCCCAGAAGGTCTCAAAGCCGGGCCACTGGAGCCAGTTGGACGCCCACCGGCTGTCAACCGAGCTGGTAAAAGCAACGCACCGCCCCAGACCCGACTGACAGGCGGCGAGCACCGGGTCCGCTTGATTGCTCGAAAGGATGATTTGTGACAGTCCGCCTTTGGGGCCGGTCAGGACGTACCCGTCAAGGTTCGGCAGCGGCGGATTAAGCCCCCTGGTTATCTCACTGAGCGAGTAGGTAATCTGAGGCGAAAAAGTCTCTTCGACAATGAGGCTGCGCCGGACCACCTGGGCTTCCTTGATGAATATCTGGGGCAGTTGCTGAGGGTTGGTAACGTTGTAGAACCGGCCGCCGGTCGCCTGGGAGACGCTATACAAACTCTGCACGTCGGCGGGAGAATGTGGAAAGATACCAACACCGGTTACCGTGATCTGCGCCTGCCGGCATCGGGTCAGCAACTGCTGGGATGGCGGCTGTGGGTCGCCGTCGCTGATTACAATGACGTGCTTTTGTGCGGCATCACAATCTTTTAGTGCGTTGTAAGCAGCCTGCAGGTGGTCATGCAGGCTGGGCATGTCGCCCATCTGCATCTGGTTGATGGCCGAGAGGACCGCTTTTTTGTCACCGACCGGCGACAACGGATACACCCAGTCACCGGCCCCCTGCCAGCTGTAGGCGAGGATGCCGGCGAGGTCGAGGCTGCTCAGAGTCTTTACAGCCGCTTCGGCAACCTTCTTTCCCCAGAAGTTTCCCTGCGGCATCTCGCAGGCGTGCATAATCAGCACCAGCGCCCCTTTGGGCAGCTGCTTTTTCTGCGGCGGGTCCAAATCGACAGGCAGGATTTGGGCGACCGGTGAGCCGATCCACCCGCCGGCGCCGAAGGCCTGCGGCCCGCCGACCATGATTAGCCCGCCGCCTATGTCACTGACATAGCGGCAGAGCATTTCCTGCTGCTGATATGTGAAGTTGCTGATATCGGTGTTGGCCATGATGACGGCATCGGTATCCATCAGGCGGGCAAGATTGTCGGGCAGTTCTGCGGCGGGAGTATAGCGCACCTCGATATCGGAATTCTGCAGCGCCTTATTGAGGATGGGTGCGACTGAGCCGTCCGAATCGACCACCAGGACATGCCCGGGTCCCGCCACATAGGTCATGGCGCTGGCCATATTGTTCTGCGATATCTTGTCCTGTTCGGAATCATCGGGTATAAAAACAGCCTCAAACTCGTGCATGCCGCGCCTGCCCACAGGAACGGATACCGTCCTTACGTTGGTGCCAGGCTCCAGCTCTACCGGGACGCCTATTTCCGGCGAATCCGGCGCCAGGTCAACGGGTTTATCGTTGAGGTTCAGGAAAATCTTGCCCCGGGCCGGCGCCGTGCTGTTCAGAATGAAACGCAGAGAAACAGTCTGACCGCTTCGGGCCTTGGACGGCCCGGCCAGACGTCTGAAAACCACCTCCCGTTCATACTGGTAACGCAGTGGCAGGACATCGACGGGAATCCGGTTGGCCGCGGCGAGTCGAGCGGCTTCTTTGAGGTCGCCGTCCGTTTGGTTGCCCTCGCTGACCAGCAGTATTCTGGCGGCGGTGTCCGGTGGTGCGATAGCCATCGCCATTTGAATACCGTCGGCCAGTCTGCTCGCTAATCCCATGAGAGTGGGATTGCGCCGGCGAATTTCGATGTCGGTTGAAGGCAGCTTGGAAATACTTGCGACCTCGGCGATATCGACAACCGCAAGCCGGTCCGCAGAAGGCTTATTGGCCAGCGCCCGGGCAAGGTAGGCGAGAGAGGCCTGCTGCAGCGGATCTGGGATTGATTGAGAACGGTCGATGACTGCAATCACCGTAAGCTGCTCATTTTTCTGGGAGAGCATCGGTCGTGCCAGCAGCATTACAAGAATGATAATTACAAGACACCGCAGGACGATAGCCATCGTTCGACGGACCCTGCCCAGCGTATTGAGACTTCGCTGCGCGAGCCAGATGACAGGCGCCAGAAGCACCAGGGCCAGCAGCCACCAGGGCTGGGCAAAATAAAAACTGTAGCTTGCGGTCATAGCTGCCACACCTGAATTCTGTTATTACCCGCGTCAACAACAAATGCACGCCGCTGTTTGTCAACGGCAACGCCCCATGGATAGGCCAGTTCCCCGCTGTCGCGTCCGGCCCTGCCGTAAACGCCGAGGCTGTGTCCTTCCGGACTGAACAACTGGAGGCGATTATTTCCGTACTCGCACACGACCAGTATTCCGTCCGGCAACAACGCAAGGTCGTAAGGGTAGCGGAGCTGTCCGGGCTCGCGCCCGAGCGAGCCGATGTAACCGGTCAAGTTGCCCTCGAGGTTATAAACAGCGATTCGATGATTGCAGGCGTCTGCAACGTAAAGCCGGCTCCGCGACGCATCAACACAAAGCGCTGAGGGACGGGCCAACCGCCCCGCCTCGCTGCCGGGGGCGCCGAAAGATTTCAGGAAACCCCCCTCGCCGCTGAAGATGCTCACACGGTCGTTGCCGCCGTACTCGCTGACGAAGATTCTGCCGTCCGGGGCAAAGGCGACATCAGTGGGATAGATAAAGCAGCCATCGTCCCGGCCGAACTTACCGAACTGCTTTATCAACTTGCCTTCCGGAGAGAAGACGACTACCCGGTGGTAATGGGTATCTGCAACGTAAAGGTTGCCATTGGGGCCTACGCTGATTCCAGTGGGCTTGCCGGCTTCGGTCAAAGGCATGTTAATCACGCTCAGCGACTCTCCGCGGGGGGTGAGCCTCTGGATTCGGCCGGTCTTGTCGACAACAAAGAGGGAGGCGTCGGCGTTGATGTCGATGGCACGTGGGTACATGAATTCTGCCGATCCTCGACCCGTGCGCCCGAAAGCATAGAGCACTCTCGCCCGGCCGGCGGCGGTGGAGGTGTCATCACAGCCGCCCGGCGCCAGCAAACAAACGGCCAGAATCAAAAAGACGGCCCTTCGATACAGACGGAAGAATCGCAGCATCAGTACGATGACGACGGCCAGAACAAGGAACAGGCAAGTGAGCACAAGACACGAGGCGATGACCTGCTGGTCTCCGAGGTAATGCATTTGATTGAGCAGACGCTGGGCGAAATTGGGCAATCCCGGCGGCAGAAGGACCATGGTGGCCGAGAGTTCTGTGCTGCCGAGCATCACAATCAGGATAAACGAGCCCAGAAGCACCGGCCAGGTTTGAGGAAACTGCACATACCACCACGCCCGGAGACCTCCGGCCCCGTCGAGCGACGCCATCTCCGCCAGTTGTCTGTGATGGGAATATCTGGTCAGCGTAAGTAAGATAAGCGCGACGCCTGCAAAGCGGGCAGCCTGGCCGGCCGAGACGATATACCAGCCCTGCCGCAACGCCGCGGGAAAGCCGCATAAGGCCGGCATTTCAAGCAGGCTCACCGCAATCAGCGAAGCCGGAACAAGCATCGCCACGAACACAGTGACACGAACCGCAAAGGCCGCAAGTTGACGCAGCCGGTATTTACGAGTTCCAGATGCGGGCGCCTCGCCCGGCCGGCGCGCCTCACCAAGTGACAAAACGCCGAAAGCAATGATATGCGCTATGGCGGCGGCGCCGACGGCGACAATAAACGACCACGTCAAATCATCCAGATGCAAAGTCAAGAACTGTTTTAAGGCGGTGGCGTCAGTGACGTTGCCCGCCAGCAGCGCCACCGGCGCCACGACCGAAACTGCAATAAGAATGAGCAGGACGGTCCATCTCCATCGCTGTGACGTGACTTGGACGCTTCCGAGGGGGGCCGCGGAGGGCGTCCACGACGGGACGCTTTTTGCAAGGACCAATGCGACAACAAGTGCGACCCCGGCGACGGGCCAGGCGGCGCGGGCGACCTGGCTATGTGACCCCGTCTGCTGATAAAGAACGGCAAGCTCGGTGCCGATCGTCCGAATGCCCGCCAGGTGAAAGGTGGCGAATTCGGAAACCGACATGACAAAACAAACGGCAAAGGCCAATACCAGAGGGCGCGCAAGCAACGGCAGGGTTATGCTCAAAAAGATTCGAACAGGACCGGCGTCCAGCGATGCGCAGTCCCGGATTTGGCGATCAATATTTCGCCAGCCTTGGGCAATCAGCAGCGCCGCCAAAGGCCAGTACCATAGGACCAGTGCCGCCGATGAGGTCCAGGCGTGGATTGCCCTTGCAAGGTCGGGGCGTTCGGCGAGGTATGCGCCCAGGGCGGTGGTAGGAGTCAACAAGAGACTCCACGCGTAGTAAAGGACGTACCGGGGCAGAAGCAGTGGTACAAGCAGCAACAACAGCAGCACGTCGTGATGGGCACGGGTGGTTCCCAGGAGCCGACCGGGGACACAGCCTAAGAATACGGCCACGGCCGAGATAATCGCCGCCAGGAAAAATGAACGCAGCGCAGAAGCGAAGATGTTGGGGCTCTGCGGTCCGGCGGCGCCAGAGAGGGCCTGAACGAAGAGAATAAGCAGCGGCGTGAGAATTACCGCCCCCCAAACAACCAGAGAACACACCCTAAGCAACCGGGTTGCAACCGCATCACTGTTTGGGCGGCTCTTGCAACATCTGGTGAGGCCGAGGCGATTCATCGAAGAACCTCCCCTGCGGTCTTGATGGCAGTCGGCAATTGGTCGGCCACTTCTTTGTAGTCGACGCTAAGGGGCCGGGGGATGGCGTACGTCCTGAACTCTTCTGCCAGAGACGGATGAACAGGACTATTATGCGAATCGCTCTGCGCCAGCATCTGCTCACACTTCTCACTCAGGAGAAATTCCATTAGCCGCTTTGCCAATTCCGGATGTGGGGCGCCGTTGATTACCGCCGCGGTGTTGGGTATCACCAGCGGGCCGTTGCCGCCCTGGTCGAGGTAGTTCATGGCGACGGGCCAGCCGTTGCGCTGTGCGGCATAGACGTCATCTGTGTCGGTAAAGCACACGTCGGCCTGACCCATGGCGATCATTCTAACAGCCGTGCTGTTGCCGTCGACCAGGCGAACTCTATTTGCTTTCAGTGCCTGCAGAATCCTGTGTGCGCGGTCAAAGCCATAATGCGCAAACCAACTGGCGACGTCACCCCCGGTTGTGCCGAACTCAGCGGCAGCCATAATCAGGCGACCTTTCCACTTGGGGTCGAGAACTTCCTCCAACGTCTGCGGGGCCTGCTCTCGTGATACCCTTTGCGTGTTGTAGGCGATGACCCGGGCCCTCAAGGCGAAGCCGTACCATTTGCCCTCTGCGTCATGTAATAAGGCGGGCCAATCTTTTGTGGACGGGCCTTCGTAAGGCGCCAGCAGACCCTCATGCGCCAAGCGTATGGTGTGAAAAATCTCGTTCGACCAGAAGACGTCTGCGATCGGCGAGACGCCCTCAGCACGTATCTTTTGAATCAGACCCACGGTCTTCGTGGCTTCGGTGTCGAACCGGGCCGCGACCTTTATGCCGGTCTGCTTTTCGAACTCGGCAATAATCGGTTCGGCAATCACCTGGTCCACGGAGCAATAAAGAACGACCCTCGCCCGTTCCTGAGACGGCCTTTGACGACAGCAGAGCAGCAACGCAACAAAGAGAACAGCGAGCATTGCAAAGATGCCGGTGCAGATAGCCGTCTTTTTTTTTCGCATACCGCTGACTCTACGAAAGAGATTCAAAAGGCCCGCTCTCGGCATCCGGCGAGACCTGGGCCGACAAACCTCGTCTTGGAGCGTTCGTTATTCATTGCCGGACTTTTCGAGCCGGCCAAAATAGGTCTTTACCGCCTCCTCGTACCTTCGCGGGATCTGGTTTTCACTAATTGCTTCGGCGGCGTTGTCGCGGGCGGCCTGCATAACCTCGGAAAAATCACGCTGGGCTTCGCCCTTGACCTGAGTGCCTTTGAAGTACCAGCTGGCGATTGTCGGACCTTTCGCGTCCTTGTTTTGCACGGTGGCTTTCATTGTTGAGGTCTGACCGTCCTGGTCGGTGGCGCGGGGGCCGTAGCCGATTCCCGGGCCTCCCGTGCCGGAACTCATTCCCCGAGACGACCCTGTCCGAAAAGGTCCATAACCGTTACAGCCGCGGCCGCCGCAAAATGGACAGTTTGCACCCTGGCAGCCGAGCCCTTTACACATTCCCTTTCCGAGGCCCGCACAAGCTCTGGCGATTTGGTCGAGCGCGGCCTGGGTGAGCATCAACTGCTGCTGAAGCGCTTCGAGCTGGTCCAGCTGCTCGGCAAGGCCGCCCAATTCATCTCCGGACAAGCCGCCGGCGCCGGTTCCGCAGGCGCCCATTGCCTGGCCCAGGCCGGAGCATCGGCCGCTCGCCATGCGGCAGACGGCGGCCTTTTGCAGAAGCTGCTCAATCTGTTCCCCACTCAGACCCTGTTTTTGAAGGGCCTGACGCAGTTGCTGTTCGGTTGACTTGGCAAGTTCTTTGTCGAGGCCAAGCTTTTCCATCTCCTTTTCCAACTCCTCGTTCTTGGCCGCGAGCTGCTGAAGCTGCCTAGCCAATTCCTGAAGCTGGTCGGTCAGGGCCTTTCGCTGCTCGTCCGAGAGCTTGCCTTCGAGGAGCTGTTTTTGCATTTCCCGCAACACACTGGAGGCCTTGTCGAAATTTCCCTTTGCCAGCGCCAGACGCAGCTCCTGCGAGAAGGCCTCGGAAGAGCCGGGGAGCTGCTTGAACATCTGCTGCATCAGTTTCATAGAGTCCACCTGCGCGGCGTTCTGCATCTTCTTTAGCTCGTCGGAGATGTCACTCAGCTTGCGGATGGCTTGTCGCTTGATATCATCGGGCTTCGCGCCCTCGGGGACCTGATTGAGTCCGCCCAAGTCCTTGGCCAGCTCCGGCTTGCCTAACTGGCTCAGGGTGGATTTGACAATCGCGGTCGTCTCGTTGACATCGGCGGTGGCGGTTTGTATCTGCTGAGCCTGCTGCTGCTGTTGCCGGCGGTTCTTCAGAAAGCCAAGCAGGTCTTTCTGCGGCATAAACATTGCCAGCATCACCGCGGCAAACCACGTCCCGCCAACGAAGGCCCAGTATCGCGAAGGCCTTATGGGGAAATGGGCCTGCGGGTTTATGCGCCGGGCCGTCTCGTAGGCTTCGTCGCGGGCCGCCGATGCGAAGGGATGCTCAGAATGCGCCAGCGCCAGAGTTGTGCTGAAACGCTCATGCAGCCTGAGACGCTCATCGAGCAGCAGCGAAACCTGCATGCGGCTCGGATGGTTAAGCAGCCAGAGCACGCATCCTGAGAATACTGCCGCAGCAGGGAAAATCCGGACCGTCCACGGGTTGACGACGGTCAGGGCGAAGAGTTTTTCGACAAGAACCGCAAGCACCGCAACCGCTCCTGCGGCGGCCAGGACCCGGCCTGTGTGTTCGAGGAGTAAATTGACGCTGCAGCGAAGGCGGACCAGCCTGAGTTTCTTTTCAAATACCTTGAGCATGGCTTGACCCCTTTCAACACGGAAGCACGCTGTTTATCTGCTGCCCCGTACAATAAGGACAAGGTTCTCAATACAACTGTTACGTCCGGCTTATCTAATGACGCAGAATCCTCTCGAAGGGTAACGATTTATCCGGCAAATTTCGCCAAATTTCATAACTTTCTCCCAAAAGGAATATCCAACTCTATTTTAACGGCCCCGCCGGATTTCGGCAAGTACTTTTCCAAAGGCGGCTTAGCGTAATTTTCCGGCCAAAAAAAAGGCTCGCCAAGGACGTTATGGGGCCCACGAGAGCGGTTTATGTGCGACCTCTGCCGAAATGGGTGTTATCTTTGCGGATGGCCCGCCAATTACGTCCTCTTGTTAGCCGCTTGCGTTGTCGAAAACCTAAGAAAGTGTCATTCTGAGCGGAGCGAAGCCTGTAAGCTACCGCTCAATTATGAACGTTACATCACAGCCTTCCCTCTTGCCTTTGGGCATGGGTTCTTTTCCGCCGTTGTCGGTTTTGTCCTCGCCTATGCTATAGACAACAAAGCCGATGTCGAGCTTCTTGTATCGCAGGTCTTTGCCGTCGAAGGGGTCAGTGGGTATGGCGTCGAGATAGCCGGGCACAAGGTCCGCCAGCGTATCGGGCAGTCTGCCGGCCGCGAGGCGATAGCGCTCAACAGCAACCGCAGCCTGCGCCGTGCGCAGGCGACCGATGCTTCTCAGGTCCAGCTTTGTCACGTTTGCATAGGCTTCTATAATTTTGCGCACCAGGACGCGTGTCTTGGGCAGGTTCTCGATTCTCTCCACAGCGGCGTTAACGGCTTCTTGACGCTGGTGCAGCGGGAGTTCATTGGCTCTTATATAGTCGTCCATCATCTCAAGGTAAAGCCTCTGGTCGGCATCGGCCATGCCGATGGCCTCATAAAGCAGAGCCGCAGGAAGGTGGCCAATGATTTCTGTTCTTTTATGCGCAGGCGCGGAAAATACTGCAAGGCCACAGCATCTTTCTCCAACAAATGCCCGGGACATACCTGAGAGGTCCTCGGCCTCACTCACGGTCCGGCTCAGGCCGAGCAATTGCTCGTCCGTGAGTTCACTTCTGTTGAGAACTCTTTCGAGGCTGGATACCGCCAGGGTCTGACAGGCCATACGGACGAGTTGAGGAATAAGCATAGGCTCTCTGGAAACCGAGCGTGCCAGAGCGAAACTGGTACTTATTGAGCTAATAGCTGATTCGGGCTGTGCATTCTCGGCGTCAAGCAGGGCTTTGAGGGCAAGAATCCGCCCACCCTTGCGTAGCTCTGCAAGGTGAGGAAACAGCGCACCAAAGCCCATGCCATAATCGACCGGGTAGCGGCAATGCTCTATCCCGGCGGCCTTGTGCAGAAGCTCGAGCGCCTGGCGGTTGTCGGCGAGGTACTTAGCAATGAGGGTTTTGGTTTCTTCGGCCAGAGGCTCTGTTCTCGCAGGAAGCTCTGCCTTGCCGATAATTGGCAGATGATCGGCATTGCCGCCGGACAACTGCTGATAGCAGGAGAAGGCATCCGCGTAGTAGTACGCCGCGTTCTCGGCATTTGGAGGTATGGAGTACCATTCGTCGAGTTCGGCCAACGTGACGGGGTAGCCGGCGGCGCGGATGGCCTCGTACTTTTCTTCAATCTCGGACTTCAGGCTCACCCTGAAGATGACAAAGAAAGCGACAAGAACAAGCGCCAGCGCTATGAAGCCGTGATAGAGCTTCGGCTTCCAACGGGTTTTGGGATGGCGGTCATTTTCGCTCATTCTGAAGCCTCCGAAGCAAGAAACGTACAAAAAGACCCGCTCAGTTCACTGTCATGCCCGGCGGGGCCGCTTCAGGATTATCCAGTAAATATGATACGACAAACGGGGTGATTTCTCAAGCTTATTCGCCGTGCTTTCTTTTGGTGAAGATGGCAAATGCCAGAACCGCAAGCAGTGCGACCGCCGAAATGCTGCCGAGGACCGAATGCCCCATTTGGTGCAGATGAGCGTGCAGAGATGTGGCCAGATTCGGAAAGGTGGTATCGAGCAGCAGGCCGGCGGCGAGTGCGCAGATGGCGACGGTGCAGATATAGATGATTGCGGTCCGTCTGCCGAGGACGTTGTAGATGGTGGTGAAGGCGGCGGCGTTGGTAGCGGGGCCTGTGACGAGGAATACGAGTGCGACGCCGGGGGTGACTCCTTTTGCGATGAGCGCGGCGGCGACGGGGACGGAGGCGGTGGCGCAGACGTAAACGGGAATGCCGAGGAGCATCATGATTATCATGGCGCCGATGCCGCGTGCGGGGATCTTTTCTGCGAAGAAGTCGTCGGGGACGAAGGCGGAGATGATTGCGGCGATAACGAGTCCGAGGAGCATTGCCTTTCCGATGTCGCGTGGTAGTGTGACAAAGGCGTACTTCAATCCTCTGGCGATTTTTCTGTCTTTGGCGCCTCCACAGCATTCGTCGGTGCATTTTTTCGGTGCGCTGTCCTGGTCTTCGGGTCCTCGGCCGAAGGTATCGACGAGTGCGCCGCCGAAGATGCCGGTGACAAACGCGGCCAACGGCCGAAAGACCGCGATAACCGGGCCCAGAAGGCTCAGTGTGACGAAGATGCTGTCAACGCCCGTTTGCGGTGTGGACAGCAGAAACGCTATGGTGGAGCCTTTGCTTGCGCCGTGCTTGTGCAGTGACATTGATACGGGAATGACGCCGCAGGAGCAAAGTGGAAGCGGGACCCCGAAGAGAGATGCCTTTATCAGGGGCCATACCCCCCTGCCGCCCAGGTGCCTCTCCACAAATCGCTGGGAGACGAGCACGGAGAGAATCCCGGCCACGAGAAAGCCGAACAGCAGATATGGTGACATCTCGCTGACTGTTTGCCAAAAACCAAGAAGCACCTGCTTTGCGTATTGGACCACAACATTATCCGGCATGGCTTACAGACCTCATTCCTGCCGCGTCGTACAAGGTCAATCCGAACAGACTTCGACGTCGGCAGACAGGTTAATCACCTTCTTAAACCCCTTATCGGATATAAACCGGTATTCATCCTTGGCCTTCAATATCACTTCATTATTATCTACAGTAATTTCGATGTCCTGTTCGGGGTTTCTGTGCCGGATTACGTTGGCCAGCAGCAAGGCCTTTTCGAGCCCGTCGCCGGTGCTGTAATTTACGACCTCGTCCGGCTGGGCGAGCCGTTTTGCGTCGTAAATGGAGCTATTTCTCATCTGGCGGAGCCAGTTGTAAGCCTCGTCAAGGGACATTTGCTCGGCCATTCGGATAGAGACGGGATTTCGGTCGAGGGCGGCGGCGGTGAAGGGGGCCCAGTCGCAGGATTGCATATCGCGATAGGCATAAAAGGCGAGGTCGGCGGTGACATTGTCGGTGCGTAGTTTTTGCAGATAGTCAATTATCTGCTGCCGGCTGTAGTCGGTGGGGACATTAATCTGGGGGGCGGGCACGTAATTCTTTTCTGCGGAGGGCAGTCGTGGCTCGATGTGCGTAAAGTCGGCGAGCTTTTCGACGAGCTGTGCGGCGTCGGGGATGACGGGCTGGAAGAATTCTGCGAGGGCGTGCCTGTGGTCGGGGTTTGTGAGGTCAATTTTTTTCTTTTCGATGAAGTCATTGAGTTTGTCGCATCGAATTCTGCCGGGCAGCTCATAGGAGACGAAGTCTTCCTCTGAGACCTCGGCGAGCAATTTCTCGTGCGTGGTGTCGGCTATGCGGAAATTGCTGTTGTGCTCGTAATGAAAGAGGGCCTCGGCCTTTAGGAACTGCGGCTGGCCGTGACAGTCGCGGCAGAGCTGGAAGAATTTCTGGTAGTGCTGTTGAGAGCGGAGGAAATTGGCGAAGAGGTTAAGGTCCAACTGTGCCGACAGATAGTTTTTTAGCCTGTCGATAAAGTATTGGTAGGCCTTTTTATCTATCGTGGCATTTTCGTAGAGGCAATGTACGTAGCCGGAGGGATGGGCAACGATGGTGACATTTTCGTTTCGCAGTGCGCGCTGCGCCTTGTTGGAGATTGCGGTTCCGTTGAACCACATGGTTTTGGTGACGAGTCTTCGGTTGTTTGTGAGGACGCCGTCCTGGAGGTCGATGAAATTCTGTGAGTGCAGTGGTGTAAGTATCATGTAGATATCTTCGAGTGGGATGCCGCAGACGATGAATGCGGCGGCGACGTACAGTGCGGCGAGGGAGACGCATTCGCCGGCGCCGGTGCTGTATGTTTCCTTGAAGCGGAAGGCGTCCATGGCCTCGACGGTTTCGGTTTTCCAGTAGGGAATGATGTCGCTGTCGTATTTGTCGAGGCCGAAGTGTTTTCGGATATCGACGTCGAAGTAGTATTGATCTCCGTGATAGCCGAAGAGTGCGTTGCTTTTTGCGACGGCGTCGGGCGAGATGAAGTTTTCGAAGCGATTGAGCTCTTTTTCCTTGCTGGTGAGTCCCCATGTTTCGAGGTCGAGGTTGAACTCGTATTCATCCATGATGAACTGTCTGAGGCGCATGAGCTTCTTGTAGCTGCTTTTTCCTTCGAGTTTTTGGAAGCATTCGGCCTGCCGCCACTTCCAGATGATGGGGCTCATGATATTGGCGAGTACGAGGCTGTACACAAGTTCCGGGAAGACGAATATTTCCATGTCTGAGAGGGTTATAGCCGAAGTGTATTTTTCCAACTGTCTGGGATCCATTTTTGTCCACACGCCCCAATTAACGTTTGACCTTGACGGATTTTATTTTAGGGGCGGGCGTGCAAATTGCAAGGTTAAATTGGCGCGGGAGGGGTCTTCATTGGAGGGATTATTCCTGGGGTAGGAACCAGTTCTGTGTTCTGAGGCAGATTCTGACGAGCATGAGCATGACGGGGACCTCGATGAGGACCCCGACGACGGTGGCGAGTGCGGCGCCTGAGGAGAGGCCGAAGAGCATTGCGGCTGTTGCAATGGCGACCTCGAAATGGTTGGAGGCGCCAATCATGGCGGATGGTGCGGCGTCGCGGTAATTTAGTTTGAAGAGGCGGGCGAGGGCATAGGCGAGCCAGAAGATGACGTTGGTCTGGATGAAGAGGGGCACGGCAATCCAGAGGATGGTGAGGGGGTTGGAGAGTATGACGTCGCCTTTGAATGAAAAGAGCAGGACGAGGGTTATCAGCAGGGCGATGATTGTGACGGGTGTGAGGAAGTGAAGGAATCTATCCTCAAACCAGGTGCGGCCCCTGGCGGCGATGATCCACCTGCGCGAGAAATAGCCTGCCACGACCGGCAGTGCGACGTAAATGGAGATGGACAGCAGCAGCGCCTGCCATGGAACGGGCAGTCTTCCGACGCCGAGGAGGAAGCCGCCGAGCGGTCCGTAGAGGAATAGCATGGTGAGCGAGTTGATTGCGACCATCACGAGTGTGTGTCCGTCGTTGCCTTTTGCGAGGTAACCCCAGACGAGGACCATTGCGGTGCATGGTGCGATGCCGAGGAGGATGCAGCCTGCGAGGTAGCTTCGCCACAGGGGAACTTCAAGCATTTTGAGGTTGCCTACCATGACGACCGTGCCCGAGCCGTAGGTACCACCGAGGGGTAAATCGAGGCCGAAAGGCATCTTTACATGGTCAACGGCGTCGGGACCAATCAGGCCGTGGAAGAGTGTGCCGAGGAAGAGGAGGGAAATGGCATACATGGTGAACGGTTTGACGGCCCAGTTTACGAAGAGGGTGAGGCCGACGGGTTTTATGCTTTTGCCGGCTTTGAGCACTTCGGCGAAATCGATCTTGACCATAATTGGGTACATCATGAAAAAGAGACAGACCGCGATAGGAATTGATATGACGGGGGCGCCTTTTACGGAGATTGCCATCGCGTCGAGCCTGGTGGCGAGCTGCGGCGCGAGCCTGCCGAGGATGATTCCGCCGAGGATGCACAGAATCACCCAGATAGTCAGATATTTTTCAAATACATTGAGTCCCTTTGGTCTATCGACGACACCATTATTCTCCATATAAAAATCTCCGGGAATATGAATTTACTTCAGGATTTCTTTTTGCAGCAGCTCATCCATTTGGCCGGCAGCGCCTTTTCGTACCATCTTACCGACCTCGACAGCGCGGCTTATCCGGTCTGAGTCAATGTTCATCTGACGAGCCTTGCCCACATGATACTTTACACACGGATGACAATTGCAGGCGACAGAGGCGCCTACTGCAATCAGTTCTTTTATTTCGGGCTCAAGCATCAGAATGCTCCTTTCGACAAAACTTCTTTATGTTTCCTTATACGCTGTGATATCCGCACTAACGACATAGTCACCGAGCCTGGCGCCGTCGGGCAGATGCTGGCGCACTGTCTGATACAGGGTATCATTGCAATTATCCATAATATCCATATTGAATTTCTTTATGGAAATCTGCGGTTCAGTCAGTCCGGCTTCAGCTATCATTCTTGTTGTCTCATCCAGCAAAACGGCTCCGGATATGCAGCCAACGAGAGCAGATACGGAATCCCGCACTTGCTGCGGTAGTTCGCGGGTCAAGGCCAGATCGGATACACAGGCTCTTCCGCCGGGTTTTAGGACCCGGAAGATTTCGCGCCATACCTGCGGTTTGTCAGGGGAGAGGTTTATGACGCAGTTCGAGATGACAACATCGATGCTGGCGTCCGCAACGGGAAGATGCTCAATTTCCCCAAGTCTAAATTCCACATTTCGCAGGCCCGTCTTTTCCGTGAACACGGCTGTTGCCCGGCGGGCCTTTGAAAGCATTTCGGGCGTCATATCGACGCCGATTGCTCTTCCTGAAGGTCCGATGTTTCTTGCAGCGATGAAGACATCAAATCCGCCCCCACTACCGAGATCAAGTACAATTTCTCCGGATTTGAGCTGCGCAAGTGCTGTGGGATTGCCGCATGACAATCCCATATTCGAGTCTTCGGGTATGTCGGCAAGGTCATCCCGCAAATATCCTATTCCCCTGGCCAGCTCATCGGCAGAGATTTCAGGCCCGCAACAACCGCTGTTATTACCGGCTATCTTTGCATAACCCTCCCTTACCTCCTGTCTTATATGGTCTTGTGATAAATTTTCATCTTTGCCCATCGTTGGATCCCTCACTTCGAGTTTTGGTTCAATATGTCGGGAAGTTTTTCAACAAAAGTTTTAATTTCGTCCCGCGTCCTTCTGAAGGCGTCCATAATTTGGTCCTCTGTGCCTTGTGCAAAATAAGGGTCGGTAAACGGCCGATGGACAAGTTTTGCTCTCGGCGGAAACACGGGGCACTGCTCTTTCGCGTTATCACACAAGGTGACGACGTAATCGAAATCGATACCGGGAAAGTCGTTGCTATGGTTGGACGTCTGCCTTGATATGTCCACTCCGGCTTCGGCCATTGCCTTGATGGCGCGGTAGCTGACGCCTATGGGTCTGATTCCTGCGGAGAAGGCTTCGATGACGTCACCTTTGAGGTGTCGGGCCCAGCCCTCTGCCATCTGGCTTCTGCAGGCGTTGCCCGTGCAGAGAAACAAGATTCTGATTGGAGTTTTCATAACCTGCCTTGCGTCCTTCCGGATGAAGCTCAAAGCGTTGCCAGGAAATAGAAGCCGGCGAGGATGAGCAGGATTCCCCCTATAATTCTCATAGCGTTTTCGGTTGTCTTTGCCTTAATTGCCGATTTACCCAAGGAGGCGCCGAGCATAATCAGGGCCAAGGGGAGACTGAACCCCACAGCGTAGGCGGCCATCAAAGCCATGGCCCAGAAGGTGTAGCCCTGGAGGACTGCCACACCCAATATGATAAAGACTCCCGGATTGCAGGCGAGGGAAGCGACGCTGACACCTCCACCCATAACGAGTCCAAACGCTGCCGCAGCAAGGAAGCCCTTCGGTCTCGACTTGTCTTTGGCACTTCTTGAGGGAAGTTTGAACGGCAATAATTTGAGCGCGCCCAGGCCAACGAAGATGGCGATAAGGCCGGCAAAAAGCTTCCAGTATTTTCCCAGTACGTCCTGCGCGACCTGACCAATAAACCCGGCCACAAATCCAAGGATAACCAGTGCTATGGTTGTCCCGAGCATAAAAAAAAGGGCGTCGAACAAGTTTGCGCGGCGATCGTGGTCTTCTCGGGTTCCCGAGTATCCGACTATGGCCCCCAGTACGGGGAGGGTACAGCAGGCGCTGGCAACGGCACTTGCCAGGCCGAGAACAAATGCCAGCGGCAGGGCCAGCGGTCGAAAGCCGGTTTGCTCAAGGATGGTCCTGGCCCATTGCATTATCGACTGAATCCATTCCATTGATAGTTGCTCCCTCATTTGCTGCGTATGGGGCCAGGTCGTGGCGTGCAGGCGCCGCCGCCACCGGGACAGCAGCTTGAGCCTGCCCTTGACGCGGTGACGTATGCCTGGATAAGTCTTGTTTCTGTGATTTCGCCGGACACGCCGCTTGCACCTCGACCTTTTACCATGGCAAGGACACAGGGAATGGAAAACTGCTTTGCCAGCTGGGCATAATTGGCCGACTCTTTCTTTAGTGTAAAGGCAGAGACGCGAAGTCCGCCGGCCTGAATTGTTTTGGCGGCCGCTTCCACCTCTTTGGTAACAGGCTGCATGTTCAGTTGGTCCTCGCCCCCAAGAAGTACGAAAACCGCGTCGAAGTTGGCCGCGACTTCATTAAGAGAAGCAAGGGAATCGAGCGGCTGGAACAACAGCGTTGGCCCAGGCTTATCAGGCGCCTCCTCTTTGGTCGTGTCTTTCGTTACCGAAGAAGCTTCTACGGCGATTCCGGATTCGGCGGGCGTCTGCGGCGTTACCCCAGGGTTTGCGGGTGCAGCACTCTCAGGCTGGATAGCGGCAAATGTCTGTTGGGCCTCGTCAGAAATGGAATCGGACTTGTTCATAATCGAACGTGCCAAAACGACGCCGGCGGCAATCACAACCAGGATAAATACCACAATCTTCCAGTTCCTGGCACCGCCATCAGAACCTGATGGGCAGCAACTGCCTCCGGCACAGCATGGTTCGGGGTCCGGCGCATTTTCCTGGCTACAAGCCTGCTCTTCGTTATCATTCATTTTAACACCCTTTCTAAAAAAGATTAAATGCGTATCCTGTAATTGTTATGCACACTGCGAAATCTTGTCCATTGTGGCGTTTTCAACAGTCAGGGGTATGGCGGAAAGACCATCACCATCGGTGCTTTTTAGCAGCGATCCTGTTTTCGCCCACAATAGCAGCATCGAACTGAAAACTACCGTAATACACCCCGCCTCCTGGAAAATAACTGCCAATACCGGTGTGAGCATCCCAAAGCCGGCGAGAATAAGTCCGGTTACATTGTATATAATGGAAAAGAAGATATTGAGCTTGATACGAAGCAGAACCTTTCTGGACATTTCCATAAAGTTTACGACCTCCGAGAGATCATCATTCATCAAAGTTACATCTGCTGTTTCAATAGCTACATCTGTCCCGGCAGCCCCCATAGCAATCCCCACATCAGCCAAGGCTAATGCCGGAGCATCGTTGATGCCATCACCAATCATGCCGACGAGGCGTCCCTGTTTTTGCAGTTTTTCGACATATTGAAGTTTTTGTTCAGGAAGAAGTTCGGCCTGGAAATCATCCACTCCGATTTCTTCTGCGACACCTTTGGCAACCTTGTGATTGTCTCCGGTAAGCATCGTGATGTTTTTAACGCCCATAGCTTTCAGGGACGCGATTGACTGAGCAGTCTCAGGGCGAATCTCATCAGCAATGGCAATCAAACCAACCGGCCTCATATCGTTGGCGATAAGAATGGTCGTTCTGCCCTGTTCAGTTTGCTCTGAAACTTTCTGATGTATGTCTTCGGTAATAATAACACCTTTATCCTGCAGAAAGTCATTTTTGCCGACTAATATCTTTTGGCTGTCCAACCGGGCAGTAACACCCATTCCAACTTCGATACTGAACTCATGAGGGTCAGGAACCTGAATGCCGCGCTCTTTTGCGCGAGTCATAACCGATCTTGCTAATGGATGCTCAGAATACTTCTCGGCTATCGCTGCTAAACGTAGAATCTCATCTTCTAAAACACCACCAAAAGAGATCACCTCGACCACCTTCGGCTTTCCGAAGGTAAATGTTCCTGTTTTATCCACAAGGAGAATGTCGATTTTTTTGGCCAGTTCCAGAAATATTCCTCCTTTGATAAGTACGGCGCGGCGGGCCATATTGGATATTCCGGCGGTTACTGCTGTTGGAGTGGCAATAGCAAAGGCACAGGGACAGGCAACCAGAAGAACCGAAACAGCAACTTTCACATCCCCGGATGTTAGGAAGGCTATTACTGCCAATACAAGTACCGTAGGCAAAAACCACGTTGTAAAGCGGTCGGCAAGATTCTGAATAGGGGCCTTTGTTCTCTGAGCTTGTTCGGCAAGATGTACTATTCTGGCCAGTGTGGCATCCTGACCAACCTTGACAGTCTGAATCTCAAGTCGGCCCGTTTCATTTAGTGTTCCGCCAAATACTTCACCACCCTTAAATTTTTCGACCGGTATTGATTCCCCGGTAATTGGCGCCTGGTTGACACAACTTTGGCCTGCTACTACGATTCCATCGACGGGAACTCGGCCTCCGGGTCTGACGACCACAATATCACCGACCTGAACCTCATTTACTCGTATAGCAACCTCTCCATCATCGCGGCGCACAGTTGCCATCTTGGGGGTAAGATCAAGCAGATTCCTGATGCTTCTACGAGTCCTGTCAAGAGTATAGCTTTCCAGTGCACCCGCTACTGCCATAATGAACACGATGACTGCTGCCGCCCGGAACTCACCAACTGCAACGGTGGCAACAAGAGCGACGGTGACGAATACGTTGACTGTTATCTTTCGATTAAAGATGTCCTTGAAGCCGGTAAGGAGCCGTAGATAACCGCCGAACACGGTAGCAACAAGTGCCAATCCGGCATTTAAAAAATTTGGACCAATCTCCCAATGAGCCATTATCCAACTTACTACAGTTAGCACACCAACAGCACAAGGAACAATGCTCAGCACTGCAATTTCCCTGTACTTACCAGCCTTACTGTCTGTTTTCTTCATAAAGTAAATTATCCATTGAAAAGTGAAGGAACGGCCCATAATTTAGAAGCCCAATAATCGGCTTCTCTTTAGTTACAAGATTCTTCTCTGCCCTTGTCCTCACTGGCTTTCCTTTCATCTTCATTCGAAGGACCACAGCAGCTTTCTCCTGGTCCGCAGCAACCGCCGGTCTTGGTCATGGATTCCCAGATTGTTGCCAACAGCCCTTTTCTCTTTTTTTCTGTTTCCATTGTCATTTGCTCCCTGCTTTCTGTCTGGTTTTTGGAGCGCCGGTTATTCGCAGTTTTTGGCGGCGACTTTGCGGTGCTTCAGGTTTGCCCTTTTTGTAGCAGGCACACAGTTTATCTTTATCCATCTTCCACACGCGTTTTACTTGCCTGGCATCTGCAACTATCTGCTTGTCCTCGGCCAGACTATTCCTGACCCATCTGATAGCTTGAAGCGCCTGTGTTGGGGGGTCGTCGGCCAGCCGGTAATACATCCATCTGCCCTGCTTGCGGGCGTTCAGCAATCCCGCCTGAAAAAGGATTGACATGTGCTTTGATACCGTGGACGGAGCCAGAGCAAGCATTTCAATCAACTGACAAACGCAGAGTTCCCCTTCACAGAGCATCATCAGCGCACGAACCCTATTTTCGTCCGCCAAAGCCTTGGCAATATTTATAAAATCACGCATATGGCTTGCTCCTATACTTCGCCATTTAACGAATTATACAAGATCGCTTTCTTCTTTGCAATACATTTTTCAAAAAAAGCACCTGCACGGGATTGATTTTAGGCCTTGCAGCCTTTATCGGCCAAAACAGACTGCAAATAGTTCGCACAGCTCACACTCGGGGCGGAGCCGGCCGGTGCAGTTATCGACTATACCGACGCGGCTCAAGGCGAAATCGTATTTGACGGGGTCGGTGGGGTCGATTTGCGCGAAGCTGCACGTTATTTCGACGGCGGCGGTCAAGGAAACGGTCTTTCGATCATAAAGGCCGAGGATTCTGCAAAGCCTTCCCATATGGACATCAACAGGCACAATCAATTTTGCCTTGTCGATGCTTTTCCACAGTCCCGGGTCGACATGGTCGTTGCGGACCATCCAGCGCAGAAAAAGGTTGAGTCTCTTACAGGCGCTGCCGGCGGCGGGTCTTGTGAGCAAATATGCAAGGCCGGTTGTGACACCATTTCGGTGGCTTTTGGCATACATGGCCAGAAGTGAATCACAGAATTTCGACAAGGCGCTGATTATGTTCAGGTCGCCGGGATCATAGCCTCGGAGGAAAAAGGTTTGGATGTCGCCGCAACGGTTCAGGATTGTCTTTAGCAGCTGCAGCAAATCGGATATATCATCGCCGGCGGTGAAGCGGTGTTTGAAATCCGCGAGTGCGGCCCTTTTTTTTCGGTCGAAGTTTCGGACGAATTGTGCGGGGCTGTCGCCCATTTTTTCGAACAGTCTGGTGAGGCTTTTTTCGATCTGCTGCACCCTTCCGTAGGCGAGTGCGGCGGCGAGGAATGCGGCGATTTCCATATCGGCGGGGTCACAGTAGTTGTAAACGAACTGCAGGGGGTCGGGCTTGATAAGCTCGCGGCGATTATTCTTCTTGTAGAGCGTTTCGAGGATGCCGGTTAATTGCGTATTTTTCTTGCTCACCAGGCGCCGCCGATCAGGACTTTTCAAAACCATCTTTTTTGTCGTTACCTGCGCCTAAACCGCAGGCTAAATGAAGATTGCATGACCTCACTCGCAATCACACCCACTGTTTCGAGCTTGACGGAACATTAGTTTTCGCTCTTGAAGCTCTCAATCAGTTTACGTAGTTTTTCCATATCGGGTTCTCTCTTATACAGTGGCCGATCGTTCTGGGCGTAGATTGCGATGTTTTCTTCGAATGTTTTCTTATTGGTTTTGATGTAGAAGATGCCGAGGGGGAGTTTCTCCGTCTCGGTCGCCCTTTCGAAGGCTGCGGTCCTGTCTTCTGGATTGTAGGAATCTTCAAGATAGTAACAATGTTCCTTGAACCACTGGTAAGTATTAGTCTTGTTGAATGTAACGCACGGCTGGAATATATCGACAAGTGCGTAGCCTTTGTGGGTGATGGCTTTTTTGAGAATTTCTTTTGTCTGCTCCGCGTCGCCGGCAAAGGCCCTGGCGACAAAGCCCGCGTCAAGGGCAATGGCAACGGCGAGCGGATTGAAAGGTTCGAGAAATACGCCGGCGACCTGGACGGGCGTCTTGAAGCCGAGCTGACTGGTTGGCGAGGCCTGGCCCTTGGTCAGGCCGTAAACCATGTTGTTGTGGACGATGTTTGTGATGTCCGGGTTTCTGCGAATCGTATGGAGGAAGTGATTTCCGCCTTCACCGTACATGTCACCGTCGCCGCTTTCGGCGATTACGGTCAGGTGCGGGTTGGCCGCCTTTATTGCAGTGGCGGGCGGCAGAGCGCGGCCGTGCAGGCCGTTGAAGAAATTGGTTTTGAAATAGTGCGGAATCTTTGCGGCCTGGCCTATGCCTGAGACGAGGACAAGACGGGTCTGGTCGATTTGGAGCTCGGCGAGGGTCTGCTTCAAGGTTTTTAGGATTGGGAAATTGCCGCAGCCGGGGCACCAGGCGATGTCGATGTCACCCATATCAAAGACTTTCGAATCCATAGCGCCGTCCTATATTAGCAGCTCTTTTAGTTTTTCCGTGACCTCTTCGACGGAGAAGGCCAAACCGTTGTATTTCAGAATTCTGTTTTCGATATCGATTCCGGTGCGGAGTTTTATGAGCCTGCCGAACTGACAGGTTGCGTTGTTCTCGATGATTATAGTCCTTTGGGCCTTGCTCAGAAAACCCGGCGTTTCTTTCGGCAGCGGATAGACCTGTTTGAAATGGAGGAACGCGACATCGTCGCGGGCGAGGTTGTCCATCGCTTCCTTTATGACGTTGTATGTGGAGCCCCATCCGACTATGAGGGTTTTGTATTTTTCGGGGCCGACGAGTTCGGGGGGGATAGCGTCGTTTTCCATTTCCCGGGCCTTGGTCAGTCTCTTGTCGACCATTTTCGTGCGGAGGTCGAGGTCCTCGGTGATGTGACCTTCGGTGTCGTGCTCGTCGCTGTCGACGGCGACCAGTCCTTCGCCATAACCCGGTATGCCGCGGGGCGATATGCCATTTTCGGTAAGCTCGTATCTCTTGTAGTCTTTGGCGGTCTTGATTACATGTTTTTCGACCCTCGTCTGCGAAAGGTCAAGTGAGGGGATATTGTAATACGAGTCCATAAGATACTGGTCGGTCAGGACGAAGACGGGGACCTGATACTTATCCGCAAGATTAAAGGCCCTCTGGGTCAGATAGAAGGCGTCTTCGATTTTGCCCGGCGCGAGTATTATTCTTGGGAATTCTCCGTGTCCGGCATAGAGGGCAAGTTCGAGGTCGCCCTGCTCTGTTCTGGTGGGCAGGCCTGTTGCGGGCCCGGGCCTTTGTGCGAGGTGAATGACGAGCGGGGATTCGATCATACCGGCGAGGCTGACGCCCTCTGTCATCAGGGCGAAGCCGCCTCCGGAGGTGGAGACCATGGCCCTTGCGCCGGCGTACCAGGCGCCGAGCGCCATATTTATGGCGGCGATCTCGTCCTCAGCCTGCTCGGCAATTAGGCCGAACTGCTTGGCATGTTTGGCAAGAAAGACCAAGACTGCGGTTGACGGTGACATTGGGTAAGCGGCTATGAAATTGCATCCTCCGGCGATGGCGCCGAGTCCGACGGCTTCGGCGCCGTTCAGAACAATCTGGCCGGTGACATTGTCGTCGGGTTCGATTCGGAATTCGATTTTTTCGCTGTTTGCCCGTTCGCTTCCGAGCTTATAGCCTGCATTTGCGGCCTTGGCGTTGTTCTCGACAATGTCGCTGGCCTTGGCGGAGAAGAACTTTTTTACGAAGTCGGCGACCAGGGCGCTGTCGATTCGGAAGATGCCGGCGAGGGTGCCGACGGCGACGACGTTCGAATAAACCTTATTGCCGATTTCAGAGGCGGTTTTGACAAAGGGGACATCGACGAATTTACCGGGGATCTCTTCATCGCGGATAATTTCCTTTTCGCCCAGAACAACGGTGTCAGAAGAGACCCTTTTGCCCAGATGGGCGACGCCCCCTTTATCGAGGGCAACAAGGATATCGATGCGGTCTGCGAAGGCGCGCACGGGCCGGGATGAAATCCTTATCTGGGTGGAGTTCATTCCGCCGCGCACGCGCGACATGTATTCCTTGGTGGCGAAGACGTTATAGCCGACGAGCTTCAGCAGTCTGGTCAGCAGGAATTCGACGGTCTGAATGCCCTGGCCTGCCTGGCCGCACAGGACGACGGAGGTTGCATCAGGTTTTTGTGGCGACGGATTCTTTCCCATAAGCGGCGCCATTCTTCATAATGAACAACAATACAGGCTGCGTCTGCGGAGACAGCCAAGCCAAAAGTCTAATGCGTGTGACCATCCTCAAGATAGGCGGTTCGAAACTCGGACAGCAAGGTTTTCAGCATCTCGACGTTCGCCAGGTCGGTGGTCTGTTTGCACTTCATGCAATAAACAAGCATCTTATGGAGCAGCGTCAGTTTTTTGACGTATTTCCTGTAAGCGTCGGCATCGGTTTCTTCGACCGGCTTTATTCGCTGTGCCATGAAGTAATATGTTATGATGTGGCTTATATCGTCGGCGTGTTCTTCTTTGTTGTTCACCCATCGGACGATCTGGTTCATGTCGGGCTTTTGGTTTGCGGAAAGCTCGACTATCTGCTTCATAGATTTTTCGATAGTGGTGATGTTCTCGGCAATCGTATCGAAGCGTGCGGGGTCGTCGTAGATGCCGCAGGGAATCTGGCAGTGGGAGTACACCAACGAGGCGGAGCCAACAAGGAGAAGCAGGATTGCCAATATCGATAATCTTTTTCTAATCGGGTTTGCCATTTTGGTTCTCCTAAAAAGCGGCTTTGCTTTTGCCCCCCATTGATAATGGGCCGGTTTTGTATTAGCATATAACCCGCGCGGCGGTATGTCAAGCATGTCAGTCTTTTTTCGGTTCGGCGGGTCTTATTCTCAATTTGAATTCCTTTACGGCGGAATAGAGCACGGGCACGATGAGCATGGTGATGATTTCTATGCTCATTCCGCCGAAGGAAGGTATGGCCATAGGGACCATGATGTCGGAGCCGCGGCCGGTGGAGGTCAGGACCGGTATGAGCGCCAGGATGGTGGTGGCGGTGGTCATGAGGCAGGGTCTGATTCTTCTTGAACCTGCGGCGATGACGGCCTTTCGCACATCGGGTCGGTTATCGGGTTCTCTTTTTCTGAAGGACTGCTCGATATAGGTGCACATTACGACGCCGTCGTCGGAGGCAATTCCGAAAAGGGCGAGGAAGCCGACCCAAACGGCGACGCTGAGATTGATGGGATGGACCTGGAAAAGCTCTCGCATGTTGACGCCGAATACGCTGAAATCCAGAAACCACGGCTGGGCGTAGAACCAGATCAGGAGGAATCCTCCGGCCCAGGCGACGATGATTCCGGAGAAGACGAGGAGGC
This sequence comes from Sedimentisphaerales bacterium, assembly GCA_035527845.1. Taxonomy (GTDB): domain Bacteria; phylum Planctomycetota; class Phycisphaerae; order Sedimentisphaerales; family Anaerobacaceae; genus JAUWKC01. The sequence goes on along the minus strand of DATKZT010000024.1, from coordinate 52,164 downwards.
TGGTTACGGTGGATTTGAACTGGAAGTACAGAATCATGAAAATGATGAACAGGGCGAGCGGTATGACAATGGAGAGGGTTTTTTGGGCGCGGACTTGGTTTTCATAGCTTCCGGCGAAGGCATAGCTGACGCCTGCGGGCAGGACAAATTCTCCGCTGTCGATTTTTGCCTCTAAGAATCTTTGACATTGCTGGACGACGTCAACCTCGGCGTAGCCGGGCTTTTTGTCGAATACGACGTAGCCGACAAGGAAGGTGTCCTCGCTCTTTATTGCCTGTGGTCCTCTGACATAGCGAATTTCAGCGAGCTGTATCACCGGAATCTGTGAGCCGTCGGCGGCGGGGACGAGGATTTTTCCGAGGGTTTCGATGGTATCCCGGAGCTCTCTCATGTATCTGACCCTGACGGGGTATCGTTCGCGGCCCTCGACGGTGGTTGTGATTCGTTGTCCGCCTATTGCGACTTCGATAACGTTCTGGACGTCCCGGATGTGGAGGCCATATCTGGCAATGGCATTGCGGTCAATTTCTATCTCGAGATATGGTTTTCCGACGATTCTGTCTGCAATGACGGCGGAAGGTTCGACGGAGGGGACCTGCTTGAGGAAGCGTTCGATATCGAGGCCGACTTTTTCGATGGTATCGAGGTCGGGGCCTTTGACCTTGACTCCCATTGGTGCTCGCATTCCGCTCTGGAGCATAACGATTCTCGCGGCGATGGGCTGGAGTCTCGGTGCGCTGGTGGTTCCGGGGATTTGGCCGGCCTTTACGATTTCATCCCAGATGTCGTCCGGGTTTTTGATATGTTCGCGCCATTGGCGGTAAGGCCTGCCGCGGGCATCTGGTATGAGGGCGCCGTTGGGGTCGCGTACGAATTGGGCGGCCTTGCTGTCGTATTTGAAACGTTCGCGATGACCGTCCTTGTCGAGTATGTATTCGGACTTGTAATTTATTACGGTTTCAATCATTGAAATGGGGGCTGGGTCGAGGGGGCTTTCGACGCGGCCGATTTTTCCAACGACGGACTCTATCTCGGGGATGGAGTTGAAGGCGATATCCTGCTTATGAAGTATATCGAGGCACTCTCCGATTGAGGCGTGGGGCATGGTTGTGGGCATGTAGAGATATGAGCCTTCGTCGAGTGGGGGCATGAATTCTTTTCCGAGGCCGGGAAAGGCGTGGGCGGCTGCGGACCAGAGACGATTTGCTCTTAGCGGTCCTGGCACGAAGGAGAATACCTTTGGGAAACCGAGCCAGATCATGGCAGCGAAGAGCAGGACGGTCAACGGTATGCACAAAAAGAGTATCTTGTGTGCAAGACACCAGGCTAAGATTCGCGGGTACAGGGCCTGAAAGATCTTGAAGAAGGTGAGGAGTCCGCCGATGAGCAGTGCCACAAATATGAGGTTTCGCAGCAGGCCCCTTGCCGGGCCCAGCGGTAGCCAGTGGCGGGTGAGGATGACGGCGACGACGATCATGGCGAGGATGTTGGCCAGCAGAGGGAGGCGTCCTTTAAGTCTTTGTGGGATGCGTTCGTTCAAGAGGTGATAAAGGGCGACGGCGGCGATGACGGCGCCTATCCACCAGGTGAGCCAGATGCCGGCGGTGACGGCAAGCAGCGCAAGCGCGGCGGCCAATACGTATCGCATTACTTTTTTGAGGGCGACTTTTTTGGTAAAAAGTATGTGGGCGGCCGGGGGAATAATGGTTATGGCGACAATTACGGAGGCGATCAGTGCGAAGGTTTTTGTAAAGGCGAGGGGCTTGAAGAGCTTTCCCTCGGGGCCTGTCATTGTGAAGACCGGCAGGAATCCGACTATGGTGGTTGAGACGGCGGTGAGGACGGCGCTTCCGACCTCGCTGGCGGCGTTGAAAACGACCTCGAGTCTGTTGTCTTCCGGTTTTGCCTCAGCCAGATGTCTGAGGATATTTTCGCAGATTACGATGCCCATATCGACCATAGTGCCGATGGCGATGGCGATTCCGGAAAGTGCGACGATGTTGGCATCGACGCCGAATATCTTCATGGCGATAAAGGCCATCAGCACGGCCAGTGGGAGCAGGCCGCTGATGAGCAGTGAGCTTCTGAGGTGCAGCACGAGGACGATAACGACTATGATGGTGACGAGTATTTCCTCGGTAAGCGCGGTGTTGAGTGTGCCGAGGGTTTCGTAAATAAGACCGGTGCGGTCATAGAAGGGAACAATGGTGACCTGTGAGACGGTTCCGTCGGCAAGGGTCTTTTTGGGGAGTCCGGGTGAGATTTCCTGAATTTTCTTTTTTACGTTCTTGATGGCGTCGAGGGGATTGAAGCCGTATCGAACGACGGCGACGCCACCGACGGCCTCTGCGCCGCCCTTGTCGAGTGCGCCTCTTCGCAGGGCCGGGCCGAAGGAGACGTTTGCTATGTCTTTGATGTAAACAGGGACATTATCGTTTACCTTCACGACGGTTTCTTCGAGGTCGGACAACTTCTTGATGAATCCGAGGCCGCGAATGACATACTCGACCTTGTTGATCTCGATGGTTCGTGCGCCTACATCGACGTTGGACATTCTGACGGCGTTGTAGACGTCGCCGAGCGCGACCTTGTAGGCGCGCATGGCATCGGGGTCAACGTCTATCTGATACTCCCTGACGAAGCCCCCTACGGAGGCAACCTCGGCGATTCCGTTGGCGGACATCAGGGAATAACGGACATTCCAGTCCTGGATGGATCGGAGCTCGTCGAGGTCCCAGCCCCCTGCCGGATTGCCCTTCGGGTCTCTTCCTTCGAGGGTGTACCAGAATACCTGTCCGAGTGCGGTGGCGTAGGGTCCCAGCGCGGGCTGCACGCCTTCCGGTATCAGGCCGGGGGGCAGGCTGTTGAGCTTGGCGACAATTCGGTTCTGGGCGGTTTCGAAATCGACCTTTTCGCCGAAGATAACATATATCGAGGAGAAACCGAACATGGACTGGCTTCGAATAGTCTTTACGTCGGGAATGCCGAGCAGCGACAGGGTGAGCGGGTATGTTATCTGGTCCTGTACGTCCTGCGGGGAGCGTCCGGGCCAGTCGGTAAAGACAATCTGCTGGTTTTCGCCGATGTCGGGAATTGCGTCGACGGGTACGGGGCTGCGGGGCAGGCCGCCGAGGTCCCAGTCGAACGGCGCAACCATAATGCCCCAGCCGAGGACAAATATCACAAGCAGCGCAACGACCAGCTTGTTCTCGAGGCAGAACCGTATTACGCTGTCGAGCAGAGAGGGCTTGCGTGTGCTTTTTACATCGTCTTCAGTCATATATTCAGAGGTTCTGACAAGAGTTTATTGTTGTACGTCCGGACTCCTGCCACCTACGTTCGCCCGGACAAATTCTGCGGCAATGACAGCAGACTGACAAGCATCCAGGTTTTGTTAGACGGCCTCAGCCAAATCTCAGCTTTTGAACTGGGGCAGCTTGGCAATGTACTTTTCCGGCTCGGCCTTGAACTTCTCTTCGCACCCCGGACAGCAGAAATAGACCTTCTTGCCCTTATATTCGGTGTACACATTTTTATCTATCGGTTTTCCCATTATGGGGCAGATTGTCTGCTCGGGTAGAGTCAAGGCGACCGCCGAAGACACGGGCGGGGCCGCGGGCGCGGGCTCCTTCTTGCAGCCATTTAGTGCAGCAAGTGCGACGAGCAGAAGCCCGGCGGCCAGGAATACCATCACGATTTTTGCATTCTTTGTGTTCATAATTTTGCTCCTTAAAAAAAGTGTCTCTGTGTTTACAATGTTCTGTTCTACCTGTTCTTATTGGCAAACTCGCGTACGACCGAGCCGCACTTCAGCATAGAGGCGCCGAAATAAGGATTCTTGGTGTCTTTGCTATCCTGGAGCCAATCGGCCCCCTTGTTGTCGAAGGCCATGGGGCAATGGAGCAGGTACAGCGTCTTGTCGGGTCGGATACCGAATCGCTGCATTACGGCGGTAACTTCGCCCGAGAGGGTTTCGAAGGCCTTTCGTGCGTTTTCGATATCCGCTGCTTTGTTGACGGCCTGCAGGGAGGTTTTTATGGCGTCACTCTTTTTCATCCAGAACTGATGGGCGTCCTCGGAGAGGATGGTCATATCGACTTGCGAAAGAGGCCCCAGAGCGGCGCCGGCTGCTTTGGCGGCTTCGGCGAGGTTGTCAGCGGCAAGGGCCCGCTGGATGGGCAAATAGGCGTCGATGACGCGGCGGAACTGGCGGTGAAATTCATCAGGGGCCTCGAACTGGGGCTCGCCGGCACTCATCATGCTCGGTTTCGCCTGAATCTGGAGGGCGGAATCGATCTTGAAATTTCCTTTTGTTACGACGGTATCGCCCTGCTGGAGTCCGGAGTCGACGATGTAGTAGTCGCCTGCGCGCGGTCCGAGCACTACCTGCCTGCCCTCGAAGGTCGGCTTGTTGGCGTCGGGGACCTGAAGGTAAACGACGGCCCTTTTGCCGGTGATCAGTGGCGCCGAGGCGGGAATGACCAGGGGCGCTTCGTTGGGTTCGCGGGCTTTTACGTAGCCGAGCGACTCGGTGGTCACTAAATCCATTCCGCAGATGTCGCACGTGCCGGGGGCGTCCTTTACTATGCTCGGATGCATCGGGCAGATGTACTTGCCGGCCATAGCGGGGTCCATGACTTTGCCGCCCTGTGCGATTTTTGCGTGAACGACTGCCTGTACGAACATGTCGGGCTTTAGCCTGCCGTCGGGGTTGGGAAGATCAACCCGGAGCTTTACCGTGCGGGTCTTGGGGTCGAGGACGGGGTCTATGAAGCTTATTCTGCCGGTGAAAAGCTCGCCGGGGTAGGCCTCGACCTCGAACTGGACCTGCTGGCCATAACGGACCCACACCATATCGGATTCGTAGGCGTCCAGCTTGACCCACAGTTGTGAGAGGTCTGCAATCGTGTAGATTCTGGTTCCGGTCTGGACGTACATGCCCTCTGTGGCGTTCTTTTGTATGACGATACCGCCTATGGGGGCATAAATAGTGAGGTGGTCAACGGGCCTGCCTGTCTTTTCGATGTCGGCAATCTGCTGCGGGTTGAGGCCGAGCAGGCGGAGTTTTTCTCTGCTGGCTTCGAGGTTGTCAATCACGGATTTGTTCATGAGTTCGGAACCGCCGGGCAGATTCTTTGCGGCCTTTGCGGCCTGGAGCAGTTCGGCCTGAGCGCTCAAGAGTTCGGGGCTGTACAGATAAACCATGTGGTCGCCCTTGTTGACGGTGATGCCGGTGAAGTCCACATAGAGCCTGTCGATTCTTCCGGGGACCCAGGCGGTGATGTCCTTGACGCGGGTCTCATCGTAGTCGATTTTTCCGACCATCCTGATGGGGGCGGTAACGAATTTCCTTTGTACGGGTGTGGTCTCAATCTCCATCAGCTTTGTGGCGGCTTCGGAGAAGGAAATCCGTCTCTCGCCGATGTCGACCGGGCCTGTGGAAACGGGAACGAGGTCCATGAAGCAAATCGGGCACTTGCCGGGCTTGTCCTGGCGGATTTGAGGGTGCATCGAGCATGTCCAGATTACTTTCTCATGGGTAGGGGGCTGCTGGTTGGCGGTTTCCCGGCCGGTTTCGTCAGGTGCTTGTTGTTGGGACCAGCATCCTCGCAGGACAAATCCAACAATAAAGGCCGCGGCCATCAGGATAATGGTCAGGCCCCAGCGGACCCGGAAACGCGGCTTTTGAGGCGTCATCTGCATATTAGCCCTCATTTACTGACTTACTATACTAATCCTATAGGTTTTATGTTCGATTCTAATAGGGCATCTTTGCTGCTAAGTCAAGAATCTTCCGGAGTGGCACGGCCTGAAAATCCAATGATTCATTCGTTCGCCCTTTCAAGGCGGTAATTGCCGGCGTTTTTTATGTCCTCGCGGCTCTGCCTGCGCTATTATTATGCCAAGAGCATGCAGATAAACAAATCATTTCGCCCTAGGGGGACAAAAAAAGTGGAATCAGGACCCAAGCGAAGGCCATTTCCCGCGGTGCAAAGCTCCAGAGCGCACCAAGATGGCAGCTTTGAGGTTAAAGTAGTTGACAGAATCGTTCAAACCGCGCACAATCGCCCTTTCGGCAGCTTCGGAACGTTCTGCTGTAAATAACGTATAATAAAAGTGGGCCTCCATGGTGGGCGTGCAACAAAAAGCGACGCGTCGAAAAGGGCTGCTGCGGTCGAATTATTGCCGGGTGGTTCCGGAATTTATCCGGGGGGACACATTCGGACAGATTATAGGTGTGCTGTTGCCGAGCGCTTTGCCCTGCCGGCGGCGGCATGATACGAACAGGAGACCGCCGCCGCGAAATCCGGTCAGCAGGGTCTCCCGACAGGTGCCGGAGCAAAGATATGGACAAGACGATAGCGGTAAATATTGAGCGGTGCCTGGCGTGCAAGAGCTGTGAAATAGCGTGTGCGCTGGTGCATTCGAAATCAAAGAGTCTGGAGGATGCGGCGGAGGAGTCGCCGAGGCCCCAGCCTATGGTGACGGTAGAGGCGGCCGGGGAGCTTGGCGTTCCCATTCAGTGCCGACACTGCGAGGCCGCGCCGTGTATCGAGATATGTCCGACGGGCGCTCTGCAGCGAAAAGGCGAGCAGGGGCCGGTGGTGGTGGACGGCGAGCTTTGCATCGGATGCAAGCTGTGTATGCTGATCTGCCCCTTCGGCGTGCTGCAGATAGGTGCTGGGGGGCGGGCGGCGATAAAGTGCGACATGTGCTACGAGCGGCTTGAGAAGGGCCAACTGCCGGCGTGTGTCGAGGCATGTATGACGGGTGCGTTGAAGCTGGTGTCGCTGAAGGAGGAGACGAGGTCGAAGCGCAAGCAGGCCTCGAAGAAGCTGGCGAAAGAAGCGGGGACGAGGAAGGAATAGGGAAGGGCAACGGGTGCGAAAGGTAGTAATTATCGGCAGCAGCGCGGCGGGGATGATGGCGGCGATAGCTGCGGCCGGGCAGGATTCTGAAGCTGAAGTGACGGTTGTGAGCAGTGACCGGCTTTCTTACCGTCGGCCCGGGATCCCGGCGTTGATTGCGGGTCATGTAACCGGACCTGAAGGAGCGAGCATTTTCAGTGAGAAGATACGGGGCCGGTACAACATCAACGCAATCTGTCCTGCGGAGGCGACGGACATCAACACGGCGGGCAGGACCGTTTCGATTACATCGGGGCAAAAGCAGGAGAAGCTGGCGTATGACGCGGTGGTAATTGCGACGGGAGGTCACCCGCTGATACCGAAGATTGCAGGTGCGGACAAAAAGGGAGTATGTACATTCACGACGTACGAGGGGGCGGCAGAGATTGTGGAGGCTGCCAGGAGTGCGAGCTGCGCGGTGGTGATAGGCGCGGGTTTTATCGCGTTGGAGATAGCCGAGGCGCTGATGCAGAAGGCGCTGGAGGTTTACTTCAACGTGCGTTCGAGGATACTGCGGCGGCTTCTGGAACCGGAGCTTTCGGAATTTCTCAGCGCGAAGTTCGAGCAGCAGGGATTGAAGATGCTGACGGGCGAAGCGATTTCGGAAATCGGCGGCAAGGAGCGGGTCGAATATGTCGTGCACAAGGGCAAGAGAATAGCGACCGGTCTGGTGGTGATGGGAACTGGTGTGAAGCCGAACGTGCGGCTTGCCGAGAAGTGCGGCATTGAGCTTGGTTCGACGGGTGCTATCAAGGTTGATAATTCGCTTGAGACTTCGGTGAAAGGGATTTATGCGGCCGGGGACTGTGCGGAGAGTCCGGACCTTGATACGGGCAAGTTTGTGTATTCGCCTGTGGGCAGCACGGGGGCTGCGGCGGGCAAGATAGCGGGTGCGAATGCGGCGGGAGCGGAGCTGCAGACGGATGGGTTCGTGCGTGCACAGGCGGACCATATTCTGGGTTATGAGATTTTCAGCGTGGGTCACAGCACGACGACGGCAAAGGATGTGGGGCTGGAGGTTGCAGTTCACGACCTGAGCGCCGGCGAGGCGGTGCGCAGCGGCGGCACGGGCGGTTTGTTCGAGGCGGCGAAGATTCTGACGGACGCCGAGGACCGAATCGTGGGGGCCCAGCTTATTGCGAAGAAGTACGGCTCGCAATTTGCCTGCCAGCTTTACAGCGCGGTGCTCGATAATGAAGCAAGGGAAGAATTTCTGGCAAGATTCAACTCGCCGCGGAGGAAGTTCGGGGAGGCCCTGCTTTGCGCGGCGAAGTCAAGCATTGTGGTCGAAAGTATAGGTGAAAGCAAGGCACTTACACTTACCGATGATTCCGATGCGTAATTTATAAGAGGGCAAGTTGAGGACTTATTATGGATACAAAAAAGCGTAGTAGTGATAAGGCGGCGCAGGAAATGATAGATCACATGGCGCAAGCGGGCGTTGAGACGGCGTGGGACCGGCTGGATGCGCAGCAGCCGCAGTGCGGTTTCGGCAGGCTGGGGATTTGCTGCAGGATATGCACGATGGGCCCGTGTCGGGTTGACCCGTTCGGGGAAGGGCCTCAAGTCGGGGTGTGCGGGGCGAACGCGGATACGATTGTCGCTCGCAATTTTCTCAGGGCGGTGGCCGCGGGCACCAGCGCGCACAGCGACCACGGGCGAGGTGTGGCGGAGGTGTTTCTTGCGACAGCCAAAGGTGAGGCGCCGGACTACAAGTTCAAAGATACGGGCAAGCTGTATAAGCTGGCGGCGGAGCTTGGGGTGGCGACGAAAGACCGTTCGGTGAACGAGATTGCGGCGGAGGTCGGGCAGATAGTGCTTGGCGAGTTCGGCAAGGCGACGGGAACGCAGCTTATGGTTCGTCGTGCGCCCGGGCCTCGGCAGGCGATCTGGAAGAAACATGGCGTGACGCCGCGGGCGGTTGACCGGGAGGTGGTGGAGGCGCTGCACCGGAGCACGATGGGTGTGGACCAGGACTACAAGGACATCATTATGCACGCGAGCAGGACGGCTTTGGCCGATGGCTGGGGCGGTTCGATGATAGCGACGGAGCTTCAGGATGTTCTTTTCGGCACGCCTTTTCCGGGACGGGGCGAGATTAATCTCGGCGTGCTGAAGAAAGATGAGGTGAATATAGTAGTGCACGGGCACGAGCCGATTTTGTCGGAGATGATAGTTGCGGCGGCCCAGGATAATGAGCTGGTGGCCAAGGCGAAGAAGGCCGGCACCAAGGGAATCAACGTTGCGGGCATCTGCTGCACGGCCAACGAGCTGCTGGTTCGTCACGGGGTGCCGATCGCTGGCAACTTCCTGTGTCAGGAATTGGCGATAGGGACTGGCGCGGTGGACATGATGGCGGTGGACGTTCAGTGCGTGATGCAGGGGCTGAGCCAGGTTGCGTCATGTTTCCATACGAAGCTGGTGACGACGGCGGATAAGGCGAAGATGCCGGGGGTGGAGCACGTGCCGATGGATGAGCATACGGCGCTGAAGACGGCGAAGGAGCTGGTATCGAGGGCGATTGACAATTACAAAAATCGGGGCGAGGTGCACATACCTTCTCAGAAGGAGGGTGCGGTGGTAGGTTTCAGTCACGAGGCGATCAACTATATGCTGGGCGGCAAGTTTCGTGCGAGCTATCGGCCGCTGAATGATAACATAATCAACGGCAGGATACGCGGCATCGGTGCGATAGTCGGCTGTACGAATCCGAAGGTCGAGCTGGATTATACCCATACGAATCTTGCGAAGGAATTGATCAAGAGGGACGTACTGGTGGTGACAACGGGCTGCGCGACGATTGCGTGCGGCAAGCAGGCGATGCTGAATCCGAAGGAGGCGCTGGAGCTGGCGGGTCCCGGTCTGCGTGAGGTATGCGAGACGGTGGGGATACCGCCGATACTGGCGTGCGGCAGTTGTGTGGATAACAGCCGGCTGCTGGTAGCGTGCTCGGCGATTGTCGCCGAAGGCGGGCTGGGCGAGGACCTGAGCGATTTGCCGGTTGCGGGTGCGTGCCTGGAGTCGATTACCGAGAAGGCGTTTGCCATCGGTCAGTATTTTGTTGCGAGCGGGGTGCTGGTGGTTTTCGGCAAGGAACTTTTCCCTTACGTGGGCAGCGAGAATGTGAAGAAGTATCTGCTCGAGGGGATAGAGAAGGACTTCGGCGGTCACTGGGCGACGGCGACGGACCCGGCCAAGGCGGCGAAGCTGATGATAGAGCACATCGAAAAGAAGCGAGATGCTCTGGGAATAAACGAGAAAAAGGAACGAAAGCTCTACGATATGGAAGAGCGTCGGGCGTTAACTGTTTAAGGGCGAGTGGAGCCCCGGAAGTAGGAGGCCAAGCGAATGTCAAGAGTGATTGCTGCGAGCGCGATAAGCGGTGCACACAAGATAGTCGATCAGGCGGAGAGTATTCTGAACAAGGCGATTGAGCAGAAAGGGCGAGACTGCAGGGTCGAGTTTCCGAACACGGGTTATTACATACCGATCATTTATTCGATGACGGGCCGGGCGGTGGAGACTCTGGCGGATTTCGAGGCGGTGATGGCCGAGGAAATCAGGCCTTTGCTGCCGGCGCTTGTGGATGAGGAGCTGTGGCTGCCTTATCTCGGTCCGACGCTGGATGCGGGTATGGCGACGCTTTTTGCGGAGGAGATAATCGAGGCGTGCAAGTATCTGGTAGGTCCGAATCCCGTGGACGGCATCTGGCTGGGCGCGGCGGACGACGTGATAATGCGTGAGCGCGGGATTCAGTTCGTGGACGGCTCTGCGCCGGGTTTTGCGGCGATAGTCGGTTCTGCGCCGGACGTCGAGACGGCGGTTAAGATTGCGAGGAAGTGTCAGGAGCGGAGTCTTTACGTATTCATGGCGGGTCATTATAACGGCACGACGTTTGCCGAGCAGCTCATCGAGGGGGGTCTTCAGCTGGGCTGGGACACCCGGCTGGTTCCGTTCGGACGGGAGATAACGGCGGCGATTTACGCTCTGGGTTTTGCCAGCCGGGCGGCGCTTAGTTTCGGCGGCGTCCAGGCGGGTGACTTCACGCGGAACCTGCTTTACAACAAGAACCGTGTGTTTGCGTTCGTGGTGGCGCTGGGCGAGGTGACGGATGAGTGGTACGCAACGGCGGCAGGCGCGATCAATTACGGATTTCCGGTTATCGCGGATTCGGATATTCCGGAGATACTTCCCACCGGTGTGTGCACGTACGAGCACGTGGTTTCGAACATACCGCACGAGCAGATAATCGAGAAGGCGATTGAAGTGCGCGGTTTGAAGATAAAGATTTCGGAGGTTCCGATTCCGGTGTCGTACAGTCCGGCGTTCGAGGGCGAGCGGATTCGCAAGGACGACATGCACGTGGAGTTCGGCGGGCAAAGGACTGCGGCGTTCGAGTGGCTGCGGATGGTCGATATCGGCGACGTCGAGGACGGCAAAATAGAGGTCAAGGGACCGGATATCGACTCGATTGAGGCGGGAGGCAAGATGCCGCTCGGTGTGGTGGTCGAAGTGGCGGGCCGGAAGATGCAGGCGGATTTCGAGCCCGTGCTTGAGAGGCAGATACATACGTTTGTGAACGAGGCGCAGGGCCTCTGGCACATGGGGCAGCGTGACAGTATCTGGATGCGCATCAGCAAAGACGCGATGAAGGCCGGTTTCAGGCTGGAGCACATCGGCAAGATACTTCACGCGATGTATCACGAGCAGTATTCGAGTGTGCTCGACAAGGTACAGGTGAAGATTTTCAGCAAGGAGGCGGACGTTCAGAAGCTGCGTGAGCAGGCGGCGAAGGTTTATGCCGAGCGGGATGCGCGGCTGGCGGGGATGACGGATGAAGATATTGACACGTTTTATTCGTGCACGCTGTGCCAGAGTTTTGCCCCGAATCATTTGTGCGTAATATCACCCGAGCGGCCGGGGTTGTGCGGTGCGTATAGCTGGCTGGATTGTCGCGCAGCGTACGAGATAAGCCCGGCGGGGGCGAATCAGCCGATTGCGAAAGGGACGTGTGTCGATGAAAAGGTCGGCCAATGGGACAAGGTGAACGCGTTCGTTCAAAAGACGAGCGGGGGCAACGTGGAGCGGATGAGTCAATACAGTATGATTACCGACCCTATGACGTCCTGCGGCTGCTTCGAGTGTATCGCGGCGGTGCTGCCATCGACGGGCGGGATAATGATCGTCAACCGCGAGTTCGCGGAGATGACGCCGTGCGGGATGAAGTTTTCGACGCTGGCCGGCACGGTCGGGGGCGGTCAGCAGACGCCCGGTTTCATCGGACATTCGAAGCATTATATATCTTCGAGGAAATTTATCGCGGCGGAGGGTGGGATTCGTCGGATAGTGTGGATGCCGAAGATGCTGAAGGAGGAGATCGGGGATTTGCTGGTTAGTCGGGCGAACGAGCTGGGTCTCGACGGCGGCGAGTTTCTGGATAAGATAGCCGATGAGAGTACGGCGGTGACGGAAGAAGAGGTCCTCGAATTCATAACCAAAGCGGGCCACCCGGCGACCGCTTTGGAACCGATGTTCTAAGGAAGCTTCACAAGAAATCGGTAGCCCCGGGAGCAAGTATTTCGTATACTCAGGGGACCGTGTTTTTTTTCGGCGGCGAAAGTAGAGTTTGTCACGGTAAAAAAGGAAGGATATCATGGCTCTAACCGGATTGGAAATCTTCAAGCTGCTGCCCAAGACGAACTGCAAGAAGTGTGGTATGCCGACTTGTCTGGCCTTTGCGATGCAGCTTGCACAGAAGCGTGCCAAGCTGGATGATTGTCCCGACGTCTCCCAGGAGGCCAGGAACCTGCTTGCGGCGGCGGCCGCCCCCCCGATGAAGCTCGTGAAGTTCGGCAGCGCCGACAACCAGGTTCAGGTCGGTCAGGAAACTGTGCTCTTTCGCCACGAGGAGAAGTTTCACAACCCGACTGTGCTGGCGGTTACTGTTTCAGACAAGCTTGCCGGGCCGGAGCTGAAAAAGCGCATTGAGGCGATAAATGCGCTGCAGTTCGAGCGGGTGGGGATAAAGATTGGCGTAAAGGCGATAGCGGTTGTCAACGACAGCGGCTCAGCCGATACCTTTGCTGCGGCGGCGGCGGCGGTGAAAGAGGCAAGCCCGTTGGCCCTGATTCTCTGTTCGGATTCGGCCGACGCACTGGAAGCCGCCCTCGGCAAGACCACCCATGCAACGCCCCTTGTCGGAGCGGCCTCTGCAGATACGGCCGAGGCTATGGTTAAGATCGCCAAAGATAATAAATGTCCGCTCATTGCCAAAGCCGAGTCAATCGAGGCGCTGGCGGACCTCAGTGAGAAAATCGCCGGTGCCGGAGTTGAGGACATTGTGCTCAGTCTCGATGGGCTGAGCCTGCGCGACAGGCTGTACAATCTTACGAGGATGCGGGTCCTCGGTCTCAAGAAGGTTTTCAGGCCCTTGGGCTATCCCGTGCTTTCCTTCGTGGAAGATGGCGAGCCCGAAAGACAAGCAGTCGCCGCGAGCCTGATCTGCAAGTACTCGAATATCGTGGTTATGGACACGACCGAGCCTTCTGTAATACTGCCCATGCTGACGGTGGTGATGAATGTCTATACCGACCCGCAGAAGCCGGTGCAGGTGGAGCCGAAGATTTACACGGTGGGTGAGCCCGATGAGAATTCACCGCTGATGTTTACGACGAATTTTTCGCTGACGTACTATACGGTGGAGTCGGATGTTGAGGCGAGCAGGATTGCGAGTCGAATCCTTGTGGTGGATACGGAGGGTACAAGCGTGCTGACGGCCTATTCGGGTGACAAGCTGAACGAAAAGGTGGTGACTGAGGCGATGTCGAAGCACAACGTGGAGGCCCTGGTGAAACACCGCAAGCTTATAATTCCCGGTTACGTGGCGGTGATGAGCGGCAAGCTCGAGGAGTCGACGGGCTGGGAGGTCATGGTTGGGCCGAGGGAGTCGGCGATGCTGCCGAAATATCTTCAGGAAGTGTGGCAATAGCTGCTTGGGGCATGGAAGAGGCGAAGAAGAAAAAGTGCGTGGTTCGGTTCGAGCCGAGCGGTCTGCGAATGGAAGTTCCGGTGGGGATGATTCTTCTGGAGGCGGCGCACAAGGTCGGCGTGTACCTGACGAGCATTTGTGGGGGCGACGGGTACTGCGGCAAGTGCAAGGTGGTAATCAACGAGGGTGAATTTCAGACCCGCCCGACCACTTTACTTACGCCCGGTGAGATACGGGACAATATCGTTTTAGCGTGCCAGACGAAGGTCCTGTCGGACCTTACGGTGACGGTTCCCAGGTCGCATGCGCTGGGCGCCGGGCAGATACTCGTGGAAAGCGACGCCCACCGGTTCAGCCAGTTGGCCGGCGAGACGATGGGCGTCTTCGAGTTCGACCCGCTGGTCCGCAAGCTCTGTGTGAAGATGTCGCCTCCGACCGTGCATGATAACACGGCGGACCACGAGCGCCTATACCTGGCGATACGTGAGCAGGTTGACGCGCCGATAATGCAGACCGGGTTTCGGATTCTCCAGAGACTCTCGAAAATCCTGCGCCAGGCAAATTATGAAGTCGCCGTGACGATAGGCCGGCGCGGCGGCACCACCGAAGTCATAGAGGTCGAGCCCGGCAGGCGATGCAAGACGAACTTTGCCGTGGCCGTGGATCTGGGCACAACCACGGTCGTGGCACATCTGGTTGACATGACTAATGCAACGACCGTCGATACGGAAGCAACCTACAACAGTCAGATAAACTTCGGCGAAGATTACATCCGCCGAATCATCTATGCCGAGGAGAACGATGCGTTCGACGAGATGCAAAACCGCATCGTACAGGACGTGAATAATCTTATAGTGACCCTGGCCGAAAGGCAGAGAATCGACCTGCAGGACATCACGACGATAATATGCTCCGGCAACACCGCGATGGTGCATTTTCTTTTGAATCTCGACCCAACGCAGATCCGCAGGGAGCCTTATATCGCATCGGCAAGCTTTGTCCCTCCGATTCGTGCGGCCGAGACCGGCATTCAAATCAACAAGCGCGCTCTGCTGTACTGTCTGCCGAGCGTGGCGGCATACGTGGGCAGTGACATAGTCGCCGGCGTGCTGGCGACGAGGCTCAACACTAAGAAACGAATATCGCTGTTCGCCGACATCGGGACCAACGGCGAGGTCGTCCTCGGCAATCGGGACTGGCTGGTCTGCGCGTCAAGCTCCGCGGGCCCGGCGTTCGAAGGCAGTGGCGTCAAGAATGGTATGCGCGCAGGGGCGGGAGCAATTGAAAAGCTTGCGATTCGGCCGGATGGTTCCTGCGAGTTCCGAACCATTGGCGATAGGCATCCTGCCGGCATTTGCGGCTCGGGACTGCTGGACACGCTGGCTGAATTGTTTGTGAACGGGATTATCGACAGAACCGGGCGGTTCAGGACAAACGGAAACGCCAGATTAACCGAAGGCGACGAGGGCCTGCAATATCAGTTGGTCCCCCCTGCCAACGAGCATCAGGAGATAGTGATTACGCAGGCCGACATAGACAATCTGATTCGCTCCAAGGCCGGCGTGTTTGCAGCCATTCGTGTGCTGATGGATTCCACGCAGACCAGCCCGGAGGACCTTGACGCGGTTTATCTGGCGGGCGGATTCGGCAACTTCCTGAACACTAAACAGGCGGTCACTATTGGGATGCTGCCTGACGTGCCTTTGGAAAAGATTCAGTTTGTGGGAAATACTTCGATTGCCGGCGCCAAGACGGTGCTGCTGAGCCGAAAGGCGCTGGAGACGGCCGAGGAAATCGCCAGGAGTATGACATACTTTGATTTGATGAGCCATCCCAGGTACATGGATGAATTCGTCAGGGCGAAGTTTCTGCCGCACACGGACCTATCGCTGTTTCCATCGATACCGATGGCGGCGGGAAAGGCTTGAAAGCGAGGCAGATTGATGGCAACAACTATAGCGGTGAGCGGCAAAGGGGGCTCGGGCAAGACGACGCTGGCGGCGATGATGATTCGGGCTTTGATGGAGCAGGCCTCGAAGGGTATTCTTGCTGTGGATGCCGACCCTAATTCTTGTCTTGGTATTACGATGGGTGTGGAGCCGGCCGGGACGGTTGCGGAGCTTCGTGAGGGTGCGCGTCAGAAGCGGCCGGAGAGCGGCGGCATGGACCGGGTGCGGACGTTCGAGTACGGGCTGCAGCAGGCGCTGACGGAAGCGAAGGGTTTTGACCTGTTGACGATGGGCAGGCCGGAAGGGCCCGACTGCTACTGCGCCGTCAACAACCTGCTGCGAAAGTTCATGGACAAGCTCAACGATTCCTACAGCTTCGTGGTGATAGACAACGAGGCCGGAATGGAGCATCTGTCCCGCCGGACAACGAATAACGTTGACGTGCTGTGCATAGCCGCGGAGTGTTCGCCTATCGGGGAGGTGACGGCCAAAAGGATTTTCGAGCTGGCGGGCGAGCTGCCGATAGATGTCAAGCGGATTGGAGTAATCTGGAACAGGGCTGAAGAGGGGAAGGAACTGGACGGCGTGGAGGTATTCGGGTGCGTGCCTTACGACCAGCGGGTATTCGAGGCTTCAATGCGGGGCGGGAGTATATTTGAGATTGAAAACGAAAGTGCGGCTTTTTCAGCGGTGCAAAGAATACTGGAGAAACTGAATATAGCCGGGGCAAAATAGAGTTCGGACTTCCGGAGGTTTTGAAATGGCAGTACCAGAAATTGCGGATAGTTTTGCGGGCACGGTAAACCGGGTAACGCTGGGTGCGACGAAGGAGAATGGCGGGACGCGCAGCTCTACGGTGACGGTGGGCGGTGCGCGGAACGTCGTTTACGGGGGCTCGCCGGAGGATGCCGGTGAGAAGCCTGTTATTGCGATGGACGTGATCGACAGCAGGCCCGAGGACTGGCCTGATGCACTGGCCGAGCGGTTCAAGGATGTTTTCGATAATCCCGGCGACTGGGCGAAGAAGTGCGTGGAAGAATTCGGGGCCGACTTGCTCTGCGTGAAGTTCGACGGCATACATCCCGACAAGGGCGACAAGGACGCGGCCCACGCCGTAAAGGTCGCAAAGGAGGTCCTGCAGGCGGTGGGCGTCCCCGTTGTATTATGGGGATGCGGCAATGACGAAAAAGACAACAAGGTTATGCCCAAGGTAAGCGAGGCCGCCAAGGGCGAGAACTGCCTGATAGGCACGGTCACAGAAGACAACTACAAGTCACTGACCGCGATTGCCCTGGCCGACGGGCACAATCTGATTACCGAAGCCCCTCTCGACATCAACATCAGCAAGCAGGTAAACATCCTTGTTTCGGACATGGGCTTTCCGTTGGAGAGGATAGTGACATTCCAGGCTACAGGTGCCTTGGGATACGGCATGGAGTATTCCTATTCGATACAGGAACGTCAGCGGCTGGCGGCGCTGGGCGGCGACAAGATGATGGCGATGCCGATCATCTGTGACGTGGGCTACGAATCATGGCGTGCCAAAGAAGCGAAGCTCACCGATGTGACCGGCTGGGGAGATGTGAAAGACCGCGGGCCGATGTGGGAGGCGACCACCGCGATTTGCCTGCTGCAGGCCGGCGCCGACATAATTCGTATGCGTCATCCGCGGGCGGTAGCAATAGTCAAGAGCTTCATCAGCCGGATATGGGGTTAGCAGGGGAAAACCTCAGGACAACAGAAAGGAAGGGACATAATCATGATTCTGATTGCAGAACGAATCAACGGGATGTTCAAGGACGTCAAGCAGGCCATCCAGGACAAGAACAAGCAGGTGATTCAGGATTTGGCTAAGAGGCAGACTGAGGCGGGCGCCACATATCTGGACGTGAACGTGGGTACGGCCGCGGCGGACCAGGAGGCCACGATGCAGTGGCTGGTGGAAACGATTCAGGAAACATGCTCGACCCCCCTATCGCTGGATTCTCAAAAGCCTGCTGTTATTGCGGCGGGGCTGAAGGTGGTCAACGCCGACCGCGGCCTTATACTCAACTCAACTCCGCTCAATAAGAAATCCGACGAAACGGTGCTCGATAATTACCTTGAGATGGCCGAGCAGGCGGGACCCAGGGCGATGGTGATTACGCTGACGATGGACAGGAACGGCGTTCCCCAGGACATCGATACCCGCGTCGCGCTGGCGGCGGAAATCGTGCAGAAGGCAATGGAGAAGGGATTCGATACGCAGCGCCTGCTCATCGACCCCATTGTTCTGCCGGTGAAGGTTCCCAATGCCCAGGTACAGGCCGGCAATGTGCTTTCGGCAATAGCGCAGATACGATACCTTGCCGACCCGCCCCCGCATGTTACGATGGGTCTGTCCAACATCTCGCAGGGGGCGGCCGAGCGAAGCCTTATTAACCGCGTGTTTCTTGCTATGGGCGTTTCGCACGGTCTGGACTCGGCCATTGCCGACGTGTTCGATGACAAGCTGATGGACGTGCTGGCGACGGCGGAGCTGCTCATGAACAAGCAATTGTATTCCGACAGCTACCTCAAGGTATACAAGACGATGACCAAAGCGTAAGCGCCGCATTATGCCATGTGTCAGGGTACAGCATCAGCGGCTGCAACTCCGCCGCAAGCACATCAGGCAGAGCGCGAATACTCTTTCTGTCACATCGCAACAGTGCTGCGCCGCAACAACTCACTCCAACGAGATACGCCGGCTCTTACAATATCAGTCGGCAGCACCTTCCTTAGCAGCGCCTTGAGCGGGAGCACTTTCAGCCGCTCCACTCATCGGAACAACTTCCGGCTCAAGTCCCGCTTTGGCAAGGACTGCATAGAGCACAAAGCCAATCACGAAAGCGATGACCGGAGCCGGCGTAATAAAGCTGAATGTCTCCTTGAAGACCATCGGCAGAATAGCGACCACGAATCCGACCGCCCATGCAATATAGCCTGCCCAGTTGATTCCCTTTCGCGGTCCCGACCACTTGCGGCCGCTCAAAAGATAATCGGCAGCCATGGAGCCGCAGACGGGCCCGAAAGAAGCGCCGATAATTGAGAAGACGCCAACCAGGTTCAGGGCGACGCCAGTGACAGCGAGGATGATGGCCGCGACCCCACCTATGAGGACCATACCCATCTTGTTGGCCTTGGGGAACATCGTGCCGATACTGTTGGCGGCAATAAAGGAGCTAAAACATACCGGAGCAAAGCTGGCTATGGCAAAAAGAATGAACATAGACTTAGCCAGGAATCCTCCCTGTGCCCGGATGACAGCGTCAAAGACAAAACTCTCCATATCGGGATTTGCGCCGTGGGCACCGGCAATAGCGATTAGGGGCAGGCCGCCAGCGACGACGATGGCCAAGGCGATGCCAACGAGGCCGCCCATCTTAACGTCTTTTTCATTGCGGCTGCCCATTCCTAAATCGACGCCTGCGGCGCCTGCGGTTGCAAAGAAGCCAACCACAATTGCTATGATCGTCAGAAAGCCGATCAGGGGATTACCACCCTCGGGGACGACGAAGTCTCCGGCACTGCCTACGTTTGTGAAGAAAACCAGCAATATCATTATCAGCGGAACGATGGGCAAAAACGTGGCGACCTTGGCGACGTACTGAATGCCCTTGACGCCGACGAACGCCGCGGCCAGACCCCAGAGAATGGCAATGGCAATAAAAGCCGGCTTGCCGGGCGTTGGATCGGCGCCCGCGGCCTGAAGAATGAAACTTGTCGAGACGGCAATATTTACGGCCATCCATCCAAACTGCAGCAGGCCCATCAGCAGACCCGGCATAAGGAAGCCCCCCATCGTGCCGTAGGTCGAGGAACCGACCACATACAAGGGGTAGCCTGTCTTCATTCCAAACAGACCGGGCACGAGATAAAACAGGTAGTGACAGATTAGGGCCGCGACGACCAGCCCCAACAGGCTAAGACCCAGCCCGGCCTGAGAAAGGGTTCCGTTGGCAATCTGCATATAAAAGACTACCCACAGGAAGATGCCGGCGTAGGTGGGGGCCGTGTTCTTGTACCAAGGGGCCCGATTCCCAAGGGGATTGGGCTTGGCCATGCTCAAATAACTCGGTAGTATTCCGTTACTCATAGCTTTTTCTCCTAACCAGAAATAAAGTGACTTTATCCCATCCGGCTACTCGGCCGGATACACCTGCCGGTAGATTATACAAATACAGTCCAGCTTTGTCTTGCCACTATTTACTTGTCGGAGCTCGAATTATCAGGTACGTATGAATGATTGCGACCGCGGCAAATGTTAGTGTGCTGTAGCGATGGGTGTCGGCCAGAAGAACCTGTACCGCCGTGCCAAAGAGTGGAAACATGCTCAACACTACCGAGAGCATCAGCGGCAGAGCCAGGATAATGAGCAGCCAGAAACATATCTTGCGGAGAAGGTCGGAGTTTTCCGGAAGCAGCTTGGGCTCTTGCAACTCTCGCCGGACCATACTTGTCAGCCAGGGCCAGTCGTTCTCGTTGAAGCGGTGACTTTGTGCAAAGGTCAAGGCCAGAAGCGCCAGGCACACGGCAAAGACACCTCCGGCGGTGACGTGTATCATTAGCAGGTAGCCGGAGATGTGCTTTCCGAGAATCAGCACCGAATAAAAACCCGTGACCGCCAGGACGACAACGCACAGCATTGCCAAGAGATACACCAATTTCTTGAACTTGCCCAGCAGAGTCAACTGCTGGGGCAGAAACAGCAGTGTAAGCAGATAAACAAGCCCTCTTACTATGCAGACGGGTCCGGCTTTTGCCGGCGAGCGCAGCCGCGAGACAAGATAGTGCAAAGCGAGGGCCGCAACGGCGACCAGCAGAACAATTATTGATACCGTGCGAAACATTTCAGTTATTCATCTTCCTTTTCTATCGAGCCATTTCCCTCAGAGAGCACTTTAACAACACAGGCCAACGCCCGCAGCGCGTACAGAACGAGCACGCCCGCTAATCCGGCGCAAGAAGCAAGAATCACAAGCTTCAACCAGGGCCTAAAGACAAATGAAAAAGCAAAGGCCTTCACATAGAACGGCTTGAGGTCCTGGAAGTCAATCATCTTGGCCGAACCCCTGCCGGCAGCCAGCGGAGAGTCAATCTCGACATCTCCGAAAAAGAACGGCGCATCGGTCGCATGACAATCCTGACAGGAGCGAACACCGAGCGACTGAACGGCAGGCCTGACATTATGAGCGATGGGCCACATAGAAGGTGCTGCTGCCGGATGCGCCCCTGCCCAAAGCTGGTCCGAATCGTCAAGACGGTAAAGTTTGCCGCCGGCGACGTAAACCGGCCGACCTTCCGAGGATTCCTGAGACATCAGCGAAAGCACTTTGGCAATCTGCTCTTTGCTCAAGTCCAGCCAGTCCCCGGAGGGCAGCGGTCTTTGTTCGGGGATGACTTTGCCCACGAGTTCGCGGGCGGTTTCGACGGGGATGGGCGTGACGCCGTCATCTTTTTCCACCGCCCAGAAGGCGGGCCAGAAGAGTTTATGCGGTGCGATTTTGCCGTCTGGTTGTTTTGCGAAAACGGGCGTCCAGATGTGGGGCAGGGCCTCGGGGGATTTGTTGGCGCCGAGCGTGCCAAGTGCGTGGGCGCGTGACGTTTTTGTAGCATGTGTTCTTGCGTCGGGCCACGGACCGCCGTGACAGGCGGTGCAGGTCATTTTCTCGAAATGAATAGGCGGTATGCCCAAATGTTTGGGTCGCGGTGCGCCCAGGCGTCCTTCGACCGGCGACGCCGACGATTCGGGGCCGAGGTGACAGCCCTGGCACGATGTGGTCGCTGCCAGCGGATTATTGGAGATTTTATCTTCGCCCTGATAGCCGCGAATGATACTGTGGTCGAGACCGTTACGGTGACAATCGACGCAGCTCAGGCCCGCGGCCAAATGGACATCCTCATCAGCTTTCCACTTTTCGGCATCCCGCCCGCTCAGGTCGAAGTTCGAATGACAGAAATAGCAGCGCTCGTTGGGTACCTTTCTGACGATGTCAAAAAGGACCCTATTCTTGTAATCGAACGTATTCGGGCGGTAAGTGACTTTTATGGCGTCGGACATCAGGGGGTCGTACATGTCGGATTGGTCGGCGGCAACACCCGTGACGGAGGCAAAGCTGCACGCTGCCGTCGGGGCCCAGCGGTAATTCTGGCGGGCCGTCTGGAGCACATATTCGGCCTGGTCGTATCCGGGGTCGGCGCTATGACAGCCCAGGCAATTGATTTCCAGTTTGCCCGAGACATAGCTTCGCATCATCTCTTCAGGCGCCTCAGTTTGGTCGAGCATCTCAGCCGGACCGCCTCCCGGCATATGCCTTGCGAAGCGGCGCGCGAATTTCCAGTTTGTCAGGCCGAGCTGTTCGGGCCTGAAGGTGTTGGGCCAGGGGCGATAGCTGACGGGGACCTGTGTACGTGCGGCGGCATCAGCGAGTATCCAAGGCTGCCCCGCCCTGCCGGGATTGACGTTCGGGTCCGGTGCGTTGAAGTGCCAGCCTTGCGCGACGGCTTCGTAGGTGTGGCATTTGCCGCAGGTCTGGCGGATGGAAAAGGGCTGAAGCAGTTCGTCCTGGGGCAGGATTTTGAAGCTTTGCTTGTCGAATTCGGGGACCGCCTCGTCATAAAGGGGAATCAGGTGAACGGGCACGGCGCGGCTGCCGTCACTTTCGTCGCCTATCTTTCCCTGGGCTCCGGCCGCTGTCGCCAATAAGACGCATCCCAGCGAGGAAACAGCAATAGCTTGTATCAATCCTTTTCTCAACGCCCGTCAATCCTTTTCTCAAGACCACCGATGGAAAGCCAAATCATCATACAAGCGGTCCAGCCCCGGTGCAAGCTAAACCTTGAACTCTTCCGGCTTGAATTCGAGCCTGCGCCCGGCCTCGACCGCCTCGTTCACCTTCAGGACGGTTACGGCGGTTTCGTAACCGATTTCCGCGGGGCAGTTCGGTTCTTCCTTACCGCGAACCGCATTGAAAAAGTTTTCGAGGTGCGGCTGGTGATAAGCCTTATCCATGGTTATCGGCAGGTCGTACTTGGGTGGGGTCGGGGTCTCGCGCACGTCGCCGACGACGGCGGGCTTTTCCGGCTGTTTCATTCCGGCTGCTTGCTTCAGATAGCCCTTATTGACCCAGGGCGCCCATTTTGTCTCCGGCACCCAGCGCTCGCGATAAATCGCACCACGTCCGGCGGTCTCCGAGATGACCAGCGTGCCCTCGTCGCCCATGAACTGTTCGAAATAGCCCTGACTGCTGTTCGTCGTGATGGTTTGGTAGAAGGCGCGGACGGTCCCCTTGTCGGTCTGATATTCGTAAACGGCCATAACAGTGTCATACCATTGGTGGGTTTCTTTATCGTAATAGTCGGTTCCGCCGCTTGCAATAACGGCCTTCGGACTTGCCTCGAGGAACCAGTTGTAGATATCGATCTGATGCGAGCCGAGGTCCACGATGGGGCCGCCCCCGAGTCCCTTATACCATCGCCAGTTCCGGAACTGGTGCATCGACTTGAAACCGTAGTCCTCGAGCGTCGCCTGGTCCATCTCGGCGCCCTTGGGCACCGCGTGGGCTTCTTCGGATTCGACGGCGCGGTTCCACTGACCGTTTACTGTGGTGATTCGATTCAGAAGATTGGCTTCTTTGATTAGTTTGTCATAGCAGAAAATGTATCGCGGATTGCTGCGGCGCTGGTGTCCTATCTGGAGGACCTTGCCTGTTTTTTTTGCGGCCTCGACCATTTTTTTTGCGCCTTCGAGCGTGTTTGACATTTCCTTCTCGCAGTAAACGTTGAGTCCTTTTTCGAGGCATGCCACCGTATGTTTGGAGTGCCAGAAATCCGGCGTGGCGATAATGACGGCATCGAGATCCTTCTCCTTGTCGAGCATCTCCTGGTAGTCTTTGTAGGCATTGTTCGGATGTTTATAGGCCTTCAGGCGCTTTGAAACCCAATTGCGGTTATAAGGCCAGATGTCGCAGACGGCCTTGAAGCGAATAGAAGGGTCGCCTATTTTCAGGATGGCGTCCATTAGGGTCTTGCCCTGCTCGCCCACGCCCAGAAGGGCCACGTTGATGTCGTCACTCTTGCCGGCTGTCCCCTGCCCCGCGGCCTGGCCCGATACATACAAGCCTGCACCTATCGCGGCGGTCGAACGCAGAAATTCTCGTCTGTCTATATTCTTATTCATTTTTCCAGTGCTCCTTACTCGATTCATAACGGTTTGATTCTTGTATTTCTGTACCATACGGCGTGACCGTGGTCCTGAAACCCGATGTGCCCCACACGCGGCATCTCCTTGAAGGGATTTTTGTACTTGTTCTTCGTCTCGTCCGGGTTTTTACCGGGCTCGGTCCATCGATCCAGGTCCATATCGATAATCGGCTCCCCGTTCATCACGACGTATATTTTGTTCGCCTTGCAGATTATTGTACACCGGTTCCACTCTTCGGGCGCCTTTACCATATTCTTAGTCGGCGCCAGACAATCATAGACGGCGCCGCAATCGTGCGTCCCGGCCTGGGCCACGCTGTGAGAATCGGCGACCTGAACCTCGATTCCCGTCTGGACGGGGTCGCCGATATCTCCCGTGCGGAAGAATATCCCGCTGTTGGTGTGCTCAGCAACCTTGAACTGCACGTCCAGAATGAAATCACCGTACACCTCGCTGGTCCAGATATCGCTCCTGCCCTCTTTCATGCCTTTTCTTGTGAGCACCCCCTCCTCCATCGCCCAACTGCCCGGCTTGAAAGTGCAGTTCGACAGGTCCTTGCCCACAAGGTCCTTCCAGCCGCTCGGCTTCAGCTTACCGGCAACCATGTTGAAGTACTCAACGCACTGCTGTATCTCCGGCACCGAATTGTCCCAGTTGTGCTCATATTCAATGGAAAAAACCCCTTCGAACCCCTGCCGGTGCAGCTCCTTTAGCAGCGCCTCGACATTTGCCTTACCCGTCCCCCATACCACATCATGGGCCTTACGCTCCCCGAACTCGTTAAGGTCCTTGAAATGTAGGCTGACGATGCGACCTTCCAACTTCTTTATCGCCTCCAGCGGGTCCACACCCGAACGCATCCAGTGGCCCGTATCGGCGCACGCGCCTATCCATTTGCTTCGCCCCCTGCAGACCTCCAGCACCTTATCCGGATTCCAGTACATCGAATCTTTGGGATGATTGTGGATTGCAACCTTGATTTTGTATTCCTCGCACAGCTTCTCCACCAGATCAAAGGCCTCGGGTCTGGGTTCGGCGGCAATCGTCTCAATCCCCATGTCACGGGCGAAATCAAAAACCTTGCGACACTCCGCCTCGTTATCGGGGAGCCTTACCACGCCGTAGTTGACCAGCTTGACACCGCTCTCGGCAAGTCTCTTTTTCACCTGCTGCCTCAGCTCGGCCGGCATCTCGTCATTCATTTTCACATCGGGCTTTTCACTGCTCAATTGCTGACCGGGATAGGCCTCTATCCAGCACAAGCCCAGTGACGCCGCCTTGTCCACCGCGTCGTAAAAAGAGAACTTTCGAAATGTGTAGGCCTGCGTGCCCAGCCGCCACCCGTCGTATGCGTCCGTCGCCGGGTGACACTTCGGCGGAATCTCCTCTGCCTGTCCTTTGTTGCTGGCCAACAATACTACCCCGCAAACCAGGGCCGAAAAAAGCACCTTCTTCTGATACATATTACATCTCCTGAACAATTATACACTCTTATGATTGCCGACAGAATTCCAGACTACAAAGTCCAGCCCTTTCTATACTCGCGCCGGAGGTATTCATTGGCCTCGGGGACATTCGTGCAACTCATATTCGGCCCGTCCCAGTACAGCTTCGTTTCGGTCAATTTCTCTCTAAGCTCCCGACGCAGAGCAACATTTCCCAACAGAACCACTTCCGTCATCGGCCCCGCCCAGTCAAAATTCGCACGTGCCGGTTCACCCCCCTTGCAGGCATTAATCCACTCTTCGAAATGCCCGGGCGACCTCGGAAGCACCTCCGGGGGTTTGCCGTACTCTTTCATTCTCGATTCGGGAATGAGTCTTTCGTTCAGGAGTTTGCCTTTGTCGCCGATGAAAAGGATTCCTTCCGGTCTCATCCTGCGACCCTCATCGAGCTCTTCGGGGCGGGCGGGCTTCAATCCGCCGTCATACCAGGTTAGTTTAACCGGGGGCATATCGCCTCGGGCGCCAAACTCGTAACGCACTATTGAGGCCACAGGAAAAGTCTCGTCATTCAGCAGCGTCGAGGTGGCCTCGACAGAACTGGGATAGCCCAGCTTAAGGGCCCTGAAGATCGGGTCGAAACTGTGGCAGCCCATGTCACCGAGGGCGCCGGTCCCGAAATCAAGCCAGCCGCGCCAGGTAAACGGGCAGTAGATCGGGTTGTAAGGCCGCTCAGGTGCGGGACCCAGCCACAAGTCCCACTCCAGCGTCTCCGGCACCGGCGGCGTTTCCGCAGGCCGCCCTACCCCTTGCGCCCAGTAAAAATCCTGCCCCTTGCTCAGAGGTCTATCGACCCAAACGTGAACTTCACGCACCGGACCGATGGCGCCATCCCATATATACTCGCATATCAGGCGATTCCCCTCGGACGCCTGCCCCTGCGTCCCGAATTGCGTGGCGACCTTATGTTCTCGCGCGGCCTCGGTCAGCATCCGGGCCTCGTAAATCGAATGGGCGAGGGGCTTTTCGCAGTAGACGTGTTTGCCCATCTTAATCGCCATCATGGAGGCGGGCGCATGGACATGGTCGGGAGTTGCTACGGTCACGGCATCGATGTTCTTTTCCTCCTTGTCCAGCATCCTGCGGAAATCGCGGTATATCTTCGCATCAGGGTGCCGTTTGAATGCCTGTGCCGCGCGTTCGGTGTCCACATCGCAAAGCGCGACTATGTTCTGGCTCTCCACACCCTGCAGGACGCCCGACCCGCGTCCGCCCACGCCGATGCCGGCTATATTGAGCTTTTCGCTCGGCGGGGTATTGCCGGGACCGCCAAGAACATGCCGGGGCACGATAGTAAACGCTGCTGCCGTTGCCCCGGCGGCGCCCAAGAAACGCCGCCGAGACATCGCCTCGGTTTTTCTTTTCTGCTTTTGCATTCGTTTTTTCTCTGGCTAAACTGAGCTCGACAATCAAAGGGTCCAGCCTGCGCGGTACTCGCGGCGGACGAATTCGTTGGCCTCGGGGACGTTGGTGCATTTCATATTCGGGCCGTCCCAATCGAGCTTCATGCCCGTTCGAATCGCAAGGTTGCCGAGCAGGACCGTTTCAGTCAGCGGGCCGGCGTAGTCGAAATTGGAGCTGGCCGGTGTCCCGCCCTTGCAGGCCTGAATCCAGTCCTGGTGATGTTCCTCGACCCTTGGAATGGTTTTCGGCGGGCGCTGGTAAGCCTGCATCGCAGTTTCCGGTATCAGCCTCGGGTTCTTGGCGTAACAGCCGCACATGAGTTTGCCTTTGTCGCCCACGAATAGCGCGCCGCCGTTAGCACTGCCCATCCTCCGTCCCTTTTCGAGCTCGGCAGGTCTGGTCGGCATCAGTCCGCCGTCGTACCAGGTCAGCTTGACGGGCGGCATATCGCCGCGGGCGCCGAATTCGTATTCGACTATGGACGATACCGGCGCGGTCTCTGAATTGACTTCGGTGGAGACGGCCCTGACGCTGGTTGGATAGCCGAGTTTGAGCGCCCAAAAGACGGGGTCGATAATATGGCAGGCCATATCGCCGAGCGCGCCGGTTCCGAAATCCCACCAGCCGCGCCAAACGAACGGGCAGTATGCCTTCTCAACGTATGGCCGATACGGCGCGGGGCCGAGCCAAAGGTCCCAGTCGAGTGTTGTCGGAACGGGCGAGCTTCCTTCGGGTCTCTCGACGCCCTGCGCCCAGCGGCCGCCGGGCCTGTCGGTCCAGGCGTGCACCTCCCTGACCGGACCAATCGCGCCATCCCATATCCATTCGCATATCAGGCGAATGTCTTCGCTCGAGTGGCCCTGGTTTCCCATTTGGGTTGCGACCTTGTGTTCCCGCGCGGCCTCGGTCAGCATTCGGGCCTCGTAAACCGAATGTGTCAGCGGCTTTTCGCAATAGACGTGCTTGCCCATCTTGATTGCCATCATCGAGGCGGGCGCATGGACATGGTCGGGAGTGGCGATGACAACGGCGTCGATGTTCTTTTCCTTCTCCAGCATCTTGCGGAAATCGCGGTACCGCTTTGCGCCGGGGTACTTTTCGAACGTCTTGCCCCCCTGCTTGTCATCCACATCGCACAGTGCTACGATATTTTCACCTTCGACGGCGCCGATGTCTCCTGCGCCTTTGCCGCCGACGCCGATGCCGGCTATGTTGAGTTTTTCACTGGGCGTACTATAGCCGGGCCCTCCTAACACGTGACGCGGCACAATCGTAAAGGCCGCAACGCCCGCGGCGCCCCCAATGAAGTCACGTCGGGACATCGCGGATGGTTTCTTTGTGATGTTTCGCTTGTTTGCCTGCATTTTTTGCTCCTGTTACGTTCAGTTCAGGTTTTATTCTTTTGCAAAAAGTCCTGACTGGCGACAAAGGCTTCCCGGCAGCACCGCTCGAAGGATTTATCGCAGTCGGTTCAGAGCGTCCAGCCCTCGCGATATTGTCGCCTGACGTATTCGTTGGCCTCGGCCAGGTTCGTGACTGTCATATTTGGTCCGTCCCAGTTGAGCCTCTCACCGGGGTTTCGGATGGCGAGGTTGCCCATGAGGACCGCCTCGGTGAGAAAGCCCGCGTAGTCGAAATTGGAGCAGGCGGGCTCGCCCCCTTTGCATGCCCTGACCCAGTTCTTTTCGTGACCACCGACGTCACCTTCTATTCGGGGCAGGGTTTTCGGCGGTCGCTTGTACTCTCTCATTCTGCTTTCCGGAATGAGGCGCGGGCTGTCACCGTATGTGCCGCACGTCAGCTTGCCTTTATCGCCGACGAAGATTACCCCGCTGCCGTCTTTGCCTATCTTGCGACCGGGTTCGAGCTCTTCCGGTTGCGGCGGCAGCATTCCGCCATCGTACCATTTCAGCTGGACGGGCGGCATATTTTCGCGAGCGGGGAATTCGTAGCGCACCATCGAAGCGCTCGGGTAA
The DNA here is from genome assembly GCA_035527845.1 of Sedimentisphaerales bacterium. GTDB lineage: Bacteria > Planctomycetota > Phycisphaerae > Sedimentisphaerales > Anaerobacaceae > JAUWKC01. The sequence goes on along the minus strand of DATKZT010000024.1, from coordinate 23,213 downwards.
GTCTCCTTGTTGTCCACCCTTTTCCACATCTGTCGGACTTCGTATGAGTGGCACGCCTCGACGGCCGTGGGGTAGCCTAACTTGAGCGCCCAGAAAACGGGGTCAAGGACGTGGCAGGCCATGTCACCGAGAGCACCGGTTCCGAAGTCCAGCCAAGCCCGCCAGTTGAAAGGCAGGTATGCGGGATTATAAGCCCTTTCGGGCGCGGGTCCGAGCCAGAGGTCCCAATCGAGCGTCTCCGGCACGGCCGGCGTTTCTTCTGGTCGGTCGATGCCCTGCGGCCAGACGGGTCGGTTTGTCCAGGCGTGCACCTCACGCACCGCGCCGATTGAACCATCCCAAATCCATTCGCATATCAGCCGGACGCCTTCCCCGGAATGGCCCTGGTTCCCCATCTGCGTGGCCACCTTGTACTTGCGCGCGGCCTCGGTAAGCATCCGCGCCTCGTAAACCGAATGCGTCAAAGGCTTCTGGCAGTAAACGTGCTTGCCCATTTTCATTGCCATCATTGAGATGACCGCGTGCGTGTGGTCCGGCGTGGCGACAACCACCGCGTCGATGTCCTTTTGTTCTTCGAGCATCTTGCGGAAATCAGCGTATTTCTTGGCTTGAGGATATTCGTCAAATACCTTGCCGGCATATTTCTCGTCCACGTCGCATATTGCGACTATATTCTCGTCGGTGAGGTTCTTAAGGTTGCTCTTGCCCATGCCGCCGACGCCGACGCCTGCGATGTTGAGCTTTTCACTTGGCGGCGTATAGCCGGGGCCGCCGAGCACGTGACGGGGCACGATTGTGAAAGTCGCTGCGGCACTGGCCGTCGATAGCAGAAAGTCTCGTCGATTCATTTGCTTTTTCTTCTTATCGCTCATAATCACCAACCATCCCAAAAAACTCTGAACTTCCCCATTAAAGTTCCTAACTAAACTGCTGTTACAGACTCTTTAGATAATCACGGCCCCCTCTCATTCCCGCGAAACCCTGTCATTCCCGCGAAAGCGGGAATCCAGGAATAAGAAGCCTCAATCAGATTATCTTCTAAAAACTTATTCAAGGTAGCTTAGCACATATTAAACCTTATTTGAGCGGCCATTTCAATGAAACAGTCGCATTGCCGCTGCACGGCCGCGTGTTCACTGCTTTGCCTCAGTCAGAGGCTCAATCCGGATATTTCTATACGCCACGGGCCCGTGGTCGCCCTGCAGCATCAAAGTACCCGTCGGCTTTTCGTCGTTGTACGCACTTGCGCGAGTCGGCCCGGTCACTTCAACATTTTCGTGGACCACGATGCCGTTATGAATCACCTTCTCAAAGCGGGCGTTCGCGATCTTGCCGCCGCTGTCGTCGAATCTCGGTGCGTGGAAGATGACGTCGTAAGTCTGCCATTGTCCCGGCGGCAAGGAGGCGTTGATGCGCGGGCCGTGACCTTCGAATCCCTTCGGGTCGCGTTTCTCGTCCCATCGCTGGTATATGCCGCCGCAGTCGGAGAACGTCGGGTTTTCGACGCCCCAGCTGTCGAACACCTGAACTTCGTAGCAGCCCATGAAATATACGCCCGAGTTGGAGCCCTGCGGGACCATGAATTCGACGTGGGCCCTGACGTCGCCGAACTCGGCCTTGCTGAACATGTCCACCGTTCTTCCGTCGGGGCCGTTGACGATGACGCCGTGACCGTCAATGGCGACGAGACGCTTTTCATTCTCCGGATTCATCTTTGCGTCGCCGGCAATCTGCCAATCGCCGGTATTGTCGCGCCAGTTCTCGAAGGTCGCGCCTATGAGCGAGGCGCCCTCGCCGAGTGCCGGGAGATTGCGGGCGAGAACCTTAAGTCCTTCGAGGCGGCCGCCATCCGGACCCTGCACCCTCGCACAGGCGGACCACCGGCCGTCGCTCTGGGTTATCTTCATCATAAGCTGGTTCCAGCCGGTCCGCAGCGTCGCATTGAAGACATCCTCGTCCCGGCTGATTGTTCGCATAACGTTATTCGAATGGACGACCTTGCCGTTGAGCCAGACTTTAATTCCATCGTTGCTGCCGACGGCGAACCGGACCGTCTGCTGTTTGTCGGACCATATATTCGACCGCAGGTAGGCCGTGCAGTCAGTGCCGCCGAGGGCCTTGTCCAGTTCAAGCAGCCACGGCTTGTCGCCATCAGTGCCTGCGGGCATAATATGCCACTGTGCCTTTTCTCCGTGTCCCTCTTCGGGTGCAAACACAATATTGAACAAATCCGAGGGACCGGCGCCGTCCTTACTATACGGACCGGAGACCTCCCATTCGGTTATGTAGTCTCCGAACCGCTCAATTTCACCAATGAGTTTCTGCGCCTGCTCACGCAGCGAATCGTTGTCCGCAGTCCTAATCACTTTCTGCAATACCGCCCTGGTCTGCTGCGGATGGCCGGCACGCGTGGACCCTGCAATCCTGATGGCCGCCGCCGCCGCTTCACCACGCAATGCAGTATCCTCTAGATAACCGCCGGCCAGCTCCAGCGCCTCAAGTGACTTTACATTCCCCAGCCCCGACAGGACCGCTCGTTTGGCGGCGACATCCGAGGCCAAATCCATCGCCGATTGGTACATCCTGACCGTCTCCGCCGGCGGACGCTCCGTGTCCATGCTAATCATGCGAACGTAGCCGCGCAGCGCCAGAACACGGTGCCTCTCGTCATCAGCGCCTCGCACCACTTCAAGCAAATCATTCATCGGCTCGGCGCTGGGCCACTCGGAAAACACGCGAACCGCGGCATACCTGACATTGGAGTTCTGGTCCTTGACGGCCTCTCGAAGCGCCGGCACCGCAGCGTCCACGCCGATCTTTCCGAGCACGTTTATCAGAGAGCACCTCGCCGTGACATCCTCTGCCGAAGCCAGAATCGCCAGAACGGTGTCCGCCATTCGGTTTTTGTCTTCGATCTTTCTTGCTACCGCCGCCACTGTATTCTCTGCCTCGGTCCGGTCAGCTTCACTCTTGGCGTATATCACCAGACCAATCAGCGCCGGCAGCTGCCGCTCATCGCAAATGACCCTCAGCGTGCGGAGCGATTCGAGACGCACCTCGCTGTCCGGGCCGCGCGCCATCCTCCAGAGCATGTCGGCGCCCCCCGTGATATTTCGCTCGGCTACGGCGCGAATCAGCTCGATTCTAAGCTTGGGGTCGGCATCGGGTATCGCGTCCAGGATCTTTTTGTCAACTTCTTCCCCTTGAAGACGGTAAAGAGCATCGCGGGCCGCCTGCTGTTCGCCCTCTTTCGTTGACGTCGCCGCCTCAGCGAGAAAATCGACATGGGAGGCATCGCCCAATCGCGCCAGAGCCCCGTAAGCAGCGATACGAACATCAACATCAGGGCTCTTGACCGCCTTGTAGACGGCAGGCAAGGCGGAGCGGTCGCCGCGTGCGCCCAACGCCGATAGCACCTGAGCCTGCCCCACTACCGAAAGATTACCAAGCTCGGCTGTCACCGCCTTAACTATTTCTTCGCCGGGTATCTCCGCCAGAAGCCCGACGGCGGCGGCCTGCAGGGTCGGGTCTTGACCTTTGAGTACCTCCACGATGGTAGTCTTCGCTTTTTTGGGTTCGGCCCTGACTATGCCGCGCATGGCAGCGATGCGAATGGGCGAGGGCTGCTCGGGGACATACAGCTGCAGATAAACGGCAAGCGCCGCCTCGGTGCTGCCGTCGGCGAGGAACTTGTCGCCACAGTTGAGGTACGCGTCGGCCCAGGCACGCTCCAACTGCGGCGCCACGTTCGCCTTCGCTTTGGCCAGCGCCCTTTCGGCCTGCTTGCCGCCGATCTTGCCAAGCGCCGACAACGCCGCCTCGGCAACCTGCTTGTCACTGTCGGATACCAGCTTGCCTAACTGCTCCACCGCTTTCGTGTCGCCCCGTGCACCGAGTGAATTAATGATTCCGACCTTGACCGTTCCATCGGTCTTTTTCAGCGCTGCACGAAGTGCCTTATCGGCAGCCGGGCCGGGTATCCGCTCGAGCGCGTAGCGCGCCATGTCGGCGGGCTCGATCGGCGAGGTCGCTTTCTGCGTAAGCATTGCGGCCAGGGCGGGCACCGAGTCTTTTGTGCCGATGATGCTGAGCTTTTTGCAGATGAACTGTTTTCCGGCCGGCGTGGCGTCTGAGCGAAGGAACTTGATGAAACTTTCTTCGATTCGCTTGAGGGCCTTCGGTGAACCGGAGGCGGAATTTATAAGGTCTGTCAGCTCCGTCAGCGGCCGGCGGCTCTGACCCTGCTCGTACTTTGCGACTTCCGAGAGCACCTCGTCCAATGGCCTTGGCCGGATGGAGTCCTTCCATTTGCTGACGCCCGATTCGGTTGGGAAGTCTTCGGGGACTTTCTGTGTCACCTTGCCGGTAGCGGCCCATTCGGCGCCGCGCTGGAAGGTTGTAATAAATCCGACACATTCCATCGCGGGCAGCGGCCCACCGCCTCGGCCGACGTGACCGAGCACCGTATGAAAGATGCGGCCCCTGCCGTAGTTAATGGTAAAGAGAATCGGCTCGTGCTCGCCCGTACCTTTCTGCGCGGGGTCGGCGTAGGCGGTCGCGAGAATCGTCAGGTTCTCGGCGGGACCGCGAAGCTGACTATAAAGCTCATCCTCGGCGTGCATCCACTTCGTCGGCAGGCCCTTTGTAATCGGATGCTTCCTGTCGCGGATTGTAACCTGGAAGTCATGCCTGGGCCCGTGACTTCCGCCCCGCCCGGGGCTCGTGTCACGCACTGCCTTGCCTTTTCGCCAGCGAATGTATGGGCCCGACTTTTCATCTCTGTTGCCCCAGCCGCCCAGACCGATTATTTCGTTGTACTCCTTCCACTGCGCAAAAGAATTGTCCGCGGCGTGATACACGACGACCCCCCCACCGGAGCGGACGTAATCCACAAAGGCGCCTCTCGTCTGCTCAGGCCACAACTCGCCGTTGTAGTCCAGCACTATCACATCATAGTCGGCAAACCTGGGCTTGAACGTTTGCATGTCGCCGCCCTTGGGCGGGCTCGTGGCAACATCAACTGTAAACAGCCCTGTCTGTTCCAGTATCTGCTTCAAAATCGGCGTGCTCACCTGCCAGCCGTGATTGTTCTGACCGGTTACAATAAGTGCCTTCAGCTTTTGTGCCTGCGCCGACGCCGGTTGCACCGTAAGCAGCAGACCCATAAACACAGCCAATAAAGCGACCAACACTCTGCAAGAGCGATTCATAGTCTCATCCTTTCTTTTTTTGCATCAGCGAACTACTTTTCGAACGCCGCGTCAAACGCGACCGCGGAAGGCTTAAAATCTATTCTCTTAACGAACTCGCAGGCTTCTTTCGCACCGTGCTCGCGGTCCATCCGACTGTCCTCCCACTCGATCGACAGCGGGCCCTTGTACCCCACGTCGTTCAGGGCCACGATGATTTCCTCGAAGTTGATGTCACCGTGTCCTAACGAGCGAAAATCCCAGTACCGTCGCGGGTCCGCGAAGTTCGTATGCCCGCCGAACACGCCCACTGTCCCGTCGCCGTGTCCCCACCAGGCGTCCTTCATGTGCGCGTGAAAGATGCGGTCCGAGAACGTGCGGATAAACTTGACATAATCCACGCCCTGATACCCGAGATGGCTGGGGTCGTAGTTGAAGCCGAAGGCCTCGTGTCCGTCGAGCGCCTCAAGGGCGCGCTGCGCCGAGGCGATGTCGAAGGCGATTTCCGTCGGATGAACTTCGAGTGCGAACTTTACGCCCTCGGCCTTGAACGCGTCGAGTATGGGCTTCCAGCGCTTGGCAAAGTCGGCGTAACCGGCGTCAATCATATCCGGTGAGATCGGGGGAAAGGCGTACACCATGTGCCAGATGCTGCTGCCGGTAAAGCCGTTCACAACGCCGACGCCGAGCTTCTTTGCCGCTTTGCCCGTGTCGATGACTTTCTGCGCGGCGCGCTGCCGGACCTTTTCCGGGTCGCCCTCGCCCCACACATCCGGCGCCAGGATTCCCTTGTGGCGCCCGTCGATATTATCGCAGACGCACTGGCCCACCAGATGCGTCGATATCGCGAAGACCTCCAGCCCGTGCTTTTTCAGCAGATGTCGCCTGGCCTTGCAGTACCCGTCGTCCTCCAGCGCCTTATCGACGTCGAAGTGGTCGCCCCAGCAGGCCAGCTCCAGCCCGTCGTATCCCCACTTCGCCGCCTTCTTCGCCAATTCTTCGAGCGGCAAATCCGCCCACTGTCCCGTAAAAAGTGTCACTGGTCTTGCCATTATCGTTCTCCTTAATCTTTCTCCTCACATGAAAGAATTTCCTATTCCATATTTGCCGACGCGGCGTCTCAGCCCGTACCTACGTTTTCATCTTCGTCCATTTGCCGTTGCTTTTGTTGCTGGCTATCAGCGATTCGATAAAGAGCATTCCGCGCAGCCCGTCGGCGACCGTAGGAAAGTCGAGCGCCAATGGGTCCGGCTTCGTCCGCGTCAGCTTTGCCCGCACCGCATCGGCGAAGTTGCAGTAGGTGTTGGCAAAGGCCTCGATGAACGCTTCCGGGTGGCCGAAGGGAAGGCGCGTTGCCCTACCCGCGGCGGGACTTCGCTCGGCGACGTATGGATTGCCGCGCCGCCAGACCTGCACCGGGCCGTTCGGCTCCTTGATGTACAGATAATTCGGATGCTCCTGGTGCCATTCGAGCGCCTTTTCTTCGCCGTAAACCCAGATGGCAAGATTGTTCTCTTCGCCGATGGAAATCTGACTCGCGTGAAGCACGCCCTTGGCCCCGTTATTGAACCGCAGCAGGCAGTTGCCGTCGTCGTCGAGCTTGCGGCCCTTTACGAAAATCGTAAGGTCGGCGCAAATCTCCTTTATCTTCAGGCCGGTGATATACTCGGCGAGGTTCTCCGCGTGCGTGCCGATGTCACCCATGCAGCCGGAGCCCCCGCTCTGCTTCGGGTCGGTCCGCCACGCCGCCTGCTGCTGGCCCGTCTTCTCCAACAGCGTCGCCAGCCAGCCCTGCGGATACTGCACGACGATTTTGCGTACCTTGCCCAAATCGCCCTGCCTTGCCATGTCGCGTGCCAGTTTGACCATCGGATAGCCCGTGTAATTGTGCATCAGTCCGAATACAAGACGCGACTGACGCACGATTTTATGCAGGGCGCGGGCCTCGGCGACGTTGAACGTCATCGGCTTTTCGCACATCACGTGAAACCCCGCTTGCAGAAAATCCTTCGCAATCGGAAAATGCCAGTTGTTCGGCGTGGTTATCGACACAAAATCTATCCGCTCGCCAACCGGCAGCTTCAGCTCCCGCTCGATCATCTCCGAGTATGTCCGATACGCCCGCCTCGGCTCGATGTAAAGCTCCCGCCCCATCTGCTTCGATTTGCGAGGATTGATATCGAACGCCCCGGCCACCAGCTCGATGCCCCCGTCCATACGTGCCGCCTTGCGGTGCACCTCCCCGATAAACGCCCCCGGCCCACCGCCGACCATTCCCATTCTCAATTTCCTGTCAAGTTTCATATTCGCCCCTTTCATTTCAACTTTTCGCCCCGAGCGGCAAATTATCCCACTCAAATATACCAATTCGCGTCAAAAAAACACATTAGCAAGATTATAGACACTTGGCGCAGCAAAACAACCCAAAATCCTCCTGCCGGAGGAACGTCAGGGCAGGCGATGGGCGCAGGGTATTGCCGGGTCGCCGCCGCATACATTCACTGGCACAAGTTTCGCGAGCATAGCAGTACAGGATTACGGGCAGGAGTCGAGCCATTGGAGGGCGAAGAGTGCATAATCGGCCAGGTTGATTACGCCGTCGGGGTTCAGATTCGCGGAAGATTCAAGCGGGATGAGTATGTGTGCCTGGCCTGCGGCGGCAAAGTATGCGATTTCGCCGCGAGACAGCGCATAGTCATAGAGTGCGAATTCGTCGATTCCGCCCAGGAAGAACTGGTCGGTGGAGCCGTTCTCGCGCTGGTATCCGCCGATGGCGAACCCGGCAGTCGAATCAATGGTAGCTGTCGTCGTGCCGGGTGCACAGGCGGCCAATTCGGCATTGACATAGAGCCTGAACCTGTCTTCGGCGGCGTCGGCATCCCAGGTCATTGCAACGTGGGACCATTCGTCCATGGCGACGGAGGCTGTCAGGTGGGTGCGATTTTCATCCCAGTCGCCGGGACCCCATTTGCGGACGGCATGGAGGGTGTTATCGGGGTCGAGGTACATGTAGGCGTAAACATATTCGGAAAAGAGCCTTCGGCTGTGGCCTGCTCCCGCGGAGGATGGGTTGATAAAGAGTCCTGCGGTGAACGCATCGAAGGCGGAGAAGTCGAGTCCGCCGGAATCGGGAATGAGGAAGGTATCGCCGGCATCGCCGGTCCAGTTGTCGTTATCGAACCAGGCGGCGGTCCCGCCGGGGTTGTATGTGGGATTAGGACCGGCGTACCTGATTGAGGAATCGGGGTCGCTGCCGGGGATAATCGTGGCGGTGTATGCTGCGGTGCCGTCGAGCAGCCCCGTGGGGACATCGGCGCCGAGGGCGCCGTCGAAGCTGTAGTACATGACGAGCCGGTTGGCATCGGGCGGGATGACGGGCAGGCAGGCATCGCTTTCGAGCCAGTCGTTTGCCAGTATCGCAAGGTCACATGCGTCTATCACCTGATCATCGTTGAAATTCGCAGGGCCCAGCACGCAGGGACCGGCCAGTATCACTTTCGTATAGGGATTAGGATTGGGAAATTCGATGGCAAAGACATCGATTTTGCTGGGCTGGGGGATGGCGGCGGTATTGGTGTCGTCTATGTCGGTGTAGGTGATTCCGTTGAGGGTGATGGACATTTCCACGCTGTCGGCGGAAAGGCGCTCGAGCCTTATCGTCCACAGGCTGAACTGCGCGAGCGGCAGGCCGAAGCCGCCGTACATGCTGATGCGGTCGAAGACTTCGTTGACGCTGAGGAGTCTCGGGTCGTCGACCATATCGCGTTCGTAGAAGCCGCCGGCGATGTGCGGCTCACCGGACGGCTCCACCCATCTGACGACGTTGGGGTCAACGTGCGGCTGCATGCAGAACTTATAGCCCTTGTAGCCGCGGAAGATTTCGTTCTCAACGCCCATGCCGTCGGCGGTGACATAATCGCCGTCGGATTCGAAAAGCCCGACGCGAAAGTCGCCGGTGCCGGAAACGCAGGTGATGTCCTTGTTGAAGTTGCAGGTTTCGGCGGTGCAGTCGTCGCAGCCTTCGATATCGCCTTGGCCGTCGGAAAGCCAGTAGTAAGAGATTTCGACCACGTCGTCCGTATCGCTGAGGTTCTGGTCGGGGATTCTGACGATTATCTGGTGGTCATTGTAAGGGACCCATTCAAGTTGACCATCGTCGTTGAGCGACATGGTGGAGGGGGTATGGGAGTCGTACCAGGTCATCCCGTCGAACGTGGCCTCTCCGCGTGCGCAGCAAGCCAGGGCGAGCATGAATGCACAGCAGAGTAAGATCGATGTTACTGCCGTCGCGCGATTTCCTGTTTTCAGCATGAAAACCCCGACAAAGTACCGGTTACAGTTCAGGCGCCATTATATCAAAATCTTTCCGGAATTTCAAGGGCCGCCGGCGTCTTCGCATGTACCTGAAGAATCGTCACAAGTGGTAGGCGCCGGCAAATAGCAAAAAGAATTGACAGAAGGCGGTCGGTGGGGTAAATAGGGGCGGTCTGCCGGTCCTTCGGTGGATGTTGGAACCTGCAAACCAGGCAAAGAAACGCATACAGAAAGGAGAATAAGGATATGGGCACGCCGAAGATATCGATAGGAAGCTGGGCGTTTTCGTTCGGGCCGTTCGCGGACAATCCGTGGCCGTTCGATAAGGTTGTAAAATACGCGGCCGACGCCGGATACGACGGGATAGAATTGAACGGCTTTCGGCCTCATCCGCATCACGATGATTACGACACGCCTGAAAAATGCAGCGAACTGAAAAAGTTAATCGCCGACCTCGGACTGGGCGTTTCAGGCCACGCAGCGGACTTTACGGCCGTGCCGCCGGCAATGGTGGACACGAAGGATTATCTCGCGACCGTGCGCAAATGCCTGTTCGTATGCGAGCAGTTCGGGGCAAGGAAGCTGCGGGTGGATACGGTAAGCCCTCCGGACGAATTGGGGCCGGATGAATATGAAAAGCGTTTCGCACGCGTTACGAAAAACTGGCGGGCCGCGGCGGATGAGGCGGCAAAGGCGGGTGTGCAGGTTGTGTGGGAATTCGAGCCCGGCTTCTGGCTCAATAAGCCCAGCGAGGTAAAGCGGGTCGTCGAGGCGGTGGGCAGTGACAATTTCAAGCTGCTCTTCGATACCAGCCACGCTTATATGGGCGCTGTCGTCGGCGCGAGGCAGACGGGCAAAAAGGAGACACTGCCCGGCGGCGTCGCCGAGTATGCGAAGTTTCTCGGTGACATGATCGGGCATTTGCACCTGATTGATTCCGATGGCACCCTGCACGGCGACGAAACCAGCACGCATACGCCTTTCGGCGAGGGACATATCGATTTCAAAAAGGCGCTGGCGCCGATTAAGGATTTGGTAAGCGGCATGGAGTGGTGGACGGCGGATTACTGCTTCTGCGCCGAGACGGAGGAGGCGGCGAAGGATGGCATGACGTTTATGAGAAACCTGGTGAAGGAGATCGTCCAATGAAAAAGAAACTGAATGTCGGTGTGATCGGATGCGGCTTTATGGGGCGCGTGCACTCGAACGCGTACCGCAAGGTGGCCAGCTTTTTTTCGCTGGAGCGTGAGCCGGTGCTGAAGGCGATTTGCGATAACAACGAGAAGAAGGTCAAGGCGTTCGCGGAGAACTGGGGCTGGCAGAGCTGCGAGACGGACTGGCGCAAGCTCATCGAGCGCGACGACATCGACCTGGTTGATATCTGCATCCCGAATAATCTTCACTATGAAATCGCAATGGCGGCTGCGGCGGCGGGCAAGATTATCGCGTGTGAGAAGCCGCTGGCGATGAACGTGGATGAGGCGCGGAAGATGACCGAGGCGGTCGAGAAAAGCGGCAAGCCGAATATGGTGTGGTTCAATTATCGCGGCGTTCCCGCCGTGGCGCTGGCGAAGATTATCGTCGATGAAGGTAACGTCGGGCGGGTTTTTCACTATCGGGCGAAGTACCTGCAGGACTGGACCATCAGCCCGAAGGTGCCGCAGGGAGGCGATGCTCTGTGGCGGCTGGATGCGAGGGTGTCGGGCAGCGGCGTCACCGGCGACCTGCTGGCGCATTCGATCGACCTGGCCACGTGGCTGATTGGACCCATCGACAAGGTCTGCGCGATGACCGAGACGTTCATCAAAGAGCGGGCCATGCAGGATGAGCCGGACAAGGTTATGCCGGTGACGATTGACGATGCGTGCGCTTTTCTGGCGCGGTTTAAGAACGGCGCGATGGCGACGTTCGAATCGACGCGCTACGCCCGCGGCAGAAAGAACCAGCACACGTTCGAAATCAACGGCGACAAGGGCTCGGTGGCGTTCGACCTCGAGAACATGCACGAATTGGGGTATTTCAGCCACGGCGATGACAGTCGGCTCCGCGGCTGGCGCAATATCCAGGTCTGGGATTCGGACCATCCGTATATGAAGCACTGGTGGGTGCCGGGCTGCGGAATCGGCTATGAGCACACGCATATCCATCTGCTGGCGGATTTCCTGCAGGGGATGGAAAAGGGCAAAAAAATTAGTCCCGACTTTCGCGATGCGCTGGGGACACAGATTGTCTGCGAGAAGGTGCTGTCGTCGGCAAAGAGCCAGAAGTGGGAGAGCATCGGCAGCTAAAGGCAACCGAAGAACAGGAGCCGAAATTTAAGGAGCCATGACAATGGGAGCCAAATCGTTCGCTGCAGATGCGATGGAGCAGGGAAAAGGGATTTTACGGCTGGCCCCGGCATGGGTGCCGAGGTCGTTTTGCGTGCCCGGCAGGAGGATAAAGCTGCACCCGCACGATTACTTTGCGTTGGGCGGCAACCGCGGCGGTATCGATGAGCGCTGGTTTTCTTCGACGACGCCCGCCGACAACGGGCCCCTGACAAGTCCGAATGAGGGGCTGAGCTTTATCGTGTTCGAGGACGGCGCGACGACGCGGCAGGTGCTGCTGCGTGACGCGGTTGCCCAATTGAAGGACGCCTTGATAGGCGAGCGGCTGTGGAAGCAGTACGGGCGGTGGCCGATGTACTCGAAGTATTTCGATAATCAGGGCCCCCTGCCGCATCACATACACCACCGCGATGAACATGCGAAGCTGACGGGGCAGATGGGCAAACCCGAGGCGTATTTCTTTCCATCGCAGGCAAACAACCATCCGGGTGATTTTCCATATACCTTCTTCGGTCTGAAACCCGGCACGACGCGGGAGGAGGTTCGCCGGTGCCTGGCGGATTTCAGCAGGGGCGACAACAAAATCACCGAGCTATCGACCGCTTATCGGCTCGATGTGGATACGGGCTGGGATGTTCCGCCGGGGATGCTGCACGCGCCGGGAAGTTTGTGCACGTATGAGCCGCAGCTCGCGTCCGATGTCTTTGCGCTGTACGAATCTTTTACGGGCAACCGCGTGCTGCCGGAGGAGCTCCTGTGGAAGGATACGCCGAAAGAGAAGGTGGGTGACATCGAGCATCTGCTGGACGTGATTGACTGGGATTTGAACCTCGATGCGGACTTTGCGGCGAAGCGATTCATGCGTCCCAAGCCGGTTCGGCCTGTGGAGCAAATGGAGGCTGAGGGGTATGTCGAGAACTGGGTATGCTACAAGTCGACGGCGATAAGCGCCAAGCAGCTTACGGTTCTGCCGGGCAGGTCGGTGACTATCAGGGACGGCGCGGCATACGGCATGATAATGCTGCAGGGACATGGGACGATGGGCGTCTGGGAGATTGAGACGCCGACGCTGATACGCTTCGGGCAGTTGACTTATGATGAGTTCTTCGTCAGCGAAGAAGCGGCCAAACAAGGCGTGCAAATCACCAATCCTTCGAAGACTGACCCGATTGTCATGCTCAAACACTTTGGGCCTGAGAATCCGGACTTGGAGGTGGAGTAGCGGCAAGTCATTGAAACCTGAACGGAGTGTAGGATGGAATATCGCACACTTGGCAAAACGGGGATGAAAATTTCTATCATCGGGTACGGCGCATCGCCGTTAGGCAATGTTTTCGGCAAGACGGACGAGGCCGAAGGGGTTCGCGCTGTTCACTATGCGATTGACCACGGCATCAACTATTTCGACGTGGCGCCGATGTACGGCGTGACTCTGGCAGAGACGCGCTTGGGTAAAGCGCTCAAGGGCAGGCGTGACAAGATATTCCTGGCGACCAAGTGCTGCAGATACGATATCGATAAGCTCGACTTTTCGACCAGGCGAGTTCTGGAGAGCATTGATGAATCGCTGCAGCGGCTTCAAACCGACTACGTGGACGTGTATCAGGTTCATGATATTGAGTTTGGCGACAGGGAGCACGTAATCAACGAGGCGATACCGGCCGCGAGGAAGGTGCAGCAGTCCGGCAAGGCGCGTTTCGTAGGTATCACCGGCCTGCCGGTAAGGTATCTGCGGCATGTTGCCGAGCTGGTCGAGGTGGACACGATTCTCTCGTGGGCGCATTACGACCTGGTTGAAGATGAGATGGACACGGTGCTGACGCCTTTTGCGCTCGAAAGAGGCATCGGGCTGATTAACGCGTCGCCGCTGCATCAGCGGCTGCTGACGGAAAAAGGTCCGCCTGAATGGCACCGCTCGCCGAAAGAGGTGCTGGAAGTGGGACCGAAGCTCGCGGCCCTGTGCACCCAGCATGGCGTTAATATTGCGGACGTGGCAATGCGCTTTGCGCTGGACTATCCTCATGTTGCCACGACCATCGTGGGGATGTCGAAGCTTCGTCATGTCGAACAGAACGTCAAGGCGCTGGATTTCACAAACGACCCGGAACTGCTGGCGAAGATCGAAAAGCTTGTGGCGCCGGTGAAGAACAAGATGTGGTTCGAAGGCAGGCCGGAGAACGACCTCTAACCTGCCTTGAATAGATTGCTATTGCTTTTTGAATGAATAATGGAACAGACGTATTGTCACTCCTGCGCACGCAGGAGTCCAGAAAACGTTGGTAAAACGACTGGATTCCCGCTTTCGCGGGAATGACAGAGAGACTTTGGTTGTCTGAAAACTTTGTGACAGTAGCTTAGTCGGCTGAAGGATGAGCATGAAGGCATTATACATTGTCGAGCCTGGTAAGACGGAGCTGCGTGAGATTGAGCGGCCAAAGCCGGCGGATGGTGAGGTGCTGCTTCGCGTAGGAATGGTCGGCTTTTGCGGCGGGGACCTCAACGCCTTTAAGGGCACGATGCCGATGCAGTATTATCCGATGATACTCGGTCATGAAATCGGCGCCGTAATCGAAGAAATCGGGCCCGGCGTCCCCGATAAATTCCAGCGAGGGATGAAGGTCACTGTCTCGCCGTACCAAAGCTGCGGCCACTGTACGCCGTGCAAACGCGGCCGGCCTAATGCGTGCCGGGACAACCGGACGATGGGTGTGCGCAGGCCGGGTGCGATGACCGAATATATAACCGCACCCTTCGGTGACATCCATCCCTCGCAGAAGCTGGGTCTCAAGGAGCTGGCGATTGTGGAGCCCCTGACGGTCGGTTTTCATGCTGCCGCTCGGGGGTGTGTCAGTGAATTCGACAAGGTGGCCGTGCTGGGTTGCGGAATTGTTGGAATCGGCGCGGTGGTCGGCTCGTCGGCGCGGGGGGCGGAAGTTATTGCGGTCGATATTGACGACAGGAAGCTACAAATCGCACGGAAGGCGGGGGCACGCCATGCGATTAATTCTTCCGAGGGTGACCTGCACAATGCGCTTGGCGAATTGACGGATGGAGAAGGGCCGGACGTGGTCATCGAGGCGGTGGGCCTGGCGGGAACGTTCCGTGCAGCGGTCGAAGAAGTGGTGTTTACGGGGAGAGTCGTATATATAGGTTACGCCAAGTCGCCGGTCGAATATGAGACAAAGCTGTTCGTTCAGAAGGAGCTTGATATACTCGGCTCGCGCAACTGCCTCGGTGATTTTCCGCGGGTGATAGAAGAGCTGGAAAAAGGCGGCTTTCCCGTCGATGATGTTGTCACCAGGGTCGTGCCGCTGGCAGAAGCGGGCCAGGCGCTGGTTGACTGGAACAAAGACCCGAATAAAGTGACCAAGATCATGGTGGATATGGAAGCCTGAGCCGGTGCGCTTCGAGTATTAAGGTCATGATAAAATCATGCGTTACGATTTCGCTGGTGCCTGAATTGGCGGGTGGTCCGTGGGTGTATTGGGACGAGCCACAGATAAGCATCGTCAAGGCGCGGAACGCGGGTTTTGACGCGGTTGAGCTTTTCAGCGCGGCGGCCGATGCGGTGGATTCGGATAAATTGTTCGGGCTTCTCGACGAAAATGAGATTCGTCTGGCGGCGGTGGGAACGGGTGCCGGGAAAGTGTTGCACGGTCTGCACCTGGTCAGCCCGGATGCGGATATTCGCCGTAAGGCCTGCGATTTTGTCGGTGACATGATCGAGTTCGGGGCTCGGTTCGGTGCGCCGGCTATCATTGGCTCGATGCAGGGGCGTCTGGAGCCGGGCGTCGAGCAGGCCCAGGCGCTGGTCTGGCTCATAGAGGCATTCAATGAGCTGGGCGGCAAGGCGGCCGACTTTGGCGTCGATCTGCTGCTCGAGCCGCTAAACAGATACGAGACCGATATGGTCAATACCCTCTCCGACGGCGCCAAGCTCATCGAGTCGCTGAATTGTTCGAGCGTGTTCTTGCTGGCGGACCTTTTCCACATGAACATCGAAGAAGAGTCAATTAGCGGCAGCATTCGCTCGGCGGCCAAACACATCGGACATGTGCATTGGGTGGACAGCAACCGGCGACCTGCCGGGATGGGGCACATAGACCTCGCAGAGGCGGCCGCAGCGTTGAAAGAGATTGGCTTCGATGGATATGCCTCCGCCGAGGCCCTGGCCTACCCGGACCCCGATAGCGCCGCGGCGCAGACAATCAAGGCGTTTAGAGAATTCCTTATCTGAGAGTTTAGAGCAGGAAAGGTTTATGGCTGAGATGATTTACAAAACCTTAGGCAAGACGGGTTTGAAGGTTTCCGTGATTGGTTTCGGTGCTTCGCCTTTGGGAGGAGAGTTCGGCTCGATAGACCTGGAAGAGGGCCGGCGGGCCGTTGACCGCGCGATCGACTGTGGAATCAACTATTTCGATGTCGCCCCATACTACGGCCGTACCCTGGCAGAGAGCCGGCTGGGCGAGTATCTCGAAGGCAAGCGCGAAAAGATTATTCTGACGAGCAAGGCGTGTCGGTACGATATCGACGATTTCGACTTCTCGCAAAAACGCGTGATGCAATCTATTGAACAAAGCCTCAAGCGCCTCCGGACGGACTATGTGGACCTCTATCAGGTTCACGATGTCGAATACGGAAGGTTCGATCAGGTAATCGACGAGACTATTCCCGCCATGTTCAAGCTCAAAAAGCAGGGCAAGATTCGTTTCGTGGGCATTACGGGTTATCCGCTGACGCCGCTGCGAAAAGTTGCCGAGGCCGCGGACGTCGACACGGTGCTCACCTACTGCCGGTACAACCTGATGGACCAAACGATGGATGAAATTCTAACGCCGGTCGTCAGACGCAAAGGAATCGGCCTGATAAATGCTTCGCCGCTTCACATGCGCGTCCTGACGGACAAAGGTGCACCCAACTGGCACCCTGCCCCGAAGGAAGTTTTCGAAGCAGCCAGAGAGGCGGCGATGCTTTGCCGCAGGCACGAGGCCACCATTGCAGAGCTGGCGATGCAATTCGCTCTGGCGCACGAGGATGTGGCGGTGACTCTCGTGGGCATGAGCAAGGTTCACCACGTGGACGCGAACGTTGCGATTGTTGGCACGGAGCCCAATGCCGCACTGCTGGCCGAAGTTCTTGAAATGATAGAGCCCGTGGCCAACATTTGCTGGAAGGAGGGCCTGCCCGAAAACGACGACCCAGGTGCGATCGATAAACGGACGCTCGGCATGGAACGCAGCAAAGAGATGACGAAAGAAGCGAGCAAATGAAAATCGACACGCATCAGCACTTCTGGAAATACAACGAGCGCGACTACGGCTGGATGGGTGCACCGATGGAGTCGCTCAGGCGCGACAGGCTGCCGGCGGACCTAAGACCCCTGCTGAAAAAAGCTGGTATTGACGGCACCGTCGCCGTGCAGGCGCGGCAGTGCGTCGAAGAGACGGAATTTTTGCTGCGGCTGGCCGATGAAAACCCGTTCATCAAAGGCGTGGTCGGGTGGGTCGATTTGTGCAGTCCGCAGCTGCACGTGCAGTTGGAGAGCCTTTGTTATCATCCGAAACTGCGCGGCGTGCGTCACGTCCTCCACGATGAGCCGGATGATAATTTTATGCTCCGAGATGATTTTATCCACGGTATGAGCAGGCTGCGAAAGTACAGTCTTACTTACGATCTGCTGCTGTTTGCCAAACACCTGCCCATTGCGTGCGAGCTGGTTGCCAAATTCCCCGAGCAAACCTTTATTCTCGACCACATTTCCAAGCCGCTCATCAAGGATGGCAGGATTGAGCCGTGGGCCGGTGACATTCGCAGGCTGGCTTCCTTCAGGAATGTTTCCTGCAAGATATCCGGCATGGTGACAGAGGCCGACTGGCGCCAATGGAAGCCGGAGGATTTCACACCCTATATGGATACTGTCCTCGAAGCATTCGGGGCCGACAGGCTTATGGTGGGCTCGGACTGGCCGGTCTGCACGGTTGCAGCCGAATATGAGCAGGTGATTGGCATTGCCGCCGATTATCTGACAAAACTCTCACCCGATGAGCAGGCGGCCGTCTGGGCACAGAATGCGAAGAGAATCTATCAGGTTTCTTAGCAACCGAATATTATTCAGATACTTTGCCATTTTTTGGGGTGTTGTATTGACCACACATTATTTCAAGAGACGCAAGCCATGACACATTCAGCCATGCTCAGTGTCCCCCCACAATCTTGTTACTGTCGGGAACAGGTTTGGCTATGCCCATTCGTGTCTGGAGCGCATATTCGACCGCCATCTTTAGATGCTCCTCTGGATGGCGTGCAAGCACTTCTTCGAGAGCTTCACGGGCCTGCTGGCCGCCTATCTCTCCGAGTGCGTGTGCAGCACACCCTCTTAGCCATCCCTCCTGATGCTCATCGAGAAGAAGTTCAGATAGTCCAGGCACTGCGGCGCGGTCTTTCTTGATTAGCAGGGCGTCAATCGCGAACTGGTCTTTTTTCTCTCGCGCCAGACTAAGCAGTTCCTCCACGCTTCTACGGGGATAGCTGTCTCGAATTCTCCACTGCCAACGTGAGTACGCCGTGCTGACGCCCATGACCACATATGCCAAACATGAAATCAGAATCAGAGCCTTCCCAAAAGCACCAAGGGGTTCGATTTGCTTCTTCCGGGAGACGGTCAGCAGACCAACGCCAAGGAGTATTGCGATTGAGGCCACTATTATGTGGAAAAGTCTAGCCATCACTTCCAGGCCGTACATGTCACCAACGAAGGTGTTAGGAAACGCAAGATCGAACACATGATAGCCGAGTGATAACAACCCTATTATGACCGTACCCAGCAGTATCCGTCGCGCCAATAGCTTTTGGGGAAGTGGCTGTTTTGAGCCCACACGATCATTTTGCTCCTAAATCTCCGATTTCAGCCCTTTGCGGTCACTTTTGCCTTGCCTCGTTCACCTACACGGTTCTCCCCTTACTGATAATAAAAACCCGGTCGGACCCATTTCCCACGGCTTATATTACGAAATTTGTCTCTTCTTGTATGAGTTCGTATGGGAAATCCAGGTCTAATTATCTTACGCCGAACACCGAATTCGTTCCTTACATTTACACATCACAGAGAAGGACGGCCTGGCGGAGGCCTTCGAGCGGGTCGCGGGTCGGAACAAACTCGATGCCGACGTAGCCGGTGTAGCCTGTCTTGACGATTTCTTCCATTATTGGCTTGTAGTTGACTTCTTGCGTATCGTCAATCTCGGCGCGGCCGGGGTTGCCCGCGGTGTGGTAGTGGCCTATATAGTCCTTGTACTGGCGAATCCGGCTGATAATGTCGCCATCCATAATCTGCACATGGTAAACGTCGAACAGCAGCTTCATCCGCGCCGAGCCCACCTTCTTTACGATTTCCATGCAGTAGTCGGTGTGGTCGCCCTGATAGCCGGGGTGGCCCTTCATGTCCTCGGCGACCCGGCTGTTGAGAATCTCCAGGCAGAGATTGACTTTGTTCTTCTCCGCGTGGCCTATAATCTTCTTGTAACCGGCCACGCAGTTCTTGATTCCGTCGTCGGCGCTGATATTGCCTGCCGCGCCGGTGAAGGTGATGACGTTGGGGAATCCGTACTCGGCGCACTCGTCGATGGACTTTCGCATCTTGGAAATGCACATATCGTGGTACTCGGGGTTGTTCATTCCGTTGTCAAACCAGTGGCTTCCGTGCAGCGCGCAGACAAGGCCGTACTTTTTCAGCATGGGCCAGTCCTTCGGCTCGACCAGCTCGACGCTCTTGCAGCCGAGGTCTTTTACAATCTGACAGGTCTGCTCGACGGTCCAGTACTTCTGGAAGCACCAGTACGCGACGGACTGTTTAATTCGGCCTTTGGTGGCCGCATTTTTGGAGGCTGAACATTCCTGCCCGGCCGCGCGCCCGCATAAAGTTAAAGCCATAGCCGTTCCCGCACCTGCGCTTGCCGCACGCTGTAGCATACTGCGCCGCGTGATAGGGGGATTAGCCGACGTGTTTTTTCCGTTCTGCTCGCTCATTTCTTCTTCCTTCATAATGACTCAGTCCATATCAGAATCTCAGTTTTGCACACAAGCAATTTTAGCTTTTCTCAGTCGCAAGGTCAAGCAAAAAGGGTGTTGCCCCAAGGCGGGCAGATGAGCAGACGGCCTTCGCGCCGGGGCGGTTGTTGGCGTCAGCCCCCCCTAAACTGCCGCTGGTCCGGGCGCAGGATAGCATGATTTCCGTGGCAGTCGGTGCAGACCGAGTCGTCGAGAATCATTCGGCCGTTGGGCCTGCGCCTGCTGTGCCATTGCCTCACGAAGTCGTCATAAACCGTGCCGGCAACATGAGTGGCGTGACAGCCTTTGCAGAAAGGCACAATCTCGGCCCGACCGAAGAGCCTGTCGGGCGGCGCGATGTTAAGCTCATCGTCCCCGTGGGCCAGCGAATCACCGTGACAGCTAATACACCCAATGCCCGCCTGTTCGTGTTTGGCTGATATCTCTTCGGCCCTGAAATCCATGTGGCAGACAAGACATTCGGAGTTGTCCGCCGGGTCGAGCGCCGCGGCGTTCTTGTTCTGTTTCACTTCAGGCGGGTTACTTTTCGCAGTTGGACCTTTACACGGGGTGCACCCCCCTGCCGCAAGCATAACACCAATAAGGACACAGGATACCCACAGGCAACAAGAATATGAATCCATCGGCTGCTCTCGTGTTCGACCATTCATCAGACCAATTCCCATTCGTGTCTCAGCCACCCGTAGTTGGGCGGCAGGTTGGCCCACATCTTCTCGACCGCCTCTTCGAAGCGTTGCGCCTCGGCGACGTCGAACGTGCGTCGCTGCGTGACGGCCAGCGCTGCATTCTCGACCTGCTCAACGGTAATCATTCCGGGTATTGGAGCCGTGAGCCCATCGTTGCACAGGATATATCGCAACGTCATTCGGGCCCGCTCGTCATCGACTTTTTTCGTGGAAGCCTTGACCGCCCCACGGGACTCGAAGATAGAGCCGCTCGCAAAAGGCTTGATTCCGAACCAGCCGACGTTGTTTTTCTTCACCGCATCGATCACACTTACCATGGACTCATCGTAATCGGCCGCTGCGTCAGGCACCGCGCCCCAGCCGGTGGGGCCCTTGCTCGGGTCAACACGCGCGTGGGCCTTCTTCGACCCGGCCGTGTACGGCACAACCACGACCTGTATATGCTCCGGATACGTATGCATCATTCGAATGACCCAGTCGTGCTTGTGGGTAGAGATACCCGTAAATCGCGTCTTGCCCTGTTTGTGCGCCTTTTCGAGCGCCTCGCAAATCGCGTGCTCGTGCTCGACGGTATGATTGGTGCTCGGCTTCCAGTAGCATGTAATCCGCCACAGGTCCACGTACTCCAGTTTGGCACAGGTCAGGACCTCGTCCAGCGCCTCGAGCAGCTTCGGCGCTGTTTGCCATTTTTCGTTTCGCATCTCGTGGTCGCAATGTGAGCAGCCCAGGAACATCTTCTCCCGGCGCCCTCGCAGCGCGTCGGCATAGGCTATAACCTCGCCGTCGGTGCACGCATCCACATAATTGATTCCGTGCTCGATGCAGGCGCTGACCACGTCGCGCCGGTTCTTCTTGAACTCATCGGTGGCAAACTCATAGGGCAGCTTCTTCCAGTGGCCCCCCAAACTGACCGCCGATATCCAAAGGCCCGTTTTGCCCAGCCTGCGATACTCCATATTCGGATTGTAGCTGCGGGTCTTGCTAACATCTGCGCCGGCGGCGGGAGCAGACGCGGGATTTACCGCACCGGCCTCGGCGGCATTTGCGGCCCGCAACCCAAGGGCCACCCCGGCCGCGGTCAGGGCGCTATCGCGCATAAACTGTCGCCGGTTGATATCCTTCGCTCTCGCTCGGTCCTGTCTGCAATTCATAATTTCCTCCTCATATTATCGTTGCTCGTATGCGTTTCGACGTGTGTTACCATCCTTCAGCAGCTGTTCTCTCAAGCCTGTTAGCCTTGCAGGATCACCACGTTCGAGTGCCTTAAGCGTAAGTTCCGAAGTTGAAGAATATTATTCAAATAACTTTGCCTTTGGTAAATGTTCTAACTCTTTGCTAATAGATCGGTTTACGGGAAAACCCCACTTATCAAAATAAGGGTAGAAATTTGCCCCGGCAGCCAAACTCAGCTCCTTTACAAAAAGATCAACTTTTTTCTCCGTGTCGTTGAAATCAGGATAGTTCTTTTCTCGGATAAGTTCTGCGTATCTTTTGAACAGCTTTCTATAAACATCCCACCCATATTGCTCCTGAATATGATGTAGAAACCCAATCATCAACGGTTCTTCATTTTTTATCCGTTCAAAATCGTGTTCCCCGGATACATGATAAGCCTTCGCAGTCTCTTTCCACGTAGGTTCTTTATGCTCTAATCCCAATTCCTCACAGGCATAAAGAGCAAAAAACTCGGCCCAGCTTTCATTGTCGCCGTCTCCGAAGACAAAATAATGCCTCATCCCAATAATAAAATCATGGCCCAATTCATGCATTAATCCCCAACTGGGATTCTTATAATTCGACTTTTCCAGCTCCCCAACAATATACTCAATTCTGTCTTGCCTGGAAAGTATGGGATTACCACTGGACATGTGAAACTTCAAGTTATCCACATTCAGGATCACTATTTTGTTGCCATCAAAGGGCTTTATCCCGTCGGTTAAGTTTGCATAAAGTTCATATACCACATCCAACTGCGTGATAAAGTCCACAGGCTTCCTACATTTCATCCAAAACCTGTATGGCATGCTCACAATAACATGTTCGCCTTCAACAACATAATTATATTTGTCCCTGTTGCGTGCAACGCTATCGGTGATAAAGCTGTTGCTGTGTTCCCCAAGCAAATAACACTTAACTTCCACCGGCTTCCTTGCATATAACGGGTGAAAACTGACAGGAGAGTATCTGCGTACCTCTTTTTTATTATTTGGCGGGGCTTTATCAATACTTGTCCTTGAATATTCGAATCCCAGATGCTCTCCTAATCTGTTCAAAGGAAAAAGTCTAATGTCATGAGATTTGTTCTGAGTTTCCCAGTACCACCCCATTCCGGTCATAACAAGACTCCCGCCCTGCCGGACATAAGACACAATGGCACTGGTCTCATTCTGATCAATGATTCTTGTCGGACGAACGATGATAAGCAGGTCACATTCTTTCAAGTCTTCATCGGTAACCTTTGACCCTAATTCAGTTATTCCTACTCCTCTCGACCATGTCCCATCCGTAGTTGGAGGTTGAAAAAAGCGATGGCTACTCCCGCCTGATTTTGTTTAAGATCAGGTCAGATAAAAACTTATATTTTCTCGAAAGGAGTAGCCATGCAGAAACGATCTTACAAAATCGCAGAG
>DATKZT010000023.1:0-6071 GCA_035527845.1 Sedimentisphaerales bacterium | reverse complement strand
ACTGTATTGGTCCGTGACGCTGCCAACCGTTAAGTTATCCACCGCAGTGATGGCCGCCGTCGCGTTCGCCTCAGTCATCCCCATGACATCCGGCACTTCCGGCTGACCTAAAGAGACCACAAGGTCAACCGATGAGCCGATGAGTACGGGAGTATTCGGCGCAGGCGTTTGACTTATGACTAATCCGGCCGCCACCGTGTCACTGTATTCATCGGTGACGCTGCCGACCGTCAGATTATCCACCACCGTGATAGCTGCTGTGGCATTCGCCTCCGTCATCCCCACCACGTCCGGGACTAAAGGCTGGCCCAATGAAACGACAAGATCAACGGACGAGCCTATAAGTACCGGTGTGTTGGGCGCGGGCGTCTGGCTTATAACCAATCCCGCCGCCACCGTATCGCTGTATTCGTCGGTGACAGAACCGACTGCAAGATTATCCACCGCCGTGATAGCTGCTGTGGCATTGGCCTCCGTCATCCCCACCACATCCGGCGCTTCCGGCTGACCCAATGAGACCACAAGGTCCACGCTTGAGCCTATAGCCGCCGGCGTATTCGGCGCGGGCGTTTGACTGATCACCAATCCTGCCGCGACCGTGTCGCTGTATTCATAACTCACCGCGCCAGCTGTCAGGTTATCCACCGCCGTGATGGCCGCTGTCGCGTTCGCCTCCGTCATTCCCACGACATTCGGCGCCACCGGCTGACCTAATGAAACGACAAGATCAACGCTTGAGCCTATGGCCGCCGGCGTATTCGGCGCCGGACTCTGACTTATCACGAGACCGGCCGCCACCGTGTCACTGTATTGGTCTGTGACGCTGCCGACCGTAAGGTTATCCACCGCAGTAATAGCTGTTGTCGCGTTGGTCTCCGTCATTCCCACGACATCCGGCACCTCCGGCTGGCCCAGCGAAACGATCAGACCAACCGATGAGCCGATTAGTACCGGCGTATTCGGCGCGGGCGTCTGGCTTATGACCAAGCCTGCCGCCACGGTGTCACTGTATTCATCGGTGACGCTGCCAACCGTTAGGTTATCCACCGCAGTGATGGCCGCCGTCGCGTTCGCCTCCGTCATCCCCACCACGTCCGGGACTAAAGGCTGACCCAATGAAACGACAAGATCAACGGACGAGCCTATAAGTACCGGTGTGTTGGGCGCGGGCGTTTGACTTATAACCAATCCAGCGGCTACCGTGTCACTGTATTCATTAGTCACCGAAGTGGTAAGGTTATCAACAGCGGTAATCGCTGCCACTGCATTAGCTTCAGTCATCCCCACGACGTCCGGGACTAAAGGCTGACCCAATGAGACCACAAGGTCCACCGATGAGCCAAGTGTCACGTGAGTTCCAGCGACTGGGTCCTGACTAATCACGAGCCCCGCCGCTACAGTATTGCTGTACTCGTACGTTACCGTGCCAACCGTCAGACCCGCAGATGTGAGAGCTGAGTTCGCGTCGGCTTCGTTCATGTCAACGACGTCGGGCACATCGACACCGGCTTGTACAACAAAGCCGACGATTACCTGCTCGTTGACATCGGAGTGTGAGAGTTTGGGTGTCTCGTTCAAACCACTCGCTTGCTTATACCCCGCCACTCCGTCGGCCGATGTGATTGATAGTTCAATGGCTTCGGTGAAGCCGTTATCGACGGTGTATTCGCCGGGATTGCCACAACTGCCAGCCACAATGACCATGTCGCTGTTGGAAGTGCCCAGAGCATTTGTCTGTATGGGGCTGGATGAGCTGCCGTTAGCGTCACTTGCCCCAACAAGATTGTTCTGATAAGTATTTTGAAAGAAGATGCTGGAGTATCCTGGCGTGCCCGAGGGTGTTTGGGACCACGTGGCCACAAAGTTGCTGTCGGTCGCAGCACTGATGCCGGCCTCGTCGAGGACATAGGCCACAACGTACGAACGGTACCCAGCCCCGAAATTCCGGTCGATGACCTTGGTCATCGACTGCCCCCCGTAGCTGACCGACGACAGGTTCATATCAGCATCGTCATCTTCGACGTGGGCGGTCAAGACCAGCGCGCGGTTGGAGCCTATCTGCTTTGTGTGGCTGAGACCGGAAGTCCATGAGCCAGCTATTTCAACTGCTGCGTCTGCATCGAAAGGCAGAATAGCCCCCAGCAGAACACACACGCTCAGCAGGCCAACCGTCGTTTTTGTTCCGAAGAACCTTCTCATCACCTCTGTTGTCCGAGCGTTTCCGATCGACGTTCTCTTATTGCCGGTTGTCACTGGTGGGACAAGACTCAGTTAGTCCGTCCTCGTTTCGGTAATAGACCGCTTGCCTTGTGATCTATCTGACCTTCTCATCCTTGAGCGTAAATTTGGACAACCTGCAGCCTCTGGGGCTCGGTTTTACTCGCCTTGTTCCGCTAAAAAAGAACGTTCCTAATGAGCGTACAGAACCACGGGTATTGGCTCAACCGAGACTATACCCTCCTCGTCTCCGTTCCCAAACAGAGAGACTCGAAGTAAAACCCCCCAACTCATTATCATCACACCTCCTGTAAACTAATATTTTACGTCCTCTCGTAAAAGCTCATTTTACCACATTTGTAGTGCCGAAGTCAAGCTGATTATCACGCTTCAACACGCTTTTTTCAATGGCCTGCGAGCCTTCCTTCGCCGCCAAGTGGTCCTCTTTGTGTGGGAGGTCTGCCCGCTCTTATCGGAGGTTAATCTCGCTCAAGGACCATCTTTCGTCTTATGTTGATCGTATGCCGCTTTGTGTTGTCCTATCCTCCTTTCAAAAAAGTACTTATGACTACTTCTATACGCAAAACAGGGCATGGTTCAGGGTAGGGTAACACTTTTCTGGAGTTGGCGAACAAGCTTGTGCTCCGTAACTCCGGTCTTGGTAATAGGTTATGACAAAGCTTAGCTCTTTGACCGTTGATGATGGAATCCCGGGGGCTGCCCATGGATTGCAAAACAAGCGCAAGTCCTGATTACGCTGCATGTTATGCGCTACCCAAAGGCAGCCAAGAGACCTGCATCAAATATAGCTGGCCATAGTCACCGTGGCGTTTTCTGTGCCGCTGGCCGGACGACTATTGCCTTCCGGTTTGGCTGGAGTGGATGGACGACGTGCCGCCCCCCGGTTGAGCGCGGGCAGAATAGTGCATTGATACAGGGGGCCGACCGAGCCAGCCTGGCCTTTCTTGGCTGGTTTGTGTGTAGGAGCTGAAAAGCCAAGGAGGATGCCCGGCTGTCACGGCGATAAGTCTATCAGATGTGCCTTGGGCAGTTTATCTTCGATAATCGCGAGGGCGAGGTTGACCCACGATTTGCAGCGGTCGAGGACGGCGCTGTCGCTGGTGGCGACGGTCAGGTCCGTCCTGGCCAGCTCGAAATCGGGGCTGATCAGCAGGTCAATTTCCCAATTCCATTTGTTCTCGTCGGCCAATTCAGCGATAAGTGTTTTCAGTCGGCCGCTGTTGGAAACCGGGCTGTCGAGCAGCCATTTGGCGTGAGCGACGCCGATTTGGTCGAGGAATTGCCCGATGAGCCGAACGGCCGGTATGGTTTCGGTGACTTTTCGGTAAGTGCCGTGTATGCTCGCCAGGTCTCGAAAGCAGCCGTCGCGGCCCTTGAGGATGAGGCCGCCGCTCATTGCCGCTTCGACAGTTATCAGAAGGTTGTAGCCGTCGATGACAATTTGGCTGCCGGCGAGGTTTTCTATTTCGATCCGCCGGTCGCAGCGGCAGGCGAGCTGCTGGTCTGAGCAGGCGCTTCGCATAACGGCCAGTCTTTGCCTTTCGGTCAGGGCGAACCTGTCGCCAACCAGTTTGAGAGCGCTTTTTTCGGCATAGCCTCTTGTAAGCAGCAGGGAAAAGTCGGACACAGCGGTTCGGAGTCTATCGACAGCCGGTGTATCGAACAGTTTTTCGTCCTGCGGATGGGCGCCTCTATGTGTTCGCTTGTCGGGCATGTGATGGAACCTCCTGAATCAACGTTCGTTGGTTTGGCCGACTGCGTTCGTGCCCATCTTTTAGTATGCGCCATGATGGCCGTGCATGTCAAAAACAAATTGACTTTGTCAGGGGCTGAGTCTAACATCATGGCTTTGAGGTTTTCCAGGCGGCAAACAAATGGCCAGTCATAATTTAGCACGGATGAAAATAGGTGAGCTGGAGGTCATCGGCTATTCGGTGGCGGCGGAAGAGACCGTCGTCGCTGTGCCGCAACTCGACGTGTGCTTCGACATCGGCAAGGCGCCCGACCAGATTATCCCCATAAACCATATTCTGCTTACACACGGCCACATGGACCATGCGGCAGGAATTGCCTATTATCTTTCTCATCGGAATTTCTGCGGGCAGTCTCCGGGCACCATACTGGCGCCGGAGAATCTGCTGGGTCCCATGAAGGAAATCATCGACGCCTGGGGCAGGCTGGATGGCAATGCCATACCGGGCAATATCGTGGGCGTAAAGGCGGGCGATGAGTACCAGATAAAGCCCAACCTGTTTACGCGGGTCTTCCCAACGAAGCACAGCAAGGGCTCCGTTGGATACAGCGTAATTGAGAAGCGAAAGAAGATTAAACCACAGTATGCCGGCCTTAGCGGGCCGAAAATCGTCGAGCTGAAAAAGCAGGGTGTACAAATCGATTACCCGCTTGAGCTTCCGATTGTGACGTACCTCGGCGATACACAGTACGTTGATTTTTCGCAATTGAAGTATATAGCCGAGAGTAAGATTCTGATTGCAGAGTGTACGTTTTACGAGACTGACCACTCAGGCAGGGCTGAGGCGGGCCGGCACATGCACATAAACGAATTCGCTCAGCTTATGGAGAAGCTCAACAACGAGTATATAATTATCACGCACACGACCCAGCGAACGCCTATGAGCGAAATCCGCAAGATACTTAAAGAAGCCCTGTCGCCGGAGAAATATTCCCGCATCGTCCTGTTTATGGACAAGAGGCGTAGACAGCCCGCGGGCTGATCGGAGCGTCTGACATCAACAGCTTGTTTGTGCCGTAACCACGATGGCATCCGCACGGGAGGAACCGTCGTGTCCTAAGGTTTTTCATCCTCATTCATCTGCTTGCCTGAGCTGTTCTGTCCGGTCAGCCTTGCCTGTAAAGCTCGGCGCGCGCCGCTGTCGTCGGGGCTGAGGCGTAAAACTTCCCTGTAATGCTCGATCGCCGCCTCCGGCTTACCTTGCCTCGTAAGTGCTTCGGCCAGGCAATAATGGGCTTCGAGATAATCCGGTTTGAGCTGAATCGCCTGCCTGTAGTGTTCGACGGCCTCGTCAAGATCACGTTTACCCTCCGTTGTCAGGGGCGCACCGAAACGGCCGGAATTGCTCATTTTCAGCCGCAGCACGAGCGCGTCACCCAGGATTTTTTGTATCCGGCAATCCGGCTGCCCGATACGCAGGTACTCTCGGCAAACTGCAGCCGCCCCGTCGGCCAGCCCCTTTTCAACCAGGCTTGCTCCCAGATTGGCAGCCGCGTCGTTATAAGGCGGATATATCCGTAATGCCTTTCGGAATTGTTCAATCGCCTCGTCCGACCTGCCCTGCTTCTTGAGTGCCACCCCCAGGCCGCTATGAACCAACGCGTTGTTGCTGGTCACATCCAGCGCACGCTGATAGAGAACAAGACTGTTTTGCCAATAACGCGCCTGAAACCACGTGCCCACTCCGAGAATCAGAACCATGGAGACCCCCGCCGCGCCAAATATGACCCTGCGGTAACGCTTGCCGTTCACGATATCGGCGGCCGCCCACGCAATGATTATGAATAGACCCGTCAGAGGCACATAAGTATACCCGTCAGAGGCACATAAGTATACCGGTCAGCCATTGCGTGCGCACCTAATTTCACCAAACCGATCACGGGCAGCAGCGTCCCGAGGTACCAAAGCCAGCCAACCGCCAGATAGGGGCGACGGCGAACTAACCCGCATATTTCACAGGATTTTCAGATTTTTTGATAGACAAATGGCCTAACTGTCTGTAGTATAAGTAGTTATAACAACAATCATACTCAAACAGAAAGGCCATTTCTATGACAGACTGTAACACACAATCGATATT
>DATKZT010000022.1:0-35939 GCA_035527845.1 Sedimentisphaerales bacterium | reverse complement strand
GCAGCTTTACAACAATCAGTGGATCATGGAACGCCTGGGCTATCGAACTCCCGCCCAGGCACGAAAAGATGCTTGCATTGCCGTGGAGATTGCCGCATGATTATCTACAAACCTGTGTCCAAAAAATCCAAGGCGGTACAGAACTCAGTATATCTGAAATTGTTCTATTAACTACATAAACGGCGAATTTAGTAAAAATGTACTTCACTTTTAAAAAAACGATTGTTGTCACAATATTATTGTTTGGGCTTGTTCTGGCCATTATTATTTAATGTAGCTCAAAAATCATTACACGTGTCCCAAATGCAAGGATACGCAGTACGAAGTCGGTGAATTCCGGGCGACCGGCGGATTCCTCAGCAAGGTCTTCGACGTGCAGTCCAAGCGGTTCACCACCGTAACCTGCACGCAGTGCCGATACACCGAAATCTACCGCGCCCCATCCAGCATGCTCGGCAATATCTTCGATTTCTTCACCAACTAATACTCGCAATTTGCAGCAATTTGTGGTAAAGTCCGGCCACCGATAGCTAAATATCTAAATTGTGTGCAATTTCTCTGGAGGCCCGTTATGAGAAAAGAAAAAATCAAGGAGCTGAGTCAAAAGGCATTCGCCAAGTACGGCAGCTACGCCAACATGATAAACCCCGACACGGTCAAAATGGGCGCCGAGCCCATCGAGTTCTACCGCGACATGGTCCGTCTCGACCTCGGCGGCCGCACCATCGCATCCTTCTCCGTCTGCCGCGTCTGCAAGCGCCCGCCCGTCGTCGATGTCACCGAGTTCCACAACTACACCGGCGAAGGAATCCTCCCGCTCGACGCCGACGCCTGCATCCACGTCGCGCCGGCGACTCCAACAGGCGAGGTCCCGCTAAAGAAAATCGAAATCTTCCGCGTCCCGAAAGGCACCTTCGTCTCGCTATATCCGGGCGTCTGGCACCACGCACCATTCGCGCATAACGCCGGCGTGGCAAACGTCCTCATCGTGCTGCCGGAAAGAACATACGCACAGGACTGCCACGTGACCGAAATCGCCGAAAAAGACCGTACCGAATTCGCCTGAAAAATCCGTTGTTAACGAATAATTCCGAACAAAGGTAATAGTCCGTCACCGATGAAACGAATATCGCTCTTTGGTCAGGCGGCTCTGCTTCTGCTGGTGTGTTTCGCCCTTGTCGTTGCCGCCAGCCTTGCATACAGAAAGAAGCTGCACGCCAAAAGGCTCGAGCGCATCCTCAGCTTCCAGACCCGGCGCATCGATAAATGCACCGTCGGCCCCGCCATCCTCTGCGAAAAGACCACCACCCTAAAAGGCGACGACGCCAACTCCATCGCCCGCCGGTTCGCACAATACATGAGCAGCCACTGCCGATACGTCAGAAAAAACAGCCCGTCCGACTTCCATCCCACGCACAGAATCTCTTTCCACGCCGGCAACCTGACATGGCAATTCAGCCTCAGGCTAAAGTCCGACCAGGCCCCAGCCGCCAAACTCATCGACTGCAGAAGCCCGCAGCTAAACGCCACGATAATCCTCGACCACTCGCCCGGCCCGGAATTGGAAGCCCTCTTCAAAACCGTCCCAACCGGCCAAACCCAACAACCGCAAGAGCAAAACCCGCCAGGCTGACAATTAGACCCAGCCCCCGCAGTATCTGACCGGCTACCGGACGTAGTGAAATCTCCACATATCGGCGGTCATATCGTCGGCGGGGACGTAGCCGACGTGCCAGTCGAGATAGAGGCAGTTGGAGCCCTGGCGGTGTCGTTTCCGCGCGATCCGGCGGCCGTGGCTCTCATCTTCCGTATCGGAGCCGGGCAGATGCCCCGGATGCCACACGTCGCACCGGCGGATGCCCTCGGCGTCCGCATTGAGGATTATGTCGCGCCACTCGCCGTACTCGTTGTCGGCAAGATAGATCGTATAGCCCCACCCCCGGACCTTCGTCAGACTCGTCGGCCAGCCCTCCTCATACCCGACCATATCCTCGTCGTTATCAAAATCCCACCCATTGACCACGTAGCACACCGTCTGCCGCTTGTCAGGATAGCTCGGGCAGCGATAAATCTTCACAGTGCGATAATCATCGTCAATCGGCCGCTGCGCCAAATAGGGCATGAATAGCTGAAACCACGGCGGCACGGGGCTGCCCGTCCCGCGCGGCACACGCATCTCGAAATCCTGCGCATAAAGGTTAGCCGCCAGGCCTATCTGCCGCATGTTGCTGTAGCAAACGGTACTCTTGGCCTGGTCCTTCGCCCTGCTAAGCGCCGGCAGCAGTATAGACATCAAGAGCGATATAATCGCTATGACCACCAGCAGCTCTATTAAAGTGAATGCTCTTCGGCCGTGCATATTCAATCCCGCCATCTTGTGCGGAAAGACAGGCTTAAACTTTTATTGTACGCCTTATCCGGTCTCGAATCAACCCCATAATCCTCAGCGTGACCCGCCATAAGCCAAAACCAATTCAGCACTTACGCGGCCTCAACACTCCTGAACGCCCCATACCGGGCTCACGAATCCCGGCCATAGCTAAAAATTACGTCAATTCCCGCATCAGTGTTGACTATTACGGCGCAAAATCCTATAATATCTTTTGTAAAGGTTTGTTGCTGCAAATCTTACGCTGAATAAGGTTTTCCGCTTAACGGCGGATACCGAATATCCCATTTGTCGCAAAACTGATTCGTTCAGAGCTTTTGGAGCCGGTTATTACTATGGTTGAAGGACAGCCCATCAGTTCCTCCAAAAAACCAGACCACGAGCCCGGTCTTGACAAATACTTCCGCGTAGCCGTCAAGACCCTCGCCAGCGACCTGCACCTGAAAGTCGGTCAGCCGCCCAAAGTACGCGTCTACGGCGAGCTGAGAAACACCACCGGCGAAGTAATGACCGAAGAAAGAATTGAAGAGCTCGTCTTCGAAATCCTCACCACCGAACAAAAAGAATTCTTCGCCAAACGTGGAACCCTCGACTTCGCTTATGAGCTCGAGCATCAGGACCGATTCCGTATCAACATCTTCCGGCAGCGCGACGCCATCAGCCTTGCCGCCAGACGTGTAAGCTCAACCATCCCGCCCTTCGAAACTCTCCACATCCCACCCAGCGTCGAAAAAATAGCCGACACAGGGCAGGGACTCATCCTTGTCGTCGGACCAACCGGCTGCGGGAAAACCACAACCATCGCCTCAATGATCGACCACATTAACAGGACCCGCTCCTGTCACATCGTCACCATCGAAGACCCCATCGAATATCTGTTCAGAGACGCAAAAGCTATCGTCTCACAAAGGGCAATCGGCATCGACGTGGATAATTTCGAAGATGCCCTGAAATATCTGATGCGACAGGACCCCGACGTCGTTCTGGTCGGCGAAATGCGAGACGCACACACCGTCACCGCCGCCATGAGGGCTGCAGAAACCGGGCACCTTGTCTTCGGGACCATGCACTCGGCCAACGCCCCACAGGCAGTTCAGAGACTGCTCGACCTCTTCCCTCCCGGCGAAAGAGACCTGGTCAGACAGACCCTGAGCCTCACTATCAAAGCCATCATAAGCCAGATATTGCTGCCTTGCCTCAAGAAGGGAATCGACCGAATACCCGCTATCGAAATCCTTATTGGAAATTCCGTCGTGCGAAAACTCATCTCCGAAGGACGAGAAGGCGATCTGCCCAGCGTCATCAGAAGCTCTCAAAACGAAGGTATGCAGGACTTCACCTGCAGCCTCTGCGATTTGATAAAGGATGGAAGCATAGACCCGAAAGAGGCATATCGTTATGCGCCGAATATCGAGGAACTGAAGATGGCCCTGAAAGGCATCAGGGCCTCGACAAGCGGTATCTTATGACATTGCGTCGACTTTCCATACGGAGCAGTTTATGCCGCACTTTCTACTGATCGCTGCACAATATGGCGGCTACATCTCTCTACCCAAGCTTGTTGTCCTGCTTGCCCTGTTTTTTCTCTGGCTGTGGCTGGTCGCGTGGGTCTTTCAGGACGCAAAAGCGGTCGAGGCCCGCGCCGAGTCGTGGGCCGGCGTCGTGTTCGCGGCAGGCGCCGTCGGAGCCGTCCTTTGGCTGCTCATACCCGTTTTCATCATCGGCCTGCTCTTATTCATTATTGCCGTCGCCGTCACGTCCCTCGCTTACGTCAGCCACCGAAATGCGAGGGTGATGGATTACGATCGCATCCTCACCGTCGATCACATCAAAGGCCTGTTCATCAGCGAGCAGAAAAAACTTGACGCCCTGAAAGCCTTCGTCTTCATAACCGCCAACAACAACGAAGTGCCTCTGCCCCCGCCGAAAACCCCGGACTTCTTCGGCTACAAGGCCGCATCCGAAATCTTCACCGACGCCATCTGGAGAAGAACCAGCAATATCGTGTTCACCCCCACGCACGAGAACTACAAGGTCCTTTATCAGGTCGACGGCGCGGGCTTAAAACAGCCCGACAGAGACCGAGAGCAAATGGAATACTTTGTCCGATTCATAAAGAACCTGGCCGATCTCGACATTAATGAAAGGCGGAAACCCCAAAAGGGAAGCTTTCGAATCCACCAGGGGGAACGCAACACCGAGTGGGAGGTCGCCACCGCCGGCTCCACCGCCGGTGAACAAATCATCATCAAACAAATCACACAGCACAACATCACCCGCCTCTCCGAGCTCGGATTTACGCAACACCAATACGACCGGCTTAACAGCCTGCGCGAGGCTCAACATGGTCTGTTTATCGTTGCCGGACCGAGAAAATCAGGCGTGACGACCACCTTCTACGCCCTGCTGCGAAATCACGACGCTTTCATCAACAGCATCCACACGCTCGAGAGGGAAATCGCAGTCCCACTTCCCAACATCACCCAGGAAGTCTTCACCCTCACCGACACCGGCACCACCACCTTCGACAAAAAGCTGCAGGCGATGATAAGGATGGGCCCGGACATCGTCGGCGTGGCCGACTGTCAAGACTCCGAGACCGCTCAAGTGGTCTGCAACTCCGCAAAGAACATTAAAATCATTTACCTCACCCTCGAAGCAGACAGCGTGCTCAGAACACTGCGAAAGTGGATGAAGTTGACCGGCGACACAAACCTCGCCATCGAAAATCTCCTCGGCATAAGTAACCAGAGACTCCTGAGAAGACTCTGCAGCGAGTGCAAACAGGCATACGCGCCGAACAAGGAGCTGTTAAGAAAGTTCAGCATCCCGCCGGAAAAGGCAAAAGTCCTTTACCGCGCCGGAAAAGTCATCTATGACAAACATGGGAAACCCCTCGCCTGCGACAACTGCCAGGGAACAGGCTACGTCGGCCGCACCGGCGTATTCGAGACCATCATGATAGACAAGGAGCTAAGAGCCGCCATCAAGGAGTCGCAGTCCGTTTCCGAAATCAACTCGCTCTTTCGGGGCGCTAAAATGAGGTACTTGCAGGAGCAGGCCCTCAGAAAGGTCGTGGATGGGACCACGTCCATCAACGAAATGCTCAGAGTGTTTTCTGAATCAAAAAGCAAGAAGTAGGCAAGAATAGCTGCGCAGATAAGGGGCAGTGACTATCAAAGAAACCGGAGAGCTTATATGGCGATAGGTAACCTGGTCGTGGCGGCCCTCATGTTGGCCTGTGCCGGCTATCAGTATATGAAAGGCAACCTGGTCAAAGGCTTCACAACCGCAATCATCACCGTCTGCGCAAGTATCGTCGCCTTCGCTTACTTTGAGCTGCTGGCCGGCCTGCTCATCAGCCGAGGCGAGCGCGTCGCCGCGCTCATCCCCTGGGCGTATTTCATTTCCTTCACCCTGCTGTTCGTCGTGGCTTTCGCGGTCCTGCAGACAATCGCGGCACAACTGATGCGCCAAGCTGTGAAGCTCGCACCGCTGCCCGAACGCATCGGGCGCGTTGCCTGCGGACTCTTCCTTGGCCTCGAAATGTCCGGCCTGCTTCTGGCGGCTCTCGCCATGACGCCTCTGCCTAACAAGTACCCATATCCACGTTTCAACGACGCCAATCCCAACCCCGACGAGCCCGCCATTGTACTGCTAAACGCCGACGGCTTCGCCGCCGGATGGTTTAGCACGGTAAGCAACGGCAGTCTCAGCGGCAAGACGAGCTTCGCGGCCCTTCACCCGGACTTCCTCGACCAGGCCTTCCTGAACCGACACAAGGCCGCCGACGGCGTACCTCTGGCGTCCTCCGCCGATGCTATCGAACTGCCCAGTCGCAGAACAGACCCCAACAGCGCCGCCGCATGGAACGCTCCGGAACAGCTCAATACCACCGACGGCAAACCTGTCCCCCAAAAAACAGCACACAACCTCGTGATCGTCCGCACAGGATTCAAGAGAGACGCCATCAAGGATGCCGGAAAATTCACGCCTTGTCAATTGAGACTCATCTGCAAACAAAGAGCACTGGCAGACAATCCCACTGCCGGCGCAGCAGTGAACGCTTATCCCCTCGGATATATCGAATCGCAAAACAGGCTCAAAATCACGCGGCTGAGTGAAGAGATAACCGTCGCATACTCCCACTTCGAAGGTCAGTCCTCCGTAAGATGGATCGACTTCGCCTTCTTTGTCCCGAACGGCTTTGTCCCTGTCTTTCTCGAATTCAAACAAAACAATATCGTTGAAGTGCCGACACTGCTGTTTGCCGAAGCCGCCCCGCCGGCGGTGCCTTTCTCTCAGGTCACCGAGCCGAAAAAACCTTCCCCCCCACCCTCCAAAAAAGGTGCGAAATCACCCAAGACCAAATATAAACGCTGAGATGCTACGCTCAGCAGCAGACCGCCAGCTCTGCCAGATCCAGCTCCATCAGGTGCTCAAGGTAAACGCTCAAGTCCTCTTCAGAAAACCCCGCAAGAAACTCCGGCCTGGCGCCCCTGTTGATTTCGCAAATGCAATCTATCAACTCCCTTTTGCTCATAACACACCCATCCTTGAAAACCAACTTCGACTCTTGTTTCTTGGCTTACGCCAATATCGACAGACCGCACCTCTTTTCTTTAACCATCCGCGCGATCGACAGATTAACGCCCTATAACCCAAACCACCACATATAAGAGGCTCGCCGCCCCGGACCACAACATAAAGCAAAGAAGAATCACGGCCTCTGATGGCGACGACAAATGTCCAATAAAATCCGGTTCGACGTCTCTCTGTGCAAGACAAAAAAATATGGATTTCATGTCGCCTTGTCTGGGGCTCATCCCCCTGCCGCCTCCTGTTGCGAACACCTCCGCCCGAACAAATCCAACGCTTTTGTGCGCTCACAACGAAAACCTTCGCAGCTTCTTTGGTCGCCGCCGATGCAACCTGTTTTATCCGACTCCCGTCAGTCATACGGTCAGCCCCTGGGTCGGCCGGCTTGCTCAAAGATCGCCCGGCGTGAACCGCCAAAGATTTTGACTCAACCAAGCCGATAACCATACATAAGGAACTTCTACCCCTGTTGAAGGAGTATTGCGATGAGCAAGAGCAAAGAAGAACTGATCGAATCCATTTGCCAAATCAACAGCAATGCGACGCCGGAAGTGCTGAATAATTTCACGGATGAAGACTTGAGGGAGTATCTTGAGAGCCTCCTGGCGACGGAGAAGATACCATCCCACTGTTAGACTTGCCGCATGTTTGACTGACCGGCTTGAAGCCTGTCCTACCCCCCGCGCGCGGCTCTTGCTCATTTCAATCTTCCGCCGGCGGTACCAAGAGACCTGCCTCCACAAGTCCACTGCCCCCCTGCTACGGCCACAGGCTCTCGGCCAACCAGCTATTTGCCAGGACGCAGAAGTCCCTGAAGTCAACTCTCTTCGACAGCATCGGCTCTTCGTCGTACAGATTCGCCGGCGACTCCAATGGACAATACCACTCCCGCTCACCCATGAGATACACCACGTTGCCTTGCGACATCGGATAACTATATATGCGAAGGTCGTCCATCTTTCCCGCATACGCCGCATACAATCCCGCCGAGGCCTTGCCAACGCTGCACACCTCCACCCCCCCCATCGATTCGGATGCATCGACTCTCCTGCCCGCAAGACACCCGTTGCGATAAACCGACTGAATCCCTGCCGTCGAATCCTTAACAAGCGCGTAGTGGTTCCAGCTGCCAATCCGGTTTTCCGGGCCCTCGATGCTCAGACTCTCCGACTGACTCGGCCCCGTGACAAACCGCATCCGGCCGTCCGCTAAATCAACATAAATGCCTATCACCACCGCACCCGAAACGCCCGTCCTCGCCGCCTGGAAGACCACTGCTTCACCCGGGGATGCCGCTTCTGCGTTCAACCAGAACGCAACGGTCGCCGCCTCATTTACATCGCTGAACAGGTGAGGCGCCGGCGTGCCCTCGTCGAGAAGTCTCACGCCGTAGATGCCATTGAACCGCAGACACCCATTGAACCTCCCCTCGCTCGGCCTCCAGTCCGGCTCCGGTGTGCCAAAGTCTTGATATATGGTCCCGTCACGCTGCCCCCCCAAAGAATCATGCACGTTGACGTCCGAAGTCTCATCCAAACGGTACCAGCCCTGCATCTCCGTTGGGTAGTGCGGCACTCGCAGAATATGTTCGTCGCCTATGAGCCAGTCCCTCGCCATCGCGCCAAGGTCCTGGTCATTCACACGACAATCGCCTGTTACATCCCCTGCCGGCGCCAGCTCGACAAGGCACCTGCGAGGATATAGCCGGATATCATCGAAGTACACCACGCCTGAACCGCCGGTCTCAGGATTGGCTCTGTCCCCAAAGCCGATACCGACTCTTACGACTTCTTTGAGGTCCACACCGCCCTCATTAAAATCTTGCAGGTCAATGTTCCACTCGTGCCACTCGCCTGCTGTCACGTCATTCGTATCTTCGGCTTCTTGAGCACCGTATACCACCAGAGCCTCATTCGAGTCGTCGCCTAAAAGCACATACATCGGTTCCACATCGTTGTTGGGGTCGCCATAGAAATACAGAGTCAAGGCCTTCACACCAAGGATGGTCCAATCCTGCGGCGACGAATATGTACGTTCGATTTCGGAAAGATTGCCGTCGACCGGCGGATCGGGGTTATTGTTGTCGTAAGAATACCGCATCGACCGGCCGCCCCCATGCACCGGCATCAGCGCAACCTCTATACATGAGCCCGTGCCGTTGCCTCCCACGCCGTTGGCGTCTCCGCACCCGTCTACCCAGGTCTCATACATCGGATTACTAACGTCGTCGTACGACTCCATGTCATCCACGACAATATAGTCCGCTGTCGTAAAGCTCCAGACGTCGCCTCGCACCTGGTTACCGTCGTTGACCTCGTCAATCCGCCAGTAGTAAGTCGTGCCCAGCTCAAGAAGACCGCACGGATCATAACTATTCGCCTCAACCGGCAGGGCCCCTTTCCACGCCGCAAGATTTGCCTCACTGACCTGGTTCAAATCCGTACTGAAAAACAGATGATGTTCAGCCGCACCCACCCCGGCCGACCAGCTAAGCTCTGCATCCGGCGCCACGTCTTCGGCCCCGTCAGCCGGACTGGGATTGTCCGCCGCCCCCTCGCAAAGACGCCCGAACTGAAACGCATACAACTTGGCGTTCTGCATCTCGAACCGCACCCGAACCACCTGGCCCGAATACATCCCGATATAAGAGTCGCCATTCCAGCTTACGATATGCTCCACCGAGTCGGCGCCGATAGTGTCACAATCATTGACATCGAAACCCGCCAGAGCGGTTCCGTATTCGTCCAGCAGCCCCACTTTCACCCAGCCCCCCGCCGCCGAAACATTCAAAGCAAGCTCCCGCCCCTCGAAAATCAATGGCAGCGTCGTCGCTGTCCCCGTCGTGCCCCCCGCGTCCAGCGAAACAAAACCATCCAGTCGCTGCGTAAGACGGGTGTAAATCCGTGAGCCCCCGCCGTGAGAGCCCGTCCCGTACTCGGCATATTGCCACAGCTCATCGCCGCGCCGGATCATACCATAAAGCGACATCGCCTCCACGTAGCTGCCGTATGGTGCGATGTACCACGGCCCCGATTCGCTCGTCGCGAAGAAACTCCAATTCTCGCCATCCCGGCTTACTCCAAGGTCAACCTTCCTCGCCTCACTGGATGGAAACCTCCAAACAAACGCCAGGTAAGCATCCGCCGCCCACGGATACTTCATCGCCCGCGTGCGGTAGACCTGCCCCGCGTCAGTCGTCGGCATCGCAATCGGACCCTCGCACGTCACCGCCGGAAAAGGCCAACCCTCAAAATACGGATTCGACCGCACAAGAAAAGGCCACGCCTTATTCACCTCATACGTCTGGAACGAAACCGCACGCCGACCACCACCTTCGCTGCAACCCTCATTGTTAAAGCTGCTGTCACGCTTGAGGAACGTCACGTACCGGCCCAC
Source organism: Sedimentisphaerales bacterium (assembly GCA_035527845.1). GTDB lineage: Bacteria > Planctomycetota > Phycisphaerae > Sedimentisphaerales > Anaerobacaceae > JAUWKC01. Next base: position 25,555 of record DATKZT010000022.1, on the reverse strand, counting down.
CTGGTCATCATAAAACGTCTCCGACTCACCACCGCTCACCAGCGGCAGTATGCACGTCTCATTACGACGCCAGTGAATCCCATCCGGCGACAGGTACATATAAATCCCGCGGTTCGCAACCCACGCCGTAATCTTATACATCTCGTCTGTTCCAACATTCGGGTTAAGGTCGTCAAAAGCCATCCCGTACATGGGTGTGCGGTAAAACACAAAGTCGTTGTTCGTGGACCCTGCGTAATCAATAATCCCCCAATTCGGCGTCACAAAGTTTATCCCGTCCTGCGACCAGCGCAGCCGACAAATGCCCTCGTCGGAAGAGTAGCCGTCCGGAATAAAAATATGCACTTTCCCATCCTTGTCGAAAATCGCCGGCCGCCACGAATTATCAGCCACCGCAATATTTAGCTGCTGACGGTCGCCCGGCGGATTCATGGTGGTTTGCAGGCCCTGTTTGCTTTCGAGCAGGACATCATCAATAAAGAGGTGTTTCGACGAGCCAAGCGGCACCGGAATTACCGCCGGTGAACCTGCGGGAAACAGCAGCGGCGGTCCCGTCGGCTCCGCCGGACCCGTGCCGTAGTTGCGAGAAAAGCTGCCGGGCAAAGAGAAGCTCCCCGAATAGCGAATCGTATCGGACAGGCGCACCTCGTCCACCAGCCCGTTCATCGCCATTGCGCCTGAACGACTATGTCCCACTGTGATGTTGAACCGATTCTGACGACGCCACTCCAGCGGACTTGACGCCGTGAACCCGAAGCTGTCATGGGCAAGGCTCCACGGCCATACCACCGCAGGAGTCGGCTCAACCGCGATGCCCGTCACCACAGGCGCCGCCTGAGCCGCACCGTCAACATAATGGACCAACGCCCCTAAACTCGCATCGTAAGTAAAAGCGATATGATGCCATTGCCCATCCGTCAACAGCCCCGAATTGGTCGGACAGCTCGCTTCAAAACCCGCATACGCATCCTCGATCTCGAAACTGCCTGCACCGCCGGTCAAGTTGTAATGAACACCCGGCTCATAAGCGTCCCCGATGTCCAGTATTGAAACCTCACTGCCGGGGGTTGACGAAAGCTTCAGCCAGAATTCACACGTCCAGTCCTCGCCGGCCAGCACATCCAGTATCCTCTCCGGCGCCACTGTCGGCCCCCACTCTCCGCTCGGATTGCCGTCCCCCTCGCGCATCTCCTCAATAGGAACCGCCCCCTTGAAACCCGCATAAGCGCTGCTGAAGCTCGAGCCGGAAATACGAAGCGCGTTGCCGAACCTACCCGCCTCCAGGTCCCCCGCATCCATAAGGCACAGGTCATACTCGTACACGCTCGCATCCGTCAGGGTCGCATAAGGATAGCCCGTCTCATCGAACAGCCACAATGCTATGGTGTTGCCGTCCGCAAAACTCGGAAAATACTCCTGCCCCGCCACATAGCCGCCAGTCACCAAAGAACTGAGCAGTAATCCAAGAAACGCCGCGCAAGATACCTTTCTGCCGCACATGATACTCCTCCTCTCGAAGAAGATAACCTCCTTGGCCACAAGCACAGTTGCCAAGAATGAAGACCTAATCTTATCTCCGTCAGGCACAAACCAACGACAACCTTGCCTTCGGCCGGGTAATTACAATTGAGACCAGATGGTATTATAACCATTCCTGCCGGATAAAACAAGCTTCTGGGCCCAAAGCCGGATGCCCTACGGCCATAACTGCTGCTCAAGCCACTCATTACCCAGCGCACTCAAATCCCGCCAATCCACAACGCCGTCCGGAACCTCCGGAGCTATATCCGCCGATGGATCGCCGGGCGACTGAAGCCATTGACTTCCAAGTATGGCCAGGTCCCTGAAGTCCACAAAGCAGTTGCTGTCGAAGTCAGCCGCCGGCTTGGCAAGCGATGCGGCGCACTTGCGAGGATAAAGCCGGATGTCATCGAAGTACACAACACCCGTTCCGCCAGGCGTACCACCAGGATTAAAATTCTCCCTGTCTCCGAAGCCAATGTATATCTTCCTGATGTCACTCAAATCAACGCCGCCGTCATTAAAGTCTTGCAGCCTGATGTTCCACTCCTGCCACTCTGCGATCTTGATATCGTTCATATCTTCACCGTTGTCACCGTACTCGCTCTGCACATAACTGCTGCCGTCTTCCAGCCCCACATACATCTGCTCAGTCGGACCGGCGTCGTTGCCCGCATCGCCGTAGAAGTACAGCGTTAGCACTTCTATTGCTGCCCCGGACCAGTCAAAAGGCCCGGAAAATGTCCGCACAGCCTCAGAGTAATAGTTCAAATCATCCCACAAGCCACCGTCGTTCTCGTATTCATATTTCATCGACTGCCCGCCGGAGTGAACCGGCTCGCAAGGGTCCTGCCCAAGATATAGCCATGCACCCACCCAATAATAGTACGCGTCAAGCCATGTATCATTTATCATGTTGCCGCCGGTATTGTAGGACTCCATATCGTCCACCACAATAAACGGAACCACCGAGAAGCTCCAAACGTCGCCTTTGCTGTCAGAGTAGCCGGGATTGACCGCATCGATCCGCCAGTAGTAAGTCTGGCCCAACATAAGGGCGACGGCAGGCATGTACGTGTTGACATCGACGATCAGGTTATCCTTGAACTCCGCCGATGACGTGTTCGCGTCCTCAACGCCGTCAAAGTCGGTGCCCAGGTACACATCGTGCGAAGCTGCAACGACGCCTGGCTGCCAGCTCAACGTCACGCCGGGCGGGTTATCCGGGCTCCCGTTGGCCGGGCTCAGGTACGTGGCTTTTCCATCGTCAACAGTAAAACTCCAAACCGCCCCCTGCCAAACGTTAGCGTCATTGAGCGCATCGATCCTCCAATAGTAAGTCCGCCCCAGCTCAAGCCCTGCCGTCGGAGTGTACTCACAATCGCAGGCATCCTGTCGGCCCATATATACATCCAGCGTCTCGGTAGTATTGGCATCCTCCACGCCATTGGAATCCGTACCCAAGTACACATCGTGCGAATCCGCATATAGGCCCCTGTTCCAGCTCAGTGTCGTATCCGGCGACACGCCTGCAACGCCGTCGCGAGGCGCCGGACCACAAGCCTGCCCCGGATCTTCAAGCCATACCAGCCGAAAAGCGTTCAGGATACCACGGCCTCCGTCACGGTCGTCTCGAACCGGATCAGGCTCACAGCAACCGCCCTGATACAGAACCAGCACAGGAGACCCATCGGTCACAAACCGAATCTCCGACGGGACAAGCTCAGCATCGGTGGTAACCTGCTGCGTCTGCACATTGCACGCGTCCTGTATCGAGAAAACGCCTTCCGGCAGCGCGTCCAGGTCATAGCCGGGGAACAACTTGCCGAAGGACCCTTGCGTATGAGGCAGCTCGTATGCATCCTTGCCCGACATGGCCTTAATAACCGGCATCGGAGGTACGACATTACAAATGCAGTCGCAGCGTACCGGACTTCCTCTGTAGCAGCCGAACTGGTTATGGTAACTGTACAGAATGTATGCACCGGCCGGGAGCTCGTACAGCGCAAGCTGGATGCTGCCCAGCCCCGAATCAGGCGTGGGCCAGTCGACCGCCTGCAGCCAGCTATTGCAGATAGGCTCGTAAATCGGAGAGCTGGTCGGGCACCCGCCGTCCAGATTAGGCATTACTAAACCGCTCACCTTCAGGCCCAGGTCGCCCTCGCGAAGCAAAGTTGCCGCCGCATGAATCCCCGTTTCGGCGATGCCCGAATCGCTGGGCTTGCTGCTGCTGCCGTCTTCCCACACGGCATCGTGCGAATACATATCGTACCACTTTGGTGCAGCCCAGATCCACCACCCCGGTTTTGCCGTTTCCGGTCTGACTGTGTCGTTATCCGGCGGACAATATGGAAGAGCAAAATCCACCTGTATATCGATCGGCTGCGATACAATCGTATGCGTGTACAGGGTCTGACTGCCAAGCAGCGCGTTCGTTGGACTGGATAACTCGATTATGATAGTCTCGATAGGCTCCTGGTCATTCGAATCGGCGACAATCGCGATAGGAATCTCATTATTGATTTCGTTCGGACCAAACACCACTGTGCCCGGAGCAAGTGTATAATCGACGCCGTTGCCGTCCGCCGTGCCGCCGATTACGGCATAATTTACCGTCACCGTATTCCTCGTAGGACGCGTAAGACGAACAGGTGCATAAGCTGTAGTCACGTCCTCCATACCGCTGCCGGAGCGACGCCAGAAAAGAACATCAGGCCGAGGATCGATAATCGTATATGTGTGCTGCGTCGGAGACCCAAGCGCCGCCGCCGGGCCGCCCGGACTCGAAAGTTCAATCACTATCGTCTCGTCCTCTTCGTGGACGTCGTCATCGTTGATATCGATGGTGATAAACTCGACTGAACTACCCGGTAAAAAGGTAAGGGTTCCCGCATCGAGAGTGTAATCCTCTCCGCCGCCGGTCGCCGTACCTCCGATTACTGCGTAGTTGACCGTATAAGTTGCACTCTCATTCGGACCGTTGATGGTGACAGGAATCTGCGCGGCAGTAACAGTCTCCAGCTCGCCCGAAGAAGCCGACTCGAACTGCATACTCGTACCGCCGCCATACAGTTCGAAGCCGTTAAAATAAGGCTGACCGCCGGAAAGGCACGAGTACCTGATAACAACGTCGCCGCTGCCCGCCGTGAAGATAAATTCACCGGGCGCAAAATCATGGTTCTGAAGTATGCTGCTCGGCTTGGTCACATTCGTCGCGCCCGTAACAGTAATACTATCGATAACGTTGTCAGCCGCGTCCCAGTAGCCATGATAGGTTAACAAAGTGTACTCCGCCCCCGGCGTCAAATCCGACAGCGTAAAGACCTTATCCGAATTAGGGGGCTGCGGATTCGGACCGTCCTGCATTATGAACGTCTGGTGCACCCACTTCAGCTCGTGCGTTGCGCCGCTCTCCAGTCGGCATTCGCACGTACTCGAATCAGGACCAAAGCCCACTTCCACCGAAAAGTCGATCAAAGTGCCGCCCACATTGTAAATTGTACGACAGCCATCCAGACCGAGCCACCCGGGCTGCGGAGTAGCGCCATAACACATCCCGATATCAACCTGAAGCTCCACCCCCAAAGACACGCTGCACAGCCCCAGGTATAGAAATACAGACGCTAAGAAATACGCTCTCCTGCACACAATACTCCTCCTCGCTAAGAATATAAATGCTGTATCTAAAAGCAGTTACGAGCAACGAACTCGCAATCCTGCGTCCATTCTTTGCGGACCAAACGCTGCTCCAGGTTGAGCCTGCTGCACAGTACCCGACATTATACTATCTTATCTTCCGCGAATCCAGCTCTTTCGCTCAGCGGCATCGTCGAACGGCAGCTCTCACAAACAATCCTGATTGACTTGGCCCCGACTGGACGATTAATATAAAGTAGCCGTAACACGTTTGGTCCGGCGGCCAAACGCTGATTTAACGCCTGATGTGAAAGGGGAAAGATATGTGTAACACATGTGGCTGTAGGTCAGGCAAGAAGGCCAAGCCCAAGGCCAAGCCTGCAAGAAGCAAGGCGAAACCGAAAAAGAAATAATCACCTTTGTCTGGCCGTGAACATCGGAGGAAGCACCGTTGTGCTTCCTCTCTTTTTTTGACCGACCTTCCGAGGGCCGGGCGAATCACCCGCCGCGTCTGGCCCAGGGCCGTCGCCAAGACCAGCAACACCGCAGCACAAGACAACTCAAGACTTATCTGCGGCCTCGCGACAAACGTTCATCAATCATCACCGTTAGAGCCTCCAACAAAAAGACTGTCACTCCGAGCGAACCGCAGAGCCTGCCCTGAGCACAGTCGAATGGGTTCGCGTGGCAATCTCAGACCTTTGCCAAACGCAAGCCTCATTTTGTTACAGGTTCTTAATTTCCCGCCGCCGAGCACGGGTCACACACCTATCGCCTCGGCAAGCGACTCGCGATGCGCGATTATCCACTCGCACTTTCGCCGAATCATCTTCAAAAACTCCACGCCGCACAAATGACCGAAAAAACCCGTCGCCGCCACGGGAAGTATCGCCTCGGCTATCATCGTCTCAATCATCAAGTCCAGCACCGCCCGCAGCTCATGCTCACCGGGCTCGATAACGTCCCGGTACCCGTCAAGGAACTGCGTCACCTTCTGCTCATCAAGATAAGCGGGCCAGTCGGCAGGATTCGGGCGCCCGCCGACTATCGAAAACTGAAGCATACCGTTGGCAAGGTCCGTCACGCGCGGCGCGACTCGCGCAGAATCAAAATCAAGCACGGCCACGAGCTTGCGACCGCGAAAAAGCATATTGCCCGGATGCCAGTCGCCGTGGACGACCTGCTCGGCCCAGGAGTCGAAACCAAGCTCATTGACCCGAACGCTCGATGCGTTATACAGCTCCATCAGGACCTCGGCAATGTGCTGCAACTGCCTGCTCGGCCGCTCCGCCTTCCTGCCGCCCGCCGCCCTGAGATGCCGACGAACGATCAAAGCATCGTGAAAACTGCCCTTCAACGGCTCGCCTTGCCCCGAAAAATCCGTCAAATCCAGATGCAATCCGGCCAACTGCCGACCCGCCTCCACCGTTGCCTCCGCAGAACCATCGTAACGAGAACCCGTTACAAACTTGAACAGCTCATAAATGCTGTCCTCCCACTCAAACACCGTGCTGTTGTCCTCGCGCGTGGCCATCAGCGTGGTCACGGGAAAATCATGCTCGGCGAGGTGGCCCTGCACGCCGTGGGCAAAGTCAACGTGATGCAGGTTCGCCTTGCCCTTTGGCCGGCGTTTTAAGAGGAACTTACCCTGGTCGGTGATGACGACTATTTTCGGCACGTCGCGGCTGCCGCCGGACAATCTGCGCGTCTGATGAATGACGCCGACGTCGTAATGGCTCACCACCGCCGCCGCTTCCTCCAATGAAAAATGCGTCCGGCCTGCCGACATATCCTTACGGGGCTCCAAATTCGCCAAACAACCATCTACGGCCACACCTGCCGACGACCATAATTACCATTAAAAGCACATTAGTCAACACTTATACCAACAATCCACCGGTTGCCCGCTGGAGGCGGATTTGTGTGGGTTTGTTCCCGCTTCGCCACCCAGCTTGGTATGAAACTTCGCCGTGGCAAGCAGGCTTCGCCGCGACAAGTTGGGTTCGTTTGGGTTCGTTTTGCCTTTGGGAGCCCCTGACGAGCGAAAAATTGGGTTCGTTTTTGGGTGCTGCTGAAGGGCCTTGATTTGCGTAATCCTTTGTGGCGACTGGGGTTGCGGTGATTTTGGGCATTTTGGAGATTGGGTTCGTTTTGCATAATTTGCTGATAAATTCGTACGTAATCCTTCGTACATTTTCACTTTCGGGGCAGTCAGATTCCTGGGGGTTAGGCGGCTTGTAATTCGTGACTCGTGGCTGGTGGCTCGTGACTTGTAATGACTTGGCAAGATGGGTGGTCCCGGTGAGATAGCTGCCTTATAGGCAGGCTTATCTAATGTACGATTTACGATTTCAGATTTACTATTTGGGACGGATCGGGTCGTGTTGGCAAGATGGGTAATTTGGCTTGCGATAGGAAGGCTTGTCGATTTACTATTTACGATTTCAGATTTGCTATTTAGCACGGATTGGGCTGAACTGGCTGGTTTCATGCTTATTTCCGCTACCCGCCAGACAAACGGCGGGCAAGTTCAGTTTGTCTTCCGCCCCTAAGGGGGGCAAACCGGGGGTATTATACAAGATTTTGGGTTGGATGTAAAGGGAAAAAACTGTGTGTGCACAGAAACTCGAAATCCTAAGCACGAAATCCCCCGGTTAGATAACGGGGCAGGCTAGACAATGTGGAAATTCGAATTTCAAATTAGCCAAACAGCGGGTATTGGTGGGGTGGTTGGTCGCCGGGAGGATAAATGGTAACCACGAATAACTTGGGCACAGGTGGGCACGAAGAGGGGAACCACGGATACCGCGGAGGGAAGCGGATTGTTGGGTATCAGTCAGCTTGGCGCTCCGCCTGGCGGCGGACCTGCGGACTGACGGGAAGGCGCTCGTAAAGCGAGCTTTCGCGCGCGGGTTGCGCTTCGTCCACAAAGCTGCAAAAACGGTTTTTTTCTATAGCGGGTCGATTCCATATATCGTGTGTCGTATTGTATAAGAGAGAATTTGTGTGTAAAATTAGTTTGTTGGTTGATATTGGGCACCTGGGAGCCGGTTCTGACGGAGTCTGAACATTTTGGGTAGGGTAGGGTTTGAAAGCATTGGATTGATGGGTGGCTTGCAGCGACCTTTAGTGCTCCGAGGAAATGCGACTGCTCATTAACCAGACTGGTTTTCAACAATATTTTGCTGAAGATGTAGAAAAACTTGTGGAGAAGAATTCATGAGCGAAATTTACAACATATACTGTGATGAAAGCTGTCATCTAGAAAATGACAAAGCCTCAGTAATGGTTCTTGGCTGTGTCTGGTCATTAGCTAGCAAAACTAGGGAAATTTCCCGGAAAATTCGAGAAATAAAATGCAAAGATAATATCTCATCACATTTTGAGATTAAATGGACAAAGGTATCAGAGGCCAAGGTGAATTTTTATGTTGATTTGGTGGACTATTTCTTCGACGACAATGACTTGCATTTTCGCGGGGTGTTGATGCCAGATAAAAGCGTTTTGGATCACAAGGCGTTTGAGCAGACTCATGACAGTTGGTATTACAAAATGTTGTTTGTCATGCTCGAACCCATCATCAATCCCTTGCACAGATACAGAATATACATGGATATTAAGGACACTCGCAGTGAGCAAAAACGACAATTATTAGAAGATGTTCTGAGAAACTCTCGTTGTGACAGTGTGGGACAGATTATTGAGAAGGTGCAGCAAATTCGCTCTCATGAGTCGGAGATATTGCAACTCGCTGATTTGCTGTTGGGAGCAGTGGGTTATCATCATCGAAATCAGGTAGGTGACTTGAAGAAGCGAAATGGAAACTCCGGTAAACTAAAAGTAGTACGGCGGATTCAAAGGCGCTCGGGTAAATCCTTGTCGGATACGACGTGGCTTTGCGAGCCAAAATTCAACCTGCTTGTATGGAAAGGAAACAAGAAGGGACTTTTATGAGTGATTTACCCGCTTGGTTACCGGAAATGATTTGCGTTGACGGTGAATTTCATAAAATCGTAAGCCGTTTGTACAATATTTTCCATCGAGATTTTATCGAAGGCCATCCGACATTAGCCGATATGGACGTGTGGTATGACCGGACAGTCAAGCCTGGAGAGACCTACGAGGAAGGTTTCTGGCATCTGATTACCAGAGATTATGTTAAAGACGGAAATCGTAATTTCGACCCTCGCAGGGCGGAGAAGCTACCTTGGTGTGCACCGACATTGAATAATTCACAACAACCAGAAGTGAAGTATTGGATTTGTAATGAGCGTGGAAAATTGACGTGCTATGTATGGCTTGAAGATTATGACTATGTAGTAATCCTTGAGAAGCGAACGCTGCCAGGCAAAACAGTCAACGGTGAACAGAAGCTCGCTCGGACGATCGTTTTCTTGAAATCCGCTTATCACGTAGATGGCAAGTCGAACAGAAGGTACTTCAGTAGAAAATATGAATCTCGAACAGCATAAAATGCAATCGCCGCCCCGAAGGACGGCGAATGAGCTCCTTCTGCAACATGGCAGATGAGACTACAATCATTATCGACAGTATCGACAGAAAAGTCAAGTGTTTTCTTTGTTTATACCATAAAGATAGTCATGTCAACAAGTTATGGCATTAGATTTATAACAGGAATCTGTTGGGTCATATTCTATAGCAACACGCTCTATAATACAATCCGTCCCCGAACAAACAGCCTTGGGGGGTGAGGCCTGCGACCTCTTTTGCTTAGCGGTGGCAAGGTGGCTAATCGCCAGTTGCTACTTCCCGAATAGTCAGATTCTGCCTCATTTCATCCAGATTGGCGGTCCATTTTCCGTTCCAGGCTATCTCAAAAACCTTGAACTCCTTTTGTGAGAAACTATCGGCGTCAACCTCAAGGCAGTAGCGAACTGCCTGGTTCTTCTCCACAAATCCTTGAAAATTGTTTGGATACCAATAAAGGACTGGTTCGAAATGTGATGCACCTTCCGTTAAACGGCCAAAATCCAAAAACTGTTCCTTTGTTATGTTCAGAAGGGGAGGGGTCTGCGGTGCAGGCGACCAAACAAACTGTGGTGGGACCGTCTCCGGGAGGGGTCTGAAGACTTGATCTGGACCACGGAGTTCAATACGTCGGAGGAGCACCCGACTGTTCCGCGCTGGTACCCATGGTCGAAGATTGCAGACCTTCAACTGGTAGTAAATGACGCGCGGCCCGTTTGTGAAGCGAGTGACGATGCCTCGGAGGTTATGCGGCACAAGCGTCAATTTCGGAGGCACAAGCTTGGACCGAATCCAAGGTCCCCAAATGGCAAGGACTGCCACGGACACAGTCCCAAATGCTATCAACGCCTGAATAATCAAAGACAATAAATTGTAAGTTTCAGAACTCATAGTCTTCCTGAGTAATCTTCTGGCGTTAGCAAGCAAGCCTTCCGTTGACCAAGTATTGTAAGCTTACTCTGAGGTCGACGGGCTTCGCTCTGCTAAATTATAAATGTCGCAGGTACGTTGTAAAGAAAGATTGCATCTAGGATGAGTAGTTTTTTGCGGGTTTTTTCGGCGTGGTCTTTGCCTTGTCGGAGCGGCGGGTAAATCCGCCTGCGGCGGGCAAACCCCAGGGCGCAGCCCGCCATGAGGATGGGGGGCAAGGGGAGGGAAAAGGAAAGCATTCCTCACGTGTGCACCCCGGCCCAGAGGACCGGGCTAAATACAACGGCATAGGCGCGGCGATCCGCCTAATAGTTTTTGACTTAGGGGGTTTGGTGGGTTAAGCTTCGGCGGATATGAAAAGGGTGCTTGCATCGTGTTTTGGTCTTGGTCGGCTGCCGATTGCGCCGGGAACGTGGGGCTCGCTGCCGGTTGCGCTTGCCTTCGGGCTGATGTGCCACTTTGGGGCGTCAAAGGCGTCGGCAGCGATAGTAATGGCAGCGCTCGTCGTGGTCGGCTGCGTAATCTGCATTACGTGTGGGCCGGCGGCGATTGCGGCGACGCGGAAAGAGGACCCCGGCGAGGTGGTGGCGGATGAGTTTGCGGGTCAGGCGCTTACCTTTCTGGTGGGTGGTTTGGGTGCGGCTGTGTGCTCGTGGGGCGGTGCTGCGGCGGGCTTCATTCTGTTCAGGTTGTTCGATATTGTCAAACCCTGGCCGATCTGCAGGTTCGAGAAGCTGCCCGGGGCCTGGGGAGTGCTCGCGGATGATTTAATGGCTGGAATATACGCAGGGATTGGGCTGCTGATTTTGGCAAGGCTTTGGCCGGGAGCACTGTCAGCCTGACTTGGAGGACAAGGACGCACGGATGCCGAGTGACTATTCCATCGAGGTCTGCAATGAGCTGCGCGAGAAGTTTCATCAGGCTGGTCTGCATCGTCCGATGCGGGTTGAGCGCTACGATGCGGGGCGGGAGCTTACATACAAAGTTGTGGGGGTGATGGATGGCAAGAAGGCGCGCGTGCGAGTTTTGGTGGAGGATTTCGTCGGCGGCGGATTTGCGGGGCAGGTATATCGCGTAAGGCTCCAGTCGCTCGAGGCCGGGGACGGGTCAATAGCGGGCCTTGAGACGGGCCAGGTTTACGCGATGAAGATATTCGTTCCGGCTTCGGCTTTTTCGCGATTTTTTCGCAACATTCTCTATTGGCTCGGCTTTCAGGGGGCGTTTCAGCTTCAGGTGAACCCGACGGCGGCGAGAGCCGGCGCGCTTTGGCAGAAGCTCATCAGGCGGGCGGCGGCCATTCGGCTTGGCGACGAACGGGCGGTGGTCGATGTGCACGCGACGTTCGTTGACGAGAACTTAGGCAGCTGCGGCGAGCTGAGCGAGTGGATTGATGGTCGCACGTGGCGGCTGGAAGTCGATGACCGATTGGACCTCTTGAAGAAGTGGCGTCGGCGCGAGGCGGTCGATGAAACGCTGGTTGGCTCGCCGGAGTATCGGGCCAAGAGACGGTTCATGGCGGATTTTGTCGGGCTGCTGCACGAGGTCGGGGCCGATGAGCTTGCCCGGCAGTACGAATGGTGGACGTGCAAGAGCCAGCCTAATTGTCTGAAGCGCCGCGGAACTGAGAATGATGCGTCCGGCGGGCTGGTTGCGGTTGACTTCAAGGCGGGGCTTGCCCTGCTGCCTTTTTTGCCGATGAGCCCCGGCGATTTCAAGCTGATAGCGCAGGGCATCGGGCGCGGAAGCCTCGTGCAGTTCGACCGCGGCGACCTGAACAAGTTAGAAGCGTTTGTCGAGCGGCACACCGACGAGTTTGCCGATATGCGCGAGCTGGTGATAGATTTGAGGTCGGCTGAACGGGTGTATCGTGACTCGCTGCCCGATATTACGCACAACCACGTTCGGCTGCTTTACAGCGGGCGGTTGTGGTCAACGATTTTAGACAGCGCGGCGACGCAGTACAAGGTGCGGAATCTGCTCGATGAGACCTCGGAACAGAGGCTGCGAAGCAGCAGGATGCTGACCCTGGTATTTTGCGCGATTGGCGTGATACCGTTTCTCGGCAAGCTGCTTCGCCGAATTTGGGGACGGCCGGACTGGCGAAGGCATTACAGGGACATGCTGAGAAGCGCAGGTTATTTTCGCCGGGCCCTGCGCGGCAGAATCGCCGAGAAGCTAATCAACTGGCACAGGGCCGGTCGCGTCGGCGCCGACCGCGCACAGGCAATAGCCGAAAGACCCTGGCGATTCCTCTGTCATTTGCCTCTGTCAATTCTGCCGGCGGGCCTGCACAGATTCCTGACCGACCGGCAATTCTTCAGGGACAAGCTCCACTACATCTTTGTGCGACCCTTCAAACTCTACTTCAGCTCGCACCTGCGCGAGCAGTGGCTGCGTGAGATGGTACAGGAAGGCAGGAAGAACCACATCCTCACCGACGAAGACGCCAACACCATCCTTTCGCAAATAAAGGAGCCGTACATCCAGCGATACCTGACCAGCCTCGTGGTCCACCTGATGACGCTGCCTTTGACACAGATTGTCTCGGTTATCGTCGCGTGGATTTACTGGCACAGAACGGGCGACGAGCTCGGCGCCGGCGGCATACTCGTGCTGTTCCAGATTGTGCCGGTATCGCCCGGCTCATTCGCCCGCGGCTTATATGCGGTGGGCATCGCCGTATACGACCGCAGTTTCAGCAACTACAACATCGCCGTATTTCTGAGCTTCGTAAAGTACATCGGCTATCTGGCGTTCCCCATTCAAATGACCTATCGCTATCCCGTATTGGCGAGATTCATGTCGGCCCATTGGGCGACGCAGACAGTTCATATCGTGCCTGTCTTCGGCGAGCGTGGCGCACTGCTCGAGCACTGGGTGTTTTGCCTGTTCTACAACCGGCCTTTGACGATTCGGCGGCGGATGCGAAGGCGGGCCGAACTTCGCACCCAACTGAAGGCGCGATACTGGCACGTTGGCTTATGCGCCTTTGTCGCCGCGGCGATACTCGCATTGGCGGATTATGCTTTTTTCCAGGAAGCAGCGGGAGTGGCCATACTGGGTGAGGTCTGGTGGCTCGGGTTGTTTGTGCCCTTACTGGCGGGGGCGGGAGTGACATTGGGTTGTGGAGGGGCAACGTTGGGCAGGCGGATTTTGGCGGCTGCTTTCTGCGGTATTTTGAGCGGACTGATTTATACCGCAGGTACGGCGATGATCGTTCACGGCGGCACGGCAGTGAGCACAGGATTACTTGCGAAGACCTGTGTTTGGCGGGCATTCGCTTTTTCGGTGCTCTCGACCGTTGGAGCTGTGATTACCGAGCTGAGGCTTGCCGAGCCGGCGGCCCAATAAAAAGCTTGTGTTCACCGGGTTTTGCTGGTATAGTCTCGGCTGTTCTGTGTCAGTTCAATTATGGAGATGAGTTTTGACTTGTGCAAGAATTGGTGTTTGAGCGGAGTATACGTATTAAGAAGATATGACGAAGAGCTGCAGGCTTTGACGGAGAATATGTGGCAAGAGGAGTAGCTGAGCGTATAGACGGTTAGTCTTACTCAATTAAGGGCCAAAGGACCGACAAATTATCTGAAGCTTCTTATCGTTTTGGGATTATAACAGTTTTAATGAGACCTTGGCTTCGCGTTTTTTTCCGGGGCCGGTTTTTGAGGATGTCTTTAATTATGTCGAACAGTTACGGTTCTCTATGTGATGATTTTTATGTAGACATGCACGTTAACACCGAGCTTGAGCTTCCTGCGGAGCGAGACACGGTTCTGGCCTTTTTTGAGCGAATCCAGAAGCAGTTTCCTTCGATGGGGTGTTTCTATCGGCGGGAAAACAACGAATTCTGCCTGGAAGAGGATCGCGGCGCCGGGCAGTACCGCTGGGTTGCACTGGAAGCCGACCGGATTGGTTGCGGTGTGGTCAACCCTTCGAGCTTCAACGACGCCTACGACCTGCACAGACTGGTGCTGGAGCTTATGCCTTACATGCTCAGTGTGACGCCTTTGGATATCGATTCGCTTGATGTGACTTTCGCGATGGATTTTGATTGTCGCGGCAGTCACGACGAGGTGATAGCCGAGGCGCTGTTCACTTCGACGGCGTTCGGGTGCCTCCTGGACATGCCGTCTGCAAGGCCCCTCGGATTTTCGCCCGGGGTGATTATGGCCTTGTCTGATGACTGCCGTACTCAGGCGAGGATAAGCGTGGATTCCAAGACGAGCGTCTACGAGTCCGACAAGAAAAGGCAAAGCTCTGATGAGGCGATAACTCTGTATTTTACGGTTCGTCAATATCCCCTGAGCACGGAGAGGTTTGACGCTCTGAGGTCGTTTGCAAATCAATGCCGGCTGGCGGAAGAGCTTATGGCGGAAAGAATAGTTGCGAATTTCGTCCAGCCGCTGACCAATGTAATCGCACAGAAGAGATTGAGATAGATTTTTCAGGGGCACTTGCAATGGCTGTTGAGGCGCCGGTAAGCAAACGCAGGAAAACCAACCTGAAGATTTATATCTTGGTTTGCATAATCCTTGCGGTGTGGCTCGGGTATGACGGCTATTTTAATGAAAAGTTCAGGCAGAAGCATACGGTCGACGGCAAGGCGGACGGGACACTGTTCTTCAATCAGAAGTCGCCGGCGGTGCTTATCGCGGCGGCGGTGCTTTTGGCGGGGTATTTGTCGGCAATCAGAAGGCGTAGAATCGTCGCCGAAGAAGAGGAGCTTGTTTTCGGCGTAAAAGACCGCGTGCCTTATGATTCCATAAAACAGATAGACAAGACCAATTTTAAGCTGAAAGGTTTTTTCATCGTAACGTATGTTGGCAGCGACGGACGCAGCGTGGATCGGAAGCTAAGCGACGGCGCTTACGACAATCTTGGAGCCGTTCTGGAGGTGCTTATCACCAAGATCAGCTGAGGGCGCTGGAGAAAAGTCCAAAGTCGGCGGCCCGTCGGGACCGGGCGACGCTCGCAGGCTCGGCTGGTTCAATATTTTGCAGGATTTTCGAGAAGGCATAGGCAAAAAATGAACTGTTGTGTTGTTGGATTGCAGTGGGGCGACGAAGGCAAGGGCAAGGTGGTGGATATCCTTGCCGAGCGGAGTGACATGGTGGTTCGATACAGCGGCGGCGCCAACGCCGGGCACACCGTTGTCGTCGGAGACAGCAGATTTGCGTTGCACCTTTTGCCAAGCGGTTCGGTCAGGCCAAACGTTGCATGTGTTATCACGAACGGGGTGGTTGTGGACCCGGAGGTTTTGATTGGTGAGATTGAGACTCTTGCCGGGAAGGACATTGTGTTGGCGGGCAGGCTCTTCATAAGCGAAAGCGCCCACCTGGTGCTGGATTATCACAAGACAGAGGACCGTTTGCGGGAAGAGGCATTAGGCAAGAACAAGCTCGGCACGACGATTCGCGGTATCGGCCCGTGTTACTCGGACAAGGTGGGCCGGACGCATACCGTTCGGATGGCCGACCTGAGAGACCTGGATGAGCTGAAGCTCAAGATACAGGCTATCGTAGCATACAAGAACAAGGTCTTCGGGGCCGTTTACGGCGCCGAGCCCATAAGTTGGGATGTTATCTTCGAGAAATGCCGGCATTATGCGGACAGACTACTGCCGTTCGCGACCGATACGACCGAGCTTTTGCACAAGTCGCTTGGCGAGGGCAAATCGATCCTGTTCGAGGGCGCGCAGGGTTCGCTGCTGGACCTTGATCACGGGACGTTTCCTTTTGTGACGAGCTCCAATTCGAGCGCTGTCGGGATGTCGGCGGGGTGTGGGGTCTCGGCCAAATTGGTTGAGAGGTTCCTTGGCGTAGCGAAGGCTTATACGACCAGAGTTGGGGCCGGGCCATTCCCTACCGAGCAGGATAACCAGGTCGGCCAATATATCCGGGAGCGTGGGAATGAGTACGGCACTACAACGGGTCGGCCTCGGCGTTGCGGCTGGTTTGACGCGGTGGCGGTGTCTTATGCAGTGACCGTTGGTGCTATAGATTCCGTTGCATTAATGCACCTGGACACACTTGCCGGCCTGCAAGAGCTAAAAGTCTGTAAGGCGTACAGGATAAACGGCAAAGAAACCACGTTTTTCCCGGCGAACATTGCCAGACTTTCGCAGGCCGACTGCCTTTATGAGACAGTTCCCGGCTGGGACGAGGACATTAGCCATGCGGGTGATTTTCACGATCTGCCCCAAAGTGCTCAAGACTATGTTATGCTTATTGAAGAGATGGTTAAGAGACCCGTCACAATGATCGGGGTCGGACCGAAGCGAAGCGAGACAATATTCCGATGATTTCGGATTTTGTAGTCGGGGCGGGTTTGACGAAATTCATCTTCACGTGCCGGGGTCCTGGTTCCCGATGTGATGTAAGAGGCAACAGGGCTTAAACTCGTAATGTGTAAGCTGCAAGAGAGCTTCGAAGAAAAGCGCCGGAGAACGGCGGACCGGCTGGGTCTGTCACCCGCACAGATACCCAGGCATATTGCCATAATCATGGATGGGAACGGGCGCTGGGCAGAGAGAAAAGGGCTGCAGCGTGCCGAAGGCCATCGGCGGGGCGGCAAGACGGTCGAGAAGATAGCCCAGTGCTGCGTTGATATTGGCATCGAATGCCTGACTTTATATTCGTTCAGCATAGAAAACTGGGAGAGGCCGAAGACCGAAGTCAATGCACTTATGCATTTGTATGCCCAGTACCTTGTTGGAATTCGCCCGGTTCTTATGAAGAACAGCGTAAGGCTGGTTCACCTTGGCAGGCTGATTCAATTACCCTCGGCGGTGCGAGCAGAACTTTCGAGGACAGTAGAACTTACATGCGGGAACGCGGGGATGGTTCTTGCTTTGGCGTTAAACTACGGAGGCAGAGCGGAGATCGCAGACGCTGCGAGGAAGATTGCCCAGGACTACAAGAGCGGCCGGCTGCGACTGCAAGATATTGACGAAGGATGTGTGAGCCGCCACCTGTATACCGCGGGTCTTCCCGACCCTGACCTTTTGATACGCACTGCCCACGAAATGCGAATCAGCAACTTTCTGCTCTGGCAGGTTTCATACAGTGAATTTTACGTAACCAAGACTCTGTGGCCGGACTTCAGAAGGGCAGATTTGGAGAAGGCGGTGCTGGCATACGCAAACAGAAACCGGCGTTTCGGCACTGTCAGGATGCGGTAATGGTATGCAACCGCGGTGTGTTTCCAGGCCATACTGCGACCCAGGAAGTCACAGGAAGTTATGCTCACGTACAGACTGGTTTTTGGAGCGCTCATGACCGCATCCTTTGCCGCCGTTGCCATTTGCGACGGCTGGCTTGATGGTTCGTTAACCGCTTCGGTCGCGGACGACAGCAGCATACAAGGAACACTTCTTTGTATTGTTGTTTCGATATTGATGGTTCCGGCACAGCTGGAATTGGGCAGACTTGCGCGTGCGAAGGAGATCAGGATTTTTGCCCCTGTTGCAATTGCGGCCTCGATCTTATTTGCCAGCAGCTGGTATTGGATGCCTTTTATCGAAATGTCTCCGGCGATTTGTCTTTTCCTGCTTTCTGCTTTTTGTCTCGCGGGATTGCTGGTGTATCAATACGTCTGCTGCGGAACCTCGGGCGTCTTAGCCAACTGCGGAGCGAGCTGGTTTTCCGTGTTCTACCTCGGAGCTCTGAGCGGGTTTGTGGTTGCGTTGCGGATCGACTTTGGGCTCTGGCCCATGCTGATGTCCGTTTTTGCTGTAAAGTCCTCCGACATAGGCGCTTACGCGGGCGGCAAGTTGTTTGGAAGGCATAAGTTCGCCCCCAAGATCAGCCCGGGGAAGACCTGGGAAGGAATGGGCGGGGCGGCGGCGGCGGCGATGATAGTTTCTATTCTCTTTGCCACAGGTTTTGGTATAATGTCGTGGCGGCTGGCCGCGATATTCGGTTGCGGCGCTGCCTTCATAGGCCAGATGGGTGATTTGGCCGAGTCAATGATGAAGCGAGACGCTCAACAGAAGGACTCAGCCAAAAGCGTGCCGGGTTTTGGCGGCATATTGGATATAATAGATTCGCCCCTGGCTACGGCGCCATTCGCTTATTTGTTCTTTTTGTTGACGGTGGGACGCCGGATTTGCTGACATGGGGGGCAAAAGTGAAGGACGTCTCACAGAGGAAAACGTTGGAAACTGTTGTAGAATTAGATTCCGGCGACAAGCAGCTTGAATTGTTCGGACCGACCGACAGTCACTTGCGCCTTCTGCGCAGGGTGCTGGGCGTCCAAATTGCCGCTCGGCGATCGAGCCTGGTAATCACGGGGGAACAACAGAAGGTGGAAGAGGCGGTGGGCGTTATCGACAGAATGCGAAAACACCTTGCCAAACATCGCTCTCTGACTACCGATGATGTTGCCTGTCTTGTCAGCAGAAGGGATTCTGCCGAAATTGGCGGCGCAGGCAAGGATATCGCCGTATATTCACACAAGAAGGTTATAAAGGCAAGAACCAAAGGACAATCCAAATATATCGAAACGATGCTGGCCAACGACCTTACGTTTTGTATAGGTCCTGCCGGCACCGGCAAGACTTATTTGGCGGTTGCGATGGCCGTATCCATGCTAAGGCAGAAGCAGATCAGAAGAATGGTTTTGGCGCGTCCGGCGGTTGAGGCCGGGGAAAAGCTGGGCTTTCTGCCCGGCGACCTCCAGGAAAAAGTGAATCCCTATTTGCGTCCGCTCTTTGACGCTCTCGAAGACATGATGGATTTTGGCCAGATGAAGAAATTCATGGAGCTGGATGTTATCGAGATCATCCCGCTTGCCTTTATGAGAGGTCGGACCCTGAACGAGGCGGTCATTATCTGCGACGAAGCTCAAAACACGTCTGTACTTCAAATGTTGATGGTTTTGACAAGACTGGGGAATGGGTCGAAGATGATAATTACAGGCGACATTACTCAGATTGACCTGGCGCCGGAGCAGAAGAGCGGGATGGTCGAGGCCATCAACATACTTCGGCGAATAAAAGGCATAGCGGTGGTGGAGCTGACGCGCAGCGACATCGTCCGACATCGGCTGGTTCAGAACATCGTACGTGCCTACAGGAAAGTCGCCAAAGACAAGGGGTGATAAACGAACGTCAAAGGTGTGTTTTTGTTGTCCTAATAACATTAAGGAATTGAGAGCATGCGGTTCTTCAGGAAGAAAACGAGTCTCAGGCGCGACAAGGTGCGCAAGACGCTCGCCGCGAACAGGTTCTCGCAGATAGCTCGTCTGGCCAACGCGGATTTCTTCAACTCGGCTCTCTTGTGGCTGCTGTTCGTGGCGCTTTGCGCACCGATCTTGTCTTTTGACTTGATCGGACGGCGAATCTACCGGGAAGTGGTTTCGATTACCGTGCTGGTTGTTCTGGTTTCGGTGGCCGCGGTTTTTTACATTCATCGCTACCAAAAGCGAATAATAAAGAACCGGATCCGTGCTATGGCGCTGGTTGGGTTGTTCCTTTTGTCGCTGGCAGCGGCGAAGATGGGCGTGTTGTTGACGAACAATCTGTGGTGGGCGACCGGCACAGCGGTGACTGCGGCCATCATATTGACCATCGCATACAATCAGCGATTTGCCATTGGGATGAGCATGTTTTATTGTATACTGGCTTGTTTTGCGGCGGGACCCAAGGCCGGAATCGACCTTTTCCTAACCATGACGGCGGGCGCGATTACCTGTTGTTTCTCCTTGAAAGAAATCCGCACAAGAATGAAATTGCTCAAGGTGAGCACGTTCGCGGCGGTAATAGTCTTTCTGACCGCTTTTTTTAGTCAATCCCTGGCTCAATCGCCGCGTCTTCCGAGCGTTCCATGGATGGAAATCGTCAAGAGCGCCGGCTTCCACGCCGGCATCACCCTAGTTGTCGGCATGCTCATTCAAAGTTTGCTGCCAATCATTGAGAGAGTCTTCAGAATCGCCACGAGCATGACACTGTTGGACTACAGCGACGCCAATCAGCCCCTGCTTAGAAGGCTTGCCATGGAAGCGCCCGGGACCTATAGCCACAGTTTGCTGATTGGGTCGATTGCGGAGGCGGCGGCGGAGGCGATCGGGCGCAACGGCCTCTTGTGCAGGGTGGGGGCGTACTATCACGACATCGGGAAGATCAATAAGCCAAGCTACTTCGTCGAGAACGAAATGGGGTCGCTGAGCCGGCACAAGGAGCTGTCACCGGCGATGAGCCAGCTTATTATTGTGGGACATGTCAAAGACGGCATAGAGATGGCGAAGGAGTACGGACTGCCGGCGGTGTTGCGGCAATTCATCGAAACACATCATGGAACAACTTTGGTTGAGTATTTCTTCAACGAGGCAAGGAAGAAGTACGAGGAAAAAGAGGGGCTGAGCGGCCCGGACGGGAAGAAGGGCATTCGCAGCTCCCCGCCGCCTTCGGAAAGCGAATTCAGGTACGCAGGTCCGAAGCCTCGAACGAAAGAAGCGGCAATTGTGATGTTGTCCGATGCGGTCGAAGGTGCCGTCAGGTCGCTGCCGGAAGTGACGTCGGCGAAGATAGAGACCGTCGTTCGGAATATGGCGATGAAGCGGCTGCAGGATGGTCAGTTCGACGAATGCGATTTGTCTCTGCGTGAGCTGAGTCAGATAGAGGCAAGCATATCCAAGACGCTGGCCGCTCATTATCACGGTAGAATCGCATATCCCAAGCCTCCGGATGTTGCGGAGAGCGGGGCTCAAAAAGAGGGCAGAAGGGAGATTACGCAGCAGGTTCAATCATCTCCATAGCGGATTGAGCAAAACGGCGGATGAAAGTCATGGGTCGCACTAAGCCGGATCATGAGATAGTTTTTCAGATAACGAGGGATTTCAGCGGTATAGAATTCTCTGCGCGACGGCTAAAAAGAGTTGTGAAAATGACATGCGAGCGTTTCAAGCTCATCAGGGCCACGGTTGGCATTGCCATTGTGGATGATCGGGAAATCCGGAGACTGAACAGGCGGTTCTTAAAGAGGAATTCCGCCACGGATTGTTTGAGCTTCGATTTGTCGGACGGGCAGGAATCGCCGCGTCTGCGGAAGACGGGCGGGGCGAAGGGCAGGCGCCGTCCGGTCAGGGCGTTCGAGCTTGTTCTTAACGGCGAGAGGGCCGTGAGAGAGGCGAAACAGCGAGGTCATTCGGCGGAGGCGGAACTCGCGCTTTATGCTGTGCACGGTCTGCTGCATAATCTCGGATTCGATGATTCCACAGAGGAAGGGGCAAGGCTCATGCACGTGACCGAAGACCAAATTTTACAGCGCCATGGGTACGGGTCGGTATATGATGTACAGAGACAATGAATCGAAAACGTGCGAGGAGCTTATGACAGAAGGCGTTTGGGACAGGAGTATGCCGTGACCTATGTCGGTTGGACAATAATTCTGATTTGTGCTCTGGCGGCGGGGACGCTCTTCTTCTCGGTCAATGTCATGGCGTTGCGAAGGTTTTCGCGTGTGAGGCTGCAGGAAGCCTTCAGGAGAGCAGGCAAAGAAAAGTCGGCGGAGAATCTGACCGACCGCCTGGCGGGACAGACCGAAGAGCTGATTCTTACGTGCTCTTTGTACCGGCTTATTCTCAATATGTCGATGTTACTGCTGCTGGTCGGTCTTTTTGTCAGGCTGCACGAGGGCGGTCCTTTTATCAGGGACTATGTTGTTGTCTTCATTGTGGCGGTGGTGGTGTTTGCAATATTCAGCGTGGCGCTGCCGCACGCCTGGGCCAAGTACGCAGCCGAAAACGTTCTTTGCCGAACACACGCGCTGCTGAGGTTTTTTGCAAAGACAGCCTGGCCCATCCTTTATATGTTTTCGTTGCATGATGGTCTGGTCCGCCGCCTGGCCGGGGTGGTGGAAGCGACGCCGCAGGAACAGCAGGAAGAAAAACAGGAAGAGTTTCTCAGCGGACTGGAGCAGCGGCGGATGGAGGGGGTGGTAGACGAAGAAGAGCAGGAGATGATTGAGAACGTGCTGGAGTTGAGTGAGACGACGGCGGGGGAAATCATGACTCCGCGAACAGATATAGTGGCGCTGGATGCCGACGCCCCTTTGAAGACGGTTATCGATACCATCAATAGGGCGGGGCATACGCGGGTCCCTGTTTTTGAAGCGAATATAGACAACATAATAGGCCTGGTGTATGCGAAGGACCTTCTGGCGGAGGTTGGCAAGCCGGCGGGGGATTTCAGGTTGCGCGACAAGATCCGCGAGGCATATTTTGTTCCGGAAACCAAGTCGCTCAGGGCGCTGCTGCATGAGTTTCAGAATGAGAAGCTGCACATCGCCGTGGTGCTTGACGAGTACGGCGGCACGGCCGGCATAGTCACCTTAGAGGACATTCTCGAAGAGCTTGTCGGCGAGATTACCGATGAGTACGAAAAGACTCCGAGTAAACGGATCAAGAGGATTGATGAAAACACGATGGAGGCCGACGCGAGAACCTACGTCGACGACCTGAACGACGAGTTCGAGCTGAAGCTGCCTGAAGACGAAGATTACGACACGGTCGGCGGTTTCGTGTTTTCGCATTTGGGCTATATTCCCAAGGCCGGAGAGACCTTTGACTACCAAAACCTCAAATTCACCATCACGGCGGCCGAGGCGAGAAAGATCAAACGAATCCGGATACAGAAGATTCCCAGGGTTGAAACGTGAAATGAACTCCACACGCGCCGCTCTGTGCAGCCTATGCTAATCAAAGATGATGCTATCTGTATACGAACCGTTGATTATTCCGAAACATCCCAAATCGTGACCTTTTTCACACGAGCAAACGGGAAGGTGGGTTTAATCGCCAAGGGCTCGAAGCGTCCGAAATCTGCGTTCGAGGGGCCTATCGAAATATTTGCTCACGGGAGAATAGTCTTTTCCGATACGAGCCGAGAGAAACTGGCCGCGCTTACGGAATTCGAGCAGGAGCCCGCGTTTGCCAACCTGTCGGCCAATTTTTTTACATTCAACTGCTGCCTCTTTGCAGGCGAGCTGACGGACAAAATGACGGAGGATTACGATCCGCATCCGCAGCTTTTCGACCGCTTCCTTGAATTGCTGAAGAATATGAGTGACACGGGGCATGATTCACGCGGCACGACTGCCCTGCTTATACTGTATCAGTTGTCTCTGCTCAAAGAAGTCGGTCTAAAGCCAGTTCTGGATGCCTGCGCAAACTGCAAGACGAGATACGAGATACGAGATGCGAGATACGAGGTCTATTTCAGCAGTTCCGCCAACGGGGTGATTTGCCGGGATTGCGAGGGGAGCTTTCAGGACAAGGTCAAGATGACGGCGGCGGCGGCGAATTGTCTGAGTAACCTGAATCTGCTTGCCGATGCGGATGAGAAAACTCTGGGGCAGGTTGAAAAGACGCTGATTTACCACTTCACGGAGCTTCTGCACCGGCCGCCCAAGATGGCAAAGTACATCCTGAAAGGCTAACAGCCTTTATCACCTTGCCCCCCCTATCCCCTTATCCTTAATGCGGGATTCTCCCAAGTAATTGGTGACAGAAGAAGCGGGTCTTGATAATATAGGTCTCATGGAGCACACTGTACGTTATTTGGAAAAACTTTAGCGGGCCAAACGGATGAAATAAACTGGTATGGGGTTGTCGGTTTTGGGTATAATGTCGGGATATGAAGAAGGCTGCAGGGAAAAGATTGATTCATTTACTGAACCACGGATTAACGCAGATTGTTAGCTGGCGGAATATTGTTTTTTAATACATTTTGGCATACACTGGTAGCGTTATGAAAAACGGGGAGATTACAAAACAACTCAGAGACTTTATAGTTCACAATCCGCTCCTATATACTGATGAGGAAAACTTGAAATGGTGCTGGCTAAGGGCAGTAGAATGGGGGCAGTGGCCTCTATTTGCCGCTCAATTGGTTGCGCCGGTATTATTGTTGTTTTTCCAGTGGTGGCAGATTGCTGTAACAGTTGTAATCCTAACCTGGGTATGGGCTCTGATACGTTATAAATATGTGAATATCATATTAGGCGGATTGGGACCTTTGGTCATAATTGTCAAGTGGCCAGTATCCATAGGGATGGGAATCTATTTCTTTATAAAGGGTGATTATTTACTGGTTGCTATTGCTGTACTTTGGCCCCTTATTACATTATTGCTAATGTGGCTGACACCTTCTACTAAGATAGGAGTAATACAGACAGCACTAATGAGCAAAATTGGATACGAAAAACTAATTTGAGCATAGATGGCTGTGAGGAATTCAGGGGTACAAATACATATGGGAAAAGAAGATAATGGGCAGAACTCCGGGCGGGAGCAGGCGGAAGGGACGAAAGGACGTAATTCGCTGTCCTTAGTCGTTGGGACTCGTTACGGAGGACTCCATAGGAGAAAGGCAAGAGATTGGATCCTCCTTTGTAAGGAATTGCTAGGGAGGACAGGGCGAGTATTTGATGAAAGAAGGAAGAAGGTACAATGCGTTCTCCAGTAATTTAGGAGATGAGGGGGGACAGACTAAGCTGTTATGTCCGGTGGATAAGTGTTTAGAAGTGTATTCAACAAGAGGTATCTACCAAATCTACCCACCAGAATCATTGGATCCAAAAGAAACTAATCCTGATATGCCAGCAATGTCAAAAAAAGTCTCTGATATTGGAACGTCTAATTGGATTGTCGCAAGAATAATGGTTCAGAATTACCAGATCATTAATTCTCATGGATTTCTGTCGCAAGAAATGAAGATAAGAGTTGCTACTCACTTGCGTGATATCATGAATGCAATTCTGGCCTGTAGTGAAATTTGCAACGCAATAACCAAGCGAGTATCAGAAGTAGAAAAGCAAGTAATGTACGGTGGCCTCAAATCGAAGTGGCGTGACCCCCGAAAACTGTACCATTGCGGATTAGAGGGTATCCGATAAGATTGGTAGGTTTTTTTGAAAGGGATACCCAGATGAAACGCAGATTACACACGCCGGAACAGATCGTTAACAAGTTAAGGGATGCGGAT
>DATKZT010000021.1:0-57410 GCA_035527845.1 Sedimentisphaerales bacterium | reverse complement strand
GACATTTCAGATTGAATGGCGGCACGTTTTGACCCAAAACAGCACCATACACGCAAGAATCGAGCCTCAAGCATCGAAAATCGGGTTGTTTATGGCCTACAAGGCACTCGACAAGTGTCGAGAATCCTCTACAAATTCACCCTTTTTTGTACAAACGAACCCAATTCCCAAAACACCCAAAATCACCGCAACCCTCTTTCCCACAAAGGCTTACAACAAAACAACGCCCTTCGGCAAGACCCAAAAACGAACCCAAACGAACCCAAACGAACCCAAAACGAACCCAATTTTTCGCTCGTCAGGGGCCCTCAAAGCCAAAACGAACCCAAACGAACCCAAAGCAAACCCAATTTTTCGCCCGTCAGGGGCCCCCAAAGCCAAAACAAACCCAATCAAACCCAAACGAACCCAATCTCCGATTATCCTTGTGTCTTTGAATTGCCTGTGTATAATCTCCTACTCCGTGATGGTAACCTAAGAAATTTTGACCGAGACTACATGAAATGACTGATGCGCCCAGAGCCAACGCAGTAGTGGGCCAGTCGGGCGGCCCGACGGTGGTGATAAATGAATCGCTGGTCGGCGTAATCGAAGAGGCCGCCAGGCATCCGCAGATAGAGAGCCTCTATGGGGCGGTGCACGCGGTGGAGGGCATTGTCAAGGAGCAGTTCATCGATTTGAAGAGGCTCTCGGCCGATACCCTGGAAGCCGTGGCCTCGTCGCCGTGTTCGGCGTTGGGTTCGAGCCGGCACAAGCCGGATGCGGAGTATTGCGCGAGGATTTTCGAGGTCTTCAGGAAGCGCAACATCCGATACTTCTTCTACATCGGCGGCAACGACTCGGCCAATACCGCAAACATCATCAATAACATGGCAGCCGAGACCGGCTACGACCTGCGTGCGTTCCATATTCCCAAGACGATAGACAACGACCTGCTGGTGACGGACCACTGCCCAGGCTATGGCTCTGCGGCGAAGTTCGTCGCTTGTGCCCTGATGGGCGACAATTTGGATAATCGGGCGCTGCCGGGGATAAAAATCGATGTGATTATGGGCAGACACGCGGGCTTCCTGACGGCTGCCTCGGTCTTGGGCAAACAAAGAGAGGATGATGGGCCGCACCTCGTGTATGTTCCTGAGAAAGGCGTTTCGCTGGATCAGGTCCTTGGCGACGTGGAGTCTGTTTACACAAAGTTGGGCCGGTGCGTCATTGCCAAGAGCGAGGGTATCACCCACACGGATGGCCTCACATGGGCGGAGAAGCTTGTCAAGAACCCGGAGTTCGACGCGCACGGGAATATTCAGCTTTCCGGCACAGGCTCGCTGGCGGACTTTCTGGCGGCGAATATAAGGACGGGGCTTGGCGTCAGGCGCGTGCGGGCCGATACTTTCGGCTATCTGCAAAGGAGCTTCGTGGGCGTGCGTTCTTCGGTTGATGCAGCCGAGGCGCGGGCCTGCGGCCGAGAGGCCGTCAGGCTGGCGATGACGCACGTGAACGGCTCGGTGGCGATGCAGCGGACCGGCAGCGGCAAAGACTATGCAGTCGAGCTGTTCCGGACCGAGCTTAGCAGTGTGGCCGAGAAGACAAAGTCAATGCCTGCCGAGTTCATCAACGCCGAGGGCAATGGGATAACGGACGCCTTTGTGGAATATGCGATGCCTTTGGTCGGCCCTTTGCCCAGGACACACTATCTGGGCAATTACCCGAGAATCTGATTCAGAAGTGCTGATGCAGATGCAATTGGGGTTTCTGGGCCGCAGCGACAGAGGCTCAGCGGGAATTGCGGGCAGGCGGTGCGGATTGCTTGAATTCGACGGTATCTTTGACTTTGATTTCATCGCCCCAGTACCAGAATTTGTAATAGTTGCCCCGGCCCACGACCTGCCTTTCATGAATGTTGGCAAGATAGAGATAAATCGGCTCCAGCGTGTGGAAGAGTCTGTCTCTGATGAACCTGTTATTCTGGTCGCCTCTGGTTGGGTCGAAGGGCACCCAGCCATATTCGGGCAGATAGGCTTCGACCCAGGCGTGCTTGGGAGTGTCCACATAGTCAGAGGTATAACCGTAAACGACTCGCGCGGGGATTTCCTTCGCCCGGCAAATCGCGGCGAAAAGGGCGGTGTACTCGGAGCAGTCGCCTTTCTTGTTTTTGATGGCTTCGAGTGCGCCGAGGTCTTTCTCTTCGAAGCCGCCGTACTCCATATTGTCGCATACGTAATCGTAAATCTGTTTTACGATGGCCGTTTCGTCGTGAGCGGTTATGGTCTTGGCGATTTGCTGTATCTGTTCGTCGTCCTTTTCTATGCGGGTCTCATGCCGCAGGAACTGTTCGAGGTCGTCGTCCCCGGTTTGGGCCTTTTTGCCTTTTTCCCTTGCGGTGGCCAGGTCGTACCTGGACAGCTCGGCCTGAATTTTTACGGTCGCACTGAAACTTTTCTTCGGTTTTTCGAAGATGAACTCGGCATAGCGGTTTCCGTTTTCGTTGAAGATTTTGGAGGGTTTTGGGGAGCAAGTGGTGGATATTTTCTGTCTGCCGGAGATGGTTTTGGGCAGCAAAACCACAAACCTGACCCTTTCGGTCCTGCCCGGGGCCGAGAACTTGTACGTGAGCACAAGTTCGACGGAGTTGTTCGGGCCGTGTGGTCCGGGCGGCCTGGGCGGTTGCTGAGGCGGCGCCGTGCGCGCAGTGATATGGCTCATAGACGCCAGAATAATCAGCGAGACTGCCAAAGCCATTTTTCTTAACCTCATAGCCTCATCGGGGCCTCGCGGCAGTTTGTCAGCTTCATTTTAATATAAGGCTTTTGCAGGCGTTTTGGTAACAGGCTTTCTTATTTTTTTGCAGCGTCGACCGGGGTAAGCAGACGGACCTTTTGGAGGACAAGGCCGTACCGGCTGCCGGGCGGATTGCCCTTTATCGCTACGTCCCGCCAGTTTCGCGCGAAATTCGCCGAATAACACAGCCACAGCGTGTGACCATCGGCGCCGATGAATTTCGATGGCAGGTTCAGGAAATAGCCCTGCTCGCCGAAATCCTTCATATAGGTCACGAGCCTCCACGGGCCGGTGATTTTGTCGGCCTCCAGAATATAGGAATTCATCTTGAAACAGGTCGGCCAGCCGTCGGTCACGCACATAAGGTACTTCTTCAGTGGCGCGTTGTAGGTCGCGGTGACACAGCCCATGTTGTTGTTCCAGTCGAGCAGCGGCTTGATGTCGTTGAAGTCGCCGGACCATATTGGCTCGCCCTTATCATTGTGTCCGGCGAAGAATTCGTACTTGGACTTGTCGTTGATGTTCTCGATGGAGGGGACGACGCGGACAAGGTATATCTGGTCGCCGGTTATCCAACTGAGGTTGGCAAAGCGGGGCTTGGGGTCTGGGTATTCGGCGCCGTGGCCGATGAGATAGGCCTTGCCGTCGGGGGAGTGCTCCATGTTCTTTCCGAAGTCGACGAAGTGGGGCGAGCCGATTTTGACCGGGTATGCCCACATCCCGTTTTCGCCGAAGAGGGATTTCTCGGGGGTATGTGGGGTGCCCTTCCAGGTTCTGCCGTAATCGGTGGAGATTCTGAATCCGACCAGCGGCCCGAGCCAGGGCCAGTTGTAGTCGGTGTCTCCGAATCGTGTTCTTCCGTATGGGGCCAGGCAGTAGGTGCCGTAGTACCATACACCGTTGTGGAGGAGGCTGCCGCAGGGGTAGCGCCCGCCGTAGGGGTAGGGGTCGCCGTCCTTCAGGCCGAGGCTGTAGATTTTCAGGTTGACCGGGTCGTCGCCTATCATCACGGCCTGGCCGGTGGTGGCCTGTCGGGGGGTACGGTCGCCTTTGTAGCCGTTGGAAGAAGAGCCTTCGATTCCTCCGTCGAGCCGCGGGCACCGTCCGTCCGTCCAGGGCGAATAGAGATTTCCGTCCGCCGCCCAGGTTGGGTACCACGTGTCGGCGAACTTGTAGTCGCTGTGCACTCCCATGAATTGCAGGCCGACAAGCTCTTTGGACTGCTCAAAGGGACAATCTGCCGGCGGCTCCGACGGCCACACAAAAGGCTCAAAGGACCGGGCCTGCTCGGCCGCGTAAATGCAGGCCGAAAAAAGCACGACCAACAACCCACTCAAAACCAATGCACTTGTTCTTGCTTGTTTGCCTGCTACCCGCCTCATCGGTTATCTCCTTCAATTAGACAATAAAACGATGGTGGACCTTGCTACTCTATTGTACCTCGTCGGCCAGTTCTTGCAACATTGCCGCGACTTCGGCCGGCAGGCCGGGCGGCACCCCCGGTACGGCCTCGCCCCGGGCCACCGCCTGCAGGAACGACCCCACAGACGACAGCGGCGGCTCGGCGTCACAAAGCTGGGCGAGAAGCTCAGCGGTCCGGGGGGCGAGTTGATGGGCGTGCTCTCAGAGACAGGGGCTTGGCTGAGGATATATACGAGTTCGACATCAAAAGTCAGGTCTTTCCCGGCCAAAGGATAGTTCGTATCCAACCTCACCTGTGATGCGAATACCTCCTTCACCGTCACTATGGTTGCCAGACCACAACTTTTCGGGCCGAAATCCGATGCCGGCCGGCCGGGTAAATCGCAGGCCTGTCAGATGCCGGATCGCCGCCTTTCTGCTGATGCTGCCTTAATCGGTCATCAGTTTCCGTGCCGGGCCTGTGTTGTATCCTTACCCCCCCGATGCGGGGCGGAATCGTTTATTGGACGATATTCACTCCCTGCCGGCCCCAAACGGCGTAATACACCGAGCCGCCTAAGTCACCTGCCCGGATGGCCGATAGTACAGAAGCCCGAATTCCGTCCGAGCTGGGGCGTAAAAGACTTTTTCTCAGAGGAGCCCAAGTGGAAAACGACAACAAACCAAAGACGCGTTGGGTCCTGAAGGCGGAGCTGGCTGCGCTGGCGTGCGTCTTCTGCATCTGGGTCGTCGCAAACACAACGGTCGGCCCGGGAACACTCACAGCGGCCGTTCTTGAGAAGACCGCCAGAATGAATCCGGAGGACGCTGATGCACAATACAACCTCGGGGAAGCCTACTGGAGGCTGGCCGACTACGAAAAAGCGGCCCAGGCGTACAAGGATACAATCCGAATAGACGCGGACAATTTCGACGCCCGGTACAGCCTGGCGCTGGCCTACGAGCATCTGGGCCGGCACCAAGAGGCCCTTGAGGTGTGCAAAGAGGCAATCATAAGGGACCCGGTCAATGCCGCAACCTATTTCGGTCTCGACTCGCAGGCCGCCTTCGTGGTCCGCGACCGGTGCCTGCCGGCCTGCCCCCAAATGAGCTCGGACTCTGCAATCGGCCCGAAGATGGGGACCGACATTTTCCCGAGCCAGGCCGAAAACTCGAATACGCAAAATCAGCTTCTGGATATTCAGGTGCTTGAGCGAAATGCAGAAGTCGAAGGCTCGACAGAAGCGTACTGTAAATTGGGACATGCCTGCGTCAGGGCAGGCCGGTACGAACAAGCCGCCCAGGCCTTTGTTCGAGCGACACAGGTCGATCCCAATGACGCCACGGCTTACCTCTCGCTGGGTGTAACCTTTGACCGTCTGGGCCGGTATGCAGAAGCCATCGAGGCTTATAAGGAGGCCATTCGCCTCAGACCTGACGACCCATTGGCACACCGCAATTTAGGCCTTGCTTACGCCCGCCTCGACCGTCACGCCGAAGCTATGGATGCCTACAAACAGGCAGTCTCCATAAACCCGGATTATGCCGAAGCACATTACCTGCTCGGCTTAAACCATCTGATCCAATGCGACAAAGCCTCTGCCCTGCACGAGTACGAAATCCTCAAAGGCCTGGCCCCCTACTTAGCGGATAAACTTCACGATACATTCTCACAATAGGGCCGAAATCGGCGGAATATTCACTCCGGATGCATCAGGAAGCTGCCAAACTCGCACCGCCCCTCCGACTTTGCCGGTGTTACCTTCGGTTTGACAGGAAGAATACCTGCCCACTTATCGTCTCAAGGCCTGATCGAGGTCTTCAATCAGGTCTTCGACATCTTCAAGCCCCACGGCCAGCCTGAACAACGTGTCGGTGATTCCGAGCTCATAGCGCTGTTTTCTGGTGCAATCGTAGTAGCTTACCAGCGCCGGATGTGTTATCAGAGTCTCGACCCCGCCGAGGCTCGGTCCGATGTAGCACAGTTTGAGGCCGTCAAGGAATCGCTTTGCTGTGTTAACGTTGCCCTTAATATCGAAGCTGACAACGCCGCCGCCTCCGCTCATCTGCTCCTTCGCCACTCGATAGTGGCGGTGGCTTTCGAGAAACGGATAATAGACCTTTTTTATGCTGGGGTGGCCTTCGAGAAAGCGGGCAATCTGCAGGGCCGACTCGTTCTGCTTGTGCACCCGCAGCGGGAATGTCTTGAGCCCTCGCAAAAGAAGGTAGCAGCAATGAGGGTCGATTGTGCCGCCCATGGATTTGTGGAGATTTCGTATGGGATCAATCAGCTCGGCTTTTCCGAGCACGGCCCCGGCCAGAATGTCATTGTGCCCGCCGAGGTACTTGGTCGCGCTCTGGAGAATCAGGTCCATCCCGAACTCAATAGGCCTCTGATTCACGGGGGTGCTGAAGGTGCTGTCGATGAGCGTCAGAACATTGTGTCGCTCTGCTATCTTCTTGATTCTGACGAGGTCGAAAATATTCAAATAAGGGTTAGTGGGAGACTCCGAGAATATGAAGCGAGTGCTCTTCCTGATGGCCTTCTCAAGCACCTCATAATTTCCGAACGGAACGATAGTGCATTCAACGCCGAATTGCTTCAGATACGACCGGCAGAATTCGAGCGTCTTTTTGTAGCTGTCATCGGTGATAACGATGTGGTCTCCCGACTGAACCAGCGCCAGAATGGTGGTGGTAATCGCGCTCATGCCGGAGGAAAAGACGACGCAGTCTTCGGCGCCTTCAAGGTTGGCCAGACGCGCCTCGGCAATTTTTGCCGTCGGATTGCCGTATCTGCCGTATTCGAAATGCTCCTTGCCCTTCTTGGTGTAGTCCTCGATGGCCTTACTGTTCCTGAATGTATAAGTGGAAGTCTGAATAATCGGAGTGGTCAGAGAATCGGCATACTTCTTGCGCGGCTCACCCGCATGTATGGCCCGCGTGGAGAGCGAATCCCCGCCTCTCTTGACTTTATTCTTCTTCGACGATTTAGCCATTATGCACTCCTTTTTACCGATACGAGGCTGCGTAATTCCAAACCTGACTCTGCCGAAGCTCGACCGGCTGACTTCTTTGCGCTGCCCGATGCCTGCACTTTCAGGCTGCGACATTTATCCAAGAAAAACGCCCCCAGTTCAAGCAAATTCTTGGCCAATCCTTGCAGCGGATTCGGCGGGGCCCAGTTGTCGCAAGGTCCTTCGGGCCGGAAAAGCCATCAAATCCGAACTCAGGGGTTGCTCTTGGCCGCCTTTTCTGCTATGCTGGCGCCGAACAAAGTCAGTAATGGGGCTGGTAAACTCATCCAGCAGTTCTTCTATTGTAGAGATTCGGTGTTATTTGCAGAGGAGTCGAAGATGAAAAAGTACGCAGCAATCACAGTACTAAGCGTCGTTTCGTTGGCAGCGTCGGTGTGCGTAGCCGGCGACTGGCCCAACTTTCGAGGCCCCAACTGGAACGGCAAATCCACAGAGACGGGCCTGCTCAAGACCTGGCCGGAGCAGGGACCGCCTTTAGCCTGGAAAATCGAAGGTTTGGGCAAGGGTTTTTCAAGCGTCGCCATAGTCGGCGGCAAAATCTTCACGATGGGCGACCGCACTGTCGGCGCCGGCGAGAACGAACAGTATCTTCAGTTTGTGATTTGTCTGGACCAGGCCACGCCGAAAGAGCTTTGGGCCGCAAAGGTTGGCGAGCCTTGGAAAACCGGCAAGGGAGGACCAAGGTGTACCCCAACCATAGACGGCGAGCTGCTTTACGCCATCGGCACACACGGTGACATCGTATGTCTGGAAACGGCCACGGGAAAAGAGCGCTGGCGCAAGAGCTTTCCCAGGGATTTCGGCGGCAAGATGATGTCACAGTGGGGATTCAGCGAATCGCCCCTGGTGGACGGCAATAAACTTCTGTGCACCCCGGGCGGCAAGGATACCGGTATTGTGGCGCTCAACAAAAAGACCGGAGAAACAATCTGGAAGTGTTCTATTCCCGACATCGGCTCGAGAGGCAAGGACGGCGCAGGTTATTCTTCGATAGTCGCCGCCGAGATCGATGGGGTCCGCCAATATATCCAGATGATGGGGCGGGGCCTCGTGAGCGTCGCCGCCGACGACGGTAAGTTCCTTTGGGGCTATAACAAGATCGCCAATGATGTCGCAAACATCCCCATGGCGGTTGTTGACGGCGATTATGTCTTCTGCACGACCAGCTACAAGACCGGTAGCGCCCTTCTGAAAATCACCCGCTCCGACAAGGGCTTCGAGGCAAAGGAGATCTATTTCCTGACGCCCGACCAGTTCGAGAACCATCACGGCGGCGTGATACTGCTGGACGGCTATATTTACGGCGGCGACGGCCAGAACAAAGGGACTCCCGTGTGCCTCGAAATGAAGACGGGCAAGATTATGTGGAAAGAGGAGCCCGTGGGCAAGAAATCCGCCGCCCTGCTCTACGCGGATGGAAACCTCTATTTTCGTTATGAAAGCGGTCTGATGGCGCTGGTCGAAGCCAAGCCCGAAAAATTCAACGTCAAAGGCACCTTTGATATTCCCAGCAAGACCGGCCCCAACTGGCCGCATCCGGTTATCCTTGACGGAAAGCTCTATCTGCGAGAAAATGACGTCCTGCTGTGTTACGATATAAGGTCGGACGGCTGATTGCCTGTACCACGCCCAATGAAGACGCGGTCAACAGTATCTTGACGCATCTTTTTTGGTTGGCTGTCGCGGTAGGTGAGGATATGCCTGTCTGGCTAAAGCAGGAACCCGTTAGAATAACGGACGTTGCCATGAAGCACCAGGACAATATAACCCGCAGGAAGTTTCTCATAACGGCTGCCGG
This sequence comes from Sedimentisphaerales bacterium, assembly GCA_035527845.1. Classification (GTDB taxonomy): domain Bacteria; phylum Planctomycetota; class Phycisphaerae; order Sedimentisphaerales; family Anaerobacaceae; genus JAUWKC01. Next base: position 48,398 of record DATKZT010000021.1, on the reverse strand, counting down.
TAGCGCAGCCGCCTGCGCCCCCGCCGAAGGCGTCAAAATTGTCGCCGTGTGCGATGGGACCCCGTGCGACAGCAGATAATCTGAGCCGCCCGGAGATCACGGTCTCGCAAAAGTGGATCGGAATATGGCAAACGCGTTCACTCAAAAAGGATGTGCTGTATCGCAAAGTCGCCGGCCCCGACAATCGAATGACAAGAAGTCTTGCCCTGACTTCATTTGAAAACAGATTTATACGGTAAGGAAAGGAGTTAACATGAAAACAAGAGTGATTTGTGCGGTTATTGTGTTGGTCCTTGGCGCCAATGCAGTCTCATTCGTGGCTCAATGCTCCGCAGAAGAACCCAAGGAAAAGGGCCAGGCGGCCTGCGCCGCCGAGGCAAACCAGGCCGCTCCCATCGAGCACGTAATTGTCTATGGCAAGCCCGGAATGTTCTGCGGCTGGCCGGCAAACAACGGCGCCTGGATTTGGGACGGAAAGGAAATCGCAGTCGGATTCTCACTCAGGCCCTACGTGGAGAAAGAGGGGCATAACGCCGCCAGCGGAGGCCGCAGCGTCCTTGCCAGGAGTCTCGACGGAGGCGAAACCTGGACATTGGAAGACCCCGACAACTTCGTCGATGACGGAGGCACTACCACCCCATCCCCCGGCGGCATAAATTTCGCCCATCCCGGTTTTGCCATGAGGCTGCACAGGAGCGACGGCATACGGTTCTTCATCTCCTACGACCGCGGTCGCAAGTGGCAGGGACCCTACGCCTTCGCAGATTTGATGTCCCACCCCGAATTCGAGGGACTTGAGAACACGGCCCGCACCGACTACATCGTCAATGGCCCCGACGATTGTTTCATCTTCATGTCGGCACGCAAGCCGGACACAGGCACAAGAGACAGGGCCTTCCTCGCACAAACCAAAGACGGCGGAAAAACCTTCAACTTCGTTTCCTGGATTAATCCCGAACCGGTGGGGACCACCCGCGGGGCCATGCCTTCGACCGTGCGAATCTCGAAGACCAGGCTCGTTTCGGCGCTGCGACGCAAGTATCCCGACCAGTGGATCGATGTCTTTGTCTCGAATGATAATGGACAAAGCTGGAAGTTCCTCAGCAAGGTGGCCGATACCGGCGGCTGGAACGGGAACCCCCCTGCTCTGGCAAGACTAAAAGACGGCCGCCTGTGCTGCGCCTACGGCAACCGCTCCAAACGCAAAATGCTCGCAAAGTACAGCAGCGACGACGGCGCAACCTGGGGCGATGAGATCGTCCTGCGCGACGATTTTAAGGTGGACTCGTTCGATGACCCCGACTTCGGTTATCCGCGACTCGTTCAAAGGGCCGACGGCAGACTCGTGGCAATGTACTACTGGGCGACAAAAGAGAATCCGCATCACCACATCGCTGCCACCATTTGGGACCCCGACAAAACAAAGTAACGCCGGCGAACCAGTGACTATTCATCGTAAGGGGACGCTCATGGCCAAAAGGATGATCCCGGTATTTGCAGCCGCGTGGTCCATTACATTCAATGCTTGCCTTGCAGACGCCCCGCAACAGCAGTGTACCGCCGCGCAGGCTGACGCATACATGAGGCACGTCATAGTGTGTCACGAACCCGGGCGATTTTGCGGCTGGCCCGCCAACAACGGCGTCTGGATTTGGGGAAATGAAATCCTCGTCGGGTTTTATCAGGCCGACTACGTCGATAAAGATTGCAGCCACTCGTTGGGCGGCAACGGCAAGAATCTGCTGGCCCGGAGCCTGGACGGCGGCCAAACCTGGAAGGTCGAGGACCCCGAGAACTTTGCCGGCGACGTTGACCAAGCCGTTGAGTGTCCCGGTGACATCAATTTCGCGCATCCCGACTTTGCCATGAGAGTGGACTGGAGCCGCTTCTTTGTCTCTTACGACCGAGGCAAAACCTGGCAGGGACCGCACAAGCTCCCGGACTTCGATATGGACCAGCCGCTCACGGCAAGAACCGACTATATCGTCAATGGCCCGCAGGACTGCCTCGTCTTTCTGTCGGCCAAAGAGCCGAGAGTCCAGGCGGCCGTCCAGGACCGGGCCTTCTGCGCCAGAACTACCGACGCAGGCAAGACCTTCGAATTCGTTTCGTGGATGACCGGCGAACCCATCAGGATTCGCTCCGTAATGCCCTCGACCGTTCGCTGCTCTGAGAAGCATCTGGTTTCAGCAATGCGCCGCAGGCTCGACGTCGATATTTCCGGCGACAACAAGATGCGAAAGTGCTGGATAGATGTTTCCCAGTCGAAGGACAACGGCCGGACGTGGGAGTTCCTGAGCCAGGCTGCCGACACAGGAAGCAGCAACGGAAATCCGCCCAGCCTTGTGCGGCTCGCGGACGGCCGGCTGTGCGTCACCTACGCCTATCGCGGCATCTGCCCGGCCTACCGCTACCGGCCGGAGCCGCAGGGTATCCGCGCGAGAATCAGCACCGACACCGGCAGGACATGGGGCCGCGAGATTGTATTGCGCAACGACGCCAGAACCTGGGACATTGGTTATACGCGAACCGTGCAAAGACCGGACGGCAAAATTGTCACCATCTACTACTACACAACCAAAGAGATTCCGGAACAGCACATAGCCGCCACCATTTGGGACCGCGACCACCTCGACAAAAAGTAGAGACGAATGTGCGACAAAAAACTGTGGGAGAATCTGAAATGTCAACACGGATAACAAGAAGAGACTTTATGAAGACCGCTGCTGCCGGTTCGCTCGCTTTGACGCTGCCGACCGCGAAAACCAGTCGCGGCGCTGAGAACAAGAAACCCGGAAAACCCAATCTGCTTTTTATCTGGACCGACGAGCAGCGCGCCGACACCATGGCGGTGTACGGCAACACGAAAATCCACACGCCCAACCTCAACAAGCTCGCCTCGCAAAGCTTCGTTTTCAAGCGGGCATACGTGACCCAGCCGGTTTGCACACCTTCTCGCTGCTCGGTAATGACCGGCCTTTGGCCCCATACCTCCGGCCTCATCAGGAACAATCTGCCGCTGCCGGCCGATACGCCGTGCCTGCCCGAAATGCTCAACGACCCCGATTATCGCACCGCGTACATGGGCAAATGGCACCTGGGCGACGAGATATTCCCGCAGCACGGCTTCGAGGAGTGGGTCTCGATAGAGGACATCTACTGGAAGCGCTACACCAAAGTCCGCGATAAAGAGCACACGGTGAGCGACTACCACCATCACCTCGTATCGCTGGGCCACAAGCCGCAGGGCGTGCGATTCCCCCGGAGCTTTGCCGCCGGCCTGCCCTTCGAGCAGTCAAAGCCGAAATTCCTTGAACGGCGGGCCTGCGACTTCCTCCGCCGTCACCTCGGCGAACCCTTTGTGCTCTATGTCAATTTCCTTGAGCCGCACATGCCCTTTACCGGGCCTTTCGACAACGAGTACGACCCCGCTTCCGTGGACCTGCCGGCCAGCTTCGATGACCCGCTGGAAGATAACGAGCCGCTGGCGTACCGCAGCAAGCGAGAGCAGATTCTAAAAGAGTACGGCAGCGATGAACAGAGCTTTCGCAAACTGATTGCACGCTACTGGGGCCTGGTCACGGAGGTCGATACATGCGTGGGCGGAATCCTCAGTACGCTCGAAGAGCGCGGCCTGGCTGACAACACCATCGTGGTTTACACCAGCGACCACGGTGACATGATGGGGGCGCACCGGCTGGTGACCAAGGGCGTCATGTACGAAGAGGCGACGCGCGTACCCTGGCTTATGCGTGTCCCCTCGCTGGGCCTGAAACAGCACGTGATGGACCAGCCCGTCAGCCACATCGACCTGGTTCCGACCCTGCTGGAGCTGATGGGCTCAAAGGCACCGGACACGCTGCAGGGCCGCAGCCTCGTCCCTATGATGAAGGGCGGAAAACCCGCCGAGGACCACGTCTTCATCGAGTGGAATGTCGGGACCGTACAGGAATTGAACGTTCCCATCCGCACGGTTGTTTCCCCCGATGGGTGGAAGCTCTCGCTCTTCAAAGGCGACAACAGCCAGTTGTTCAACCTCAATGACGACCCCGGAGAGACGAAGAACCTTTTCGATTCGGGCCGTCACAAAGACGTCATCGACCGCCTGACAGAAAAAATCCGCCAATGGCAAAAAAAGATCGGCGACACCCTCTCCGTCTGAACACCTCTTCCATCTCCCTTCACAAACCATCGGCAGACGAATGGCGTCCGACCCCTTTGGTCCGCCAAAGAAACGCCCCCATCTGCCTTGCCAACACAGCCTGATCTTGGAGCTTGACCCCCAGCACGCACTTGTTATACTCCAATTGCGGTTTGTGGATTTATAAATATCGGTTTTGGTTTTCTTTGGGAAATATGTCAGCGAGGCTGTTTCTGTGAAAGACCCGATACTCGTCTTGCTGCTGGCAAACATTGTGATTGCATTCATCCTTACTTCGAGGGCCGCATTCTTGATATATAGGCTGGAGTGTACATCCGGCAGCACGATGCGCCCACAGCCAGAGCCTGTTGGTCCAGCAGTTGATATACTTCATAAAAGGAGGTTTCATGAACGAATTTGACTGCTCGGGGGAGAGCATCAGGAAAGCAAACAGGTTCATTTTTATGCTCTGGCTCTCGAGCATACCGATGCTGTTTCTCTTTGCTCTAATCGCCTTGCGGGTGAGCATGAGCGAAGCGGCATTGCTCACTGCCGCTACCGCGCTGGCTTCGGCCGCCACAAATCTTTGGATTATACGTCGGGAGGACAGAAAGAACCGACGAAGGAAGCTATCGTTGTGTGAGGATAGGATTATTCTCAGTCGACTTGACAAGGAAGAACGAGCGCTTATGTTCGAAGAGATAGCCAGGATTAGAGTTGTGGAAAATCCGAAAGGGAATATCGAATCGATAACCTTATGCGGCAACGAGAAGGGCAAGAAGAGGCGGCTTCGCATATACGGCTTCAACAAAATGGGCGAAATTCTGGAATTGATAGGAGAGAAGGTCCCTAATAGGGCGTTAGTCGAGACAAAACACCAGCTTTTCGACGCGCATAATCCTCTGTTTGCTGTAGCCATGGCCATGATAACCTTTGTTCTCATACTGAGCTGTATATATCTGGCTCGGGCGCTGGGATTGCTGGATTAGCGTAACAATTGACAATCTCAGACTGCGCGGGCTTGTTTGACAGCGCGTGCGGCGGTAATATGAACAAATGAGCAAGGGACATCGGAAACCGAAGAAGAAGGCCGGGCGGAAGGTGCGGGCCCCGGGGCGGATTGGCGCAGCGGTGGGGATATTTGTCCTGGCCCTGGCGGTCAGGGCGGTGTACCTCTATGACAGCAGCGATAATCCGACGTTTCTTGCGCCGGTGGTGGATTCGCTGACATACGACCTCAACGCGCGGGACATAGCCAACGGCCTGGCGATGGGCAGGGAGTTCTTCTGGCAGCAGTTCTTCTATCCCTTCTTTTTGTCGACAGTGTATTTCATCAGCAATTCATCAATCGTATTTGCGAAGCTCGTACAGATTCTCATCGGCTCTGTGACCTGCATATTGACTTATCTGTTGGGCAAAAGGCTTTTCGGTGAGCGGCCGGGTATCGCGGCGGGCATTATAGCGGCGGTGTACGGGCCTTTGATTTTCTTCGAGGCTGAGCTTTTGGCGGCGGGCTGGGCCGGCTTCTGGGCCGTCCTGCTCATCCTCCTCTTTCTGGAGGCAGCCGAATATAGAACTTTGAAGCTGTGCCTGGCTTTGGGTGCGTGTGTGGCTTTGAGCGTCGTAACGCGTGCGAATTTTGTACCGTTCGTGGCTGCCTGTGCGGTGTGGCTGATGGCCGTATGGATTCGGCAGAGAGTCGGCGTCAAAAAGCTCGCTTTGCAGTGGCTGCTTCTTATTGCGGGTTTTGGCACCGTCACGCTGCCGGTTGCCGCTAAGAACTATCAGGTCACAGGCCGGTTCGGTTTCCTGCCCGCTACCGGGGGGCTGAATCTTTACATCGGCAATAATCCCGAGTTCAAGGCGACAGCCTTTCGGCCGGGAGAGCCGTGGAAAGAACTGGTCGAGCTTCCGCTTCGCAACGGCTGCAAGACGGCCGATGAAAGACAGCGTTTCTTTTATGGAAGGACATGGCAATATCTGCGTGAGCAGCCGGGCGATTTTCTAAAAGGCCTGGCGCGCAAGACGGCCGAATTAGCCGGCTCGCGGGAAATGCCCGGCCATATTGACCCGTACCTGTTCAGGAAATGGTCGCCGGTGCTCGGTATCCTTATGTGGAAGCTGGGCGGATTCGGATTCCCCTTCGGTATTCTGCTGCCGCTGTCAATGTTAGGACTGTTCTTCTATTGGCGGAAGGTTCCGGCGCCGCTCTGGCTGTTTCTGGTTTTGTATCCGGCATCGGTGATTCTGACGCACGTCGAGGCCCGCTACCGCATTCCGATTATTCCGCTGATGTGCGTTCCGGCCGGAGCGGCAATAATCAGAATCCTCGAATGGATAAAGCTTAGGCAATGGCCCAGGCTAATCGGCGCAGCGGTTTTCTTCGCGGCGGTTGGTTTTGCTTCCAGCATCGCCGGACCCTTCTACGCAGAGAAAAATATCAACTACGAGGTCGAACTTCGCTACGTATTAGGCGGCTCACTTGCAAACCACGGAAGAATGGAGGAGGCAATTGCCTCTTACCGAAACGCAATCAGGCAGAAGCCCGACTATTTCGACGCTTACCAGAATCTGGGACTGCTGCTTGTCGAGCAGCGCAAACTCCCGGGCGCCGTTGAACACTACAATAGAGCGATACCGATATTTCCTGATAGGGCGGCCCTGCACGAGGGGCTGGGACTGGCGTTTTTGGAGCAGGGAAAGATTAACCAGGCCGTCGAGCAATTCAATAAGGCAATCGATATTGACCCGCAGCGGGCCAGCGCCTACGACAACCTCGGCCGGGCGTTCTTCAGCCTGAATCGCCCCGACGAGGCACACCAGCAATTTGCAAAATCCCTGGAACTCAATCCCAATCAGGCGGTTACCCACAATAATATGGGCAGTTTGCTGGCCAGCCAGGGCAAGATGCCTGAAGCGATTGAGCACTTCGAAGAATCGCTGCGATTGAGCCCGAATCAGCCCCGGACGCTGTGTAATCTGGGAAGCGCCTTTGCGTGTCTCGCCGAGTTCTCAAAGGCCCGGGAGAAGTTCGAAGCTGCGCTTCGACTTGCGCCCAATGACGCAGAAACTTACTTCAATCTCGGCCTGTGCCTGCAGCAGCAGAGCCGCCCCGCCGAGGCAATCGCGGCATTCAGGCAGGCCCTGACAATAGACCCGCAGAACAACCTTGCACGGCGGGCACTGGATGAATTGCAGATGCCCAATCCCTGACAATCGAGCCGCACATTTCGTGTTTTTGCGGCGCTTGTTTGTGAACGCCGCCGACGTTAACATTATGTTATGGGGAAGACGCCAAAGAAGAACGGCCGTTCCACAGGCGTGTGGCTCGGCGTGGCAATATTTGTCCTGGCGCTTTCGGTCCGCGGCCTGTACCTCTACGAAAGCAGTGACAACCCCACCTTCCGCGCGCCGATAGTGGATTCGCTGACCTACGACCAAATGGCCCGCAGGCTCGTCGGCGGTGAAGGTCTGACGCCCGATTTCTTCTGGCAGCAGTTCTTCTATCCGTTCTTCTTGTCTCTTGTCTATTTCTTCACCTCTTGTTCGGTTGTATCCGCCAGGATAATCCAGCTCCTGCTGGGCGCCGTCACGTGTGTGCTGACGTATCGACTGGGGGCGAAGATATTCGGCAGGCCGGCGGGCGTCCTGGCCGGGCTCACGGTCGCCCTCCACGGGCCGTTGATGTTTTTCGAAGGTGAGCTTCTGGCGGCTGGCTGGGCCGCCTTCTGGGCCGCGCTGCTTATTCTCCTTTTTCTCACGACGGCAAAAAAGAAAAGTGTATGGATGTGCGTTGTTCTCGGGCTGTGCGGGGCCCTGAGCGTCATAACCAGGCCCAATTTCATTCCTTTTTTTGCCGCCGGCAGTGCGTGGCTGGCTGCCGTGTGGTTACGGGGACATCTCGGTCCCAAGCGGGTCGCGCTGGGGCTGCTCGGTATGGCTGCCGGTTTCCTGGCCGTGACTGTGCCCGTTGCTTCTCAGAATTATCGCCTGACGGGTTCTTTCACCTTCCTGCCCGGTACGGGCGGGCTCAATCTGTATATAGGCAACAATCCGGATTTCGAGGCGGTCAGCATCCGGCCGGGTATAGAATGGCAAAGAATCGTGGACCTTCCACTGAAGGAGGGTCGGCGCAGTCGAACAGAGCGCCAGGAGTTCTTCTATGCCCGGACGTTTGAATATATGCGCGCCGAACCGATGAGCTTCCTGAAAGGTCTGCTGCACAAGGGGACGGAGTTTTTCAGCTCCCGGGAAATGCCGGGCAATATAGACATATACCTGTTCACAAGGTGGTCGCGCCTGCTTGGTGTGCTGACATGGAAGCTGCGCGGGTTCGGTTTTCCTTTTGGGGTCCTGCTGCCGCTGTCGCTGCTGGGACTGTTCTTTTATCCGCGAAAGGTTCCGGCCCCGGTCTGGCTTTTTCTGATTTTGTATCCGGCATCGGTGATTCTAACGCACGTCGAGGCGCGGTACCGAGTGCCGGTCGTCCCGCCCGTATGTATTCTGGCTGGCGCTGCGTTGGTGAGAATCGCGGAGCTGGTTCGCGCCGGAGATTGGCGCAGGCTGACGGCCGCAGGCATCTTCTGCGCCGGCATCTGCTTTGTTTGCAGCGTCGCCGGGCCGTTCTACTCCGAAAGGCATATTAATTACGAGGCGGAGCTGTGTTACGGACTCGGCGATTCGCTTGAAAAGAGGGGCCGGACCGAACAGGCCATAGAGGCTTATTCCACTGCCGTTACCCTGCGCGGCGACTACGTTGAGGCATACCACAATATGGCGCTGCTGTTGGTGCAACAAAGAAGAGTCCCGGAAGCAATCGCAAATTTCAACACCGCCCTCGAGCTTGATCCCGAGAATTCGGAATTGCACAAGGATTTGGGAATGGCACTTTCTCTCCAGGGTCAAAGCGACCAGGCCATTTCTCATTATCGCAAAGCCCTTGAACTTGACCCCGCCAACGCCAAGGCACACAGCTACCTCGGACTTGCTCTTGCCGCACGGGGCAGCCTCGAAGAGGCAGTAAGGCATTATCGTGAGGCGATAAGGCTCGAGCCCAACGATGCTGATGTGCACTACAGTCTCGGTGTGGCGCTTCAACTGCAGGCAAAGCCGGCCGAGGCCGTGGAGCAGTACAACGAGGCCCTGCGAATAAACCCCGACCTGTTCAACGCCCACAGCAACCTCGGGGTAATATATGCCGCCCAGGGCAAACTTGACCAGGCCATCGGCCATTTCACCGAGGCCGTCCGAATCAAGCCCGCCCCCGGTATCTACTGCAACCTCGGTATTGCGCTGCAATCACAAGGCAAAATCAACAAGGCGACGCAGGCATTCAAAAAAGCTCTGGCCATAGACCCCAATCATAAGCAGGCACGACAGGCGCTGGACAAATTACAAACGTCAAATCCATAGACCCTTAACATTATGACTCAAACTGACCGATTTATCCGTACCTATAAACGCAACTCACCTTTTGACAAGGTATTATGCGCCACAAAAAACAATAGTAAAATCAGCCATCCGCCAACGGCGGATTCCACAGTTCTTGTCCGCCGTAGCTTTATGCAAAGGCGGATTGCACTTTACACTTGGATTTTTGCGTTTTCAAACTGACCCTCGGTCAGTTTGAGGATCATGATTGAGCGCCGGGCTGGGAACAGCCCAATAGCGTGTTTGGAAAAAAGGGCCCCGCTCCTGCAGGTGCGGGCAGCAACACTACAGGCATGGGCAGCCAAGCGAAGGCCCGAAAAGGAGGATCATCACCTATAATTCTAAAGCCATCCCCCGCATGTGTCAACAAAAAAAATCCGCAATGCCCCATTTTTTGGATGGCACTGCTGAAAAGCTGTTGACCCAGAGAGGTTGAGGCTGTGTGCGGGCCGTTGCGGACAGGCCGGCAGAATCCCCTCATGGACACGCAACAAAAAAAAGGCCCTGCTTTCAGGCAGGGCCTCTGGGTCCACGAAATGTTGCCTTTTCAGGAGGGCGTTACGTTAACGGCACAGGGTCCCTTCTTGCCCTGACCGACCTCGAACTCAACCTTCTGTCCCTCGTTGAGCGAGGCGTAGCCGCTCGTTTTTACCTCCGAGTGATGGACAAACAAGTCCGCAGCGCCATCATCCGGACTGATAAAACCGTACCCTTTGCTTTCGTTAAACCACTTTACTGTACCTGTACTCACTTCTGTACTCCTTGGCCTCAACGGCCATAAATCTAATACCCCTCACATCTTACTTAAGAGAATATCCTTGAGGGATGAAAGAATATGCTCAACTGAAGTGCCACTATACACAGTTGGCAGCAAACATACAACACAAAAATAAATTTAATTTTCACCCCTATTGTAGGTTATGCCCTTTTTTAGCCGGAAAACCGGTTACTGCCCCCTTAATCATACGCCAGCATCGGTCGGGCCCGCTTCACGAACTGTATCGGAATACCCCACGGGTCCCGGACGACGGCTATTTCATCGCCCTCACGGGTCACCACGATTTCTCCGTCGAGCCTTGCCCCCGCACTAATGAGCCTGTCACAGGCCGCTTTGACGTCATCAACCATAAACGCGATATGAAGCTGGTGGTTATTCATTGACGCATAATCGGGTACCTCGGCGGACCTTCTGTGATAGAACTCGAACATCATGTTGCCGCCGGGGTCGGCGACGAAGCGCTTGCTTCCGGGCGGCTCTCCCTCGCGAATGATTTTCAGCCCAAGGTTGTCGCGATACCACTGGGCCGTCGCAATCGAATCTTCGACGTTCAGGGCGACATGCTCGAACCTTATCCGATTCATGGGCCCCGCAGCCGAACGTGAACCTGCGCCGCAGCCTGCCGCCAGCAGAATACCGAGCACGGTCACCACACCTGTTACGCGAATTGTGTAATTCATTCCACTCTCCTGAAGTTTATCACCGAATACTTATCTCAGGGCCGGCCCAGCCCTTTCATGCCGTGACAAGTATTATAAGCCAGAATCCTGCTCCGTTGCAAACCAAATTATAAGGCTCGCGGCCGGCATCTTCCAAGGATGCCGATTAACGAAGAATCGTACACAAAAATGTTGCCTGAAGCGGCGCTTTGTGGTAGACTGGTGGTTACGATTACGGTGCAATGTGCGGCCGGTTGAAAAGCCGCCCGACAGCTTTTCCGCCTTTACATAAGGAGCCTGATGATGCGGCAGCAACCACTAAGAGAGGCGCTTACGCGGGCGCGCCGGAGAAAGCAGGTGACATATCTTTTTCAGGATAAAAGTTCTGCCGACGAACAAAAGGTGCGCAAAACAACCGTGCCGCTGAGAAAGACCGACCCCGCCCACCTCGAAACCGGCGAGCCGGCAGAAACTGAGGATGATTGGCTGTAACGAATCGGCAGCCAATTGGCGAAAAAAAACGCGGTCAGCTAATATGCCAATCGAAAGGCCCAAAGATGATTGCAGAAGCGCCGACGGGAAAAACTCATCCAAAAACTGTTGTGCGCGTCGCGTTGGCTGTCCTGGTCGTGGCAGGCAGCATTGGGTACTATGTATACTCGAGGCAGCCGACCTACACCACTTACGGCACTGAAGTCGTAACCACTACCGCGCCGCTCGAGCGCTGGGCGGAGGTCCTCCACCAGACCGCATGGGAATTGGGCGACTGCATCGCTCAGGAAGATGGCAAGCGACATTTGCCCTCCTTCCACCAGGGTGGCAGGTCGTGGAAGGATGAAAGAGGCAACATCATCGCCATTCGCGGAATAACCGAGTTCGACGATAAGAACGGCAATCATTGCGTCATTGAAGATATTGTAATTCCAGGTAAACCGGCGGTTATTCTGTTGAAATCGGATTCTGAGGCCGCGACCGCCGCGCTCGCCAATAACATTCTCCAGCGCTTTCGTGAACTGAAAATCAGACCCAAATGATGGAAATCACAGCACGATATTGGTGCAGAAGCTCGTGTCCTTCTTAAGGAGCAAAGGAATGGTCAAATTGTTAGCGGTTCTGCTTATCGGCCTGTTGCTGCTGCCGGCCTGTTCGTCTGTCGAAGAATGCCGCCAGATGAGAATCACCGGTTACGGGCGCGGCGAAGTCGAGATGCAGGCGACGAAAGTTGCCTGGCAGAATGCAAGAGAGAAACTGCTGATGAGCGGCCTACAGGGTTATGCCATCGTGGAGGAGGGCACCAGCCTGGGCAGGACCGACGGGGGTCAAACAGTTACCGCCGTCATCAGGTTCAGGGTCGTGCCCGCCGAGCCCGGCCCCGATTCACCCGGTCCGCATGAGCCGGTCAAAACGAACAGGTGAAAGGCGGCGGTAAGGGGGAACGGTCGCAATGCCGCAATGTTTGTGCCGAAACGTTCCGAAGGATATCGCATGAGTGACAGAAAGAAACGTTGGATTGTACTTGCGGCGTTTGCGGCGGCCGGGCTTGCTCTTGCAATGCCCCTCAATGTCATGAGTCTGCCCGGATATGTCATTCTCAAGCAGTTTGTTTCTTTCTGGGAATTGGACGAGCGTTTGGTGCCGCTTCTGCTGATAGCCAATGCTGCTGCCTATGCGACCTTGGGGTATTTGGTTGGTCTTGTTCTTTTTGCAGGCTCGCTCCGGCAAAGGGTCATCGCCCTGGGGATTATTCTGGCAATGGCACTGGCCCTTCTGGGCTATATCATTTCCACCCGCGCACGCCCGTCGCCCTCCATTGGGCAGCTAAGAGACCAAATGCTTGCCAGTCTCCGAGCGGATCCTAACGATGTATACGCACTTCACTGGCTGGGCTTTCATCATTTCTCTCGGACCGCCCGGTTTGACCAGGCCGAAGAATACTTCAGCAAGGTCGTAGATTTGGAATCGCAGAAAGGCGCCTACAGCACCTTCGGCCGGCGAAGCCTCATCTACCTCGCGATCATTTGTCAGCGGCGGGATGACCATGACCGGGCCGAAGGCTATTATCAAAAATTCATGGCAACTAATCCCGACTTGCAGCGTGACATGGTCTTCAGGAACTACAGCAACCGTTATTTGAATGATAAGAAGAACAGGTAGATCGACAGCCGGCCGCTGGGGGCGACGGAATCATACAAACGCTGCGGCAATGCCGGCATGGCGGCATCAATACCTGAGCGGCTGATATCATTGCTGTCTTCCCGGCCGGCTGGCCTGCCGTCTTTTGACTTTCTCATTGAGTCTTTGCCAATTTGAGTAAAATCCTGAAATTCTTTCAGGGTCTGAGCATCTGTGATAATAGCGAAGCGTTCCCGCTCGTTTTTTACACAACTTTTACTTGCCGGCGTCCTTTGTCCTTCTGATAATAGTGGTAGTTGCACTGTAATCAGGGAGCAGACAAAATGAAGCCGTTAAGAAAGATTTCTTGCGTAGCAATGCTGTCTGTCCTTCTCTTCGCCCACGTCTGCCAAGGCCAAGGTGGACAGCCCCGAACAGCACTCTGGCCTCCGAAGGCATTGCTCGCTCCCGACGACAGGCACCCTTCGTAGGAAAAGTGAATCCATGCGTCGGCCTTTATGCCGTTCCCACGGGCCCGGAATCGGCCTTTTTGACCCTGATATGGGCGTGTGGGGCAACTCTTTAACGCAAATCGCACGGGCAGGCCGATAATTAGTGTATGCTCGAAATGGTCGAAAAATTTGTCCGTACGGTCGCAAACCTCGGGCCCCATGCCCTCATCCCCGCCGGCATCGTCGCCGTTCTGCTCGGCCTGTTCATCTGGCTCGGCGGACTCGGCTTTCGAAAGGCTTTGGCCGTCATCGTCGGCGCCGTCGGGGGCCTGCTCTGCGCACTGCTCTTTGCCGGCAAACACCCCTCCCACCTTGTACTCGCCGCTGCTGCCGGCATTGCAGTTGCACTCATCTTCGAAAAAATCTTCCTCACCCTGCTCGCTGCCGCACTCCTCGGCGTTGCCGCGATCGTAGCCTTCGCATACTTCCATGACGTGGGCGATACCGTTAGTCTAAGACACACCCTCTCGCAGTTGCCGCCTCTGGCGTGGATAGCTGCTGCCGGACTCGCCGCTCTGTGCATACTGGCCGGATTCTTCATCTGGCGATTCGTCTCCGCACTGGCCTGCTCGATTCTCGGAACCATGCTTGTCTTTGCAGGCATGATCCTGCTGCTCACCTACAAGGGCGCAGAACCTCTTAAAAGCATCGCCGGCCGCGCCCCCCTCTACGCCGCCGTCTTCGGCGTTATGGTTGCCTTCGGCGCCGCTGTCCAGTTGCTACTGTGTCCGCGATGCAAAAAAATCAAAATGACAAAAATAGAACCCAAGAAACAAGACCCGCAACCCACACCCGAACCCGAAGCCGAACAGAAGCGCCTCAATTGGCGCATGCATTAACGCGCGCGTAAAAGTTCAGGAAGCTACTGGCGAACATGCTCGGAAAAACATGTAAAACGGGAGAAGGAGAAACATGATGGATTACCTTACCATCTTGGCCCAAACCGTCGAAGCCACCCAGCCGGCCGCAGAAGAGTCGGTCGTCCCCATCGATTTATTCTGGGAGCAGGTGACATCCCTCGGCTTGCTCGAAGCCCTCACCTTCATATCCTTCGGCATCGTCTGTCTGCTCTACGGCTGGCGCGTCTTCAAAATCCTCGTCGTCATCAGTTTCGGCCTGGTCGGACTCGCACTCGGCATCACCATCGGAGACAAAATCCAGGGCCAGAACAGCCAAATCCTGGGCGGACTCATCGGACTGGGCCTGATGGCCGCCGTCGCCGTGCCGCTCATGCGCTGGGCCGTCTCCATCCTCGGCGCCATCGCGGGCGGCCTGCTGACCTCCGGCGTCTGGTACGCCGCCGGCCTCACCGAAAAATACATCTGGGCCGGCGCACTCATCGGCGTCATCGCAGGAGGAATGATCTCCTTCATCGTCTTCAAGGTCGCCGTCATGCTCTTTTCCAGCCTCGGCGGAAGCTCACTTATCGTCGTCGGCGTCTTCGCACTGCTCTACCTCTATCCGCAAACCAGCCAGGACATAAAGGACCTCGTTTACGACAACAAATGGTTCCTCCCCGTTGCCCTGATGGTCCCCACCGCCGTAGGCATCATCGTCCAAAACAAGTTCGTAAAACGCTCGAAGGAATGGTCCGTCTGAGGTCAAGGACCGTCTGCATACCAAGTGTCACATAAGAACTCGTCCGCGATAACAGCCGGCGCAAGGCTGGCAGTGGCATTTTGCGCTTGCAAAGACGGGGTCGAAGCGTTAGAATTTCCTTTTTTGCCGTAAGGGCTTTTTTGTCCGCTGAGGGGGCTGATTGGTGGAATAAGGCTGTGTTTGAGTCATTAACAGGAAAACTTAATTCGGTGTTTCGCTCGCTGGCCGGGCGGGGTCGGATAACCGAGGCGAACGTCTCGGACGCTATGCGCGATGTTCGCAAGGCGCTTCTGGAAGCGGACGTCAACTATCACGTAGTTAAGAAGTTCTGCAAAGACGTGACAGACGCGGCCATCGGCGCCGAGGTGATTAAGAGCCTGCACCCCAGCCAAGTCATGGTCAAAATCGTCAGTGACGAGCTGACCCGGCTGATGGGCCCGGTTGACACGCGAATTTATTTTGTTTCGCCGGGGCCGACCATTATCCTGTTGGCGGGCCTCCAGGGTACGGGCAAGACGACCACAGCCGCGAAGCTGGGCAAGTACCTCCTCGAAAAAGGCAAGAAACCGCTGCTTGTTGCCGACGACCTTCAAAGGCCGGCGGCTATCGAGCAATTGGCCATCCTCGGTGAGCAGTTGGGCATCGACGTCTATCGCGAGGACGGCAAAGACGCCGTCAAGGTCGCGAAGAATTCCATAAAGCACGCCCAGAGCGAGGGGCACGATGTTGTTGTTCTGGATACGGCCGGTCGGCTCCACATCGACCAGGAGATGATGACGGAGGTGGCCGACGTCGCAAAGGCCGTGACTCCTCACCAGATTTATCTGGTGTGCGATGCCATGACCGGCCAGGACGCGGTCAACAGCGCCAAAGAGTTCAATGAGCGGCTCGAACTCGACGGCATCATCCTGACCAAGCTCGACGGTGACGCCAGAGGCGGCGCCGCCCTTAGCGTCAAGGCCGTCACGGGAAAGCCCATCAAGTTCATCGGCGTCGGCGAGAAGCTCGACAAGCTCGAAGAGTTCCACCCCGACCGAATGGCCGGTAGAATCCTGGGAATGGGCGACGTCGTAACGCTCGTGGAAAAGGCCCAGGAACAGTTCGAGGCAGAAGACGCACTGAAGATGCAGCAGAAGCTGGCCAAGGGCTCGTTCGGTTTCGACGACTTTCTCAAGCAGATGCAGGCCGTGAAAAAGATGGGCGGGATGAAGGACATGCTCAAGATGCTGCCGGGGATGGGGGGCCAGCTTGCCGAGCTGGACGTCGAAGACGGTGAGCTTGGCCGGATGGAAGCCATTGTCTATTCGATGACCCTTCAGGAAAGGCGTGAGCCCGACGTGATAGACTCATCCCGCCGAAGGCGCATCGCGGCGGGCTCGGGCACTCAGCCCAATGATGTTGCGTCATTAGTGAAAACGTTCAGGCGCAGCCGGGATATGATAAAATCCATGAGCGGCGGAAAACTCGGCGGCCTAAAGAACCTTTTCTCCGGCGGAATGGATATGAATGCTCTCAGCGCGGCCATGACGTCCGGCAGAAAGATTAAACAGCGCTCAAAAAGAAAACGCGTCATCAGAAGACGGGGGAAAATACAACGGCGATAACAGTCCGCGTCAGTCCGCATGATTAACCACGACATAAAAAAGAAAATGACCCGTCGCCGGTTTATTGGTCTTGTCGCCGCCGGCGCAACCGTGACAACCTTGTCCGGCTGCACCCCAACCGCCCCTTCTCCGCCCGGTGACAAACGCACCTCAATCGGCGGGCCGAACTTTATCATCATCTTCAGCGACGACCTCGGCTACGGCGACCTCGGCTGCTTCGGCTCCACGGTCCACCGCACACCAAATCTCGACGAGATGGCTGCCGAAGGAATGAAATTCACGAGCTTTTATGTCACCAGCGGCGTCTGCACGCCGTCGCGAGCCTCGCTGATGACCGGCTGCTACCCGAAGCGCGTGAATATGCACGAAGACTCCCACGGCAAGTGTGTGCTGTTTCCGGTTGACAGCAAAGGCCTCAACCCGAATGAAATCACTATCGCAGAAATACTTAAACAACGGGGCTACGCGACCTGCTGCATCGGAAAATGGCACCTCGGCGACCAGCCGGACTTTCTGCCGACCCGCCAGGGCTTCGACTACTATTTCGGCATCCCCTACAGCAACGACATGGGCAAAGAACAGCGACCCGAGAATCCGCTTCTGCCGCTGCTTCGCAATGAAGAGGTGATCGAGGCCCCTGCCGTACAGGACACGCTGACAAAGCGATATACCGAAGAAGCGATTGAATTCATAAGGAAAAACAAGGACCGGCATTTTTTCCTCTATTTGCCTCACACGATGGTTCATAACCCCCTGAATCCGGGCGAGGAATTCCGCGGCAAGAGCGCCAACGGCCGATACGGTGACGCCGTCGAAGAAATCGACTCATCCAGCGGCCGAATCCTCAAAACCTTGAAGGAACTCAACCTCGACAACCGCACGCTCGTGGTCTTCACGTCCGACAACGGCGCCAGCGACAGGTACGGCGGCTCAAACTCGCCTTTGCGCGGGCACAAGGGGACAACCTGGGAGGGCGGTATGCGCGAGCCTGCGATCATACGGTGGCCCGGGCGCATCCCCGCCGGAAAAACCTGTGATGAAATAACCATTACAATGGACCTGCTGCCCACCTTTGCGCACCTTGCAGGCGCACAGTTGCCTGCGGACCGGACTATAGATGGCAAGAATATATGGCCGCTAATGGCCGGGCGGGCGAACGCCAAATCTCCGCACGAGGCCTTCTACTACTACCAGATCGACCAGCTTCAGGCCGTGCGAAGCGGAAAATGGAAGCTCCACCTGGCTCTCAGACCCAAGAAACGCCACTGGGGGAAACCCATCCCGGAGGCCCCTTTGGCCCTCTACGACCTCGAAAATGACGTGGCGGAGAAAAACAATGTTGCAGAACACCACCCAGATGTGGTAAAACATCTGCTCGCTTTGGCCGAGAAGGCCCGCAGGGACCTCGGCGACGCCGACCGCGAAGACGCGGACCTCCGACCGGCCGGCTGGGCTGAAAACCCAAAGCCGCTCACAATGGCGTCAAAAAACAACGAGTAATAAGAAAAGGTGAAGGTATCAGACAGAAGATTTCAATTGACGAGTATCTCAATAAAGTCGAGAGGTTCGCCGACAGCGATTACGGTCGAATGATACGGACGCAGTTCGAGGATAACGAGGGTTCCTCGGAATTGGCCATGCTGGCGGCCCCCACGGGTGTCGAGCTGGAAGAGTTCAAGAGAGCAGTTGCCATCATGACGGCGGGCGAAAAGCAGAATGCCGACGTTCTCAGCGACGAGCAGGTACACAAGATCGCGGGGGACGCCCACGTGGACCCCGCCAATCTGGCAATCTTTTTGAACGGCTATGCCTTACACTGCAAACGTGTTTCGTGATTCGCAGGAAACGAATCGCGGAAATTGATTATAAACGAAACAGTACAGGAGAAAATCATGGCAGTAAAAATCAGACTCACACGAATGGGAAGACGGCACCGGCCGTTTTTCAGAATCAACGCCGTCGATTCGCGCACTCCCCGCGACGGGCAAATCATTGAGAAGCTCGGTCACTATGACCCTATTGAAAAGGACAGGGCCAAGCAGTTGGTGCTGAACCGCGAGCGAGTCGAGTACTGGCTCGCCCAGGGCGCGATTCCCTCGGACACTGTTTCCGAGATTCTGCTTCGTGCGGGCATCAAGCACAAATACGCGGAAGAAAAGGCGGCGCGGCGAGTCAGGGCGAAGGCCATGGCCCGCGTCAAAGGCAGGCACTTCACCAAGACGGAAGAAATAGCCGCCAAGAAGGCGGTGGAAAAAGTGGAGGCTGCGGCAAAAGCAGCAGAAGAAAAGGCAAAGGCTGAAGCGAAAGCGGCGGAGGAGAAGGCAAAGGCTGAAGCGAAAGCGGCCGAAGAAAAGGCCAAGGCGGATGCCAAGGCTGCTGAAGAGAAGGCTAAAGCAGAGGCTGAGGCAAAGGCCGCGGAAGAAGAAGCCAAAGCCGGGGCGGCTGAGGAAGAACCCGAAGCTGAGGTAAAACCTGCCGAAGAAAAAGCAGAGCCGGAGGCAAAGGCTGCCGAAGACGAGTCTGCAGAAACAAAGGCGCCTGAAGAAGAGGCAAAGGCTGCCGAAAAGCCGGCTGAGGATAAGGCCCAGGCTAAACCTGAAGCCCCTGAAGAAGAGCCAAAGGCTGAGCAACAGCCCTCACAGGCGGAAGTTCAGGCCAAGGGCGAAACAGAAGCTGCCTCACAGGCGCCGGCCGGCGAGAAAGCACAAACAGAAGCCGACGAACCTGAGCAGCCGAAAGAACAGGCGCCTTCCCAGGAATAGAAAACATCTGCCATGCGAATCGATATTCTTACACTCTTTCCCGAGATGTACGAATCGCCGCTGGCCCACTCTATCCTCAAAAGGGCACGGGACAATGGCATCGTCGATATCGTTTTCACCAACATCAGGGATTTCGCCGCCGACAAGTACAGAAAGGTTGACGACAAGCCCTACGGGGGCGGGCCCGGCATGGTCATGATGGCGCAGCCTGTCTTCGACGCATGCGAACACGTCCAGCAGCTTTGCGGCGAGAATGGCCGCATCATTCTGCTAACCCCCCAGGGCCGAACGTTCACCCAGCAGAAAGCTGTCGAGCTCAGCAAGAAAAACCGGCTCATCTTAATCGCCGGCAGGTATGAAGGCTTTGACGAGCGAATCCGTATGGGCCTGGAGGCCGAGCAAATATCTATCGGTGATTACGTCCTCAGCGGGGGCGAGCTGGCCGCCATGATTATCGTCGATGCTGTCGTCAGATTGCTTGCCGGTGCGCTGGGCGACGAAGATTCCTCGAAGGACGATTCCTTCAGCGAGGGCCTGCTGGAATACCCGCAGTACACCCGTCCGGAAATCTTCCGCGACATGAAGGTCCCGGACATTCTGCTGTCGGGCGACCACGCCAAGATCGCCCAGTGGCGAAGACAGCAGGCGCTCGAACGCACAAAGAGATGGAGACCCGACCTGCTCAAGGATGAGGCAACGTGAACCCGGTTTGACTCCCCGCTCCCGCCCGCGGCGGGACTCGCCTAAAAAAATTGCATCCCTGATAAACTTTTGTTGACTTCGTTGCGTAAAATTATGTTATTCTCATCTTAACCGTTTTCAGAGTATTCCTTTATTGGAGAAATATAAAATGAAGGATAGAGACGCCTCCGGACAAAAGCACTCCCAAAAGGCAAAGGGACCTTTGGGGGGCGTAAAGTCGCTCGGACCTGTTCCCAACCTCGAAGAATACGTCCAGCCTGATTGGTGGAGACTCATCTTCAACGCCACGTACCTCAAGACCGACGGCGACGTGGTGGACGACCAGTTCGTCACGACAAAAGAGGTCGATTTCTTTTCCGAAGTCCTCAAGCTCTCACCGCAGGAAAGAATTCTCGACCTGTGTTGCGGGCAGGGACCGGACGCGCTTGAGCTGGCAAGGCGAGGCTTCTCGAATGTCGAGGGGCTCGACCGCTCACACTACCTCATCCAGAAAGCGAAGGCCCAGGCGAAGAAGGAAGGGCTGGGCGTCAAGTTCAAGGAAGGGGACGCGAGGAAGCTCCCTTACCAGCCCGATAGCTTCGATGTGGTCACGATTCTTGGAAACAGTTTCGGCTACTTCGAAACGATACAGGATGATTTGAGGGTGCTCAGAGAGGTCTGCAGGATCCTCAAGCCCTGGGGCAGGCTCCTTATAGACGTGGCCGACGGCGAGTATCTGAGGAAAAAATTCCAGCCGAGGTCGTGGGAGTGGATAGACAAGAAGTACTTTGTCTGCCGCGAACGCTCGCTCTCACTGGACAAGCAGCGCCTGATCTCCAGGGAGGTCGTTACCCACGTCGAAAAAGGCGTCGTGGCAGACCAGTTTTACGCTGAGAGACTCTATACGCGCAAGAGCATCGCCGAGCTGCTGCAGACTGCAGGCTTCACGAACATCACCATCCACGGCCAGATCGCCGGCGACTCCCAGCGAAATCAGGACCTGGGAATGATGGAGAGGCGCGTCATCGTGACCGCCGCGGTGCGAAAGGACTGGACCCCGCGAAAGAGCAAGGAAACCACGAAGAACGTCATCGTCATCTTCGGCGACCCTACCAAGCCAGACCCTCTGAAACCGCTGCGTGTCTTCGATGACGACGACTTCTACACCATCGATGAGGCCAAGAAGGCCCTGCGGGAGCTGCCGGAGTATCGCTACACCTGGCTTAACAGCCACGACACCCTCTTTCACGATTTGGTTAAGCTCAATCCGAAAACCGACTTTGTGCTTAACCTGTGTGACGAGGGCTTCACCAATGACGCCCGCAAAGAACTGCATGTGCCGGCGCTGCTGGAGACGCTGGGGATATCCTACACCGGCGCCGGGCCGCAGTGCCTGGCCTTCTGCTACGACAAGTCGCTCGTTCGCGGCATCGCCAAGGAGATGCAAATACCGGTGCCCGAGGCGTTCTTCATCAGGGCTGAGGAAAGCACCTTTGAGCTGCCGTTTGGTTTTCCTGTTATTGTCAAGCCGAACTTCGGCGACTCGAGCTTCGGGATTACGCAAAGAAGCGTTGCCGGCAATATCGAGGACCTCGTGAACGCCATCTCGGAGATAAGGGACAGGTTCGGTTACGAAAAGCCGATCCTGGTTGAGGAATTTCTGACGGGAAAGGACATCACCGTAGGCATAATCGGCAATCCCCCGGAGTCGTACACCATCCTGCCGATTATCGAGGAGGACTACTCTGCGCTGCCGCCCGATCTGCCGAGGATTTGCGGATACGAGGCAAAGTGGCTTCCGGACTCGCCTTACTGGAACATAAAATCGACGCTTGCTCAACTGTCCGATGACACCGAGAAGTTCGTGGTCGAATGCTGCCTGAAGTTGTTCGAACGGCTGGAGTGCAGGGATTACTGCCGGTTCGATTGGCGACTGGATTCACAAGGCGCCCCCAAGATTCTTGAGGTGAACCCCAATCCCGGGTGGTGCTGGGACGGTCACCTCGCCAAAATGGCGAAATTCATTGGTATGTCCTATAGGCAAATGTTGGGGGCTATCCTGCAGGCGGCCGAAGACAGGATCGGTATTCAGAGTGCGGCTTCAAGAAAGACGCAGGAGCGACCAGCGATTCAGGCCGTAAATGGAGCAAAGCAGGAGGATATCGCCGCTGCCGCCCCCCAAAAAGCCTGAAATGCGTCGGGGAAGGCGGCAGCGAAACTGCGTTTCTGCACCAGGCCAGCTGTTGTTTTACCCGTCCCTTCGAGGACCCAGACAGCCGGTGTGGGCCGTTTATACGCTGGGCCAAGCGTTGAAGGACCCAAAAAAACTAAGACACCTTGTCTACAAAGTGCTTGTGTTTCCGTCGAGAACCCGTATAATGGCTGCGTTATACAGCCTGAGACGCGACAGTTCATGGCTGAATAAGTATTGCCCCTGATTCTGCGGGCTTAACAGAAAATAGGAGTCTATACCGTGAAAACTGAACTGCTCGATGCGGTTGAGAGCAAGAGCCTCAAGAAGGAAATTCCGCATTTCGAAATAGGCGATACCGTGGACGTACGCTGCAGAATCCGAGAGGGCGACAAGGAGCGTATGCAGATATTCACGGGCACCGTCATCGCCCGAAAAGGCCGTGGAATCAACGAAAACTTCACCGTCCGAAGAATCGTCAACAACGAAGGAGTCGAGCGAATCTTCCCCCTGCACTCGCCCAATGTAATTGACATCAAGCCTGTCCGCAGCGGAAAGACGCGACGGGCCAAGCTGTATTATCTGCGCAAGCGTACCGGCAAGGCCGTAAAGCTCGCGCAGCGGCACAGCGAGCACACCGGCGCGAAGTAAGACATAAGAGAGGAGCATTTGCTCTGTCTGAAACGACGCAAACTGTTGACCGATAAGGCGCGTCTGGGCCAGTGGGGCGAAAAACGCTGCGAAGCCTTCCTCAAGCGAAAAGGCCTTAAGATCCTTGCACGAAACTACTCCTGCAAGATGGGCGAGCTCGACCTGGTTATGGTCGATGCCGACAGCACGATTGTGTTTGTCGAGGTAAAGACCAGGGCCGGCGAAGACCTCACGCCCGCCGAGTCCGTTGTCACCTTCTCGAAGAAAACCAGGGCCCTCAGGGCCGCACGATTCTTTCTTGCCGCCAACAAAATTTCCGAACGCCCTTATCGCTTCGACGTGGTCACCATCGTGCTCGGCCAAACCGGCCCACCAAAAATCAGACATTACCAAAACGCCTTTACACCCTAATCTCGAAATTCGAAAAATATTATGTTAGATTTCAAACATTTATTGCGTGTGAATAGTAAGGCTGTAATGGCTGTTGTTCCTATCATGCCGAAAGGAACTCGAGATGCGGACTGCAAAAAGCCTCATTGTTACGACATTACTTTTTGGCCTGGTCGCCACTACCGGTTCCGGCTCGCAATCTGGGCGGCGAGTGAAAGGCACACTGGACTTCCGTATTGTGCCAAACATTACGGACGCGAACAAACCACCGTACATTTCAAGGCGGCTATTCGACTACTACAAACAGCAGGTGCGCCAAAGAGGCCCACTGCCGGGGCGCGAGCAAGGCGACGAGTTTCAGTGGTATGAAATTGTGCCCGGCATTCCAAAACCGGCCCCCGTCGCCGAGTTCGAGGGCAGACAATACGCGCTGTTGTGCACACTGCCGCCCTTTGCAATGCCCGCAGAGTACCCCCTGCTGGGCGGCCGTGTCTGGGGACTCACAAAAGTCGAGGCAACCAAAGGCGCTTCGGGTAATCCGGTGGTATCTCTGGAGCTGGACAGAAACGGGACAAGGATTCTCAACGACTTGACTGAAGTGAACCGCTTTGCTCAGAATCACCTGGCTGTTCTCGTGGATGACAGGGTTGTTTGCATATTGAAAGTCGAAATCAGAATTTGGCAGGACGTAGAAATTGGGGGTACATTCACACAAGAGCAGGCTGATGGAATCGCTACTTCACTGGAGACGGCAATGCCGCCGGTGGAAAAATATGTGTTTCCTCTGCGCCATTTCGCCAAGGGAGACCTTCCTCCCGGGCCTCTGGTCGATTATTGGAAGAAGATGCTCGAAAGTCCCATCCCGCAGACCCGTCTGGCTGCCATCAAGGATATGTGGCGTGCAAGAGACGCAACTACTGCCGCGATGCTCCTTGGAGCGGTCGCAGACCCCCACCCCGCGGTGAGCAAAGAAGCAATGTACATGACCGAGATGAACCAGAAACTTGGCATTAACACGCCGGCCGAGCCCGTGCTTGAGCTTCTAAGAAGCGATAAGCCTTTGCACAGGGCCTACGGTGCGCGCCTGACGACCTCTCACCACGACCCAAATAAGTTCTGCGAAGCGGCTGTCGCAGCGACATACGACTCAGACGGGGTGGCTCGCGAATGGGCCTTCGAGTACTTCAAGAAGCACAGTGCTCCGGATGAGGTCAAACAAAACCTGATGAAAGCGATCCTTGAAGACCCCGTCTGGCGCACAAGAGTCGTAGCCGCCGAGACCCTGTATTACCTTGCCCTGCCGGAAGCCGCCGGTCCGCTCATGAAGGCCATAAGATCAGGGACATTGAGCGGTCCGGCCTTCCATGCACTCATAACTTGCGGCGGACGGGACGCTATCGAATTTCTCGCCGAAAAGGCCAAATCCGGCGACCCCGAAACCAGACGCTGCGCCATCAATACCATCGCCTGCTCGCGGTGGTTTCCTGCTGACCGCCGGGATGCAACACTGCTCGAAGCCGTCGACGACCCTGTGGCGGCAGTCAGAGCCTGGACTTACGAGATGATCGGTCGACAAAAAGTGGTGACAGCCAACGCGGTGCTGCGGGAAAAGATACTCGCGGGGCAGGATCTGCGGGAGGAGATGCTCTTCTTTGCCCTGAGCCGCATCGCGGACCATGAATCAGGCGAGGTGCTCTTCGGCTTTGTCGAGAAAAGGGGCCGAATCGGAGAACTTGCACTTGATGGCGTTGCCAATAGTGGTAATGCCTCCTTGACCGAGAATCTGTTGCGGCTAATCGAGAACGAAAGCGACGTGAAGTGGAAAGAGAGACTTGGCCGCGCAGCTTGTCAAATTCTCGAAAAAAATCCCAACCTGGCTATTGACGACCCTCTGCAGTCCGAGCAGATGAAGATTGTAATCAAAGAAGAATCTCGCAACCGGGCAAGCGGCAAAATTACTTTGTATCAGGGCAACCTGGCCGTGGCTGATGTCAACTTCCTCGAACACGGAGAACGCTGGCTGTTGAGATGCATTGACGGCCGGTGGACGGTACTTGTCAGATTCGGCACGTGGATTAGTTAGACGATCAGCCCTTGCAAGAACAGTAAGCCACTCGGGACGCCCCGGTATTTTCTTGTCGCCCACAAAATCGACGGCCGACCCTATCGCTTCGACGTCGTCACAATCATCCTCGGCCAAACCGGCCCGCCGCAAATAAGGCATTACCAAAACGCCTTCGTACCCTGAAAAATCAACTGTTTTTTGAAAAGCCTTGTAACTTTTTCCTCCGGTATGTATCTATATCAACGAGAGTTTCAGTACCGGAGAACTATTGCCTCGAGCGACAAGTATGCGAAACATCAAATTCAGGGGTCTGTTGGTTCTGTTTTCTGGCTGCGTGCTTGTTGGTGCTGTCCGCTCAGATGAACCCAACTCTGCTCCCGGCCCCAATGTTTTGGCGCAATTCAAAATTGATAAAAGCGCAAAGGAGATACTACTACCCGTTAAGCTTGGGGGCAAAGAATATCTATTTCAGCTCGACACGGGCTGTTCTACCATACTGTTTGATATCTCGCTCAGAGACAAGCTCCGAGAGCCAAAAGGCACTTGCAAGGTGAAAACCCCGGCAGGCACAGTCGGGTCTTCTGAGCTCTTTGACGCTCCAAGAGCCTTTCTGGGGCCGCTGAGTTTGAAGGGTACCGTCGGCGTCGTTGACCTTCAACCGATAAGTTCGTTCCACAAAACAAGACGCCACGGTGTCATTGGGATGAATTTTCTGAAAGACTACTGCGTCCAAATGGACTTTGATAAAGGTTTGGTCTCATTTCTCAAATCCAAACCTGATAGAGGGATATTCTCATTCCTTCGCCCCTCCACTAACAAGCACCCTGAATGGGGAGAAAGAATATCCATCAGGTATGAGTCCGGCTCTGGGATTCCCCACATCGCAGCCAAAGCCGACGGTGTCAACCTTGATTTCACGATAGATACCGGTTACGTTCATCTTATCGGCCAGCCCGATCTGCCCGTTTCTCATAGCAGCGGGGCGTTGGAAAGCAGGGTGCTGAATAAACTTCGCTCCAAAATTCACTTTGAACCGGGGCAATCCGTGCGAACCACAGGTAAAGGCAAGGAATCTTTCGATTCCGACAAAGCTGCCGTTGTAAGCAGGTTTTCCATTGGTGCACTCGAATATAAAGACGCAGTTTTTCGTGAGGGCGGTGAATCAGTTCTGGGGATGCCGTTTTTGTCTCGCCATCTGGTTACGTTCGATTTTCCCAACCGCAAAATCTATCTGAAAAAAGGAAAGTATTTCGACAAGCCAACCGCTCTATTTCTTTCTCGAAGCGACCTCGGTTTTACCCTGCGGCGCAGACAAAACGACATCTTTGTCAGCGACGTTGACCCCAACGGTCCTGCGTATGCCAAAGGAATGCGGCAACAGGATGTGGTCATACGAGTTGACAACGTGGATGTGGCTTCCCACAGCCTGAGCGAACTGTGGCCCCTCCTTTCCCAAAAAGATAAAGAAGAGCTCACCATCACAATCAAGCGCGGCGATGATATAGAACAGTTCTCTTTCTGCCCTGATGGGCAAAATGCGCTGCCTAACGGAGCCAGATGACCCGGATTCTCATTTCGGCCGCACACAATTCCGCGAAGAATTCTGTCAACCGTTTTGCGACTTCTTGCGTCATATAGGATAGTGGTGCCATAATACGTTACTTCGCTTGCAGGCTGGCACTGCAAAAAGAGAGGCCGGCCAGGCTGGCAGTGTGTTTGCGGTGCCGGGCCGTTTGACCTTAATTTAAGGAGAAACAAAATGTTAGGCACTAATCTCCGCCCACGAATCTTGGTTGTTCTTGTCGTTTTGCTGCCTGTAATCTCATCGGCCGCCGATTCTGATTTACGATCCCTGCGAGATATACTATTAAAGGAGGATTCCAGCCTTGACGGTACATTCAGGATCCGTGGCGAGCACCCGCGGCTCAAGGCGATACAGCAGCTTGAGGCCGATGGCTCCGCCAAGGCCGCCGCAATCCTGAAAGATTTCCTCACCACCCACGGCGCCGAGCGCAAGCTGAAGCAGCACGCCCTGACCGCGCTGGGCAGAATCGGCACCCCGGAGGCAATCGATGCCATCCAGAAATTCGAGTACTGGAGCCAAAAGAGATTTGCCCACCCGGCCCACTTTAAGCTCGGTAAGACCGAGCACCCGATGGACCACTTCGCCGACTACTACCTGGACCCTATCGCCCAGGCAGCCGACGAAACAGGCAAGACCTGGGCCATATTCCCCTGGAGCCGCTACGGCAGACAGGACATCTGGCTGACCTCTTCCACAGGGAAAGACTCCTGGTCCAAACCGATCCTGCTTGACTTATCCGGCATGCCGCACCTTGTGCGAACCTCCGAGCGGGCCTTCGACAAGAAATGCCAGCTTCAGGTCGAAGGCGACTCAGTCACCGTCACCTGCGACGGCACGACTGCAAAAACCTCTACCAGCCGGAGCCTCACCGATTCCGACAATGACGGCCTGCCCGACATCGTGGAAGAGCGTTTCCTTACCGACATGAAGAATCCCGACTCCGACGGAGACGGCGTGGCTGACGGAAATGACTCAAATCCGCTCACACCCGTTATAAAGGAGCCAAATGACACCCATGAAATCCGCCAGGCTGTATTCTCCGTCCTCTTTGCCACCTGCGAGAGCCGCGACGCTGTCGTTGTTGTCGATAAGGGCGATTTCGCAAGGCAGGAATACCACGGCTTCGCCGGCACCGTCCTCCGCTCCATGCAAAAAAGGGATGGATTCGTCAATATTATGGACCTGACCGTAAACCTCGAATCCCCGACCTCTGCATCCGCGACAATCAGCGACTGGGAAGGCTCCGAGGCCGCGAGCACGCATAAGGCCAAACTGAAGAAGGTCAACGGCAAATGGGTCGTCGTGGAATTTACGCTGACCAGGATCTCGTAAAACGCACTTTCAAAAAGCACGGCGACTTGGTAGCCTAAGGGCGATGAATCTGATTGATACCGATTGCCGTTTGATTAGCCTCCAACATCCCGTACAATAATATGGCTGTGACCACGAACTGCCCCAAATACTTGAACGGGCATTGTCCAGTGGTGCTGAGATATCTTAGTAAGCAACTTTAGAATGCAGAAAATTAGTCTCTATTCGTTGGCCTCGCTCCTCGCGGTCTTGTGCATCGCCGGTGGTTGTGATAACAGGCCCGCGAACAGCTCCCGCCAGGAAATCCTGGCCGAGTTCCCTATCCCCAAGAAACACGATCCGATCCTTCTCCCGGTTACATTCAAAGACGGAGAATATATGTTCCTCTTTGACACCGGCTCCAGCATGACAATCTTAGATACTTCATTCAGACAGCATTTGGGAGAAAAAAAGAAAACCGTTCAGTTTACCAATGCCCTTGGCCGCCCGACCGACGCCGAAATCTTTGACGCCCCTGATGCCTTCCTCGGCCCCCTCAATCTCCGCGATTGCGGCCAAGTACTTTGCGCCGATTTGCAGGACTTCCGCTCCGTCTTCAAGAGAGGATTCAACATAACTCGCTTTGACGGAATCATAGGAATGGACTTGCTCAAAAACTATGTAATCCAAATGGATTTTGATAACGGCCGACTCCTGTTCTTAAAATCCACCGACTCGCCCGACCTCGATTGGGGCCAGCCCTTCGATTTGGACCACATGCGCCAAACCCCCCACGTCGTCGCAACCGTACTCGACAATATCCAAGTCAGCTTCATGCTCGACACCGCCTACTGCGTCTATAACTCCCTCAGAACCGAAGCCGTCGAAGAAATTCTGCGCCGGGACCCTAATGTCTCTGACAACGCAACCGCAGAAGAATTCGGAGTTGTTCTCGTAAAAAAGAGTTCCGTAAGGGTAAATGATCTCGCACTCGGCCCCTTCCAGTATCGCAACCTGGCCTTCTTGGACGACCACTTCTCTATCCTGGGGCCTTACTTTTTGTCTCGCCATCTCGTTACCTTCGATTTCCCGCACAACAAGCTTTACCTCAAGAAGGGTGCAGAGTTTGACCGTATTGACTACAATGCAACCACCCTCCGACTCCGCGGCCCCGGTCTTGCCCTTCAGCGAAATAAAGACGCCGTCTTTGTCAGTGCAGTCGACCCCAATCGCACCGCCTACCAGGCGGGAATAAGAGCAGATGACATCGTTCTGAAAGTTAACGATAAAGATGTCAGTTCCTGTGACCTCCTTAAAGTCGGCGACCTTTTCCCAGAAAAAGCTCAAAGCAGCGTCACTCTCACCATCAAACATAAAGACCAAACAAAAAGGATCTCTTTCCCTCTCCAAATGAAAGAATCAGAAAATGGAACTGATTGATACCCATTGCCATTTGACGTTCGACGATTTGGCGCAGGATATTGACGGCGTTATCGAGCGCAGCCGAAAGGCCGGCGTAACCGGCTGGATAACCGTCGGCACCGACATGCGGGAAAACCAAAAGGCCGTCGAACTCACCGCCCGCTTCGAAAATCTCTACGCCGCCGTTGGCATCCACCCCCATGATGCCAGGACCGTCATCGGCGAAACCATCAGCGAATTAAAAACCCTCGCCTGGGACCCGAAGGTTGTTGCAATCGGCGAGACCGGCCTCGACTATCATTACAACCATTCGCTGCGCCACGAGCAGAGGCGAGCCTTCGCCCGGCACCTTGAAATCGCCGCCGAATTAAATTTGCCCGTCATCATTCACTGCCGAAAGGCATTTGATGAGACCGTCGAAATCCTCCACCAATACGGCCGGGATGTCAAAAAAATAGTCTGGCACTGCTTCTCCGCCTCGGCCGAGCAGGCCCAAATCCTCATCCCAAAAGGTTACTATTTCTCCTTCACCGGCGTGGTCACCTTCAAGAACGCCGAAAAAACCCGAAAGGCCGCTGCGGTCATACCTCTCGACAGGCTCATGCTCGAAACCGACTGTCCCTACATGTCGCCGGAGCCCATGCGAAAGCAGAAGATAAATGAGCCGGCCCTGATGGTCCACACCGCCGAGTTCCTTGCACACCTCAAAGGTCTGAGCCTTGAAGACTTCGCCGCTGCTACTACCGCCGCCGCCAAAGCCTTCTTCAACCTCCCTGATAATCAATAATCCCTCATCAAGCCCGCGTCGGCAACAGTGCTGCTGTCCGCAACGGATCATCCTTGATCACTTCCACCACATCCGCCTTTGGCCGATAAAAAACCGAAGGCGCGGGCGGAGGAGAGGAGGAGGGATTGTCCCGCGCCTTCAAGATTTATATGAACCATCCCTGGCATATAAACTCCCTTCATAATGAAGGCGTTTGTCCGGCCCCGGATGTTGATAACAAACCGACCATTTTTTCAAAAATTTGCAAAAAAATAAAAAAAATGCCTCCGGACCCGTACCCCCTCCTGACTTCTTTTAGGCACCTACGCTTTTTTCTGCCACGCAGGTATGACCAGCCGTGAAATTTACGCCGATTGACTTGCCATTTATACCCTTATCAATCCCATTTGACCAAATGTCCAAAATTGTAGAAACCCCTCCAGCAGTACTAAAACCAGCTTTTTGGGGCTGCACTTGACTTTTGTATGTTTTTCAGCAATATATTTATGAACTCGGCCCTCCTTAGCCGGCTACCTGCCGGCTGGATACTGAGTAGACATCCAGGGGGGAATTGGCGTTGGCGGTCAAATGTAACCTAATGTTCTTTTGAGGAATTCGAACTAAGCTCTATGGCAGGCTCTTTCGACAAGGCGTTGGTTAACCAGGTGCTCCAGGCAAATGACATCGTGGACGTCATTGCCGAGCACCTGAGCCTGACCAAGAAGGGCCGGGAGATGGTCGGCCTGTGCCCATTCCACGACGACCACCGGCCCAGCTTGTTCGTCAACCCCACCAAACAAATCTTCAAATGTTTCGCCTGCGGCGCCGGCGGCAGCGTCTTCAACTTCGTCCAAATGAGGGAAAATCTCACCTTCCCCCAGGCGCTCGAAAGGCTCGCTCAACGCGCAGGCATAAAAATATCACCCACCAAAGACAAACAGACCCAAACCCCTGAAGGCGATCCAAACGAACTGGCAAGGGTCAACGCCTGGGCTGCAACACACTTCCAGCAGAACCTGCTGAAGAATCCGCAGGGAAAATACGCCCTTGATTATATCGCCCAAAGGCAAATAACCCCCGAAAGCGTCAAGAAATGGCAGCTTGGCCTGGCCCTAAACGCCACAGACGACTTGATTCGGGCGGCAAACACCCTTCGTATCCCCCAACGGCTCCTCGTTCAGGCGGGTCTGGTCACCGGCAATAAGACCGGCGGTCTCTCCGACAAGTTCGTAAACCGGCTCATGTTCCCGATTACTGACGTTACCGCAAGGGTCATCGGCTTCGGCGGCAGAACGCTCGACGACGCCGAGGCAAAATACGTCAACTCACCAACCACGGCCCTGTTCGACAAGAGCAACTCGCTCTACGGCCTCCAGCACGCCCGACATAACATTGTCGCCACTGGCGATGCCGTAGTCGTCGAAGGATATACTGACTGCATAATGGCCCATCAGTCCGGCTGCACCAACGTCGTTGCGGCGCTGGGAACCAGCTTCACCGGGGGCCAGGCGAGAATCCTCCGCCGATACGCAAAGAGAGTCGTCCTGATCTTCGACAGCGACGCCGCCGGCGTCGAAGCCGCCAACCGCGCCCTCGAAATCTGCCTCGCACAGCACATCGACATAAAGCTCGCCTCCGTACCACAGGCCAAGGACCCCTGCGATTTCCTGCTTGCCGCCGGCAAAGAGCAGTTCGAGAAGCTTATAGAGCAGGCACTCGATGTCTTCGAGTTCAAGTG
Organism: Sedimentisphaerales bacterium; assembly: GCA_035527845.1. Lineage (GTDB taxonomy): Bacteria > Planctomycetota > Phycisphaerae > Sedimentisphaerales > Anaerobacaceae > JAUWKC01. The sequence goes on along the minus strand of DATKZT010000021.1, from coordinate 16,022 downwards.
GAACCGGCTCACGCAGAACTTCGCCGCCGATGATACGCTTGTCGATAACAAAGCCGCCGTCGAGGAGTTCCTCCAGACCATCGCCACCGGCATCCTGGCAGGACGTCTCTCCGCTATCGAAAAGGGCCTTATCGTCAACCGACTCACGAGAATTATAGGGCTGACCTCCAAAGAGATTAACGCCGAGTTGACCGGAAGGATCGCCAGAACAGCCAGAACCGCCGCCTACAACACGCAGGCCCGGAGTATTGCTGACGTGGACTGGGGTCAGGGCTTCTTTGCCGTTGCCCAGCGAGAGATTCTCGAAGTATTGCTTAACGAGCCGCGCCTCCTCGAAACCCTCGATAATAGCGTTACGCCTGAACTCTTTGACGTACCCATATTAAGACAAGTGTCAGACATTGTATTTGAGACTTTGACTGCCGAGCCTAGCGCAACCCTGTCGACCATCCTGGCCAGAGCCGAATCCCCTCAGCAGGGAGCGGTCATTGTGGAGCTTGCTCAGACCGGTGAGAAAAAAGGCAACTTCCAACGTCGCCTGGCCGGGGCGTTGGACGGCGTTCGCCGATTTCAGGCACAGAAAACCAAGAGCGAATTGAAGACCCTGCAGGACAGCAAACAGTTACTGCAGAGATTCGTCGAAAGTGCCGCAAAGAATAACCCGCGTAGTCTGGGAATGACCTGATGAACAGTCTTTGCAGACAAACCGTACTGATAGTAGAAAGTTTCGCTAAAGTTCGGTGCTACAAGCCTTTAGCTGCTGGAGGTTTTTGGAATCCAGTCTGCAAGAGTTAGTACCGGACTGTTTTATTAACCGTATTTGAGGGCGCCTGTTGTGGCAAGAAAAAGTGCGAGAAGAACCGAATCAGATACAGAAATTGAAAAGCAGGGTGATGATAATACGCCCGCCCCAAACTACAAAGTCAAATTCGCCGAGGGGCAGATCAGGGCATTGATCGAAAAGGGCAAGAAAAAGGGCTTCCTTACCTATGAGGAGATGAACGAGGAGCTGCCCGAGGAGGCCGTTACGCCCGCTCGCCTGGACAGCCTGCTGATGACTCTCGATGAAATGGGAATCAGCCTGCTTGACGAAGCCGATGTGGAAAAACACACCGATGAAGAGGAGGAATTTGCGTCTGCTGAAGAGCCGTTCGAGGAGGAAAAACCTGCCGATGCAGAGCATCTCAGAGATGATGAGCTCCTGGAGAAGGAGCTTGTCGGAGAGCAGCCGCCCACCAGGATCGACGACCCCATCCGGATGTATCTGACCCAAATGGGCCAGATCCCTCTGCTTACCAGGGACAATGAGATATCGCTTGCGCGAAAAATCGAACTGGCACGTATGGCGTTCAGAAGAAAAATGCTGGAAAGCGAGTATTGTGCCAGAAACGCCGTGGACATCCTTCAACAGGTGCAGGACGGCACGCTTTCATTTGACCGAACCATGAAGATCAGCACGGCAGAGAACCTCGTAAGGTCGGTGATTAAGAAGCGGCTGCCGCTCAACATCGACACGGTAAACAAGCTGCTGGACCACAACTGTATATTATTCAAAAAATACGTCCACACAAATGATCCTGCCGAGAGCAAGCGATTGATGAAGCAGATACACAGAAACAGACGAAAAGTTGCGACATTGCTGGAGGAGTTAAGCCTGCGCACGAGCCGGATTCAGCCGATGAAGAACAAGCTTCAAGCTATCTGTCAAAAGATGCACCAGCTGGAGCAGGTGACTTGCGAAGGTCCCGGCAGCGAGTACGCAGCGGATGATATCGAGGCGATGAAGCAAGAGATGAGCGGCTTGCAGGACCTGGTGATGGAGACGCCCAAGCAACTGGATAAGCGGCTGCGGATTATCGAACGGGTATTCCACCAATACGAGGAGGCCAAACGGACCCTTTCGAGTGCCAACCTTCGGCTGGTCGTGTCGATTGCGAAGAAATATCGCAACCGCGGGCTAAGCTTTCTGGATGTGATTCAGGAAGGCAACAGCGGCCTGATGCGGGCGGTCGACAAATACGAGTACCGCCGCGGCTATAAGTTCAGCACGTACGCCACCTGGTGGATTCGTCAGGCGATTACCAGGGCGATTGCCGACCACGCCAGAACGATACGTATTCCGGTTCACATGATTGAGACGATGAGCCGGCTGCGGACGGCGGGTAAGGTGCTCGTACAAAAGCTGGGCCGTGAACCCACCCTCGAAGAGATAGCGGAGGAGGCCCAGATGCCGCTGGAAGAGACCCGCCGTGTGATGAAGATATCGAAGCATCCGATCAGTCTGGACAGACCCATCGGCGACAGCGAGGACAGCTACTTCGGCGACTTCATTGAGGACGACGAGGTGGATTCACCGGTGGCCTCCGCGACGCAGGAGATGCTCAAGGAGCGAATCGATTCCGTGCTCAAGACGCTTTCCTATCGCGAACGCGAGATTATCAAGCTGCGATACGGCATCGGCGACGGCTACACATACACGCTCGAAGAAGTCGGAAGAATCTTTAAGGTCACCCGCGAGCGCGTCCGACAGGTCGAAGCAAAGGCCATACGAAAGCTCCAGCACCCCGTCCGCGCACGCAAGCTCGAAGGCTTCCTCGACCACAAGACGGCGTGAATAGCGAACGGTCGTTAGGGAAAAGTATTCAGCATCCGGCAAGTACTCTCGCTTGAAGGCTTAATAGTTGTCCTGAAAGATTCGGTCTTTCCCTGCCATTTCTTTTCTCCGTCATCTCAGCTTATGCTCGGCGCGCGCCGACAAGGAAACAATAAGGTTGGCAGCCGACCCGGCGTCTCGCGCAGCAAGCCGATGGACTGCCTGCGGTTCAAGGCCTGACTCCCCAAAAAAGTGCAGATAAAGGACCGATAAAAGCCGGCCTTGGCGCCCGTCAGGACCCTAAATGACCGCCCGCACCCTCACTTTGTGACCATCCGTATTGCATTTCGAAGGCATTTGCGATATAATGCTTTCAACACTCCAGGGATGGGGGCTGGCCCACTGAGGCAGGGTAATGGAAGTGCCGCAAATCGATAAGACAGTACGATGGCAACAAAGGGGGGCGTGTGTTGAAAAGAGCAAGGACAAAGGCTGCGTGGAGGCTTTTTCTCTACCCCAAAGCTGTGGTCAGTGTGGTTCTGCCTGCGGCGATTATTTGCCTTTTGAGTAGCATGGTTGCGGCCGGTCATACAAAACCAGAGGGGCGGGTCACATTGCTGAGCGCTGCGCGCCAGGCCGGCGATGGGCCGGTCCTGAGCGGCGGGCGAGCGGAACAGCCAAGGCAATCACGCACGGTCAGGATGAGGGTAACCGCCTACTGTCCGTGCAGCAAGTGCTGTGGCGAGTATTCGGATGGTCAAACGGCGACCGGGCATAAGATAACTCCGGGTGATGCGTTCGTGGCGGCGGACAGCGAATATGCCTTCGGTACGCAAATGATAGTGGCCGGCTACAATAACGGACTGCCGGTGAAGGTTCTGGACAGGGGCGGAGCTATTCGGGGCAATCGCCTGGACGTCTTCTTTAACTCCCATCAGGAGGCCTTGAACTGGGGGGTTCGATACATTGACGTTAAGGTGTATACGGGGGCTGGCGGCACATAATTGCCTCAGCCGACCAGCGAATCCGCAAATTTCCATCACTTGAGGGCCGAGAAACCAGGCCAAACCGCCCGTTCTTAACAGAAAAATTGTAAGATTCTCCCTGCCAATACCCCCGCCCACCGGCAAAAGTATCCGGAAATCTGCAAGAATTTGAGCCGCGAGGACAAAAATCTGGAATCCTCAGACAGAAACCGCAATGGCCTAACGTGCAGTCCGCACTTTGCCGCAGGGGTTGCTGCGTCGATTCGCAGGCGGCTTTCGCCCGGTCAGCTTGGCACCCAACTGAGCCGGCTGGAGCGGCTGTTTGGGCCTTAAACGGGAAAATCTTGATTTCTACTATGTCAAAATAAGCCCGCAGAACGCCGAAAACGGGCCCAAACCAGGATTTTTCGTATATTTTGAGAAAATTCTCAATATTGTAATCAACAATCGAGGGGGCGGATTCGCTATTAAAGTGAAGGCGTGGAACAGCCTTGGCCGCCTGAATCAGTCAGCGGGACGGTGCCGCCCGTCGGACAACGACGCTTGGAGTGGGGCACTGGCACAGGCGGGGCGAAGTCTGGTTATATGCGTGGGCGGGCCGCGCATTCTTGAGACGACGGTTTAATAGTACTTCGGAATCAAGGAGGTGTTGCACAAGGTCTCGGCACCGGCAGTTGTAAAATGTGTTAATCGCACCCGCCCCACTGGCAGGCGCAGGGAGCAGTAAGATGGAGGTTCATCTAAGGTCGGCAAATTTTACTCGAGGGGGACAGGAGTATGTGCTTTCCTGTCTCTTCATGATTTCACCAGGCACGAAGCCGGGAGAAGGCGGCAAGACCCTCGCGGCTAAGGTCAAGGACGTTGTCTGCACAGTGAGAATCAGGCGTAAGCGCAAGCCTCCGAGGCTTCATTTGTACTTCAATTGAATTGGCTTTTGTGATGAGGGCAAACGTGACCCTTGAGTATCAGACCAACCGCCGCAGAGAGAAGGTCTCTGGGCATGTGTTTACTCTTTAACCGCACCAGACCATTTTCAAACAAAAGAGAACCGCACAATTAAGAAAACATCCGCCCTGATACCCATATCCTGCTGTCCTGATAGCCCGGTCCGCCCCGACCCCCCGCGCGACGCTGCCCGCTCTACGCTCTTTTCCTCCAACGACTAAATACCAACGATCAATCACTAACGACCTAATTTTTTCCTTGCAAAAGCCCCGACCCCGGCTATAATGATTCTTATGATGGTCAACCATCCAACTTGCTCTTCGTTCAAAGGCCCATTAGGCCTTAGCCTCCTGCTGCGCCGCCTGCCCCTGCGTCTTCCGACGTGAGGCGGGGTGGCGGGCAAAGCGCAGTAAACCCTTATTTATAAAAACCTTTCTAAACCTTCATTTTTTTCGTAGAATCCCGGAAATCCGATCCTGCGTGCGCCCCAATCGGGGCCGGCAGGGGGGTAAAATTTGGAGAACAGACAGATGTCAGCAGAAAAAGTTGTAATATTCGATACGACCCTGCGGGACGGCGAGCAGTCGCCTGGCGCTTCGCTTTCGATTACGGAAAAGCTCGAGATCGCGCAGCAGTTGGCCATTTTGGGCGTTGATATTATCGAGGCGGGTTTTCCGGTGTCGTCGCCTGCGCAGTTCGAGGCGACTCAGGAGGTTGCCGAACTTGTCAGCGGGCCGGTCATTGCGGCTCTGGCTCGGTCGCACCCGGATGATATCGAAGCCGCGGGCAAGGCGATTGAACCGGCGAAGAGAAAGCGTATCCACACGTTCATCGCGACCTCGCCGATTCACATGAGGTATAAGCTCAAAAAGAGCAGCGACGAGGTCTTGAAGATGGCCGTGGAAGCGGTCAGGCAGGCAAAGAGCTTCGTCGATGACGTTGAGTTTTCGCCGGAAGACGCCTGTCGAAGCGACATATCCTTCGTAATCGAAGTCCTGACGGCGGTAATCGAAGCGGGTGCGACGACGCTGAATATTCCGGACACGGTTGGCTACGTGCTGCCGTACGAATACGGCCGAATCATAGCTCAGCTCAAGTCCGGCGTCCCCGGCATCGACAAATGCGTAATCAGCACGCATTGCCACAATGACCTTGGTATGGCGGTGGCGAACTCGCTAACGGGCGTGCGGAACGGGGCCCGGCAGGTGGAGTGCACGGTCAACGGGCTTGGCGAGCGGGCGGGCAACGCGGCGCTCGAAGAGGTTGTAATGGCCATCCACACAAGGGCCGACTTCTTTTCACAAGCCGGCGTACAGGGCCTGACCACAAACATTAACACAAAGGAAATTCACCGCACCAGTCAGTTGGTGTCACGCCTAACGGGGTTTGTCATTCAGCCGAACAAGGCTATCGTCGGTGCGAATGCCTTTGCCCACGAGGCGGGCGTTCACGTTGACGGGGTGCTGAAAGAGCGCACCACCTACGAGATTATGACGCCGGAGAGCATCGGACTGGGCGGCTCGCGAATGGTCCTGGGCCGACACACCGGCCGGCACGGCTTCTCCGACAGATGTCACCAGCTCGGCTTCAAACTCACCGACGCCGAACTCGAACAGGCTTACGAAAGATTCCTCGACATCGCAGACAAGAAAAAGGAGATTTTCGACGAGGATATATCGGTTATAATCAATGACGAAATCCGCGTCGTGGAGAAGGTGTACGAGCTTAAGTACCTGCACGTCGCCTGTGGGACGGGCACCTTGCCGACAGCGAGCGTGAAGATGAAGGTGAGGGACGAAGAAAGACAGGCGGCGGCCTGCGGCGACGGGCCGGTCGATGCTGCGTATGAAGCCATTAGAGAAGCCACGGGCCTGTCGCCGAAGCTGGAAAGCTACTCCATCCGAGCCGTCACCGGCGGCAAGGAGGCGCTTGGCGAGGCGACGGTGAGCATAAGTGAAAACGGCCGGACCTATATTGGCCGGGGCATCTCGACAGATATAATCGAAGCGAGTGCCCGGGCCTATGTCGATGCTATCAACCGGATGGTCTCGACAAAGGACAAGGGTCTGCCGCCGGAAGTCAAGGCGGAACTGTGAGCTGATTAAGTAGATTCAATATACTATGCCCTCCGACAGCCTGCGGGCTGTGCACGGCGGGCAATATAGTGTGAGGATGAACTTTATGGGTTTGACGATAACTGAGAAGATATTGGCGAGGGCGGCCAGCAGGAAGAAGGTGAGGCCGGGTGAGCTTGTCGATGCAAAGATTGACGTGGTTATGTGCGTCGATGTCACGACGCCGCCGGCGATATCGATGCTGGTTGAGAAGGGGATCGACCGGGTGTTCGACCGGGAGAAGATTGTGGTGACGCCGGACCATTTTCAGCCTGCGAAGGACATCAAGAGCGCGGAGCTTCACAAGCGGCTCGATGAGTGGGCGCGGCGGCATAACATAAAGTACTACTACCAGGTGGGCAGGGCGGGGGTATGTCACGCGCTGCTGCCGGAGCAGGGGCATATACGTCCGGGTGAAGTTATCATCGGACCGGATTCGCATACGTGTACGTATGGGGCGTTTGCTGCGTTCGGTACGGGTGTGGGGTCAACGGATTTGGCGGCGGCAATTGCGACCGGCGAGTTGTGGTTCAAGGTGCCGGCGTCGATGAAGTTTGTGCTTAATGGCTCGCTCGGTCCGGGCGTGTACAGCAAGGACGTGATACTTGCGGTGATAGCGCGCACGGGCGTCGATGGTGCACTTTACAGGGCGATGGAATTCGTCGGGCCGGCGTTGGCTGAGATGTCGATGGAGGCGAGAATGACGATGACGAACATGGCCATCGAAGCTGGGGCAAAAAACGGCATCATCGGCTTCGATGATGTGACAAAACAGTATCTGGATGAGCACCTCAAGGACAAGAAGTATTACACTGTGTTTGAGTCGGATGAGGACGCCGAGTATTTGAGCGTGGAAGAGTTCGACTGCTCGAAGATTGAGCCGATGGTTGCTCTGCCGCATTTGCCGAGCGGGGGCGTCCCCATCGGCGAGTGTGCCGGCAAGGCCATGGACCAGGCGTATATCGGAAGCTGCACCAACGGGCGAATCGAAGACCTGCGAATCGTGGCGAGAATCCTCAAGGGAAAACAGGTGGCCATCCGCACGATAGTTGTGCCGGCGACGCCGGTCATCTGGAAGCAGGCCAATGACGAAGGGCTGTTTGACATATTCTATGATGCCGGCTGCGTAATCGCTGCGCCGACCTGCGGGGCGTGCCTTGGCGGATTCATGGGCGTGCTGGCTGCGGGCGAAAAGTGTGTAAGCACGACGAACAGGAATTTCGTCGGCAGGATGGGACATCCCAAGAGCGAAGTATATCTGGCCAGCCCGGCTACCGCTGCCGCCAGCGCCGTAGAAGGAAAACTGACGGACGCGAGAAAGTGCCTTTGAAAATCGAAAACAAGAGGAGAGAGGTAAGTTATGGATGAACTCAGGAAGTCGATGTGGGGCGCTGTGGGCTTAAGTCTTGCACTGATATGCATGCTGATGGCATTCATAGAGTCAACGACGACGGTGAAAAGCGAGGTCGTCAGAATTGTCCAAATGCTGGGAGTAGTGTTTCTGGCAGCCGTTGCAATTTCCCAGTGGGTGAAGTATCTTAAGCGGTACGTGGACTATGCTGTCGAAGAGAAATTGAAAGCGCATGGCGAGAAAGCCAAAGGCTAATCCGGCAGAATTACTTTAACCGGGTTGAAGATTTGTATGCAGAGGCTCATTGCCATGGATGAACTGAAAAGACCTTCGATGGTTGTTGCCGTTCTGTTTACGATTTCCGCAATTTGCGGTATGATGACCTTACTGCTTATGGCAACAGGCGGCAAAACCGGTGGGGCATTGATTATCTTTCAGCTTTTCACGGTTGGATTGCTGTTGTTGTGTGCAATTGCGAACTGGGTCGTATATTTCAAGAGGTATGTCACGTTTGAAGTTGAGAATCAGGTAAGAAAAGATATTAAGGAATGAAAAGAGGTCGTCATGTCCAGAGCGCACGTATATAAATACGAGGTTACCTGGTAGATCTCAGATTATACTAATGCGGAGAGTAACTTAGGTCGTAGGGGAACGTCGACGTGGAGAATTTGTGTCATGAAGAAGTGGTTAGTCTTATTATGTTGCTATCTTGTTCCAAGGGGTGCCCTGCTTGCTGCGACGTATTTCGTCAGCGTTGACGGCAGGGACGTGAATGCTGGAACAGAAGCGAAGCCTTTTCGCACAGTTCAAAGGGCGGCAGAAGTCATGGGCCCTGGGGATACATGCATCGTGCGCGGAGGTACCTACCGCGAGACCGTCCGAACCAAGCGCTCCGGTCAGCCTAGTACTACAACGCTACAAAGATCGGCTATATGGCCATAACTTGTGTATTTAGAAAGACTTAGATGTTAGAGAGGTGGACACTCAAACATGTGATAAGCTGCTGCCAGCGGCCAAGCCCGTTGAGACAGGCTCCTGCGTTGCCCGAAACGCGGTGCTGCCCGCCTGCGGGCTGTGCGAACAGCTGACGTCGTAAAGAAGTTATATATGCTCAAAACAGCCGAACAATCGGCCCTCATAGCGTTGTAGTACTAGCAACCCCATCCGCTTTGTGGCTGCCGAAGGAGAAGAGGTAATAATGGACGGCACGGAGCCGATTACCGGGACATGGGCGCAACACAATGGGAACATCTATAAGACCAAGGTGGCGGACGCTTTTGAACAGCTTTTCGTCGATGACCAGATGATGATCGAGGCACGATGGCCAAACGTGCGGTTTGAGCAGATTTTCGACCGCTCCGCGTGGGCAAAGGCGGGCCAAGGCAGCAGGTACGGACGAATGGTTGACCCGGCGCTGGCGGAGACGGGTGTCGACTGGACAGGGGCGAGGGTCACTCTGAACGTCGCCCACCAGTTTTTCACCTGGAACCGTGTCGTAGACGAGCATGCCAAGAGCAGTGACACGTTCACCTACGCCAAGAACCTTGATTGGATCACGTTCTACGCAGACATGACAACGCCATGGGAAGACGACTACTACTATTTGTCGGGCAAGCTGGAGGCGCTGGACTCGCCGACTGAATGGTTCCTCGACGAGGGGAATGGCCAACTGTATTTGTGGGCGGGGGATGGGAGGAACCCATCGGGGAGGAAGGTGGTTTACAAGAAGCGCGACTATGCGTTCGACATAAGCGGATGCGATTACATCGAGGTGCAGGGTTTCAATTTCTTTGCGACAGCATTTCGTTTTAACCGCTGCAACCACTGTGTGGTCGAAAAGTGCCGACTGATGTTCCCCAGCTATCGGCGGGAATGCTACGAAGGGGTACAAACTAAAAGCGGTTTCGAAGGGGAGCAACGTTGTGCTGCTGTCGTGGGCGGACACAATACCGTCCGGAACACGAGCATAGCTTACGCCAGCGGTACCGGCCTTTACGTGAAGGGCGAATCAAACGTGGTGGAAGACTGTGTCATCCACGACGTTAGCTGGAACGGATCTCTGAGAGAGTGTGCTCTGCTGGTTTTCGGCCAGGGAGCCGGATCGGGCGGCAGCGTGGTTCGTCAGAGCACCTTCTACAACGCCGGCAACTCGATGCTGGTTTGCATCACGGGCTCGCACACGATTGAATACAACCACATTTATAGCGGCGGGCTACTATCCAAGGATGTGGCGCTGCTGCAAACATGGGATCCGTCAATCGCCGGAAGTGTTGTGCGATACAACTGGGTGCACGGTTGTCACACTGAGGGTGTCGCGCGGCTAATGAGCTGTGGTGGGATGGGCATCCGCGGCGACGGCCAGACGCGAGGACTGACTGTTCACCACAACGTCGTGTGGGACTGCGGCAGGTGTGGTATCAGCATAAAAGGCGACCACAACGGGGTGTTCAACAACACGATCTTTGATATCGGCCCAAGGGATGCGGCGGCACAAAAGAGACAACAGGGGCAGGACCTATTAATTTTCACCGGGGCGGAGAAGAAGTTGCCGTGGCAAGAACAATTTGCACTGCTGAAAGTGCAGAACGCCAACAGTCTTTTCTACAACAATGCGGTTGGGAATGTCGTATGGAGAGGCAAGCCGCTCGCTGTCGGTGACAAGTTCGCCAATAATCTCGAGCTTGGCGCGGAACCGCCGGAAGCCTGGCTTGCCGATGCGGAAAAGATGGACTTTCGCCCGCGGAAGAATTCGCCGCTAATCGACGCCGGTCGGGTAATACCGGGCTTCACGGACAACTACAATGGCAAGGCCCCGGACGTCGGCGCCTACGAGTATGGCGCTAATCAATGGAAAGCCGGCGGACCCGAGGAAGTACCTTTGAAAATCAAATAGCAAGAATTAAAATGCAAAATGACAAAGAAAAGATACAAAAGGAGTTTAAGAAACGGCTTTATGCTTTTGCGATGGGACTAACGCTGAAGGGGAAGATGTAGATATGGATTTTGATATGTGGTTTTGATTTCTTCATTTTGATGTTTGCTCTTCGCAGAGCAGCACAGTTAAGGAGGCACAGGAGTATGAGTAAAGCACACGTATATAAGAGAGACCATATAAATACGGATGAAATCATACCGGCGAGGTATTTGAATACCGATGATAGAGCCGAATTGGCAAGGCACTGTCTGGAGGATCTGGACAAGGAGTTTGTCCGGAAGGTGCGGGCGGGGGACGTTATCGTAGCCGGTGAGGATTTCGGCTGCGGCTCATCCCGCGAACACGCGGTCTGGGCGATTCGCGGGGCAAAGGTGCAGACGGTTATAGCAAAGTCCTTTGCACGAATCTTCTATCGCAACGCCATCAACGGCGGCTTCTATCTGATTGAGTCGGCGGATGCGCCGGACAAGATCAGCGACGGCGACGAGGTGGAGATCGATTACGAGAACGGAGTGATTAAGAATAAGACGGCGGGCGTCGAGATTGAATTTGCCCCGCTGCCGGATTTTGCGCTCGAGATTATCAACGACGGCGGGCTTTTGGAACACATAAAGAGGAAAATGTAGTACGGACCAACCTGTTGGATGGATAGTCAAAAAAGAAAACACGTGAAACTATTTACGTGGATCACGGCTATATTGTCTCTTGTTATTTTAGTGGGCTCTGCCGGGAGTGGAATATACGTTTGGATGCAAGGCGATAATGGTGAGGCACCAGAAGTGCTTGCGTGGTCAGGTGGATTTATTATCTTTGCCGGTATCCTTTGTTTCATAGGTACGTGGATACTCTACGGCTCTATTCGCTGGATACAGATTCCTGCCTGGCGGTGGATGGCCGGTGGGTTTAAAGGTACTCCAGACACTCCTTTAGCGCGTTCTGTTATGACGAGAGAGCAGATCACTGAAGCGAAGAAGGAAATGAGCAGATTGCAGCGTATCTGGATGTGGGTCGGTAATGTTTGTGCGGCATTGGGTGTGTTTTTTTTGTTGGTTGCAGTCACGTGGCGCCTCGTATTGGATGTAACAGGTGAGCGGACTACCGGCAGTACTGCCAATATGATATTTGTGGTTGGTGTTCTGACATTTTTTTTGGGTGTGTTAATCGTCAGGATGAGTATGAAAAGAGGTGCTAAGAATCGATACAGTGAGGACTTGAACAAGGATTTTGGGAAAGGTTGAATTGCTCGGCGCGATTGAGGTTATCAACTACGGCGGGCTGCTGGAATACATAAAGAGGGGTCAGGGGCCAGTTGCTTGGGTGGATAGATGAGTATTAAGGGCTATCAAGATCTCGAAGTATGGCAGAAAGCTATGGACCTGGTAGTGGTGTGCTATCAAGCAACAAAAGGATTCCCGAAATCTGAAGTTTATGGTCTTGCAAGCCAACTGCAACGTGCGGCCGTATCAGTTCCGGCAAATATAGCCGAGGGACGTGAAAGAAAGTCCAGCAGGGAATTTGTTCAACATCTGTCGATAGCTTACAGCTCTCTGGCGGAACTGGAAACTCACATTCAAATAGCACAACGATTGGACTACATTAGTGCCGACAAAACCAGCAGTTTGTTGGAGACGACAGCAGAGGTTGGTCGGATGCTCAACGGCCTGCGCAAATCCATAAGAAAACGCAATGCGCCCGAAGTTAGACTTCTGAACCATAAGCAGTGAAAGTCGAGGCCTGGCGAGGAGTTGTCAGCATATCAAGATACTTTCAAGGTCTTTTGTTGACATTTTAGTTTCGGCCGAGTAGATTGTTTGGTGAAAGGTGCGCCAGATGGGCCCGTGAAATGGGAGGCGGGCAAGCGAGTTTATTCTGTGGAAAGGGAGAACTGATGCCGAGCGACATGATATGCACATACTGCAGGCTTGCGTTCCAGGTTGGTTGGTTCCACTACCATAAGTACACGGACCATCCGACCGCCTCGTATCTTGTATGCACGAACTGTGGGACAATGCATCTGATTGAGTTCGGGCGTACCGAGCCAATTTCGGTAGGAACTCAGGCGGGGTACCTGCTCCGCTTTTTGATGGTCCTCGGGGCCCGCTTGGTTGGCAGACGGGATGCTGATTTTCCCCGGGAGCCAAAAGCAACGGGCATGCCGGACAGGCTGTCTGCGCAGCCTTGTCCGATTCATGTTGGAGAGGATATAACGCAGGAGCACATCCACGTGTGCATCCCTGAAAATCTTTCCGAGTGGATAGAGTGTGGCGAGTTGGCGGACCTGAGGCCATGGCGCAAGGGACCCTCGTGTGAGATTACTGAGGGATGCAAGGACCCGGTCCTGCTGAATGAGCTGTTGTGCAACTATTGCAAAACGAAAGGTTGTCTGACGGACGAATGGCCGCTGACTTTCAAGGTGTGTCCACACTGCGGGAAGAAGACCATCGAGCATTGCGGGTCGTGGATGACATGAAAAGGATACGACACAACAACGAAGTCTTGAATAGTGCGATACATCGCACCAAACAAGCTTGACTGAAGGAGAAAGATGATAAGACCGATAGAGCCGGGTGATCCATTCACTGCGGAAGCGCGACGGCGCTGGGAGAAGGTGCCGCGGTGGGCGCAGGAGAAGATTCTGGACAATGTCTGGTGCGGCGGGTGTCTCGGGTCCGTGCCAATCATCCTGGAAACGGCAGAAATGAGGGGGAAAGACCTGATTCTCCGAGGCAGATGTCAGCATTGTGGAAAAGAGGTCTGTCGCGTGGTTGAACCAGAGGATGAATGAATACGTTGACGGCGGTGCGAAACGTCACAGAAGATATGCGTGGACATGAAGGTCCACCGTACCGAGAGGGCGGGGGTCTTTAGAATGTCTCACTTGGCGGACGGTACTGAGCATCCTGCGGCAAATTGCGAGCCGCTCGAATGCTGACGCCGGGCGTGTCGGGCGTTGGCGGCGTCAGCAAGAGAGCATTCAGCCAATGCGTTCGTATTCATGCCAGATTTCCCGCGGCAGATGTTCACCGAATTTCGTGAGGAAATCGCGCGTGTCTTTCAGCTCGGCGTCCCAATCCGCAAGGTTGACCTCGAAGAGTTTTTCCAGGCTGTCTGAGGGGATATTGAGTCCTTCGAGATTCAAATCCTTTAGATGCGGAATCAAGCCGATGGGCGTTTCCCTGGCCTGCACTTTGCTATTCACTCTGTCTATAATCCATTTGAGGACCCTGATGTTTTCTCCGAAGCCGGGCCAGATAAAGTCGCCGTTGTCGTCCACCCTGAACCAGTTGACGGAGAATATCTTTGGGGGGTTCGACAGTTTTTTCCCGATATCGAGCCAGTGTGCGAAATAGTCGCCCATGTTGTAACCGCAGAAAGGAATCATGGACATAGGGTCTCTTCTGAGCATACCGACCTTGTGTATTGCCGCGGCGGTAGTTTCCGAGCCGGCCCTTGCGCCGAAGAAGACGCCGTTCTGCCAGTCACGGGCCTCGGTCACGAGCGGGATAAGCTGGGTCCTTCTGCCGCCGAATATTATCGCAGAGATGGGTACGCCCCTGGGATTGTCGAACTCACTTGACAGGGTTGGACAGTTGTATATGGATACGGTGAATCTCGAATTGGGATGGGCGGCTTTTGCGCCTGAGGATTTGTCCCAGGGCCTGCCCTGCCAATCGAGCAGACTGGCAGGGAGGGGGGCATCCGCCCCTTCCCAGCAAGGCTCGTTGGTATCGAGATTCAGCGCGGCGTTTGTGAACAATGTGGGATAGAATCCTTTTTTCTTCAGTGAGGTCATCATATTCGGATTGGTCTTCATCGAAGTTCCCGGCGCGACGCCGAAGAACCCCACTTCCGGATTGATTGCCCACAGTCTGCCGTCCGGGCCCACGTTCAACCAGGCGATGTCGTCTCCGAGGGTCCATATCTTATAGCCCGGCAGCGTGGACTGGAGCATGGCGAGGTTGGTCTTGCCGCAGGCGCTGGGAAAGGCGGCGGTAATATAAGTGACATTGCCCTGCGGATCTTCAATGCCTAATATGACCATGTGCTCTGCGAGCCAGTCTTCCCTGCGGCCGATGCAGGAGGCGATGCGCAAAGAGAAGCATTTCTTTCCGAGCAGAGCGTTTCCCCCATAACCTGAGCCGACACTCCAGACGAGGTTCTCGTCGGGAAAATGCATGATGAATCGCCTGTTCGGGTCGAAGTCGCCCACCGAGTGCAGACCCTTTACGAAGTCTTCCCGGCGGCCGATTTTTTCGAGCACCGCCTTGCCCATCCTCGTCATGATTCTCATGCTCACCGCCACGTATGAGATATCGGTAAGCTGCACGCAGGCCTTGGCGTAGGGTGAATCCGGATGGCCCATCATATAGGGCATGACATACATTGTTCTGCCCCTCATGGACCCTTCGAACAGCTTGGAAACCTTCTGTTTGGCTTCGGCAGGCGCCATCCAGTTGTTGTTCGGCCCTGCGGTTTCCTTGTCGGCATGGCAGACGAAGGTCAGCTGCTCCGTCCGGGCGACATCCGTCGGATGGCTTCTGTGCAGGTAAGCGTTGGGCCATGTCTTGTGATTCAACTCGTAGAATACGGGGCTGTCATTGATTTTCTCCTCATTCATGCCGATTTCCAACAGGCGACGCGCCTCCTCTTCGGACCCGTCGCACCAGTGAATCTTGTCCGGCCTGGTGAGTCTCGCCTGTTCTTCAACCCATGCTTCAAGCGGCGTAGCCATAATCATCTTTCTCCTTCAAGGAAATACAGGGAACCGGTACAGCCTGCAAAGGGGCGCGAGGCCGCTGCAATGCTCCGGGGTGAGCTCCTCTTTCAAAAATCCACTTGCATCAGCCATTTGCCTTCATTTCCTGATTGATGTACAATAATGTTTCCAAAAAAACCGCAGGATTCTAAACTATTGGGCGGGCCGGCGTCAAGGCCTGTTCTACCTTTGAGGAGAGAATTGTGTCTGACCATATATTCTGGTGGTCATGCGGATGGTTTCTTCTGGGCATTCCAGTATTGTCTCCAAAGGCCGCTGGAGCGGACGGATGCAAGGGCCATCAGGCCCTCGGCATTCGGCTTATCCCATCGCATACCGGGC
>DATKZT010000020.1:0-94191 GCA_035527845.1 Sedimentisphaerales bacterium | reverse complement strand
GGGAGGCCTTGCCAGCTCCAGCCACGCCCCGGTCAGCTCACCCTCCTCCTGAGAATACTGGTCGTACCAGGTGTACTGTATTGCCTTCTGGCCCGTGTCATACTGCTCGAAATCATCGAGGACAAGGAAGTCAGCGACCGTGAATCTCCAGACTGGCCCTTTCCAGGTGTTGGGACCGTTGACCTCGTCGATCCGCCAGTAGTAACTGCTCTCTAACTCAAGGATTCCGGGATTGTAGTTTTCATCACCAGGATTCGTGGTGGCACACGGATCAGACATGCTGTTGACGTCTTCCCAGCTCGTCCCGAAGTAGACATTGTGGGAGGCCGCATAATTGCCCGGCCACCACACAAGATTCACATCCCGGTCGACATCCACCTCGCCGTCATAAGGGCTGGGCGCCCAGGGAAGTTCGACCTCGCCGCCCCTGAACAGGCTCGCTACCTCAGTATCCGACAATGCGCGGTTGAACAGCCTGAAGTCATCCATCCGACCGCCGTAATCGCCGCTGTTTTCGTCATTGTAGCAACCTAAAGTGAAAGGCGTATCCGCCACCTCGCTCAGCGTGTTGCCAGTGCCGGTCCGTGTCTTAACCGGCAGACCATCGAAGAATATGGTCATCGTGCCCGCGGCCTCGCTCTTGCGAAATCCGAAGTGATGCCAGTCCCCCCTCCAAGCCGCAGGCGCAGCATCGGCCCAAACCAGCACGTCACAAGGGTCGCCGCCCGCGCGCCAAACCACATCTCCCGCACTGTCTGGAATCAGACCAGTGAGCTTGTTACTTCCCTCGCTGCCAAGGTCGCCGGCGTCGAATATCACATAATCGTCGCTTAAACTCGCACCACTGTCGATGTTGAACCACACCGAAACCGTTATGGCCGAATCAACCGTGTGCAGCGCATCCGACGGCACCACGAGTGCTTCCTCCTCCCTAAAGTGAATGCAGCCGTCAAAACGACCCCCGTTCGGGTCCCATTCCACACTCGTCGTACCCACCACCGAAGCGTCCTTCTCATAACCGCTTGAATCACCGGCCGTCATCCCGTCCGTCTCGTCGAACTTGTACCACAACAGCATGTTCACATCAACAATAGCGCTTTGGCTCCTGAACTTCCACACTGGCCCCTTTAACGTGCTCGGACCGTTGACCTCGTCAATCCGCCAATAGTAGTCCGTCAGGTAATCAAAATCACACGGATCGTAAGTCGTCTCGCCAAGCCCCTGGTTGCCCCTAAACACGCCCGAAAGCGTCCCAGCATCCCTCACCTCCTCGTAAGCCGTGCCGAAGTAAACATCGTGCGAGTTTGCAGAGCAGCCCGGCATCCAGCCAAGGGTCGCATCCAGCGGCACCCCCGTCTTATTGTGCGCCGGGTCGGGATCAAATGCGTTTCCGTCGTTAATTGAAAACGACCACACCTTGCCCTTCCATGGGCTGCCCGACGGCGCCCAGGCATTGTCGTTAACCTCATCTATCCGCCAATAATACGTCTCGCCCGGCTCAAGAGTCTCCAGCGCACTCGCGTCATAGCTGTTAGGCTCCTGTCTGATTCTGTGTTCCGCCGAGGCGGTTGTGGCGTTTTTCACATCGTCATAATCAGTACCGAAGTAAACATCGTGTTCCGCCGCGTACACTCCGGGGGTCCACGTCACATCCACATTGTCCGCACACAGATTCTTTGCCCCGTCATCAGGGCTCGGATGACGCGCCCAGGTGTAAATTGTCGTCGCCCATACCGTCGTCTGGTCCGTCCCGGGCGCATATTCAACATGCACCTCGGAACCGGAGGCGCCGTCGTACGCCGTAATATACTCGTCAACAATATCAGACTCTATCTGCGCCACCATGTTGCCGTCGATAATCAACACACCCTCGTTGATATCAATGGCGTACGGGTCTTCGACATCAAGTGTGGCGCAATGAATCGTCCCTGCATCCAGATTGATCTTGACTTGACTGGTGGTTGGCTCGAGCTTCACTTTCACATCGAGCAGACCGCCATCCACAGTCAACGTTGTCGGCGCGTTGCCCGAAAATGAACACTCCCCGTTCACCGTAACCACGGCACCGGGACCTATGTATAGTTCGCCCCCGCCGTTATCGCCAATCTTCAGACGGGGACAAGTCACACTGGCGCCCGTCACATTCACCACTGCGTACGTATCAGGGTCATCCGACCACCTCCAGTCGCCGCCCACAGTAATGTCGCCGCCGGTTATGTTCACGGTGGCAAGTCCGGTGCCCTCGTTCTTGAACCGCCACATCCCGTTCATTTTGACATTGCCGCTCAGTATATCCATCCCCTGAGCAACATTCGAGTTGTAGCAAGGTCCCCGAACAATGCCGCACTCCACGTCGCCGTCAATTCTCGGCCCCTGACCCGGAGGAGAATTGATGTCCGCATCTTCATACTGACCGGGAAAATTCGGGTCCCAGTTGTCCGAATCGTACCAGCTCGTCCCGTCGCCGCCCCCCGTCCATCTGGCCGCCCGCGCCGGCCCGCTCAACGCCGCAACCAGCAACACACAAATCAATAATATCAGTTTTCTGCACATTTCACCGCTCCTTTCAAATTGTTTAATAAATGTTTTGTTAAGAACGCAGAAGCCTGGTGTGCAGGGCGGCCCGACAGAGGCCATACCCCAGGCTCATCGACCTGCCCGCTGAGAAGCGGCACACCCAAACCGCTAAAGAGCGAACTAATATTCTATAGCACATAAGCGGCCTTTTGTCAAGGCAAATGTCAGCAAACTATCCCGTACGGCCTTTTTTTCGGACCAATTACCAGACCGGCCGAGCCAAAGCCCCACTCGCCCCCAACAAAGACCAATACGTCCCCCCGTCCCTTTGACCGTACAACCAAAATCGACCCCGGAAACCACAAAAAATGCACAATCTACGTAGATACTGGACCTTGCTGCTCCCCCCTCCTTCACTCTACCGCCCAAAACAACGGGGCCCGTACTTATGCGGTACGGGCCCCGAACAGGTGCAAATCTACTCAGTCAGCCAGGCATTATTCAGGCCAGAGCTTTTCTTCACCCCAGGCCTCAAATATCTTGGCAAGGTCCTTGAAGTTGATTACCTCCGGGCGCTCGCCCGAGAAAATATTCACCTCGGACACCAGGGCTACAAACCCTGTCCCCTCGGAAGCAAGCCAGGCAACCTCCGCCGGAGACAAACCGTAGTTGTAGACGCGAACGTCATCGATGGGGCCGTCGAACGGGTTGCCGTCGCTGTCGTCCGATTCGGGTTTGTCGCCTATCGCGAATCCACCATTGGGATCCTGAGATAGGCCCCAAGGATTATCAATGTCCTTGGCATCCTGGAGCTCACCGTTCACATAGCAGGCGATAGTCGAACCGTCGTATGTGCCGGCCAGATGAATCCAGTCATCAGTCCAGACCATGCCGTTTACGTCGTACCTATCGTTGTTCGGGTCGTTGCCGTCGCGGAACTGAAAGACGAACTGGTCATCGCCGTCAACCTCAAGCTCGTATGATTCTTCGTCGTTATCTCCTTTGACCACGACGCGAGCGTTTTCCTGGCCGCCGTCGAGATAGGCCCACGCACACACGCTGACCGCATTGAGCGGCCTCAGATTCGGCGTATTGCCCTCGTCGTCAAGATTCATTCTGCCGCCGTCGAAATCGACGGCGTTGCCGTCCTTGCCGGGCACCATCCACTCATAGTCGCCCTGGAGCGTGCCATGATAGTTATTGGCGCTGGAGTCTCCGGCGGTGTTGCCATCCCCTTCATCGAGCTTCCAGTGACCCAGCAGGTTGGCGTCACAGGGCTCCTCGACCTGGATGCCTAAATCATCGAGGAAATTCACATCATGTCTGAGCCAGTTCTCGCCCATGACTCCGATGTCTGCAACGTCCACGATGCAGTTGCCGCTCCAGTCATAAGCCGGCTTCAACTGGTCTGGAACGCACATGGCCAGAGAGACGCGCAGGTCGTCGAAGTACACAATGCCTTTGCCCGCGGCCACCGGGGTGCGCCGGTCGCCAAAACCGATATACACTCTCCTGACGTTGGCAAAGTCCACGTTGGCGGCCACCTCGGCGTAGTTGCTGTCGCTGAAGGAGCTAAGCGCAATAATCCACTGCTGCCACTCGTCGACCTTGATGTCGCTCATTGACTCGCCCTGGTTGTCGCCGTAGCGCCTCTCGGCGTACTCTCCCCAGATGTCTTCGACAGAAACGTACATCTGCTCGGTATCGCAGGCGTCGTTATCAGGTTGCCCGTAGAAGAACAGGCTCAGAATCCTCAGGTCGGCCACTGTCCAGTCCTGCTGCCCGCCAATTTCGTCGAGAGGCAGCCACGCCTCGGCATACTCGAGGTCCGCCCACGGGTCATCGGTGTTGTACGTGTATGACATCGCCTGCCTCCCAAGGTGAACGGGTTTCGAGGGTACTTTTGCAAGCTCCAGCCACGCCCCGGTCAGCTCGCCCTCATTCTGGGAATACTGGTCGTACCAGGTGTACTGTATTGCCTTCTGGTCCGTGTCGTACTGCTCAAAATTGTCGAGGGCGAGATAGTCGGCGGTTGTGAACCTCCACACGTGGCCTCTCCAGATGTAATCGTTGGAGTCATCGATCTCGTCCACCCGCCAGTACCACTCGGTCTTCATGGCGAGAAGACAGGGGTCATACTCATTGGGCTCCATGTTGTCTATGAACACGCCGAGCGTCACTACGGTATTGGCATCGGACACATCGTCCCAGCTTGTGCCGAGGTAAAGATTGTGGGAAGAGGCGAGTCTTCCCGGACTCCAGTCCAGCTCGGTATCCGGCGGGACATCTCTGCGGCCGTTGGACGGCCGAGGCAGCCAGGCAAGACCCTCATCGCCGCGCATTAAGAATTCGTTCGGAGTCAAGGCATAATCGGAGACACGCAACTCGTCAATGGCGCCATTGAACTGATTCCTGTAATGCGTGGCGCTTCCTGATTCATAGCGGTATGCTCCTATACCCAAATCATCAGTGGCAAAATCATCGGGTGGATTGGGCCCGGGTTCATTATTGTCTGCCGCAACGAGGCCGTCGATATATAGCTTTTGCCTCGCAGAGACGTCTGACTCATCATAGACAGCAGCAATATGGTGCCACTCGTCTCGTGAGATGCTGCGGCCGGGCTCTGATGCAAGAACATTACCGGCATGCATGAATTTAACGGTACCGTCGTTGTCGACGCCAAAACCGTAGGTGTACCTGTCTTTTCTTAAAACGGTACCCTCCATATCATCATCGTCGTCGGCATTAGCTGCCGGTCCGTCCTGTCTGACCCATGCTTCGATGGTATATGCGTCCGTTGTCAGGTCGAGCAGGTCCGGTCCGAAGCACGAGCGCATGAGGAAGGCGGCGCCCCCGCCATAGCTATATCCATCAACCGGTGTGAATTGTGCGGAGGTACCGAGGGTGTTGTAAAGCGGGTTGGGCTCGTCATATCTCAATTCGCCGTTCCCCCGCTTAGTAAACGTAACATTACCCGTGTCGTCCGTAATGGGACTGGGCAGGTTGGCATCGATGACGCCGTCAAACGAATAGTGCATCAGGGCGGTGCCGCGCGTCTGGTAGGTCCAGACATCGCCCTTGGGGAAGGTGGTGGGTCCCTGCTCGTCGACACGCCAGTAGTATCGTTTGCCGACGCCGACCAGCCCACTGTTGAGGTTGGTAAAAGGCACCGTGCCCAGGTAGGGATCCGGCATCGGCGATGACGTCGTGGCGTCCCTGACCGCATTGTAGTCTGTACTGAAGTACACATCGTGCAGAGTAGCTATGCATGAAGGCGTCCAGGCAATGGTGTCGCTTTCGACGCTGGCGCCGCCGTCCTCCGGGGCGGGGTTGCGGGCCTTGCCGTCTTCGGTGGTAAAGTTCCAGACTGTCCCTTTCCACGGCACGCCCGGCGAGCAGACATCGTTGACTTCGTCCACCCTCCAGTAATAGGTCTCGCCAAAGTCCAGGTAGCCCGTCGGGTCGTAGCACGGATCATCCAGCCGACCCTCATACACGCCCAGTTGCACCGCCGTATTGGCGTTATTGACGTCGTTGAAGTCGGTGCCTAAGTACAGGTCGTGACCGTTCACATCGCTTGCCCAAACCCCGGGCCCCCAGCTTAGCTCAACGTCCGGGCAGACACCGGTCCTGTTGTTGGCCGGGCTCGGATCCTTGGCCTCCGGCCCCTCGCCGAATACTTCGAGTATGAACGCATTGAGTACGGCGGTGCTGTCCGCGCCGTTCTCGTAAGTGATTTTGACCGGTGAGCCGTCGGTGTAGAATTTCACAAGCGAGACATTAGGCTCGAGCAAATCATCGTCACTAACGTGCATAATAGGTACGTTTACATCGTTGCCCTCGGGTGGCACTATGACGCCGCCGCCATCGGGGTCAACCGGAGCTCCTCCACTGTTCCCCACAGCATTCGCAGATGTATATGTTTCCACATAGACCCTCGGCATCTTTGGCTGGCCTCCACCGACGCTGTTGTGATAGCCATATATCCAGTATGCGCCCGGCTTGAGACCGGGACCCCAAAGAACGATGTAGCAAACAGAATCTCCAGGATTGTCCCCGTCACTACCTGTTCTCAACCAGGTATTACAGATGGGGTCGTCCGCGGCTGTTGAGAAATCCAGAACGCTGCCGGGCGCCGAGCTGCCATCGCCTCCACCCATAGCCAGATTAAGACCAGCTTGCCCGGCAATGTCGTGCCAGGCTCCTCCATCGTGACGCTGTATATCATTCTCCCATCGGATCAAAGTGTACCAGTCCGAGTAGCCGGGCTGCTGGCTCTTGTCCGTGTACGCTACCGGAACGCCGCCAATGTGGACAGCGATGTCGAACTTGTACTGTGTGCCTGCGTTTGCCGCCGACAGACAGCTCAGCAGGACAACCAGTGACGTTAGAAAAAATAATTTCCTGTTCATAACATTACCTCCTTCAAACTAAATTCCAATATTCTATTTCCACGAAAACGTCTAATATGACTTGTTTTTTCACCGGCCGCCAGACGCCTTCACCCCAATCAGTCTGTGCCGGTATCGTGACAATGCTTCCTGCCCGGAAAGAACGCCCCCCCTAGTACAGACTGCGCCGTATCGATGGGGAGCGGTTATTACCGGTTATTCTACCACCTCCTCACATTCTCCACACATACGCACGCGCCCTTATGAGCAACAAATCCTCCACCGCTGGCTTCTGCCCTGCTCGGGTGTCTTCCGGACAGCGCCGAAACCTCTGCGTAGCGGCCTGAAAGAAACACTTAAACACTATCACCTTACTTATACCACATTCGCTGCTCCAGAGTCAAGTATTATTTTGCAAAATTTCAGGTTTTTCTATGTTATTATGGGTCTCTGCCCAAAAGGGAATGCGGCCCTGGCGATGTGCAAGAGCTAAGCAGCCCCGAAGGCCTGAGCCAAAGCGTCCAACCGCCCTGCTATCGTTTCGGACTGATGAAAGGCCTCCTGCTGGGTTCCGGAGGGGATTCTTCGCATGTTATCGCGGCCCATACGCTTGTGCGGGGCTCTTGCCGGGCTTTTGGGGCCCGCTCATCAGTCGCAAACGCCGCATTAGGGCCAGTCGAGGTCCCAGACCCGCCCGCGCCACAGGCCGATTCAGTCTAATTCCACTATTTTCGCAAATCGCACGAGGGCCCCTACCGTTTCAGCGTGAGGCTCAATCGTTCCGACAAGGCCCACTTTCTTGCCAATGTAACCATCCAGGTTCATCTGGGCGGTTTGGCCGGTGGGCAAGGCATAACAGACGGTGTTGCCGGATTCGTCGACTATGCGGTAATGACCGGGACCGTAGGTGGTGAAAGTCTGAAGCCGCCCGATAACGGCGAATCTGCCGAGGTCCTGAATCTCCGCCAAGCGTTTGCTCCTGGCGCTGGCGAGGTTTCTCCTGACCTGCGCGAGCTGCTCATCCTGGAGGCGGACGGCGTTGGCCACTTCCAGGGCCAGTTCGCAACGTCCTATCTGCTGCACCGCAAACTCGGCGTACCGCGCGGCCTTGCCGGCCTGCGGGTTATTGGCGATTTCAAGCAGCGACTTCTTGATATTGGCATAGTTCTGCTCGGCCATAGGCTTGGCCCGCTCAGCATCCATCTGCTTTTGCAGTTCGTAGAACTGCTGAAGCTTTGTGTCATCGAGCAGGACGGAGTTGGGCGTCGCCGGGCCGGGGACGACAACGGGCGTGAAGCTGGGAGGCGGCATGGGCTCAGTCGAGTCCAGAGGCTGTGTGTGCTTTGTGCTGACCCAAAGGTAGGCGCCGGTGGGCGGAGCGATTTTGTAATACTCTCCCTGCGGCGGGCCCAGAATCGCGACTTTTTCGTCTTTGTTGAGCTTCAGCTGCATTTGGTCGGAATGCATAGGCTCCCTGTCCTCGGCGCCGACATAGACGGGGACGGCGTTGCCGATGACAATTCCAGCATCGGGACTGTCGGGCTCGACTTTCACATAGCGCGAAAAAATCCAGGAGAAGCTGCCGGGCGGCGGAACGATTCGAGACCAGCCAAAAAGACTGCCCACCACCGTCACCTTGTCGGCCTTGCTGAGCTTGCCGCAAGTATAGTGGTTTGTTCCGGGACCGGAACGGATATAGACGTCGTCAGCATTAATCTGAGCAACGTAGGGAAAAGACGGGACGCCGGCTGCGTTGGCGTCGGCGGGCGCCGCCGGCTCAGGTGAAGAGACCTCTTGAGCAAAGCAGGCGGCGGTCAAAGCAATCAGGTAGAAAACGATGAACGATTTGAAACGAGCTTCCATTTTTCTGCTCCCCAAAAACAAGTTTCCATACTATATTGCGGAACGGCCCAACCGTTCTGCGCGTTTGAAATTAGCATCGGCAAGAGCCGTTGTCAACTCTTTATTTGATGAAATTTGGGTGGGGGTGCAGAAGACTTGCAGCCGGTCTTGGGGGATTGAGCAGCCGCAGGAAGGTGTAGCGGGCGGCAATGCCGGCGGCCAACGAGGCAGGATGCCTTTTCCAGCCGGCCGCAGCAAAACGCACTTTTTTGCCAAAATTCCCTGGAATCCTGCCGACAGGAAAAACAGGGAAGATTTATCTTGACGAAAGCCAGGGTGCTTTGGTAGACTGACACTTGGTTCAATCTATTCTGAGAGAGTGTTGCTGAGAGGTAGTTTGGCTGTCCGTCTGGACCAACGTCGTTTTTGACGAGCAGGCTCAATAGTGGTGAAGGCAGGCATGCTCGTTGATAATAACTTTTCGGCGCGTGGCCGAAGCAGAACAGGTTTGTCGTCTTATATTGAAGGAGGTAGGTTATGGACAAAAGACTCTTTTTTCTGACTACTTTTGTTTTGCTCGTGTGTGTGGTGGGCCCGGCGCGGGCAGAGACCATACTGCACTGGAGCCTTGACGGTCCGCCGGGTCAGGATGTAGTTTCCGACACCGACAAGGCTAACGGTAAGGTTGCCCAGGCATTTGAGGATGCCGACCTTGACCCGAATGCCACCAATGCAATCAAATATGCGCTTTCCAACCCCTGGTTCGGTACGGCGGGAACATGCGCAGAGTTCCTCAACACCTTAGGCGATAACGACCCGGGAGTCGGCCTGTGGGTTGAAGACGGCGGGACGAACTCATTGGTGGACTTGAGTAACCTGTCCGCCTGTACCATCGAGACGTTTGTATATGTCTCCGAGGCCCGCCAGCAGGTGGTCATCAGGAAGAATAACAGCCCCGCCAACGGCGGGATATATTACATCGACACGCGAGAGGCTGGCAATTTCGCCGTGCGCTTGGCCGGGCCCGAGGACGACATCGGGGACGGCGGGGGCGTATGCAACGACCTGCTCTATGAGGAGAATGACTGGTATCACGTTGCACTGGTCTGGGACGGGGAGTTCGTAACGTTCTATGTCAACGGCGAGCAGTCGCAGGATTTGGGGCCCAACAGCGTCTCGCAACTACCGTTCGAAGGCTCGATAGGTGATTCCAGCACGGCGCTGGGAATCGGCTGTGTTATTCGGGACAACGAATCGCCGCCTCAGAACTCGGGCCAGTACTTCCAGGGCCGAATCGATGAGGTGCGCATCTCCGATGATGCCCTTGACCCGAGCTTCTTTCTGCTTTACGGTCTGGCGGAGAACGCCAAGCGACCCAATCCGACGAACTATTCGGAGAATCTGTGTGCGGACGAGGTGGTGCTCTGCTGGACGCCCGGCGTTTACGCGGACGAGCATGACGTGTACTTCGGCACCGATTTCGATGAAGTCAAGGACGCCGATAAAAATTCGGGCGTCTACCGGACCACACAGGATGTGAACTGCTGGCCGACCGGGCTGCTCGATTGGGGCCAGACTTACTACTGGCGGATTGACGAAGTCAACGGCGTAGATACGTGGAGAGGCGAGACCTGGCAGTTTATCACCAACGACAGGACCTCGTATGACCCGGTACCCGCCGACGAGGAAACAAAGGTGCCTTTAGAACAGGTTCTCGAATGGCACCCCGGGTGCCTTGCCAGCTCGCATGATGTTTATATAGGCACCGATTTCAATGATGTCAACGATGCAACCACCGCCTCGCACCCCAACGTCGATTACAACAACGTTGGTGTAAGCAGCTATGATCCGCCCGGCGACCTTGAGTACTTCACTGTATACTACTGGCGGGTTGACGATGTCAACGGCGGCAACAGATGGAAAGGCGAGGTCTGGAGCTTCCGCAGCGAGAGCGCCATTGTTGACCCGAATCTGAGGCTCTGGCTGGAATTCAACGAAACAGAGGGGACCATCGTTCACGACTCTTCCGGCCGGGAGTATCACGGCAACGGTCAGGACTTCTACAACGACGGCTGGCAGCCGTGGGATGTCAACGACGGCCGATGCGAGCCCGGCTCGTTCAAGGCAAACAGCGACCAGCGTATAGACTTCACCAAAGATGTGGTTGCCACCCTCGAAAAGGAAGTGAGTATTGCGTTTTGGTTTAAAGGGGCCGACAGAGACAGTGACAACTGGCTTTTCGGCTCGGGTAGTGACAATTATCACCTGGCCGCCGCAATCCCCGATGATAACGGCGATATATACTGGCAGGCGGGCACTGACCCCAACGATGAGCAGGTGTGGGCTGACGCCAGGCCTAAGGCGTGGCTGTCTGACTGGCACCATCTCACTCTTATCAAGGATGAGAACGCCGGCACCATGAGTATTTACTTCGACGGCGAAGAAGAAGTTACCAAGAGCGACGTTAACACCACCGCTTTGGCCACAATCAGTGATATTGCGAACAACTTCCGAATCGGCTCCAACTGGGCAAACAGCGACGACTTCAGCGGTCAGATCGATGACTTCAGGGTCTACGACCGTGCCCTGTCGGAGACCGAGATAGCCGGCCTGTTCAGGTGCGGTGACGTCGATCTGGCCTGGGCGCCGGACCCGTACGATGGCGAGGTCGATGTCGCCCGCGACGCTAATCTTATCTGGAAGCCCGGCGATTACGCGGCATCGCATGATGTCTACTTCGGGACGGCCTGGGATGATGTGAATGATGCCACCACTAATGATGCCGAGTTCCAGAAGAACCAAAGCGAGCTGGAGTTTGAACCCGGTACTCTTGATCTAAAGGAAACGTACTACTGGCGTATCGATGAGGTCAACGACCCCAACATCTGGAAAGGCAATGTCTGGCGCTTCACGGTCGCCGACTTCATCATTCTTGACAACTTCGAGCAGTATGACACGGACCAGAAGGCAATCCAGTACACGTGGTATGACCAGTATTCTCAGGAGTGGGGCGAAACTACAGGTGCCTGGCTTGAGCTTGCAAAGCGGCCGAAGCCCGTCAACACGGGCGAGCAGGCGGTGTCATACACTTACGACACGGATGACCCGTGGGCCGATTTATGTTATGCCGAGGCATGGCTGCCTCTGGAAGAGATCGGCGGCTTTCAGGACTGGACCTCCGTTGATGTGCGCCTGCTGACCGTCTTCTTCTACGGTCAGGCTGAAAACGACGCCACCGAGGACGAGCAGATGTACATTGCTGTTGATGATACCCTCGGCGCTTACGCTGAGATGCGCTACGGCGACAACGAGGGCGAAGCGCTGGCCGACCTGCTGGTTGAACAGTGGCAGCGATGGGACATTCCATTTAAGTACTTCAGCGACGGCAACTTTGCTGCGGTTGCGGATGATGTGAACTTCTCGAGCATTGCAAACGTGTACATCGGGTTCGGTAACAGGCGCAGCCCCGTATGTGCGGGCAAAGGCGTGGTTTACTTCGACGACCTTCGTTTGAGCATGCCTATCTGCAAGCCTGAGTTCGGCCCGGCCGCCGACTTCAGCGGAGACTGCATCGTTGACATCGCAGACGTCAGCAAAATGGGACAGCAGTGGCTCCTGCGTGACGTGAATTTTGCTGATGATTTGGGTATTGACGTCCAAGAACCATGTGACGCTAACCTTATAGGTCACTGGAAGCTTGACGAGGGTACCGGAACCTTTGCTGAGGATTCCAGCGCCAATGACAATCACGGGACCCTCCAACTGACCAACGCGGGTGGTTATTCATGGGTATCCGGCCGCATCGGCAACGCCGTGGAGTTCTCCGGAGGAAGAGTCAAGGTGCCGGATACAGACGACCTAAAGCCGGATACCAATCAGGTGAGCGTAACAGCGTGGATATATATCCGCGAGGATATGAGCAGCGGTCGCGTTGTGGTCAAAGGCAGAAACGACCACGAGTCCTACGAGATAGAGGTCAACGATGATGACTTCTTCGTCTTCCAATTCCGCGACGGCAAGCATTCCGGCCACACAAGGTACGAGGTAAACGATGTTGTCTGGCCTAATGACTGGATTCATTTGGCCGGAACCTACGACGGCTCAACTTTGGCCTGCTACGTCAACGGTCAGCTCAGCGAGGCCAAGGATGTAAACAATCCATACGGGCTTGCTCGGTGCCCGAACGACCCCGGTTTGGCAATAGGCAACGAACCGGACGCCAATGAGAGTCCGTTTGAAGGCATCATAGACGACGTCCGCATCTACGACTATGGGCTGTCGCACGCCGAGGTCGCCTGGCTTGCTACCAAAGGCACGGGAGAATTCCTGATCACGTCACCGGTCAACCTCTTCAGTGGTGAGGATCCCGAGGTTATCAACTTCAAGGACTTTGCCAAACTTATGGAAAGCTGGCTCGAAGAGCGTTTTTGGCCGCCGCTGTAGGCGCGCCCCGTGCTTGCATGGCTGCTAATCAGCCGGTGCATTTTGCGTAGAATTCGGGGCCTGTACCGATGTTTTCGGTATGGGCCCCATCATTTGCGCAGGAGGTGGAGATGCTACTGCTGCAGTTTGGCAAGTTCGTCGCGGCACATTTTCCGCTGCCCCGGGTCGGAAAGGTTTTCGAGCGCGGCCTCGAGATGCTTGATTGCCAGTTGCGGCTCGCGCAGGTAGCGTGAATACAATACGCCGAGCATCAGCTCGACCTGCTCGACGTATTCATACGTGGGATAGTGTAACAAAAACTTCTCATACGCCTGGGCTGATTCAGCGTGTTTGCTCTTACTGGCAAGCTGATTGGCAATGTCGAGCAGATACTGACGGGGCAGCACATGTTCCCTGTCCAGCTCCATAAGCTCCAAATACAATTCTGCCGCGGCGGACAAATTGTGCTGGGCAACGCGAGCTGCAATCTCGTTGCGAAGCTGCTGGATTTTCTCGTCCTGCTGCTTCTGGTCGGGCGTCCTGATTTCTCTTGCGTTTATGCGCTTGGCAGGCGTCCCGCCCGTAAAAGGGTCGTAGCCGTTTGACACGACGTCGCGAAAGCGTCGGCGACGATTCCATTGTCTCATCATAGACCAAAGGTCGAAGCCGCTGCCGCCGATAAGCCCGGTGGAAAGCAAAAGTACCATTGCGAAGATCCCAAAGGCATAGCCGGCCAAATGGGCGCCATAGGCGACCGCGCTAGCATACAGTCTGGCCTCGATAATGTTATCCCAGACAATCAATTTGAAGAGGATAAAATACAGCGCCGACAGCTCCATGGTACCGATGAAGAAGAATATGACGAGGATTGTGATCAAAGATTGGGGAAACAAGACCAGATAAGCGCCGGTTACGGCGGCGACCGCTCCGCTGGCGCCAAGAACAGGGTTTTCGTGGAGCAGGGCGTGCCCGACGCCGGCGAATACCGCTCCGCCGAGGTACAGACATAAATAGCCGATATTGCCGAGCTTGTCGTTGACGTTATTGCCGAACAAATACAGGAAATACATATTGCCGAAGATGTGCAGCAGACCGGCATGCAAAAAGGCATAGCTCACAAACTGCCACAGCCGCGGATAGACGGGATTGAGCATGAACTGCTCGGCCCAGGGTCGAAGCCCTTCCTTTGCCCCGGTAAACGGATTGAGGTGAGGCCAATAGCTGACAGAAAAAACAATTATGTTAACGACAATAAGCGCAAGGTTTGCGTATGGCGTCCGGCGGGGTCGAATATTTGTGCGAATCGGCAATATCACGGTATCATCTGCGTCTTCAAGCAATAAACACTCAAATCAGTTCAGAGCGTATTGTAACGGAAGGAGTTTTCTAAGGCAAGTTTTGCAAAAAGTACAGGACGGCGAGCGCCGTCCTGTCCCGTGCAACCGGGTCAGCAAGAATTCATCCCCCCAGCGGAAAACATCAACAGCCGTAATCCGTTCATAACTGCCGGTTTCGCCCCCCAGCGAGTCTTATTCTAAGAAAAATATAAGAACAAAAATGGTCCTCAGCAAACCCCCTTCGCAAAAAAAAGCTTTATTTTTTTGAGCGCCGGTGTTAATCAACTTATTAATGCGGTTGGCGTCGATTGCTGATCCCAAATCAGTTGGCGGGATTAGTTGTGATGGCGATAGCCGTGACGCCCCGCTACAAAAAATGGGTGGAGTTTTGGAAGTACTGTGTATGGATAAGGGAAAAGAAGTGTTGAAAAGACGTATTGCCACGGCAAGGCGGCATTTGAACGACAAAAAGATTCACTGTCTGATTTTGACCAAACCGGCAAATGTGACTTACTTGACCGGATTTTCGGGTGAAGATAGCTGGGCGGTAATTACGAGGCG
Source organism: Sedimentisphaerales bacterium (assembly GCA_035527845.1). Classification (GTDB taxonomy): domain Bacteria; phylum Planctomycetota; class Phycisphaerae; order Sedimentisphaerales; family Anaerobacaceae; genus JAUWKC01. The sequence goes on along the minus strand of DATKZT010000020.1, from coordinate 79,121 downwards.
CACGCTTCATCTCTTGACCGACAGCCGATATACCGAACAGGCCGAGGGTGAATGCCGGGGCTGCAAGATAATTCAGCGCGATGGTCCGATAGCCGCCGCGACAGCTAAACTGACAGAGAAATTCAAGTCCGTCCGGACGGTGCATGTCGAGGCCTCTGCCAGTCTGAGCGACTTCGAGGCATTGAAGAAACGAGTCAAAGTCCGCTTGAAACCGGCGGCGCAGGTCATTGAAGCGGTCCGCCTCAACAAGGACAGCAGTGAAATCTCTGCAATCCGGTCGGCTGCCAGGATCGCCAATCGTGCCTTGGGACGGGTGTTGAGATGTATAAAGCCCGGCATCACAGAAAGTGAATTGGCGGGGGCTTTGGATTTTGAGATTCACAAGCTCGGGGCTCGCAACAGCTTCGAAACAATAGTCGCATTCGGCCCCAATGCCTCGCGTCCGCATCACCAGCCGGGCCGCCGGAAACTGAAGAACAACGATTCAATCCTTATCGATTTCGGCGCCAGATATAACGGCTACTGCTCCGACCTGACCCGATGTTTCGCCGTCGGCAGGCCGAGTGCCTATTATAAAAAGGTCTATGAGGCTGTTCGGCAGGCACAAGCCGCCGCCATTGAAATGGTAAGCCCGGGAGTCGATGTTTTGCAGGTGGACCAGGCCGCGAGGAGTGTAATAAGAAACGCCGGACTACCCGTTTACGGCCACGGCACAGGACACGGACTGGGCCTCGAAATACACGAAGGACCCGTCGTCTCGAAAGAAGGCAAAGGCAAACTCAAGGCCGGGATGGTCCTGACGATTGAACCGGGCGTCTATATCCCCGGCAGGTTGGGCGTCCGAATTGAGGACGATATTCTGGTAACGGAGAACGGATTCAAGATTCTGAGCCGTGATTCCGCCGATGAAGTCAAACTTGCGGCCTTGTCTCGTACAAGACGCAGGAATTAGCAGCTCATTCAGTCATGCTTGGACTATGCGAGGAGAATAATATGAGCAGGATGAGACGACCGTTGCGGGCAGTGGGATTTGGTTGTGTGGCTGTTCTTGCCGCTTTCAGTTATGGTGCTCAGAACGACCAGGCAGCGGCTCAGAAAACGAACGATTCGGTTCAAGAGGAGCCTTACAGCAGTGATACGAAGCTCCGGCTTCAGCCGGCCTACGCTTTGTGGCAGCGCTACGACCCCAATTCCGCCAGGTACGCCTTCCGGGCCAGGAATGCAAGGCAGGCAAGAAGCTGGCAGAGGAAGACTCGCAAATCGCTCAACGAGCTCCTCGGATTTCAGGATGAGCCCAAGGTGGACTTGCAGCCCAGATTGCTGGAGGACGTGGACAAGGCAGATTACACGCGTCAGAAGGTGCTGATTCGGACCACGGCCTACACCGAAATGCCGGTGTATATTCTGCTGCCGAAGGGACTGCCGCGGCCGTTGCCGGTGGTGATAGCATTGCACGGACACGGATATGGCGTGAAGGACATTGTGGGCATACGAAAAGACGGCAGTAACCGCGATGAACCGGAGGGCTACCAGAAAGATTTTGCCGTCGCACTCTGTCGGCGCGGCTTCGCCGTGGCGGCCCCTGAAATATCGTGCTTTGGCGAGAGGCAGACGGACTTTTCGTATCTGAACAAGGAATTGGGACAGGGCGCCCCCAAGACCTGTGCGCACACCGCGGCGCTGGCTTCTCACCTGGTCGGCTCAGCCCTCGGCCTGCGGGTTCTCGACACCAAGCGCCTCGTCGATTACCTGCAAACACGCCCGGATGTGGACGCCTCGCGGCTGGGGATGATGGGAATCAGCGGCGGCGGAATGCTTACATTCTTCACCACCGCCCTCGATGAGCGGATAAAGGCCTGCGTAGTGAGCGGCTATTTCTGCACCTTCCGGGACAGCGTACTGGCAATGGCTCACTGTCAGTGCAACTATGTGCACGGCCTGAGCCAATTCGGCGAAATGAGCGACATTGTTGGCTTAATCGCCCCCCGCCCGATGCTCGTCGAGGCCGGTAGCCTGGACCCGATCTTCCCCATCGACAATGTCAAAGCGAGCGTTCGCCGGGCCGAACAGGTGTACAAAGTGCTCGACGCCGAGGATCACATAGAAACCGACTATTTCGAAGGAAAACACCAAATCAGCGGCAAACGGGCTTATGATTTCCTGATGGAAAAACTCACTAAGTAAGCACTGACGGGCACTTGCAGCAGCACTATTTGTTTGACTACCGCAGAGCATGCACTATAATGGAAGCAGTTCGCCAGGGGTGGCTCGCCAGGTGCGGGCCTGAGAAAAGACCCTTCGAACCTGATCAGGACAATCGCCAATGAGGCGGATATGCCTGCGTAGGAAGCGGTGAACCTGCAAAAGAAAAGAAGCTCCACCGACGACCAAATCGCTTCCTGCTGAAGCGATTTTTTTGCATATAAGAGGAGCCTGATAAAGTGCCGACACAATTGCAGACAGCACAGGCCGGGCGAATCTCGGATGAGGTCGAATTCGTCGCGGAACGTGAATCCGTCGATGCCGGGCTTGTCCGAGAGGAGATTGCCGCCGGACGGCTCGTAATACCGGCCAATAAGCTGCACCTGAAAACCAACCTTAAACCCGTTGGAATCGGGAGAATCCTTGCCACGAAGGTAAACGCCAATATCGGCGCCAGCAGCGTCCGCTCTTCTGTTGATGCCGAAATCGAAAAGATGGAGGAGGCCCTGGCCGCCGGCGCCGATGCCGTTATGGACCTGAGCACAGGCGGCAACCTCGACAACACACGCGAGCAACTGCTGGCGCGCTGCCCCGTGCCTTTCGGAACAGTACCGATATATCAGGTCATAGAAGGCAGGAATGTCGAAGACATAGACGAAAAGACTATCCTTGAAACCATCCGCAAACAGGCAGAGCAAGGCGTTGACTTCTTCACGATTCACGCCGGCGTCCTCAAAGACCATTTGCCGCTGCTCGAAACGCGCGTGGCCGGCATTGTCAGCCGGGGCGGCGCACTGCTGGCAAAGTGGATGCTGCACCATAACAGGCAGAACCCTCTCTATGAAATGTTCGATGACTTGTGCGACATCATGCGCGAATATGATGTCTGCTTTTCGCTCGGCGACGGCCTGCGCCCCGGCGCCATTGCCGACGCCACCGACGACGCCCAACTGGCCGAGCTCAGAACACTCGGCGAACTGACACAGAGGGCTCAGGAGAAGGGCTGTCAGGTAATGGTGGAAGGTCCCGGCCACGTGCCGTTTGACCAGATAAAGCACAACATGGAAATCCAGCAGGAAATCTGCCACGGCGCACCCTTCTACGTCCTCGGCCCTATCGTCACCGACATAGCTCCCGGCTACGACCACATAACCTCGGCCATTGGAGGAACTGCCGCCGCCTTTTACGGCGCGTCCTTTTTGTGCTATGTCACCCCGCGGGAGCACCTCGGTCTGCCAAACGCCGATGACGTTCGCGCAGGCGTCGTCGCGGCAAAGATTGCCGCCCACGCCGCCGATGTTGCTCGCGGTTTGAAAGGGGCTGCTGACAGAGACAGGCAGTTGAGCATCGCACGCACGGCCCTCGACTGGAAGACGCATCTGGCCGGGTCGCTCGACCCGCAGACCGCCGAGACCATGCACGCCGAGGCCTGCAAGGAAATGGGCAAAGACAAATCTTCTTCTGCCGATTACTGCTCCATGTGCGGCCACGACTGGTGCAGCGTCAGAATAAACAAGCAAATCCGTCAGGCCGCCAAATCCCCGGGCCCGCCGAGCCGCTGAGGGGGACAAATTGGGTTCGTTTGGGTTCGTTCGCGTCTGGCGAGCCCGCGTTCGGTCGGCTCACCTGCCCAAGCGTTAGCGCGAGAGAGTTGTCGTTACAATAATGAAACTCGAGGCGGATTTCTACGTTAATTCATACTACTATCCATAAATTCAGCAATTAGTTGGTTCGCATAAGCTTCGGCGTTCTGTACAAGAATTTTTTTGCGAAAGAAAAACACACCCGCATAAACAACTAGCAAAACGATCGATGAGATAATAAGCAAAGGATTGTTATGCTTTATGAAACCAACTCCAATATTCACAATGCAGAAAATCATAGAATATATTGCTCCTCCGACTAGATTCCTAACAAATCCATACCACATATTCTGTTTTAGAACTAAATACCCACTTTTGATCTTGAGCTTAACCAATTGAGTAGCTTCATTTAATCGTTTTCTTGCTTCCACAATATCTGCGGCTTCTTCAATTTCATCCAATAATTCAATGTTAAATTGTTCTTTGATAAGCCTCCGATACTTATCCTTGTAATTCTTGGAAAAGGTCTTGTCTGAATATGTCATCAGATAGACTGTTGGGAATCCCATTTTTTCATGGAAATACTTTGACTCAATGACTTTTGATGTTATACGCAGAACTTGAGCATAGAAATAAAGAAATACGACAGATATTGTTACCCCTCCGTAGAACTTCAAACTTAACAGATAAGCCCCTAATGCTTTAACCTGAATATTGTCCGATAGAAAAAACCAAAGTACGAACAACGGCATCGCTGATATGATACACGGGAAAAACCTTGCTTTCCAAGTATACTCATCAAAAAGTACTTTCATCGTTATAACCTAGTCCTCTTTCAATAATATCCTATGTTTACCTTCGCCTCCGACAATAACCATTATCCCGGGCAACCCTGCTAAGGACATTTCCGCAGCTTGCTCATCCAATGCTAATTTATCAAGCCGACTTGGTCTAACACCCCCCTTATGCGTGTGCCACTCACCGACGTAATTAAGTCTTCTGCCGGATATGTTTTTGATCTCTTCAATTTTCTTTAGAAGACCTTCAAACCCCCGAATATACGAATAAGGCTTTTCTATGCTGTCCTTCGGAGATGGGATTATGTCAACAACATACACAATCTTGTTAAATAAATCAAATCCTCCAATCAAAACACCTCCGGTTTCCACCGGCAACTTGTCACGACGACAACCCATCATCTTTTCAATCATTACCTCCGACATCCTTACGTCCCACCCATCAACGCGCCAAGACATAACCTTTGACGGTACTATAGTGTGTCGCCTAACGACGCAGTCTTCTGTAAGTTCCCATACCACGATTTGTGCTTCCACCTCCTTCATCCCCTGCTTGATATATGATGCCAAGATCCCAGAATGAACACCAACCCTATCTTGTGGCAATACTGTTGTAATATCACTGCAAGCACCAGAGTATCTGATCTCCTCCTCATCCTGTACTTCCAGAACAGAATTCAATTTCTTGTTGCTCACACATTCGCATGCTAATTGGTATTCAATATCATCAAACCTAACTGATTTGCCTTCTCCTTCGTATAAACATATTAAGTATTGACCGCTTCTTGTCATGAACGCACTGATTATTGCAGGCCTTTCAGAACAGATCGCCATATGTCTTGCCGCAGCAGTACTTGCGGAAAAGTCAAATATCAAATCATAATGAGCTATACTCTCCCCGTACTCCAACACATTGCATAGAATAGGCTTCGAAAAATTTGTATCATCCATCAATAGATTAAGCTCATCAGATAATATGGCTGCCTTAGGAAGGGGGGCGTGCTCAGCGAATAACGCGTGTCTACCGAGATTATGCGGCAACAATCTGTCATGGTCTAATACATCCCAATTGCCAATTCCTAGTCTTGTTAAATTTGCGACAACCTGAGACCCTAAAGCTCCCGCCCCCACAGCAAGATAGTTTCTTTTGTTCTTTTTTATACCGGATAGCCTCTGTGCCATACTAACATCCAAAGCTGGAATTGGTTTTACAACCGCTATGCCCCCCACGTCATCCCTGATTGACCAGTTGTTTACAGTTGTACCCCCAGATGCTTCTTCATGGATCATGTGTCCGTCTTGCTTAGTGTAAATACCCATATTCTCACAGATGTAACCAAGACTTTGGGGTATTAGAAACGCAACATCTTCGACCCATTCTATTTTGTCGGATTCGACTCTTCTCTTTGGTAGCCTTAACCATATCATAGGAATCCATGACAACATTTTTTCTTTGGCTTCTCTCTTGTTTGCCACAGTTGTATTAGTAAGCTGTCTGTGAAGCTTTCTAAAATCAGCTGCTGATTTCTCAGGCATACCTCCGGCCCAGACTTTAATCTTATTGAAAAACCCATTAAACTCGTTAGTGACAAATTTCCTACGTGCTTCATCACTGGCGGGACCCGCCTTAATATTGCTCTCAAGCAACTCCTGTATCTTCCAAGTAAATGCCGACAGCTCTATTCGCAAATCAACCCCACATTCCTTTGTTATCTCCAACAACTCACTCAATGTTTGAGGAGCATAGCGTACGCATCTTGATACCGTTCCTTTAGTGCTAATCGGAATTAAGACCATGGCCTCCTCGGGCAAATCTCCTGCCCAATCAACTAGATGGCATACTACAAATTTATTATGCTTACTTGCAATACGTATATTGTTAGTATCGAAAAACTCGTTACTAACCAATAACGGCAACCCATCAAGGATCAAAGGCTCTAACGCCTGCCCCGGAAGATGAGATGTCCCATCTGATGCTCGCTTATACCACCGGTGTATGTCCTCAATAAACATCTCCCATGTCAATCTTATTCTTATTTCAGAATATGCCTCTTGATACAAACAGAGACTAACTGGCAAATCTTTCGGTATCAAATTCACATGAAGGCTTTCTCTGGAGAAATCCTTCCTTAACGCAAATACGACAGGTACTTCACCCTTTGCAAAGATAGCACAAGTTCTCTCGGTGTTCAGAATATTAGATTTGCTGAAGGCACTCGTCTCAATGTCAAATTCAATACCCTCGATATACCTGTCGTAGCGCGCTTCCGACCATTTAAAGCTCCTGATATACCTTGCGTAGTCGGCTTTCTTTAGCGCTCTGTAAAACCCCTTTGTTTCTTCAAGAGCATGGTCTTCAGAGGAAACATCACTGCCAAGCCTATAACAATCGGCCATCCTTACCCCTGTTTACTTGAAGGTCTTGATGCTATCGTTGAGACTGCTGCGGATGCCCCCAACAACAGTTTCCGATGCCCAAGATTACTGATCTCAAACACTATTGGTTTAGGTGACCGCCTATTAGGCTGCTCCATAGTAACCAACAACTCCCCATCCAAGCCATCATAGTAGTTAGCAGCTTGTTTATGTGGGGGCTCACTTTCATCATCAATAGGCCAACTCGAAGACACCAGATAAGACTTACCATCACCTTTTTCAAACATGCGCTTAATGTTTTCCGTGGGCTCTGTCTTAGTTCTACCTTTATCATCTTGATTCAATGCGGTGTAGCTACAATGATGAGATATTTTGAAAATATCCCATTCAAGCCGCCTTTCATTACCGTGCGATTCTGTGATTTCAATAAGCTTATCCCAAATCTTCGATTTTACATCTGAACCAAAAATAACCTTCGTTTCTGTATCATCTTCGAAGAAAGTTATATGTAAAACCACACCAGCGTCATTGGGATTACTGTTTTCGTCATCCGTTTCAGCCGAAAAAGGAGAATGGACGAATATTTCCGCCCCCCCATTCGATTTCGTAATGAATTCATTTACACATTCTCCAGCTCCGACAATGAGCCCATCGCGATTCTCCCCGATTTCATCATCAATCCACTTTGTAAGTTCTTCCGACCGACCAAACACCTTGATTCTCGCCCCTTCCCTCAGTCTGTGCCGTGCCTCTTTCTGGATAACTCTGGCCGATTCACATTCTAAACTGCCTTCGATAATGAAATATGCAGGCACCCATAATTCTCTCATCTCCACCGTGCCGTAATTCTCATTCTTTGGAGCGTGCTCCATCTTGAAATACTTCTCAGCGCCGCCTACATGGTCTTGATCTCTGTGGCTGAACGCAACAGCGTCAAAATAATCTCTACCTTTATCCTTCAAAACCTCATCAAGCACTTCTGAGAGATCAACCCGCTTATCGCCTTCATCAAGAGACTCGGGTCGATAATAGTCGTTCACCATTAGACGCTCATCAGCAAACTCGATCAAACAACTGTCTGCATTTCCCAGCGGGTAAAATGTTATTCTTCCCATTTCTCAATTCCTTTATCAAAATAATAACTCCTACTGACTTAGCCTACTTGAGTTTCGGGAACCAGACCGGAAATGGAAAGCGGTGTGTCTAAATTGTTTGCCTAAATAAGCCCACATCAGGCACGCCGGCCTTCCATCCGCAGCCGGCTCACTACGCTAATTAATTCAAAATATGAGAGCAAATGACGTGCCACAAATGTCCGATAACACATCCCCGCACCCTAACTCCTTAGCACACAACAGGTTGTGGCCTACAAACAAATATTTCAATATATTGTACTTGGCCTGTGTGTGCTCTCCCCTGCCGTTTTGGCAGAAACTATCCCGAGAATACCCCAGAATGACACCTTAGACCTGCCCCATTTTCTCCTTTCACTCCTGATCCCCTGTTACCCTGATACCCACACCCTGCTCCGCTGATGCCCTAGTCCCTTTCTTTTGGCCCGACAAGAATGTCCTTTACTTCCACCCCAAAATCGTGTATAATACCCCCAAAATTGAATAACCTTAAGATATCCATGCTAAGTCCTCAACACCCAAAACTCATTAGTAAATACCAAATAGCAAATAGTAAATTGGGACCCCTGCCATCCGCAAGCCAAATTACCCATCCCTCCAAAAACAGGCCGCGGATCACGGGCCACGCGCCACGTGTTTCCTTCGACACCTGTAGAGAATCCTCTACAAATTCGCCCCTTTTATGCAAAACAAACCCAATTTCGAAAACAGCAAAAATGAACGTAACCTCCGTTCCCACAATGGTTTATAAGAATACAAAGCCTTCGGCCCCCCGAAAAGCAAACCCAAAACAAACCCAAACGAACCCAAAGCAAACCCAATCTCCCAAAACCCCAAAAATCAACCGAACTTCTTTTCTCACAAAGCCTTACGACAAAAATGCCGAATTCTCCCCCATTAAAGCGAAGCCAAACGAAGCCAAAGCAAAGCCAATTTATCGCGGCGTAGCCCTCTTGCCACGGCGAAATCCTCTACGAAGACAGGTGGGCGAAGCCGGAACGAACCCAATTCATCGCGGCGGCGGGGCGATTTACCATTTACGATTGTCGGAGACAGTGGTGCATAAGGCTGGATTCTATCTTTGGGCGTTCTTGACCATAGGAATGTGTTTACGTCTTCATCGCATCCAATTCAATAACAGCGACGGGCAGAAAGATAAAGACGGGCAGCCAGGCCCAGAATTCGATTCGGCCAAGAGCGGCCTCTGTGGCGAGCATTTTGCAGACGAAGGTGGTAATCAGGCAAAGGGCCGTCAAGCCGAAGCTAATCACGACCGCGGACTTCATCGATTTCGGGTCGCGACAAACCAGTATCGGCAGGCAGACCATAAGCATCGCAAGGTTGATAATAGGGTCTACCACGCGAAAATGCTTCTGGCTGTAAAGCTGAGCGAGGTCTTTTTTCGGTCCGTACTTCTCCAAAGCCGCCAGGTCTGCCCAGCCCATCAGCATCTTGTATTCGGACTTGTGCCGCAGCGGGATGTCTCTGGGGGTCAGGTCACTGTAGTATGCGTCTACCTTCTGAACGCCTTCGAGAGAATCCTTTTCTATCAGTCGGCCTTCCGTCAAGTCCCAGGCTTTGGTCCGGGGATTGTAAACGCCCTTCTTGGCCGATATCCAGCCTGTCGTCTCCATGGCCGCCGAACCGGGGATTTCGCGGCGCAGGAGGATAGTAGGATTTCGCAGAGTGGCGGTTCCAGCCTCAAATACGCGAGAGAAGATCAGCGACCCATTGCCATCCGTGATGAAGCGGACCGGATATGACTCTCGTCCGGGAATGGCGTCCTTGTCACGAACGAGCTTATCGCCGAGGGGCGGTATTATGAATTCCTGGTCAACTACGAGCAGCGCCGTCAGCAGCACCGACAGCATTATTATCGGCGCCAGGACGCGCTTGAGACTTACGCCCGAGGACATCAGCGCCACGAATTCGTTGTTTCGAACCATCTTGCCCACGGAAAAGGCGGCCGCGACCGCGGTAATCATGCCGGCAAAATCGCGGAAGTATAGTGTGCTGTTCAGCCCGTAGAAAGTCAGCATGTTCCTGAAAACCGCTGCCGCACCGAGATCCGTCCAATGCTCGGTGAACTCATCGAGGCTCACAAACAGGTCGATAACGATTCTCAATCCTATGATTACGCAAAAGGCAATGACATAGCCCACGAGGAAATTCTTAGCCACATATTTGTCGAGGGTCTTCATAGAGTGGCTCCCAGGCTCAGTTCCTAAGTAGTCTGCGATATATGACCGCAGCCAGCAAGACCAATAATGCCAATCCCAGCCACATGAGCATGGTACCGGAGATGACCTGTACACCGGGGTTCTTCGCAATGTTCCTGCCCGTCATTACACAGATTATCAGGACGGCCGCCGGCACACAACTGGCGCCAAAGGCGCTGAGCAGATGTCCGCCCTTGAGAGCAATGCCCAAACCGATACCAATCATTATCATTGCCACGCACCCTATTCCAAAGGCAAGACGCCATTGGATTTCAGCTTCTATCTCAGCCAAGGTATTTCGTATCTCTTTGCGGAGTTTCTGTTGGAGTCCCGTCAATTTGGGGCTGGGCTTAACGTGCAGGTTCAGGGACGCGGAGGCCAGCTCCGTGGCATTCAGGCCGGTTCCTGTTCTGAATTTACCGGTCACGGCCTCCACGGCCGCAGGCACAACCAGACCCCGAACGGGAATCCATTTCAGCGCGGGCTCTTCTCTGCCCGTCGGGCCCTGCCATGTGGGGCGGTACAGCTCCAGCGTCAACGTCTGGGACAGCTCGTCATCTTCCACTCGTATCAGTCCACGACTACATTTGAAAGTGCGCAGCAGCCTCTTTTGCACGGCCCCGGATTCGACGACTGCATCGTACTCAACGGCGAGGACGTCCCCCGAAAGCTCGATTTCTTTTTCGTGCGGCACGCTGCATCGCGTCGCGGCAAATTCAACGAATTTCTCGCCGCTGTAGAGCAAATAGAAGCTGCCCGTGGTTTCAGGCATTTGGGAGCTAGTTTGCGTGGATTGACCGGCGCCGGCTGTTTTTGTGCGGATATGCTGCGCCAAGACCTCGGTGGTGAGCTGAGCATAGGTGCGGCGGGCCAGTTTTGCAATGGGGTCAAACAGCATCAAGTCAACATCTCGAATCTTCTTCATCTCGTCGAGCTTCTTGAATTTGATATTGTCGCCCAGCAGCGAGCCGAACTCTGTGGGCAGGGACAGCCGTTCTATGAATGCCACGCTGCCATCGGGGTCCATTTGGTACGTGTTGTGTGCCGTTATTTGCACCTCACTGAACCGCCGGTGGGGATTGAAAATGATCTTGGCATGCTCGGTCGAAATGATCCTTTTTATTGAGCCGTCTTCCAGTCCGACCACAACCACGCCTGAAAGCGTGTCGGTCTGCGGGTTCGCAAAGTCGGCGTAAAGCAGATATTCGTCGTCAGGCGGCAAACTATAGTATCCCCTTCGCTGGATATTGCGGAAAAGTATCTGTTTGGCGTCGGCCTTGAACGATTGCTCCGCCAGGTGTATGAAAACCGGCATCACGTGAAAGCTCAGAATCAGATTGGCGATTGCAACAACAATCGCCAGCGCCAATCCCGGACAGACGAGGGTCAGCAGGCTTATTCCGCTTGCCTTGCACGCATCCAGCTCGTTGTCACTGGCAAACCTGCCGTAAACCAGCGAGGCGGCGAACAAGGCACCTATGGGCAATACAAACGTCAGTGTAATGGGCAGAAAATAGACCATCAGGTGGACTGCCTGGCGAGGGCCGACACCGTACTCCTGAACCGGACGCAGAATGCTGCCCAGGCTCAGCATGACCGTCAAGGCGACCACCGCCAGCACAAAAACCTTCAAGAGCTCACGCAGTATGTATCTGTGCAGGGTAAAAACCATGGTTTAGTCTTTGGCACGCCACCGTCAACACAAGCCATTGCCGTTTAGCTATCCAATACTATTCAGTCGCCCGTGCTTTGCAACAAAATTCTGCCCTCGCGAGCGCCCATGGTGCATCTATTGCTGTAGAGCATAGCTCTGTCGCGCCCGCTCAATGGCGTTTGGTTAATCCCGTAAGTGAAAAGCTCCCGAAAGACGTGAAAAGTTCTTGCAACAGCGACCCCTCATGTGTTAGAATTGCTTCAGATTCAGTACAAGGAGGCGGACCCATAGGTTATCGTAATGTTTCCGCCTGGCATTAAAATCCCGACGTACTTGTCCGTGCATGCCGCGACTGTCTGCGACGCGACCACCTTCTTTGGTGTACGGTATTGGGATATTTCTTGGATAAGGAGAGGGCAAAATGGAGAACAAAGCAGTTTTGGTATTGGCCATGGTATTGGCCGTTTGTTCCACAGGTGGTGCGCTCGCCACAGTTTTGCAGATCGCGCCTGAGGAAGATTTTGTGTCTTCGGGTGAGCCGGGCGGACCGTTCACACCGCCTTCAAAGGACTATCAGCTAAAGAATGTCGGGCCGAACACACTCTACTGGGGCGTCAACTTCCCGGCGGACTGGCTGGATTTGAGCCCCACAAACTGGGGCGAGTTGGAGCCCAATGAATCCGCGACGCTGACCGTCAGCATAAACTCGGAGGCAAACTCGTTGCCGGAAGGAATTCATACGTATACATTGGTTTTTACTGACAGCGTTGATCCAGGCGAACAGACGCGGGATGTAATTCTGACAGCGGCCTTTCCGGGAGGTATCTGGGTCAGCCCGAACAGCCTTGACGTAAATGTAATAGAAGGATGCACTTTGACGGACAGCTTGACGGTTGGAAATGACCGGATCGAGCCGCTGGACTTTTTGATCCGAACTCGGGCCGTGAGCGGTTCGGGGGACTCGCAGGCCAGCATTGATGGGGCGTTAGGAACGGAAGCAACCAAGATTTTTTCTGTGCCGAGCGGGCGAGATTTTACGGTTGTCGGCGGCGGGGCCTACAAGCCGGATGAGCTGATCGTGCGATTTGCAGCCAAGGCCAATGGACAACAGCACAACGCTCAGCAGAAAAGTGAGATACTGCGCTCGCTCGGAGGCGGTAGCATAAAGCACACTTTCAAGATTGTTCCGGGCCTGAGTGTGGTGAAGCTGCCGCCGGGCCTGACGGTAGCCGGGGCGCTGCAAAATTTTAACAGGGCCCGCGGCATCTTATATGCGCAGCCGAATTACCGGGTACAAGCTCTATCGACGATTCCCGACGATTCGAGATTCGATGACCTTTGGGGCATGCACAACACGGGCCAGACGGGAGGCACGCCGGATGCCGACATTGATGCGCCGGAGGCGTGGGACATAGCCACCGGCAGTGAGCAGGTCATAGCGGCGGTCATCGACACGGGGGTTGACTACACCCACCCCGACCTGGCCACAAATATGTGGAGAAATGAAGAGGAGTTCTACGGGGCGCCCGGAGTCGATGATGACGGTAACGGGTACATCGACGATATTTACGGCTACGATTTCTGCAATTATGACGGGGACCCGATGGATGACCACTATCACGGTACGCACTGTACCGGAACCGTCGGGGCGGTGGGCGATAACGGCGAGGGCGTGGCCGGGGTGTGCTGGAGGGTGAAAATAATGGCGCTGAAGTTCCTCGATTCTGGCGGAAGCGGCTGGACGGATGATGCCATCAGGTGCGTAGAATACAGCGTCCTTATGGGCGCAAACTTGTCGAGCAACTCCTGGGGGGGCGACGGTTATAGTCAGGGCCTCAAAGATGCAATAGACGCCGCAGGAGCCGCGGGCATGCTTTTTGTGGCGGCGGCCGGAAATGACAATGACAATACGGACGTCACTCCACATTACCCGTCTGGTTATGAGAGCACGAGCCTGATCTCGGTAATGTCGACCAACAAGTATGACAATAAGTCGAGCTTCTCCAACTACGGGCCCGTTTCGGTGGACCTGGGTGCTCCCGGCAGCGACATATTGAGCTGTCAGCTCGGCGGCGGGTACAGATATGCCAGTGGAACCTCCATGGCAACGCCTCATGTCGCCGGCGCTTGTGCGCTCATGTGGTCGCTCAACCCCCTGCTAAGTAACGACGAGATCAAAGACGCGCTGCTCCGCACAGTTGACCCGACGCTGGCCGGACTGTGCGTTTCACAGGGCAGGCTGAATCTCCATAGCGCCATTCTCGAAGCCGGAGTGCCGTGGATGCACATCGAGCCGGAAGAAGGGACGCTCGTCCCTGGAGATTGGAATGAGGTCATGGTCACCTTTGACGCCACAGGCTTGACGCCCGGCACGTATCAAGCGGAGATTGTCATTCTCTCAAGCGATCCCTGGAACCCGACAACGGTTCTGCCCGTCACGATGAGTGTCGTTGCCGACGACCTGCAGGTGACCCCGGCCGAAGGATTCGACTCGAGCGGCACAAAAGGCGGGCCTTACGAACCGGCATGTATGACATACACCTTGACGAACATCGGGGCCGGGCCGGTAGGCTGGACAACATCTGACACCGAGAGCTGGCTTGAAGTCGAGCCCAACGAAGGGCTGCTCGAGCCGAATGAAACGACGGACGTTAATGTCTGCATTTCCGCCGAGTCCAGTCTGTTTGAGCCTAATCTCTACGCTGATACGGTGACCTTCACGAACACAGACAGCAACAGCATAAAACCGCGTTCAGTCACCTTGACGGTCAGGCCGCCCGACCTTTTCACGGAATCGTTCGGCGCCGGGTACAACGACCTTGAGGACCTTTCACTCACATTCAGACCTGATGGCTCGACAGCTTACTACGAGGCATGCCGGGAAGAAGCGAATGAACTGCCCACTGATCCGAATGGCGGAACCTTCGTTCTGCTGTGGGATGATGACTTCGACGAGGTGGTTCTCAGCGAAGCCGCCGAAGTACTGTTCTATGGGCAGAGGTATGATCGGTTCTACGTCGGAAGCAACGGCTACATCACATTCGGAGCGGGCGATACCGAATATTCTGCATCGCTGCAAAATCACTTCAACCTGCCGCGTATTTCCGCCCTTTTTACCGACCTCAATCCGCCAAACGAGCAGTGTATTTCCTACAAACAGCTTCAGGACCGCGTGGCGGTGACCTTCGAAGACGTGCCTCTCTACGGTGACAAGGATGCAAAAAGCAGTTTCCAAATCGAGCTGTTCTTTGTCGACGGCGCCATACGCATCACTTGGCCGGCCCTGGCCGCAACCGCTGCGGTCGTGGGGCTGTCCCAGGGCAACGGCTCTCCGCCCGCATTCTTCCGAGCAAGCGACCTGAGCCAGTATCCCCCCTGCTGGCCAAAGGCCGACTTGAGCAGAGATTACCTCGTCAACTTCATAGACTTTGCGATGTTCGCCGAACACTGGCGCGACCAGGATTGCAATATCCCGTCCTGGTGTGCAAAAAGCGACCTCGACCTTAGCGGCGAAACTGATGGGAATGACCTGCATATTTTCGTGGAAAACTGGCTCGTAAAAGAAGACCAGTGGTTACTGCCCGTTGCCCACTGGAGGTTTGACGAAGGCGAGGGCAACACCGCATACGATTCGGCAGGCAATAATGACGGAAATATCTACGGCGCCGAATGGACGACCGGCCAAATCGACGGTGCGTTAGATTTCAACGGTGTGGCCGATTACGTTGAAATCCCGGACAGTCCCCAACTGAGGTTTGACGGTACAGAGCCGTTCTCCGTTTCTCTGTGGTTCGAGCAGTTGGCAGACGTGCCTGATAATGAGTACTTGTTGGCAAAGGGATTCAGAGGAGATCCCGAAAACACAAACTACGCGTTTATCATTTGGGATGCTGATAATACTCTTCGATGGTTCTGGGAATATGGCTCAGGGACGGATGTTAGTTTGAGCGGCGGCGTCACAGGCATAGGCCGTTGGTATCATGCCGTCGGCGTATGGAATGGAAAAGCACAAATTATCTATGTCAACGGAACCGCGAAGAATGCGGTAATTCCTCCCGGACTACCCGATTCAAGCGGTAACAGACCTGTCGTAATTGGCAGAGTAACAGCCGGAACCTCTCCAGCAGTGTACTTCAATGGTATTATTGACGATGTTCGCGTCTATGACAGGGCTTTGGCGGCCGAAGAGGTCTGGCAGCTTTATCAGGACGGGTTGGCGCCGAAGGCATTTCGCCCCAACCCTGCGGACGGAGCCACAGAGGTAAACCCGCATATAGTCCTTGGCTGGTCGCCGGGAGGATACGCGCTTTCACACGATGTGTACTTCGGAACTGACTATAACGACGTGAATGACGCCAATACCACCGACCTGGAAGCATTCGTCGGCAACCGGGATTCCAACAGTTGGGACCCCTGCGGTCTCGAATACGGGAGCACTTACTACTGGCGCGTCGATGAGCAGAGCGCCTCCGGTACGGCCGAAGGCGACGTCTGGAGCTTTACCACGTGGGGCGAGCCCAACCTGTATCTGGTCGGCTGGTGGCAGTTCGACGAAGGCGATGGAAATACCGCTTACGATTCGGCCGGCGACAACGACGGCAACCTCGTGGGCGACCCCTGCCGGGTCCCAGGCTACGTCGGAACCTACGCACTCGATCTCGACGGCATCGATGATTACGTAGATTGTGGAAATGATTCAAGCCTGATTATTGTTGATAAGATTACTCTGGCGGCGTGGGCTAAGCCAACTGACTCATCAGGAAGCGAGTTCATTGTGGCAAAATGGCATGATCCTACAACAGAGTGCAGCTATGGTGTCAGACTTGCCGAGGCAAATCCGCGATTCTTCCTGGCAAATAGTGATCAAGTGACAGCGATAACATTCACAGACCTTGTTGTAGATGCAAATGCCTGGAATCACATAGTAGTAACCTGGGATGGAAGTGCAATGCAAGCATACTTGGATGGATTCCGTAGTGGTCATACTCAGTTGTTTCTCGGTCCCATTAATTCCACAACCAAACCCGCAGTTATTGGATGCAATGCGGGCTACGCCGGCGGCACAGGAGGCGACTATTTTTGCGGCACTGTCGATGACGTCCGCATATACGAGAGGGCCTTGTCTGCCGAAGAAATCCAGCAGCTTTATCAGGAAGGATTGAATTGATCTGCGATTTGTCCTACGCCGCTGGCCGGACTGCTGAGGCTGCTGAAGGGCCCGGGATTCGAGCATCTTCTCCCCCTTTCCTCTTTCTCGCCAAATCTGCTTTGCACAAGAGGATGGTTGACGTCCTGCCGCGGACTCATTTTCTGTTTGCATTAAGAGTGTGCAACTCTTACGATGCCAATATCTGTCGGCCTTTGGGCGGCAAAAACCGGATGGGCCGGCGATGGTGCAGTTTGGTCGTTTGTGCCGGTTCTCACGAGGCGCGGCCACGTAGTGATTTGGCAGGCGGTGCACAGGTGGAACCTGATATGGGGTAAGGTTTAGGACGGTTTAGATTGTCAAAAGTATCGAGTTCACACGATAAACGCTCAGCTATCAGAAGGCGAGCGAGTGTCAACTGGATAATGCTGATTTATTTCGTATCCGGAGCATGCTCTCTGATTGATGAGGTGGTCTGGGTGCGATTGCTCAAGCTGACCCTCGGTAACACGGTTTATGCCACAAGCATCGTGGTATCCGTGTTTATGGCGGGTCTGGCTCTCGGCGCCGTGATTATGGCCCGCTATTCGGACCGCATAAGAATGCGCCTGCGATTGTACTCCCTGCTGGAAACGCTGGTGACAATCTCGGCGCTTTCGCTGCCCTGGCTGCTGAAGGTCGCCGATGCCGTCTATGTGTGGTTCTACCGGGCCTTTCATCCGGCCCACTGGCAACTGCTGCTTGTCCAGGTAATAATATCGACCGGGATACTCCTCGTGCCGTCAATGCTGATGGGAAGCACCCTGCCGCTGCTGGGCAGGTTCGTCACGTCACTGGAGAAGGAAGCCGGCCATTTGGTGGGCAGGCTTTACGCATTGAATACTCTGGGTGCCGCGCTCGGCTGCTTCCTGGCCGGGTTTGTCTTGATACGAGCTTTCGGGGTTATGGGTGCGTTGTACGTGGCTGCTGTGCTTAACCTGCTGGTGGCATTCGGCGGGTGGTTTCTGTCCCGCTTTTCCGATGTCACGAAAGAGGCAGCCCCGGCCCCGAGCCGTGAAGTTCACTCGACAAGAATCTCCGACGGCAGATTCTACCTGTTGGTCGGGGCTTTCTTTATGAGCGGCTTGATAAGCATAGGCTATGAGCTGCTGTGGATGCGCAGTATCGTCCACCTGCTCGGCGGGTTCACTTACGTATTCTCTGGGGTATTGACTGTCTACCTGGTGGGCAACGTCATCGGCGCCGGTATCGGCAGCCGGCTGGCCAAACGTCTGAAGACCCCTGCTGTGGGCTTCGCTGTGAGCCTGTCGCTGTTGGGACTCTACGGCGTTTTTTACCTTCCGCTGCTCATATCCTGGATGGCCAACCCCGTGCGCATGAAGAAGATAACGCAGGCGGCTCTTTACTGCGTCCCAGCTTCATATTTTATCGTTGGTCCGCTCGTGCACAGCACCATTCTGTTTTTGTTGCCCAGTATTGTTATGGGCGTAGGTTTCCCGATAGCGCTGCAGGCCTGGGCAAATCACATGCACAAAGTGGGACAATCCACCGGCACGGCATACGCGGCGAATACCGCAGGCGCTGTGGTGGGCGGATTGGTCACGGGATTCGTGCTCATCCCTTTGTGGGGCGTGCAGTCCTCGATATCCGCTCTTGGTTTGGCCGGAGTATGGCTTGCGGGGATTATGTCGCTCGCATTCTCGGTTTCTGCAAGAGCCGTCATCAGATGGGGCCTCATGGCGTTAGCGCTCTTCGTGACGATATTGACTGTCAAGACACCGGCTAATTTGTTCAGCGTCGTGGTCAGGATAAACCCCTCCATTCCGGATTTGCAGCTCGTGGCGGTGAAGGAGGGAGTTACCACCACCGTTTCCGTGCACAGAGATACCGAGGAAGGCTCTTTGCAGCTTCGTTCGTCGGGACAGGACATAGCGGGCGACAGCTATTCCGCACGTGGCGACCAGAAGATACTCGGACATTTCGGAATTCTGCTGAACAAGAGGGCAAAAAGAGTGCTGTCGGTCGGTTTCGGGTCGGGAGAAACCACCGCTTGTCTTTCCTGGCACAGGCTTGAAAAGGTTGACTGTGCTGAGATTGCTCCGGAGGTGGTTGAGGTGGCGCTGAAGTTCTTCAGACACCTTAACCTCGGAGACAGGCTCAACCAGGAAATAAACATGATATATATGGACGCTAAAAACTATATTCATTTGACCGACCACACTTACGACGTGATTGTCAATGACTCCATTCACCCGCGGGATTTCGCTGAAAATGCGTCTCTTTACGCCAAGGAGTATTTCGAAAGTGCGAAGGAGCACTTGAATGAAAACGGCATAATTATGTCCTGGCTTCCCACCTATGACATGCCGATTTCCGTCTTTCGCAGCATCATCGGCACGCTGATGGAGGTTTTCCCTCACGTTACGATATGGTACCCCACCGTCAACCCGGCCCCGTTGGTTCTGATAGTCGGCTCTGAAGAGCAGCAATATTTCTCGCCGAGGCACATTGAGAACGAGTTGCTCAAAGATGGTGTGGGGGAGAGTTTGTCCAAGATAGCTATCAAAAACAGTGTTGATGTGCTGAGTTGTTACATCGCAGATGAGGAAGATTTAAGGCAAGTGGTCGAGGGGTTTTCGATTAACAGCGACTATCGGCCTTTCGTGGAGTTCACCACGGAAGGAAGGGCGCCTGAAAACGTGATCTTAAAACACTTTGTCACGAATGTTCGAGCAGATTCCGTCTACAAACATATTGACTGGGCGGGTTTCAGCGAAGAGCAGAAGAGCAAATGGCTTGAAAGCTACAGGCGGGTTTACGAGGCTTCAGGCTACTTGTTCAAGTCGGAGGGCGCCGAGAAAAGCCTTGAGAAGCTGCAGTATTGCCTGAGGGGATTGGATCTCTTGCCGAATTATGGGGCCCTACTCAATGCGAAGGAACGTGCCGAAAGACGTCTTTACCTTGAAGGCGTCGCAATGATAGAGTCGGGACATCCGGACAAAGCTCTGGAGCTTGCCCTGAAGATACTCGAGATCGACTCTAAGTCGGCCACGGCATGGATGATCATTGTCAATACAAGGCAGGATCAGGGAGATATGGAAGGCGCTCTAACGGCTGCCCGGCGGGCGGTGGAATTTGCCCCGGACGACCCGGAAGCCCACTTCGACCTGGGTTTTGTTCTGTTCAAGCTGGGACATTTCGACAGCGCCATTGAAGAATATGAGCAAATGCTGCGGCTTACTGAACAGGCAGGACCCATCAGCCACTACAGACGAATTCAAATGTTGGAGGCCCTTATCGACGTATATGTTGCGGCGGGGCGGCTTGAGGAGGCCGTGGCTACGGCCGAGAAGGCCCTTGAATTTGCCACATCTGCCGGCTGGCAGGAGATGATCCAGCATATGAGGCTGCGGTTGTTTTCCCTCAAGGCCGACTTAGCCGCTCAACCGCAACCTTGAACCCCAAACCACTGCAGAAAAAAACAACTTTGTGCTGGTTGACACCGCCTCCATCTCACCTTATCATAATGGGTTTTGGTGCTCTGCCGCAGCTCCTTCTTGGTTGCCGCACGGCCTGCGGCCATGACAAAGCTGCGAGTTGCCTGAGAGCTGCGATGTCCGGGCATTTAGACGTGCACGAGCAGAATGCACGAAAAAAAGGCCGCAACCAACCCGCTCGGCCGATTCTGCCAAACATTGATTATGAGCAATTACATAGTCTTGGTAAAACAGGTTCCTGACGTAACGCAAATCACCGATAATGCGTTCGACCCAGAGAGTGGGACCCTCATCCGAAGCCGCCTGGTCAGCGTAATCAACGAGCTCGACGCACAGGCGCTCGCCTTGGCAAACCGAATGAGACACCTCGGCGGCAACAACAAAGGCAAAATCGTGTGTCTCACGATGGGCCCACCGATGGCCGAAGAGGTCCTCAGATATAGTCTCAGCCGCTCTGCCGATACCGCCATACTCCTGACCGACAGGGCGCTCGGCGGCGCAGACACCGTCGCCACCGCAAATCCGCTGGCCTTCGCCGTCCGAAAAATAGTCAAAGAGCTCCTCAACGGCAACACCGACTATTACCTCGTAACCGGAATGCAGTCCGTAGACGGTGACACCGCCCAGGTGCCCGCGCAGATCGCCGAAGAGCTAAACCTGCCCTGCATCGCCTATGTGACCGGGGCCGAGTACAAAAACGCCCGATTCGAGCTTACCCGCATCATCAGCGGCGGCAGCCAGGTTGTCACAGCAAAGAGCCTTCCCGCCGTAATCACCGTCGCGAAATACGAGCACCCCCTCTTCGCCACTTTTGCCGCGACCCGGCGCGCCGCAAAATTGCAGGTCATTCGCTGGACCGCTGACGATATCAACGCCCCCCACATCGGAGTCAAGGGCTCCAAGACGAGTGTGATCCGCGTCTTCCCGCCCGGCAAAAGCAGCAGAAAGTGTGAACAAGTCCCAGATGCAAAATCGCTTGCAAGTATTATCCTGAGAAGGTTCAAAGCAGAAAGCGACGCGGCTCAAGACTCCGATGCTCAAGTACGCCGCTATGTCCTGCCCGCCAAGAGACACGACAGGCTCGACCGGAGCTTCGAAGGAACAAAAAAGGAGCAGGAAGATTTCCAGATTCTCACCGACAAGCTGAGGCAGCTGGGCATCACCGACCCGAGGAAAATTGACGAATACACCAAGAAGACCATCCTCGAGTCCGCCGGCGAGCATTTCCACACGAGGGCTTTGGAGGATATGCTGAAAGGCCTTGGGTTGACGGAACCGACATACACGGGGGAGGTCTGGGTGGTCGCCGAGCACAGCAATAATGAGATACACCCGGCGACGTTCGAGCTTATCGGTAAGGGACGCGAACTGGCGGATTCGCTCGAGACGAAGGTAGGGGTATGTCTGGCCGGCTGCGGGGTCGAGGGAATGACCAAAGAATTAATCGCCGCCGGTGCGGACAATATCTACGTTATTGACGAGGAGCTCCTTGGTACGTTCGACCCGACGGCATATCGGAAGGTTGTCGCCGACGCCATTGATAAGTATTCACCACAGATTGTGCTTTTTGCCGCCACGCCGCAGGGGAGAATGCTGGCGCCTATGGTCTCTTACCGGCTCGGCTGCGGGCTTACGGCCGACTGCACCGGCCTGGATATAAGGGACAGCTCGCGAAAAGGGCAGATCGGCATACTTCTGCAGACCCGCCCGGCGCTGGGCGGAAACGTCATGGCCACCATTTGCACGAAGGGTTCGAAGTCGCAGATGGCGACGGCGCGGCCCGGCGTGATGAAGAGGCTGGCGCCCGATTACTCGCGAAAGGGCAAAGTGATACGACACAAAGTCGAGCTATCTGACGGCGATATCAGCCTTGAGATTTTGAAAACCGAGCTGGGGAGGGGGGAAGTGAACTTCGGCGCGGATGTGATTGTCAGCGGCGGCAAGGGAATGCAGAGCCGTGACACTTACGAGCGCCTTGTGGGGGCGCTTTCGCAGGCCCTGGCTGACAGGCTCGGGGCACAGGTTGAAAGGGGGGCGTCGCGTGCGGCCGTGGAGCAGGGCTTTATCGAGCGAGTGCATCAGGTGGGCCAGACGGGCACGTCAATTGGTCCGAGGCTCTACCTTGCCATCGGCATATCCGGTGCGATTCAGCACATGATCGGCGTCGCCAACAGCGAAATTATCGTCGCGATTAACAGCGACCCGAACGCACCCATATTCAGGAATTGTGACTACTATATCGTGGGGACGGCCGAAGAGACGGCGCCCCGGTTGATTGAGGCTTTACAAGAGCGATAGGAATGGCTGAGACGAAAGACTACAACAAAGTTCAGGTTCTCGTGGTCGGCGCGGGGCCTGCGGGTCTGGCGACCGCCATCGAGCTAAAAGTCTTAAAGCCCGACGTCGAAGTCTGTGTCATAGAAAAGGCGGCCGACCTCGGCAACCACAATCTATCGGGCGCGGTGCTGGAAGCTGAGCCGCTGCATACGTTGCTGGATGGGGCCGTTCCCGGCTGGCGCGAAACCGAAGACGCAAAAACAGTCCTGGACCATAAGGTCGATAAAGACAACGTCGTCTTTCTGCTCGGCAAGAAACTTTCATTTAAGATATTCTTCGCAATCAAACTCGCCCGAGTTCTCGGCCTCGGCTTCGGGCAGATGGTGCATCTCGGCGACTACTCCGTCTCAATAAGCCGACTCACAAAGTGGCTCGGACAAATAGCAATGCAGCTCGACGTCGAAGTCATAACCGGGTTTGCCGCAACCGACGTCATGCTTGACGCTTCAGCCTCGTTAGCCACCGGCGTCAAGCTCGTGGACCAGGGACTCGACAAAGAAGGACAAAGACAGGCCAATTATGTCGAGGGCGAAACGATAAAGGCGGACTTTGTGGTGCTCGCCGAAGGGTGCGACGGGCTGGTGACGGAGAAGTTCATCGAAAAGGCCGGCCTGAAAAGACAATGTCCGCAGCTCTATTCCGTCGGCGTCAAGGAACTGATAAAAGTCTCGCCCGAGCAGTTCAACAAATTCACCGCCGGCCGGGTCGTCCACGCGATGGGCTATCCCATCTGGACGCCCCTTGTCGGCCCCGGAATGTTCGGCGGCGGTATCATATACGCCGGTTTGCAGGACCATCTCTCGGTCGGTATGATTGTCGGTGCAGACTGGAAATATTGCGACTTCAATCCACAGGACGCACTGACCCGCTTCAAGAACCACAGATTCGTCAGGCAGTTTATTGATGGCGGCGCCGTCGTCGAGGCCGGCGCGAAAATGATTCCCGAAGGCGGCTATTACGCCATCCCCAGAGACCCCGACACCGGCGCCATCGGAAAAGGAAACGTAATGATACTCGGTGACAGTGCGGGCTTTGTGAATATGCTGAAGATAAAGGGCCTGCACAACGCCATCGACTCCGGCATGCAGGCGGCCAAGGCCATCGCCGAAAACATAGATGCGCCGCAGACTGCCGCGGCGGCCTATACCGAGCTGATTGAAAAATCCAACGTCGGCAAAGAAATGAAATCGGCCCGCAATTTCCGCCAGGCAGTGGCGAAGTTCGGCCCCTTGCAGGGCATGCCGCTGTCGGTCTTCGGCGGTCTGCTGCCTGAATTCGGCATCGAAGAAGACTACAAGGCAATGACCACCACCCGTTACCGCCTCAAGCCCGGCCAGGATTTCGACAAGGACACGTTCACGGCCGTCGCCGCCACCGAACATCGGGAGGAGCAGCCGTCGCATCTGACGATTCTCGATTCTGCTGTTTGCGAAAGCAAATGCACGCCGAGATTCGATAGTCCCTGTATCACCTTCTGTCCTGCCGGTGTATATGAGACGATTCAAGGCCAAGTAAAGCCCGCCAATCCCTCGAACTGCCTGCACTGCAAAACCTGCCAGCGAAAGTGCCCCTTCGACAACATCCGCTGGACCGCCCCTGAAGGCGCCGGCGGCCCAAGATACAAGAGAATGTAAGACAAGGCCCGCAGAATTCATGTCATCGTGTACATCACACTGCCCGATTGGATGCCGGATGCGCGGGGACATTAAGGCTTACTATCCGCCTATTGCGAGCAAGAGCGCCGGCAATTACAGGATGAAAAGCGAAACTACTTTGGCGCATTGGCGGTTTTCGGCTTTTTCATACGGGTGAGGATAATACGATACACAAGAGCCACAGCGAATAAGAACAACACAAATTCGACCAGGCGCAGAGTCACGTGGTCTATCAACGCCTCAAAGGCCTTAGACTCCGCAAGGTCATTCACCTGTGCGACAAGGTTCTCAAGCTCCGCTGCGGCTTGTGAGGTCTGCTCTATGGCTTGCCGGTATTCGCTGAGCGTGAAGGAAGACTCCGGTTTGTCGGATTGTCTGCCTTTGGCAAATTCCTGTACGGTTTTGGTTGTGGCTTCTGCAGCGGCCTGCCACGCAGCGGCGGTCTCGGAAACGCCGCCGGCAAGGGTGTCGAGAGAACTTGCCGTTTCATCGAGCTTATCGAGGGCGGCGGTCACGGCTGTTGCGGTCTTTTCTGCCTTTTCGAGCGATGTCTGAAGATTAGCCTGTTTCTTATCAATGTCATCCACAAACAGGGTCATTTGCTGCCGCAGCCGCTCAGGCAGTTTTTCAGAACTCTCGGCCAGCCTGGCGCTGCTTTCGGAGAACCGCTCCAGACTTCCCAGGAAGGATTTGGTCATTTCTGTTTCCTGCAAATCATAGAGCAGGAGCAGGAGCTGCCAGCGTGAGGATTCGGGCAGCTCGCGGACGATGTCGGAAAAGTGTTCGGCGGTATCCCTGAACTGTTGGACGGCTGTGGCGGTTCTGTCCACGCCTTCCATGGCGCGGAAGGGGGACATGGGTATTCTAACCACATTCATGAATGGGTTGGACTCGCCCTTTTTCACTTCGGTTGCATACACTATGGTGTTGGAGAAGGCGCCCTTGATGGGGTAGCCGGCGGCAAACTCGTTTATATTTTTGCGAGTGGCATCGAAGACATCGTCTTTGAGAAAGACGTGTCCGATGCGTTCGATCTCATCTTCCAGCGTTTTGGCGGCGCTTGCAGCGATGTCCTGAGCATCTCCGTAAAGGGAACCGCCCTCGCCTTCCTGGAGATATATTCTCAATCGCACGCAGAGTGCCCAGGTTTCTATGAACGCAACAACCGGGTCATCCTGTTCCGTCATCGCGTTGAGGCCCTGGACCATTCGGGCCCTCATCTGGAGCGTGGTCTTTTCCGCTCTGGGCGTTTTGAGACGCTCATTCAAGTCGCTCGCTGTCTGCCTCAGCGTCGCTTTGAAGAATTCCGAGAAGTTGTCAAGCTGTTGGCGCAGCTCCTCCTTGGAAATCTGCCCTTCGGTTGGTGCGGTGCCGGCGCCGAGGGTACGAACATCTTTCGGGCCGCAGCCCTGCGCCAATACAACCGAAAGACCCAGTGTAACTAACCCTATAATAGAACGGCCACAGGTCGAATTACTACATCCCATAACTTCCCGCCCAAAATCGCTGTTTCACTCTCGTGCGTTTCATAAACCAACGCCACCCCAATACCAACGGCTGCAACATAATCTTATACCACCGCCCTTGCCATATCACAACCAAAAAGCCCCGACCCATTCGGGCCAGCGGTTCGCCCGGGGTTCTGCCCTCCGGCCAAAGGGCCACACCCTCGCAGGCTCCCAAGGCCCCATGAGGACCCGAAATATTTCTCGCTTTCCCGCGACAAAAATGATAATATGACTCAGAACGCGGGCAACATAAGGCTGGGATACAACCGGGATGAAAAACGCAGGATTGCCGAGCAATATGGTCCGCAAGTACGTCGTCGATGTTGTGGAAGGTCTGCCGGTGATACTTATGGAGCTAAATGGCAGCACCGTTGAAAAGGCCTACATCTACGCCAACGGGCAGATAATCGCCCAGCACGATGGCGCCCCCGCCACAACCAACAAGTACTTCTACCTGCACGACCGCCTCGGCAGCGTCCGCCAGATAATCAATTACGAAAGCAGTCAGGTTAACGTAGTTGACCGCTACACGTACACGCCGTTCGGCGAGACTTATCCTTCGGAAACCCAGCAGGACGCGACTTTGAAAAACCGCTTCATGTTCACGGGCCAGTACTACGACGACGAAATCGGCCAATACTACCTCCGCGCAAGACAATACGACCCGTACCTTGCTCGATTCACCACCAGAGACCCGGTCACAGGCAAATTCCGGGAACCGCTGACGCTACACAGATACCTCTACTGTCTTAATGACCCGATAGACAATATAGATCCGAGCGGCGAGGAAACGTTGGGCGAATTATGGGCAGCTACGACAACTCGTGTTAAGATGGCGGCCTCGTCAAGCATGGCATTTCTCGGGAAGGTGTGGGAATTGGCGCAACGGATATATTATTGGGCGGGGGTAAAGATGTACGAACTGTCCGCGATGCTCAATGGGGTAAACCTGAGCGGCAGATCGGCACAGCAAGCGAGATTTGATCCCGAGTCCCTACAGCCGAACAAGTTGAACCATATTTTCAACAAACCAGGCCGTAACTTTACTCCGCTCCTAAGAATGTTTTGCGGCTCTCAGAAAGATGCTGGCACCGCGGTAGGGAGAGCACTTGAGAGGGCAGTGAACACGGGTAGTTATAGTGAAGAGCAGTTGTTGGAGGGCATAGTGGTGAACGTCAATGGCGTAATTCTGACAGTGACTGGTGTGGTCCAGAACGGGATGGTCAAAATAGGATCGTTTTGGGCCACTAATCCAAGTTGAGTATGACAAAGAGGTGGGACTAACGACATGGAAACTATCAGTCTCGGGCCATGGCTTATTAGCTACGATGCAGAGACGACGCGTAAGGTGTACATTCAGATTGAATCGGGCGGTGTGGAGCGATGTGGATGTGAGCCTTGCCTTAACTTCGCGAGAGCCCGGAAGCACGTATATCCTGAAGAAGCGACCAAGGTTCTAGACAAACTTGGAGTTGATTTTACAAAGGAGGCAGAGGTGTATCACTTTTGCAGGGTGCGATCTGGGTGGCACCATTACGGTGGCTTGCTGCACTTCGTAGGGAGCATCCAAAGGGTAGGGTCTGAACTGGGGGCTGCCAATGGGAAACCAACTGTCTTTCTGAAGGTTAATGAAAACTTCTCGTGGTGTTTCTCATCAAAACGTGAGTTGGTGCCCGTCGCTTTTGGCAACCTCCCAGTGGTACGGATTATCTTTGATGCGAAAGTACCTTGGGTGCTGGGGATCAAAGAGCCAGACTGAACTGTCGAATAGGGGATCGAATCGGGGCAAGTATAAGCACGCTAACCTGGGATTGGCAAGGAAGAAGACTTAGGTCGCTGTAAGGGTGTAAGGTGTACTACAAATGCATCGTGGACATTGTAGGAGCTTATACGCTTTTTCACAGGACGCAGAGTTCTTATACGAAATACTGCATTAGTAAGCTGATGAGGGTCACATATTATGGAAGGGTCGGTGATAATCGTGAACAGATTTTGGCTGAAGATAATTGCGTGTATGGTTTTGGTTTTTGGGGTTGTTGTTTTGGGTTATGTTTTTTGGCCCCAGGGGAACGGGCAAGCAGCCAGCCCGGCGGAAAAAGACTCACAGAATCCCGCCCGGCTGACCACCCCCGCCACCGACACCGCCTCTCCCGCGGCTCCTGCTCCATCCTGGCCCTCTGAGAGAACCATCCGTTGATTGCAGCTTGTCTGCGCATAAAAAAACGTCCTATTGGATGCCAAATCCATACAGGACGTCACTCTATCCTTCCCAAAGGCGTCTTATCCTGATGTTTCTTGCTGCTCGGCCTGCTTTGCACTCTGCTCGCGCTTGATCGCGTCGTAAACTTCACGCCGATGGACCGGTATCTCCTTCGGAGCCGTTATACCCAAACGCACCTTGTCGCCTCGCACATCAACAATCGTGACCTCGACGTTTTCCCCGATCATTATGGACTCATCTTTTTGTCTGCTCAAAACCAACATTTTCAACTCCTTTTGTCGGCTGGTCTCACTAAGCTCTACGAAAGAATAATCCTATGTGTTCGCCTCTTCGTCTCGCCAGGCCTCTTCTATCTCGTTGCTGTACAACAAGTTACTCCGACCAAGTCCGACCGGCAGGCCTCGGACAAATATATTTTCGGCCAATTCCAAGACCAAAAACAGTCCTTTTTGAAGACTCTTGGCCAATAATCGCTGATTATGGGCCATTCTGCGCGTAACTACTTAAATTATATATACTTATCTAAGAGAGCCTAATCCGAAAAAGATGAATCAAATTCTAACCGCCGGCCCCCTGCCGCCCTACGCGTGTTTCCGCCAACAGCTATACCGCACTGCCATCCAATAGCCCCAAATCGAGCCCAAGACCCCAAACGCCACCATCTGTACGGGCAGCACGCACAGCACAGGATTCACAAAGAACACCCCAGGCCAATAGCGACAAGAATGTTCTAACATGGCAGGTTTTACGTAAACACCTACAGAAAAAGCAGTTACCAACGAAGTGGCCGCCCCGGACCAGATGTAGCTGACATTCAGAAACCTCTTGGCAAGAAAACCCGCTATCCCAAAAGACAACACCACGCCAAATGCGATCTGACCCACCGCAGGCTGACCCACAACTCGCCCAAACTGAGTGTCAGAGACACCAACATCCTGAGCAAACAGCCTTATGAAAACCTGAACTGCCAAAACTGTGCCAATCAGAGCAATTGCACCACTTAAGTACATGCCAGGGCTCGACTTAGCTTCCGCCTGCGACTCGCCCGGCGCACGCTTCGATAACAGCCTCTGGCCCAACAGAACGCCCGCAAAACCCATCGCAACAATACTCAGCCAGAAAGGTGGTTCCCAACCCAGCGCCGCAAAAACCGCTTGCCGCTGCTCCAAAGCGGTATTTTGCCTTATTAATTCCGCCATACTGCCGGAACGCAACGCCATTACCGCCAATCCCGCCGGTGCGGCCAATATGCCGATCTCCCTGCCGTACGGCCAAGACGCAAAAAAGCCTATCAAACCTGCAAAAAACGCCAAAACCAGCAGAAATATGCCGCCGCCGCCCGTTATAGTGCCGTAATATACGGGCCCTGAAGGCTCCGGCGGCTCAACCAGCCGCCAACCCAGGATTCCCACCAGAATCACCCCCGTGCCGACCGAAGCCATAATCCTTAATCTCATTAGCCATGACAATTCCACAAATAACCTCCTTAATCAAATGACCACAGACTAACACGTGCATCGCACGTTATCAAGAGGTAATGGCAGATTCTTGCCCACCCCCTGCCTTGCGGGTGCACTTCATATTTGTAGGTAGGAAGGCAGGCTATCGGGCTTGTATGGTCGTGCAGGTCTTTCGAGGGGGGCTGGATTCCCGCTTTCGCGGGAATGACAACGGGGGGAAACGAATCGGGAAGAAACGGGGGCGATGATACGGGCAAAGAATCCACCTACAAACGTGAATCGCACCCCTGCCTTGCCTTTCAACGGATTTGACTTGACAAAGCAAACCACAAGAAATATCCTTTGTGATTCTGGCATTTGCCCTTGCATGTGTTACTGCTTTTCAAGATAGATGGAGTCGTTTGAAAAATGTTACCAGTTAAAAAGACAAGTAAGAGTAGAACACGGATCCGTCGCAGCCACCACAGGCTCAGACCCGTCAACTACTCGGTATGCCCCAAATGTGATAATGCAAAGCTGCCCCACGCCGCCTGTTCAAACTGCGGTTATGTCAATCCGAGAATTACGCTGAAGCTCGCTAAGGAACAAGAGTAGTCAAAAATGCGAATCGCAATCGACGCAATGGGTGGTGATAATGCACCCGCTGAAATTATCGCCGGCGCCCTCGAGTCAATACAGTGGCTTGCCGAGGACGACGAATTGATCCTCGTGGGTCCCCGCGGGACGATAGAGCCTCTATTGCCTTCTGAAACCTCCCGCGAAGGCGACATCAGCCTCATTGAGGCCCCCGAAGTCATTGCTATGGACGACCCACCCATCGAGAGTCTGCGAAGAAAGGTCAAGAGCTCCATCTCCGTTCTTGCCAAGCTCGCAAAAAGGGACCAAGCTGATGCGGTCATTTCCGCCGGAAATACCGGCGCCTGCGTCGCCGCTTTTCAAATGCGCATGAGAAATCTGCCGGGAATAAACCGACCGGGAATCGCCGTCGTTTTCCCAACCTTCGAAGGGCCCGTCACCATCTGCGATGTCGGCGCAAACATCGCGTGCAAGCCCATCAATCTTTACCAATATGCCGTCATGGCCTCTATTTATTCAAAACACCTGCTCAGAATTGAGAATCCGAGAGTTGGTATCATGAGCATCGGGCAGGAAGACGCCAAAGGAAATGAAGTCGTCAAGAAAGCCAGAGAGTTTCTGAGGGCCGACCCCAATATCAACTTTGTCGGCAATATCGAAGGAAGAGACATCTTCAAAGGCGTTTGTGATGTCGCCATCTGCGATGGCTTCGTTGGCAACGTTGT
The DNA here is from genome assembly GCA_035527845.1 of Sedimentisphaerales bacterium. GTDB lineage: Bacteria > Planctomycetota > Phycisphaerae > Sedimentisphaerales > Anaerobacaceae > JAUWKC01. The sequence goes on along the minus strand of DATKZT010000020.1, from coordinate 48,032 downwards.
CCTTAAGCTCACCGAAGGCCTTGTCGACGGCCTCTTCAAGGCTATAAAGCACGAGCTGCTCGCCGAAAAACTGCGACTGGCCATGAAGTTCAAACCTGTAATGACCAGAATCTACAAGAAGTACGACTACAACGAATACGGCGGCGCACTGCTGCTCGGCATTAACGGCACCGCCCTTATATGTCACGGTTCCAGCCAAAGCCGAACCATCAAGAACGCGATCCTCGCCGCCAAGAAATACCACACCGAAAAACTAAACGACAAAATCATGCAATATCTCTCCGCGTCTCCATTCGCTGAAAAAGCACAGAATGACAGACCCCATATTCTTCAGTTAAGGACGGCTGATGAACGAACAGACTAAGGAACACTTCCCCCCTTATCGCGCAGTTATTGCCGGACACGGGTCTTTTGTGCCGGAAAAGATTCTTACGAACCAGGACCTCGCCAGTATGGTCGACACCTCCGACGACTGGATCACCACGCGTACCGGTATCAAAATACGGCATATCACCGATGACAACGAGACCACCGCCAAACTCGCCGCCGAGGCCGCAAGAAGGGCCCTCAGTGTCGCAAATCTGGACCCTGCAAACCTCGATATGATTATCGTCGCCACCATTACGCCCGAAATGGTCTTCCCTTCCACCGCCTGCTTCGTCCAGAGCGCCCTTCAGGCAAAAAAGGCCTGGGTATTCGACCTCGGCGCCGCGTGCAGCGGCTTCATCTATGGAATCGCCATTGCTCAGCAGTTCCTCCAGAGCGGACGCTGCAAAAACGCACTCGTCATCGGCGCCGAAACCCTCACCAAAATCACTAACTGGAAGGACCGAACCAGTTGTATCCTCTTTGGAGACGGCGCCGGCGCCGTCGTCCTCGAACAAACAGAGGACGGACGTCACGGAGTACTATACAGCACCATGTCAGCAGACGGCGACTCCTGGAAGGCCTTGAACTGCCAGGCCCACGGCTCTCGCCATCCCGCCGACAAGAAGCTCGACGACCCCGACAAAATCTACATGGAAATCCACGGCCGACAGGTCTATCAGCAGGCGGTCCGCCGTATCGTCGAATCCGTCACCGAATGCCTCGATGCATGCAACCTCACGCTCGACGACGTCGCCATGGTCATCTCACATCAGATGAACGCACGAATCATCGAGTCAGCCGCCAAACGGCTCAATCTGCCTGACGGAAAAATGTTCCTGAACATCGCCGAGTACGGAAATACCTCCGCCGCCTCGGTACCCATTGCCTTTGATGACTGTGTCAGAGCCGGAAGAATAAAACGCGGCGACATCATTATCTTCGTCGCCTTCGGAGCGGGTCTGACCTGGGGAGCAAACGTGATCGAGTTCTAACCTCGCAAAGCAACAGCCAGAAGAAACCTTATATGAAAACAGCTTTCATATTTCCAGGACAAGGTGCTCAGCATGTCGGAATGGGCAAGGACATCGCCGATGCCTTCGGCCCGGCCGCGGAAATCTTCCAGCAGGCCAACGACATTCTCGATTTCGATTTACGCCGCATCTGCTTCGAAGGGCCCGCCCAACAGCTTAATACGACCGCCATCTCCCAGCCTGCGATCTTCGTGACCTCAGCCGCCATTTTGAACTTGCTCAGCACATCTCCCGCTGCCGATCGTCTTCGCCCCGACGTCACCGCGGGCCTGAGTCTCGGCGAGTATACCGCTCTTTACGCCGCCGGTGTGATGGACTTCGAGCAGGCGCTTCTTCTCGTGAGAAAACGTGGGCAGGCAATGCAGGACGCCGCCGACGAGCAGCTCGGCGCAATGGTGAGCATCATCGGCCTTGATGAGGAAAACGTCGCCCGGCTCTGTGCAGAGGCCTCAGACGCCGAGGTTCTCCAGCCCGTGAATTTTAACTGCCCCGGCCAAATCGTCGTCAGCGGCACAAAAGCCGCCTGCCGCCGGGCAGAACAATTGGCGCCAAAGTATGAAGCCATAAAGGCCGTGCCTCTTGAGGTCGCAGGCGCCTTCCATACCGAGATGATGGCCCCCGCGGCCGCCGCCCTGCGGCGCGCCTTGGAATGCGCCGCCATCAGCGACCCCGCAGATATAAAGATAATTGCAAACATAAGTGCCGAGTACTATACCGGCGCCGAGGAAATACGGCAGGGGCTCACCAAACAGCTCACCTGCCCGATTCTTTGGCAAAAATGTATGGAAAGGCTCATCGCCGATGGCGTCGAAATATTTTACGAAATCGGACCGTCGAGGGTCCTGACCGGACTTATGAAAAGAATCAATAGAAAAGCCAAAGTGATTAATATGAGCAACCTCGACTCTGTAAACGAGCTCATACGCTCCTGAAGAAACCGCATTTTCGTTCGGAGATTGCAGATATGTCTGACAAAAGACTTGCCGTAGTAACCGGAGCCGCCAGAGGAATAGGTCGAGCAATCGTCCTTGAGCTGCTAAAACAGGGCCGAATTGTGGCAGGCCTCGACATTAACGCCGACCAGCTCAGCGAGCTTCAAGCACAGGCAGGCGCAGATTGCATCACCCGCTGGGTTGACATCACCGATACACAAAAGTTCAGCGACGTACTCGAATCCCTGGCTGCCGAGCATAATGGCATCGGAATTCTCGTTAACAACGCCGGCATTACACGTGACAAGCTCATCCTGCAAATGACCGACGAGGATTTTGACAAGGTAATACAGGTCAACCTTCGGGCCGCCTTCGTAGCCGCCCGCGTCGCTGCAAGATCTATGGTCCGAAACAGATTCGGACGAATCATTTCGCTCAGCTCCGTCGCCGGCGTCATGGGCAACGCCGGACAGGCCAATTATGCCGCCAGCAAGGCAGGCCTCATAGGCCTGACCAAATCCGTCGCCAGAGAGCTCGCCCGGAAAAACGTGACCGCAAATTGTATCGCCCCCGGCTTTATAATTACCGAAATGACCGATAAACTGCCCGATCCGGTCAAAGAAGCCGCTAAACAGATGATACCCGTCCGAAGATTCGGAACCGTCGAGGATGTCGCCAAAGCCGCGGCCTTCCTTGCCGGCGACGACGCCGGTTACATAACCGGACAAGTCCTTTGTGTAGACGGCGGTATGGCCATGTAAAAACGCCTTTTTGGCCCCTGCGGGCCTGATAGACCCAACATCCGGATGATATGTTGCTGATAAGCAAAAAAAATAAAAAAACATTTGTGAACCGCTGCTTTAGAGGGTATATTACCTGCCCAAAACAGTTGACAACATTGCTGCTATCAGTTGCCGGGACAGAAACCTGTTTGTCGGATTGCATATTAAACTTCTATTGTGAAGGAGGAATTACAAGTGAGCGCGGACGACGTGGATGTTCAGGAAGTTGAAAACAAGGTAATCGAAATAATCAGTGAGCAGATGGGCGTGGACAAGTCCGAAATAACTCGGGAAACATCTTTCATCAATGACTTAAACGCCGACTCTTTGGATACCGTCGAGCTGGTCATGGAGTTCGAAGACGAGTTTGATATGAGCATTCCCGATGAGGAGGCCGAAAAGATCCAGACCGTCGGGGCCGCCATCGACTACATTGTCAACGCCATGCACGCCAAGAAACAAGAGTAGCGAATATATCACATCATGACTGAAAGGCGAGTAGTTATAACAGGCTTGGGCTGCATCACCGCCTTGGCCGAATCAGTTGAGGGGCTCTTCTCCGCGCTCTGCGCGGGGAAGAGCGGCGTCTCTCCCATCGAGAACTTTGACGCCTCCATATACCCCGTAAGATTCGGCGGCGAGATAAAAAACTTCGACCCCACCAAATATATTGACCACCGCGAAAGCAAGAGAATGGACCGCTTTACGCAACTGGCCGCCGTCGCCGCCGCCCAGGCCGTGGCCGACTGCGCCCTTGATTTCACAAACGAAGACCCCTTTCGCACCGGCGTCATCGTCGGGACCGGCATCGGAGGCATAAAGGAAATTGAAGAGCAGCACATAAGGCTCCTCAACAAAGGCCCCCGTCAGGTCTCGCCCTTTACCGTTCCAAAGCTGATGGGCAACGCCGCCGCCGGAAATATCGCCATCCGTTATGGCCTAAAGGGCCCCAACATCTGTGTCGTCAGCGCCTGCGCCTCAGGCAGCCACGCCATTGGCGAAGCATACTGCAATATACTGGCCGGCCGAAGCGACGTCATGATTACCGGAGGCTCCGAAGCCGCCGTCACTCCAATCGGACTCGCCTCCTTCTGCGCTGCAAGGTCCCTCAGCACACGAAACGACAACCCCCATGCCGCTTCCAGACCCTTCGACAAGGACCGCGACGGATTCGTACTAAGCGAAGGCGCCGGCATCATCGTCCTCGAAGATTACGAACACGCCAAGAAACGCGGCGCTAGGATATACGCTGAGCTGCTTGGCTACGGCGCCACCGACGACGGTTATCACATTACGGCCCCCCTGCCCAACGGAGAAGGCGCCGCAATGACCATTAAGCTGGCGCTGGCCGACGCCGGCATCCGGCCCGAAAACGTCGACTATATCAACGCCCACGGCACAGGAACCGAACTAAATGATGTTGCCGAGAGCATGGCTATCAGGAGCGTTTTCGGCCGGCACGCCTACAAGCTGCTGGTCAGTTCAACCAAAAGCTCACTTGGCCATCTCCTCGGCGCCAGCGGCGCCGTCGAGCTAATTGTCTGCGTCAAGTCCATCAACGAATCCCTCGTACCACCTACCATCAACCTCGACAATCCAGACGAAAAGTGCGACCCGAGCATCGATTACGTCCCGTGGAAACCTCGACCCGCTAACGTCAACGTTGCAATCAGCAACTCCTTCGGCTTCGGTGGCCACAACGCCTGCCTCGTTGTAGCAAAAGTGTAGCCTCCAAACCTCCGCCTTGCCCCAAAGTGCACATTGACCGACTGCACAGAATCCCATAGACTAACGACTGTGAATGCAAAACAATCACAGTCATTTGCTCAGGAAGGAATAGTCATGGACCCTAAAACAAGAATGTCACGAAGAAGTTTTATGAAACGCTCCGCCAAATCGGCCGTGGGTCTGCCTGCGGGACTTAGTTTGTGGGGAACCAGGCAAAGCTGGGCCGGCGCCAATGACCGGGTCCGCGTGGCAATCGTGGGCATCCGGGGACATGGCTACCAAAGCCATATTAAAAGCTACCCGTCTTTGGCGAACGTGCAGGTGGCGGCAATATGTGATGTCGATGAAAACCTCTTCCCCGAACGCCTCAAGTGGTTTGAAGAAAATGACAAACCCCTCCCAAAAACGTATGTTGACATAAGAAAGCTGCTGGAAGACAAGGACATTGACGCGATCAGCGTGGCTACCCCCAACCACTGGCATTCGCTGGCAGGCGTCTGGGCCTGCCAGGCCGGCAAGCACGCACATATCGAAAAACCACTTACCCACAATATCTTCGAAGGTCAAAAGCTCATTGAGGCCGCCCGCAAGTATAAGCGCATCGTACATCACGGCACCGAGAGCCGAAGCTCCCAGGCTTATCAGCAGGCAGTCGACTTCCTGCGTAACGGGGGCCTGGGCGAAGTCTATATGGCCAAGGGTATCTGCTATAAGTGGCGAAAAACCATCGAACGCACACCCGACCAGCCCGTTCCACCGGGCGTGCATTATGACCTCTGGCTCGGGCCGGCCCCCAAACGACCGTTCTCCAAGAATCGCTTTCACTACAACTGGCACTGGCACTGGGACTACGGCAACGGCGATCTCGGCAACCAAGGCGCCCACGAGATAGACAAGGCACGCTGGGGTCTCGGCGTGAGGCTGCCGACCAAAGTGACATCCATCGGTGGACATTTCATGTTCGATGACGACCAGGAAACCGCCAATACCCAGATCGCCCTCTTCGAATTTCCCAGCCATGACGGCCGCGGAGATAAGAAAAAAATCCTGCAGTTCGAGGTTCGACACTGGATAACCAATTATGAGGGCGGCTGCGGAGAGCCTCCTCAAAACAATATCGGCAATATCTTCTACGGCTCCGAAGGATATATGGTCATGTGCGGGGGCCAGTGGAAAACCTATATGGGCAGAAAGCGCGAGCCCGGCCCCTCCGGCAAAGAGGAAAAAAACGCGAATATGCTGCACTACCAGAACTTTATCGATGCAATTCGGGCAAATGACCCGGCCATAATAAGAGGCAGCGCAGAAGAAGGTCACTACAGTTGCGCGCTGGTCCATCTGGCTAACACCTCTTATCGACTGGGGCGCACCTTGAATTTCGACCCCGAAACCCAGAGATACATCGCAGATGAACAAGCCAACAAAATGCTCACCCGCGATTACCGCAGCCCCTTCGTCGTGCCGGAAGAAGTCTGAGCCACCCCCCCTGCCGAAATTGGCGTTCTGCCCCTCCGCAGGTGCTCGTTAGATGCTCATTGTCATTGCGAGCGCAGCGAACCAATCCCGAGCTAACGGCCGTTCCCAATCTCACCTGCCATTTGGTATTCCTTCTTTGATACCGGGGCTGAGCCTCCAATTGTAATTTGTTCTTGTTGTGAGATGGCATTTCAGATACTCTTGCCCACTGAGAAAGTTATCAGGACGGCTGCTTGATGCCGTCCTGACCTGCAAACGTAAAGAGGCCTCGCTGCCCTGTGGGTTTTGAAATGAATACAATATGGGCTGTTATCCTTTTGGCCGGCGGCCTGCTGATTCTGTGGAAGGCCGCTGATTTGCTTGTGGCCGGCGCCGTGGGCCTAGCGCGACGGCTGGGCATAAGTTCCCTGGTCATCGGTCTGACAATCGTTGCCATGGGTACCTCCGCGCCGGAGGTGGCCGCCAGCATCGCAGCGGTTTTTCAGCCCGATGGTGGCGACATAGCCCTCGGCAATGTTTACGGCTCCAACATTGCCAATCTCGCTCTGGTTGGCGGCCTGGCGGCCCTCATCCGGCCCATCATCGTGCAATTGCGCGTCCTCCGCCGGGAGATACCGGTGATGTTGGCGACGGCGCTGCTGCTCTGGCCCGTGTTTTACAATCTTAGCCTGTCAAGCCCCGAAGCGGTGCTGCTTCTGGCAATCTTTATTGTGCTGCTTGCCCTGACGGCCTACATGGCACGAAAAGAACCACCAGCGGCGCCCCGGGCCGCTCTTATACAGCACGAGGTCAGCAAAATCGAAAAGCCCCGCCCGCTAAGGCTCGACATTATCCTTATTGCCGTCGGTTTGGCCGGTCTTGCCGTCGGCGCGAAAATGAGTGTCGCCGGCGCCGTCTTCATCGGACGCAAGATCGGCCTCAGCGAGGCCGTCATAGGCCTGACCATCATCGCCGTAGGCACGTCCCTGCCGGAGCTGGCAACCTCACTCGTCGCGGCGATCAGGGCCGAATACGATATCTCCATCGGCAACCTCGTCGGTTCAAACATATTCAACACCCTGCTCGTTACCGGCGCCGCCGGCGCCATCCGACCCTTCCAGATAAGCAAAAGACTCGCGGGCAGCGACTATTGGATTATGATTGTCGTCAGCCTGACGTTCGCCGCCATCCCCATATTGGCAAGAAGACGTATCAGCCGACTCAGCGGCGCACTCCTGCTTGCCGTTTACGCCGCATACCTCACATGCCTCTTCACCGCCGGTGCATAGGCATGGTCACTACTCCGGAAAATCCGATTGGTTACTGAAGATATTTTCGGTTTCAATGTTCGATTACCATCTGTAGAAGAAGACGGGGGCTGATGTTGGCATGCCATCCAGCCAGACCTCCTGGGAAGCGGCTCTACACTTAACGGTCCTGCACAAAAAACATCGACGATAGAATCACAATAGCGAGCGCAGGTTTTAAGTTCTACTTAGCATGTTCAGCCCTTACTTATGCTATATCCGGATGTTTGTATTAATCGCATTTTCCCAGATACGGATGAAAACCTGGAAACTACCGCGTCACTGTATTGGGATCCCAGATTGTCGCCACGATGTGTGGTTCGGGGTGTTCGCGCGTGTTATGGTAGTATATGGTTACCAGTTTGCCGTCCGGCCTTTGCATCATGCGCGGGTAGCCCAAATCCCATATATGCCCATCGTCACGGAGCACGATTTCATCGCTCCACGTTTTACCATCGTCCTCACTGATCCGGGCCCTTATGCCCAGGGGCCAACTCCTATAGCCGTACGCGACCGCCAGACGCCCATCGCGAAGTCGCACCATTGCCGGTGGACTCCCGTTTTCTTCGCCGCGGTCGGTGTCCGACACCTTGCTAAGGTACTGCCAGGATGCTCCATTATCTGTAGAGACGGATGCCTCAATCCAGTTCGAGTTCCTCCTGGTATCGTTGTTTCTTAGCTTGCGGCGTGTGGCGGCAACCAGCCGCGAAGGTGATGTCCGCACTGCCGAGGGCATAACGGATCGCGTTCTGATGGACTGCTCATCCGTCAGCCAGGAGACGAACTCAAAGGTTTTGCCGCCGTCCATCGTCCGCGCCATGAAAGCGCGGTCGTTGTGGTTGGAGCCGCTCACCTCGGGCTGTGCGGCCGAGAGGAAGAACAGGCACTGCTTCTGGTCCTCGACCATGTAATCATGGCGCGAGGTCATTCCAAGGTCGATGCCCGTAAATCGATAGTGTCCCTGCCAGGTCCTTCCGCGGTCGTACGAGATGGAAAAGCGCCCGCCCACCCTCATGGCGAAGTCAGGATGCGTGAAATCGACCCCGCCGTTGCTCGGGTCGGGCCAGTCCTGCCTGCCGGAAGTCCTGGCCGGCTGCTCGAGGGTCCAGGTTTCGCCGCCATCGAGGCTTCGGGCCTGCCATGTTCGACTGGGCCTGCTCCAGTCGACATTGTGGGTTGTCGGGCTGAATTTGTAGTAGCCACGTCGAAAGGCGACCATGATTTCGTTGCCCCAAATCCATTGGTTGGCGCTGTAGCCAGCGGGCCAGCCTCCGAACCGCCCCGGTTCCTTATAAACGTCGACGTGCTTCATAGAGGTCGGTCTCAGCGGCTTCTTCAGCAGCGACTTCGCAGCCGAGAGCGGTGCCAGTGTCACCTTTGTATATGGCGACTGCCCTGGAAAACCAATGCTGAACACATCAATCTTGCCGGGCCGAATGGAGGCATCTTCCTCGATCCAGAGGTAAGTAACATTATCTACTGTGACAGAAACATGTACTGTGTTCGGGCCTGTGCGTTTGAGCTTCAAAAACATCGGCACGAACCGCCCGAGCGGCGCGTCAAAGCCGCCTATGCCGCGATCAACCTGGCGACCGGCGGCCTCATCCAGCAGGGTTGGACTATCGGGGGACGTTCGCTTGACTATCTTGCCGGGCAGGATCAGCTTGCCGTCGGCGGTCAGGCGTTTTGCATCCTCGGCGACGTGGGGGGAAACGTCGGCATAGTATCCGAGATACCCATTCCATACGTCATTCTCGCGGCCGTATCCGTCATCTTTGATATAGCCTTTTCCGTTGGAATCGAACAGGCCGATGCGAAAGTTGCCTGTATCGGAAATCGGGTGAGGATTACCCGCCTGGGTTTGCTGCTTCAGGTTCCCGGCTGCTGTTGCCGGACCATCTGCCTTATACAGGTACCGTACTTCGGCAATGTCGCCGATCTCGCCGAGCTGCATCTCCGGCAATCGCACGATGAGTTGTTGTTGTGCACCCGGCGCCGCCCATTCCAGATACCCCTCGTCCGTGACTCGCACAAACTTCGACTTCTGCGAAAGAAACCACTCTTTCCCGTCAAATCGAACCTCAGCTTTAGCTACTGCCGGCAGAGCGCCGAGAGCACCCATTGCTGCAGCAATCACCAAAACCAGCAACATGGGGCAGGCCGACCTATTTATCCTACGTTCGTGCCTTGATTCTCGGCTCTTCGAACGGCCAACTTTTTCTGACACAGGAACTTTCTGCTCTTTGTGCATCTCGTCTCCTTTCGCACCAAATACTAAATGATCGCCGCAGACTATTAAACGGCAGCCTCCTCCAAGAGGTTAGAATATGTGCGGTCGTGTGTAACCCCCAGGAATTTTATTCTTACAAAGTCCCGCAGGAAGCGGGTAAAGATTATCAAACACAGCAGTTTCCTAAACATGATCTCCTCCCGATGGAATGAGCCGTCAACTTGTCCGACTCGGTGAAATCTCCTGTTTCTGCACCCAAGAATTTTCAACAGCCTCTTAATCCAGGATTCATCAATATCTGCTCTGTCCGCCCGGGATATCATGTTCGGGATTTCGGGCATACCCGGTACTGGTCTATGTGACGCTCAGGACGATGAAATTTATGCATTACCTTGCCGCTCATTTTACTCCGGCAGTTACCTCCTCTTTCCAGGCTTCCGGTTTAACCTGCATCGCCTTTACCATCTCAGGTTGCACCTCCGCCAGTTTGTTCTTCTGGGCAAGGTCCTCGCTTAGATTATAAAGCTCAACCCCCGGTCTGGCATGTCTCTCATTGCGGACAATCACTTTTCAATTGCCACTGCCGTTCTGTAAAAGAAGCGAAGCCTTGCGGACTATCCACAAAGCTTCGCTTCTCTGACGGTTCTCGTCAGACAAAACCGACACTCAAGGACTCAGTCATCCTTTACCATTCTCTACTCCCACTTGAAGTCTTCCTTGGCGCTGAGGAGCTCATCGACGCGGGCCTTGACGCTCTGATTCTTGAAATCGGGCTCCTTCCACCTGGTCACCTCGGCTTCGCTTTCTTCGACCTGCTTCTTAAGGTTTTCGAGCCTCTTGAGCAGTTGTTCGTATTCCATCTGCTTTCGCTGCACGATCAAATCGAACCTCTTGCTGACCACCTGCTCCAGTTGAGCGTTCAGGTCCTTTCTGACAGCTTCGTCTTTGGCACGCCGGATCCTTCGCAGGAGCTGGTCGCGCTCTCGTTTGAGCTCGAGATCCTCTTTCAGCAGCTTTGCCAGCTCAGGGTGCTCCCTGGCCGCCTCGAAAACGCGCCGGTACCTTCTCAACATGAGGCCGAGTCTCTCGTCGTAATCATCCGACTTCTGCTCTCTCAGTTTTGCCAGTTTCGTCGCTTCTTCCGGGTAATTCTTGCCAAGCCATTCGAGGAACTCCCGGTGCCTCTCCTGCGAGGGTCTTGATGGACGCCCTCGGCCTGCCTTGCCGGGACGCTCGCCCTCGGCGGGCCTTCGACTTCGAAAGCGAGAACCTTCGGCCGGACTCCCGGCTTCCGTGCCCTCTCGGTATCTGCGTCTGAACTGCTCTCGCATGACCTCTCGAAACTCCGCCTTGAACCTTTCCGGGTCATCCTCACGAAGTTGTTCCAGTTGCCGGGCCTTTTCCGGATCGGTCTCCCGGAGTCGATTCATACTCCGCTCGACCATCTCGTCGGTCGGCTCAGACCATCGCTCGCCTTGCTCCGTGTCGCCCCAAAACTCCCCCTGTTCGTCCCGGGCGTCTTGAGCCGCGCAGTTTGCCGGCAGCGCAAGCAGTGCGGCAGCCGCTATCGCCCAAACCAAGGCAATGACGCAATTTTTCTTCATGGCATTACCCTTTCCAAAAATCACCACTGATTTCCATTAGTTCTATTTCGAGTTCGGTAAGGTCCAAATGTCCGTTCGAGCCGTTTTCGCCGAGCTGAAGGGCCAGAAGGTCAGATTCGATTTGCTCGATTTCCGCAGAGAACGCCGCCAGATCCGCATCCTGTGCGACGAGGTTATCCACCTCCCATGGGATGGTTGTTGGGGGTACAGGAGCGGGTTCTTTCTCAAACAAACGCAGGGAAATAACAGCCCCGACGAGAAGTACGGCGGCGACGGCGGCAATCTTCGGCAGCAATGGCCCGAAAATGCTCCTGCCTGTTCTCTCGATAGTGCTGCGGACTTGAGTCTTTATCTGCGCCAACAATTCCTCGCTGGGCCCGGGCGCCGGGTGCTCACTGAGGATTCGGTCTGCCCGGCGAATATCGTCAGCCGCCTGCTCGGCCTCCCGGGGACCGACAAGTGTCTCAAATAAGGCCTTCAGGTTTTCATTTTTTTGCGTATTCATCGCATCATTGCTCCATCAACTCGCGAAGTTTCTTCAGCCCCCGATGGACCTTTGCCAGCGTTGTGCCTATCGGCTCGCCGCGCAGCGCCGCCATCTCCCTGAAGCTCATCTGTGAATAAAACCTCAACATTATCACCTCTTTCGTGTCCGTATCCAGCTTCTCAAGCTCTGTCTGCAACCGGTCCATCTCATAGATGTCAGGGTGCTCGTCCTCGGCTGCCTGTGGTCGGTTCCGATGTCTTTCGGCCTCGAGCAGCTTGCTCTGACGCTGTTTTTCCCGCAGCCAATCATGAAAGACATTCGAGGCCACCCTGAACAGCCAGGTCTCGAACGCCCCGCCACGGTATTGCCTGATCTTAAGAACCAGCTTTACAAAAAGCTCGCTGAGCAGCTCATCAGAAACCTCCCTGTCCCCGGTGAGCCGGTAGAAATAACCGTAGCAGCGGTTCGCGTATGCATCGATTAAGTTTTCAAAACTGCCGGCCTCTCCCGCCTGACAACCCCTTATTACCCGGCCTAAATCGTCGTTTCTGCCCATGGCCATCCGTTATTTGCAGAAGTAAAGACGGGTCTCGCTAATGCCTTATTGCACTCATTTTGAAAAAAATGACCCACTCCAGGCCTGCCATGCCTGCTTGCCCCCACCTTCAAAAGCCGCACGACAGGTCTTCCTAAAGGTCCTGGTCGTCGTGCTGATCCTCCTGGTCCTTGTCCTGATCCTCTTCCAGCTTCCAACTGTCCGATTCTTCCATATCCTCGATCTCGCGCCGCATGTATTTGAGGATCTTGTCCTGTAGCGGGGCCAGCTCCTTATACCATTGCAGCATGCCCTGATAGCTTGCAACAAGCATATCAAGCCGTATAAGCTGCCACTTGGCCAGACAGTCCGCCTCTTTGATATTGGAAAACGGATCACACTTGAACACCCTTCGACCGTTGGGACCGGTTTCACACAACTCGCACTCATTGCACTGAATCATTTCTGCACCGCAAATCGAGATTAACAAAAAATTGCATTTTGGCTGCCGTTCCTTATAATACCACAAAAGTAAACCGTTTAGAAGTGTTTTTGCACAGAATTTGAAGTTGTCTTACGGAGAAGTAGATGGCCAAGCCGAGACGTCGACGCAAAGTCGGCAGCAAGAAGAGACGGGCCCGCTGGAAAGTACGGCATAAAAAGAGCGGATAGCTCGCTACGCGTCGTGCGTACCGCCTGAGACAGAGTGCTCAATATGCAGTTGCCTTAAATGAGACACTTTAGCGTAATTTTTAGGCCTGATAACGTGCAGGTTTCGATTCACGCAGGGGCGACCCTGATCGAGGCAGCCGGGCGGGCGGGGATAATCCTCAATTCCGTCTGCGGCGGCAAAGGCACCTGTGGAAAGTGCCTGGTTAAAGTTGCTCCGGACGTGCGCGAGGTTCCGGCGTGCCAGTATCGTGTCGAAGGCGACCTGATCGTAACTGTTCCCACCGGCTCGCGACTGTTCGAGCATAAAATACTGGCGGAGGGAATTGCACCCCCCACCAAAATCCAGCCTGATATTTTCCGGAAATATCTCAAAGCCGGCTCGGGTGTCGCCGTATTCGGCCTGGCGCTGGATATTGGCACGAGCACCGTGGTAGCCAAGTTAATCGATATGGTCACGGGCCAAGTCAAAGGCACGCAATGCGGAACCAACCCCCAGACGCAATTTGGCGATGATGTCATCAGCAGGATTAGCTACGCCCGGACCGAAACCACACTGCGCCGGCTCCACAAGCTGATTGTGGATTGTATAAATGAGTTAGTTGGCCGGCTGTGCGAACAGGCCGCGATAAATCCAAACGACATCTACGAAATGTCCGTCGTCGGCAATACGACGATGAATCATATCTTTCTCAAACTGCCGGTCGAACAGCTTGGGCAGGCCCCCTACAAGGCGTATTCACTGCAAGCCCACGACTGCTCGCCCCCTGAGCTGGGCCTGCGGATGAACCCGTCGGGCAATGTCCACACCGTCGAGAATATCGCCGGCTTCGTCGGCTCCGATACCACCGCGGTGGCGCTCGCGACCGACATGGATTCGGCAGAGACGCCGACCCTGGCGGTGGACATCGGCACGAACGGCGAACTCGTGTTGGCGGCAGGCGGCAAACTGTATGCGGCGAGCTGTGCTGCCGGTCCCGCCTTCGAAGGGGCGAGAATAACCTGCGGCACCAGGGCCGTCCAGGGGGCCATACAGGGTGTCATTGAAAATGATGGTGACATGGACTTGGACGTTATCGGGGGCGGCACGGCTCGTTCGATATGCGGCTCCGGCCTCATTGATGCGGTCGCGGTGATGCTGGAGTCGGGAATCATTGATTCGAGCGGCAGATTCGTCGAGCGTGAAAAACTGGAGACAAGAGTTCCGGCGGCCATCCTTTCGAGAATTATTGAACAAGAGGGGCAGCCGGCGTTTGTGTTAGCCTGCGGACGTGAAGGCGGCGGGCAAGATGTTGTTTTGACGCAGGCGGATATTCGCCAGGTCCAGCTTGCCAAGGGCGCGATACGTGCAGGTATCAAGCTCCTGCTAAAAAAAGTCGGCATTGAGGAGTTTGACGTCCAGAAACTTCTTTTGGCCGGCGCCTTTGGAAACTATATCCGGCGGGAAAGTGCGCTCCGCATAGGATTATTGCCTCATGTGCCGCCCGAGCGAATACATTTCGTCGGCAATGCCGCCTGCACAGGAGCAGAAATGACGCTTCTCAGCAGCCAATGCCGAGACCACGCACAACGCCTCGCCCGAAAAATCCGGTACGTCGAAATCGCCCACGAAGAAGAATTCGCCGATGTGTTCGCGGAGTCGATGGCCTTTTGAACGAAGATTATGGCCTTCGGAGCACACTATGAGCCCTTCTCCGCCCGCAACAATTTCAGACACCTCCACCTTAATTGGCGCGAAAAGTCAAACGGGAATTTGTGATTTACCCTCTGAAATTTACCTGCCGCCCATCATGTCGGCTCTTCCCTCTTACCTTTCTCGCCCAGAACATACTCGCGCGAGCCATGAGCGTTCGTAAGGCCGGCGTCCGGAAGCACCCGCTCGAAAAGAAATGAGTTCGTAAACTCAATCCTGCCGCCGTGCATATCATACCATTCTCGCCACATGCCGTAGAACGAATCCGCATTATTCGCACTGCAAACCGGCGGCGCAGGCGAAATCACCGACCTCCTCAGCACCCCGTCCAGCCACGCAAACCAGTTATCACTTTCACACCGGTGCTCAATCGCATAGCGCATATACCCGCCGTCGCCGGCCATGAGCTTCTTCAATATCAGGTACTTCTCAACCATGTCCCTGTCGTACCGTTCGATATCTCGGATCTCTCCGATGTCCGATATGCCACCCAGCAGAATCTCGAAAGTCCCGAAACGAGTCGTCCGCACCAGCCTCTCAAGGCTGTCGGCCCCGGAGTCCACCTCGCTTGCCGCCAGGTCCGAGCGCGGCAGCGCATGCACCACCCCGCTCGCGTCACAGTACCACGGCCCGCGCCACGTCTTTTCGCCCAAATGAAGCTCCGGCCAGCCATACACCACCACATGACCGGCCGGCAAGAATCCCGGATTCACCACTCCGTACTCCGTCTCTATCGGGACAGTCTCTATCCAGCCTACCTGCCATTGCTTTACCAGCCGCCGCTCTCTGCCTGCAAGGCAATTCATAACTTCCGCCTTCGAGCGACCGCTGACGACCTGCCCGTGAATCTTCGCCAGCAGCTCTTCGTGCGTATTGGCAAGCGGCGAACGCAACATTGGCGCAGGCAGCATCAGGCCCAGGAAGATTACAATCAGTCCGACCACCACCACACGCTCACAGCGTTCCAGTCTTTTGACAGGAACTTTGCCGCCCGCCTCCGCGCAGAACCCAAGAGGCTTTGGGTCATCCTCGCTCACCCACGGAGCTTTGATTGGTTGGGTGTGCATGTGCGGGGATAATTATAACCGGTGGGTGGGGCATGGCAAACAAAAAATTCCCCCAGCCCCTGTTTTTTACATTTTTTTTACTTTTGCGGCAGGGCGCTGGAATCAGGGCCAACCGCGTACACTTATTTCCAAACATTCTGTCAAACGGCATTAACGCGACAGTAACAGGTTAACGGTCCGGCATGGTTTGCGGCGGCATACGCAGCCTGCCGCCAAACCTACCTCATACTTTGTTTCGAATCCGCTCCGCTTCGGTCGCCTTTTTGAGAATCCGCTTCTCCTGCCGGCTAAGGCTGTGAATCCCCGTATCGTGCACCTTCTGCAGAATCCGGTCCAACTCCAGCTCAAGGGCCCGATGTCTGGCCACCTTCTTTTCCGAACGCCCCGACGCAAATTTCACGCGCAGCCGCGAACGCCAGTTTTCCGAAAAAACGTAAGCCGCCCCCGCCGCCATTCCCGCAAGATGTGCCGCCTCACCGCCCGCGTTGGAGAGCTGATCTGGCCGCAGCAGCGTCAGGATACTTATGCCCGCCAAAATCAGCGCAAGAAACATCAGCTTGATGGGCAGGATTCCCCATATGTACACCCTCATCTGCGGGAACAAGATTGCCCCGGCCGCAAGCATGCCAAGTATAGAACCCGAAGCCCCAACCAGAGGCGCCGCTTCAAGCCACCCCGTCAGCACCAGCAAGGGATAGAAGAGCCCGCCCATCGCACCGCAGACGAGATAAAAAGTGAGGAACTTCCTGCTGCCCCACAAGCGTTCGAGCATCGGGCCGAACATGACAAGGATTAACATATTCCAGAAAATGTGCCACACACCCGCATGTAGGAATTGGTAAGTTATCGGCCGCCAAGGCTGCAATGACATCCATACCGTGGCGGGAAAAACCGAAAACCAGTAAACGATGAAATTACCCACCGGCACTATCAAAAAGGACACCGCAGACACCATGATGTTGATAATCAACAGCTTCTTGACCATCGGTGTCATCTGCGGAAGGCCCAGCCGCACCTGTGGACGATACTGTGATTGGGTCCGCCAGTTTTCCTGCGTGTAATCTCTGTCGTAAAGGCCCATAATGCAGCCCCGAAACGGTCAAAGGTTAATGGAATTTATCGCTACTGGCCCACACCAGACTCCTATATAATATCCTAAATTCGGTCAGAAGTTCAAAAAAAAAGCACCATGGATAAATTTGTTTTCATAGCCGAACAATTGGAACGCCTCGCTCGGGCCGACCTCCTGCGTAGCATGGTCTGTATCGATTCCGCGCAAAGCACGACCGTCCGCATAGACGGCCGGGGGAAAATCCTCTTTTGCAGCAACAACTACCTTGGCTTGGCGAACCATCCCGATGTCCTTCAGGCCGTCACAGAGGCGCTGAAAGAATACGGCCACGGCGCCGGCGCATCGCGCCTTATCAGCGGCACAATGCGACCACACGCCCAGTTGGAGGAGGCCTTCGCCCGCCTATTTCGAAAAGAAGCCGCCCTCGTCTTGCCCTCCGGCTGGACCGCCAACGACGCCCTGATTAAGACCCTGCCCTCTAAGGGCGACCTGCTGCTGCTCGACAAGCTCGACCACGCCTCGATAATAGATGCGGCAAAAGCCGGCCCCGCGGACTTTAGAACCTATCGAAGGGAGAATCCGGACCGCCTCGAAAAGCTGCTCGCAGGCGAGCCCGACCGGCGAAAGTTCATAATTACCGAGAGCATCTTCTCGATGGACGGCGACGCCGCGGACCTGAAAACCCTGGTTGAGTTAAAGAATAAATACGGTGCATTGCTGATGGTGGATGAAGCACATGCGCTGGGCTGTCTCGGCCAGACCGGCGCCGGCCTTGCCGAACAGGTCGGGGTGCTCGAAGATATAGACATCATCGTCGCCACAATGAGCAAGGCCCTCGGCTCCGCCGGCGGCGTCGTCGCCGGACCGAAAGTGGTAATAGACCTGCTCGTCAACAAGGCTCGAAGCTTCATCTACACCACGGCGCCCACCGTCGCAAACTGCGCAGCAGCACTGGCGGCAATTGAAATCGTGAGAACGGAGCCCCAGCGACGAAAAAGACTCACCGACAACGCAGAATACCTCCGCACTAAGTTGAACCACCTGGGCCTCAACACCGGCCGCACTACAAGCCATATCATCCCCGTAATCATCGGCGAAGAGAAAGACGCCCTAATAGTCTCCAAAAGGTTATACGAAATGGGATTTTTCATCCCCGCCATCAGGCCCCCTACCGTGCCTGCCGGAACCGCGAGATTGCGCATCTCAATTCAGAGCGAACACCACAAGGAGCAGTTGGACGGACTTTGCGGCGCACTTGAAAAGCTGATTGCAGAAGGTCTGTTGCCTACTTCGCACCCTTGAGCGCGATCGAGTCGGGTTTGGTTTTTCCAAAGACCACCATCAATACCACGCCCAGAACGACGAGATAAATGCTCAGGTTCTGAGAGATAGTGCCCCCCTTGTAGATGGCCCACCAGGCGTACTCGAACGGATTGTCGTCGCGGACAAATTCAATAAGAAACCGTGCCACTCCGTAAAGCATGAGCATCAACGCAAACGTTGAGCCGGGCTTGGCAAGGACCCTGCCGTTCCTTGATTTCTCCGCCTTTTTTGACCTCCGCCAGAAGAAATAGAGTATGAAGCAGCAGAGCAGCGCATTTGCCGAAGAGTACAATTGTGTGGGATGGACGGGCAGGCAGCGGTATGGCCCTTCTGTGACCTGTTTCTTTTGTTCCTCAGTCAGGCGCTCAAAGGGTTTCAGGTATTCACCGCCCTCATAGAGCTCGAAGTACTCCGGCGGCAGTTTCAGTTGCGGCTCGGGACGATTCCTCTTCAGATTTGCGTAGGCTTGACTGTGATAAACGTCTGACCCATAAGGGAAACGCAGACCCCACGGCAGCTTCGTTGGCCTGCCAAAACAGTCGCCCTTGAGAAAGCACCCGATTCTGCCGAACCCAAGCGCCAGCAGCAGCCCGATTGCCACAATGTCGAGGTAACGCCGGACAGGCAGCTTGTGGTACAACAGATAGAACAGGATAACTGCAATGGCTAAAAGCGCGCCGCCCAAAAGCTCCAGCCCCCCATGCCACACCGCGAAAACCGAAAGCAGACGCCCACGAAACTGCTCGAAATAATGCAAAACGTAAAACAGCCGCGAGCCCACTATGCCAGCTATTAGCGCATACATCGCACCATCGTAAACGTACTGCGGGTCCGCTGCGATGTCACGGCTCAGACGCCTTATGACAAAGACGGCACACAGAAAACCGATGACTATCATCACGCCGTACGTCGGCACGGGCCAGCGAATGAACGGTATCTCGAAAAGCTCAGGATACATACACTCCGTGTCTCGTGATGAATAATCGCACGGGCCCCGGACTATTTCTTGCGCTTGACGGCCGCCGGACCCGGCTGCATCTTCTCGAATACCGCCATCAGCACCACACCCAGAACAACCAGATAGATACCCAGGTTCTGCGAAACCGTGCCGCCTTTGTATACAATCCACCAGCCGTACTCAAATGGGTTGTCGTCCCGAACCATCTCAAGAAGAAACCGCACAATGCCGTAGATGATGAACATCAACGCAAAGGTGCTGCCGGGTTTGCTAAGAACCTTCCGGGCGCCTTTCGACTTCTCCGCTTTCAATGATCTTCGCCAGAAGAAATAGAGCAGCACGCAGCACAAAAAAGCGTTTGCGGACGAATACAGTTGCGTCGGGTGCACGGGCAGACACCGATACTCCCCCTCTGTCACCGCCTGCTTCTGCTCTTCGCTCAGCCGCTCATAAGGTTTGAGATATTCCAAACCCTCATACACCTCAAAATACTCCGGAGGTAATTGAAGATATGCCTGCGGACGGTCCCGCTTTGTGTTCGGATTTACCTGGCTGTAATAAGGGTCTGAGCCGTACGGAAAACGCACCGCCCAAGCCACGCTTGTCGGTCTTCCGAAGCAGCAGCCGTTGAGAAAGCACCCGATTCTACCGAACGCCAGAGCAGCCATCAGCCCGATGGCAAGTATATCGAGATAACGACGCACCGGCAGCCTGTGATACCGCAGGAACAACAGGATTACAGTTATCGCCAGAATCACACCGCCCAGCAGTTCCAGCCCCCCCTGCCACACCGCGAAAAAAGAAAGAGGCCTGCCGCGAAACTGCTCCAGGTGATGCAAAACATAAAAGAGCCGCGAGCCGAAAACGCCCGCTATCAGCGAGTAGAGCGCCCCGTTGGTAACCATCTGTGGGTCCGGCGTGATGTCCCGGCTCAGGCGCCTTATGATGTACACCGCAGACAAAAACCCCATGACCATCATCACGCCGTACGTCGGCACCGGCCAATGGATAAAAGGTATCTCAAAAAGTCGCGGATGCATTCAGTCCGTTTCTCGTATCACGCCAGCGCTTCTGGTGCCGCCGGCCATCCAATCCTTAGTCACTATAACAAAACCCAGACTGCCGGTTATAGGTTGCTGTCATTCCTGCGAAAGCAGGAATCCAGACACGCGACAATAAGAGTTTGTCACAGCTTCTTTGTAAGCCCGGGCCCTAAGAAACCTTTTCAATGTTGTTGTTCTCGTCGAGCACTATTATCTTGGGCTTCAGTCCCCGTGCCTCCTCGGCCGTATAGTATCCGAAGCTGAAGATAATAATAATGTCTTTCGCCTTGATAAGCTGCGCCGCCGCACCCAACACCACTATTTCGCCCGAACCTGCTTTCGCCGGAACCACATACGTCTCAAGACGGGCGCCGTTGTTAAGATCCGCCACCATCACCGATTCGTAAGGCAGAATCTCCGCCGCCTCCATCAGACCGGCGTCTATCGCCAGACTCCCGGAATAGTGAAGCTTCGCATCTGTAACCCTTGCTCGGTGTAACTTGCTCTTCAGGACTTTTACAAACATAATTCGCGGCCTCTTGTGCTATTTCAAGAAATTCGACCTCATTATATATTACTGTGCGCCAACTTCCACCACTATGTTGTCAATCAGCCGGGCAGTGTCCAGTCGTACCGCGACAGCCGCCATTATCCTGCCGCCAATATGCTCGGCAGCCTCCAGCGTCTCAGCATCCACCAGGCTTACGTACTCTATTTCCACCGACCCGACCTGCTCCAATATCTTGCGCATCTCGGCGGTTATCTGCTCGGCATCGCGAACGCCCGCTTCAATCATCTGGCGGCACCTGGCCAGCGATTTGTAAATACACGCTGCGTCGTTCCTTTGCTGGGCGGTGAGGTATTTGTTCCTGCTGCTCACCGCCATTCCGTCCGGCTCGCGAACCGTCGGACAAACCACAATCCGCAAAGGCATCTTCAAATCCGAAACCATCCGACGGATTACCACCGCCTGCTGCGCGTCCTTCTGACCGAAATACGCCGCGTCCGGCAAAACAATATTGAACAGCTTCGCACAGACCGTCGCTACCCCGCGAAAGTGACCCGGCCGAAACCGCCCGCACAGCGGCTCGGTCAGCTTCTCCACCTCAACCCACGTCAGATTTTCCCCTCCGTACATCTGCTCGACCGTGGGAGCGAAAACGACGTTGACGCCCGCCTTGCGACATATCTCCAGATCCGCCTCCAACGGACGCGGATATTTATCGAAATCTTCCCCCGGCCCAAACTGCGTCGGATTGACAAATATGCTCACGACAACAAAGTCACACTCCTGCCGTGCCGCCTCAATCAGTGACAGATGACCGACATGCAGCGCACCCATCGTCGGCACCAGGCCGATTTTGCTGCCGTCCTCACGGGCGGCTCTTACCAGCGCACGCACTGATTCTATGGTTTCGACGATTTGCATGGTGAAGCCGCATAACCCCTTACCTGACTTGCCAGGTGCTTCAGGTCGCTGTCCCGCATGTTGTCGAATCGTGCCATCGAAATCCTGATGAGCGGACATGCCGTCCAGTTCTCGAACAGCCGTTCATAATCCCGGCCGAGCTTCCTGAGAAAACTCAGCGCAATAAGCTGCTCGTACGGACGATTCCGCTGGCGGATTCGCTCCAAACATTTTTCCGCCGTGTCATGCAGGTATATCACCAGCCTCGGCGCCGCCGCCTCATCCTTCAGGTGCTGATGAATCTTTTCATACAAACTGAGCTGCCGCGCGCTGAGCAGGCATCGGGCGTAAATCAGCTCCTTATCGAAGATGTAGTCGCTGATAACGATCTGCCCCGCTTCCAGCGCAGCCGGACTCAACTGCTCGATTCGGCTTGTCAGAAAATACAACTGCGAATCCAGCGCCAGGTCTCTGGCGCCGGCGTAAACCAGAGGCATAAAAGGATTCTGGTCGTATGCCTCGAAAACCCGCTTGCAGCCGAGAACGGCCGACAGCTTCTTTGTCAACGTGGTTTTCCCCACGCCGATTATCCCCGCCACGCTGACCAGTTGAGGCATCTTGGCGTCGAAAGTGAAGTTGCCGTTGTTCAGCCGCTCAAGCAACTGGCTCACCGGCTCCCTCAGCACCGGATGCAAAACGTGCGCGTCAAGCTGCGCCAGACCTTTGAGCACAAATGACCGCAAATGCATCTGCGGATGAGGCACCGTCAGGTGAGCCAGATTTATCACCTCGCCCCCGAATAGAAGAAGGTCCAGATCAATTATCCGCGGCGACCACCTCTCCTCCTTTACCCGGCCCAATGACGTCTCCACGCCGTGCATCTTCCTGTACAAATCCTCCGCCCCCAGCGTCGTCCTGACCTGAGCCACGCCATTGAGATATCCCGGCTGTTCGGCGCCGCCCAAAGCAGCAGTCTCATACAGCTCACTCACACCTGTCACTTCGATATCAGTGTCTTCACCGAGCATCCTGAGAGCCGTTCGAATAGACGCCTCCCGGTCCTCTCCAAGGTTACTGCCCAAACCAATATATGCAGTCGTCAGATTAGCCATTGAATCAACATCAGACCGCCGCAAACCGCTCCATCGCCACCTTGACCGCCTCCGGCCTGCCAAACGCCGTGAGGCGAAAGTAACCTTCACCGGAAGGACCGAAACCCGCACCGGGCGTCCCCACAACGTGCGCCTTCTCCAGTAGCCGGTTGAAGAATTCCCACGAGCCGACGCCATGAGGAGTTTTCATCCAGATATACGGAGCGTTGACCCCGCCATAAACCTCGTAACCTAATTTCGTCAAAGCTTCTCGAATCTGGCGCGCGTTGGACATATAGACATCGATAATCCGCCGACACTGCTCTTTCCCCTCCCGACTGTAAACCGCGGCCGCACCCGCCTGCGTGATGTATGAGACGCCGTTGAATTTTGTGCACTGCCGCCTGTTCCATAACCCATTGACATCCACCTCGCCGCCGTCCTTCGCCCGTACCTCCAGGTCTTTCGGCACTACGCAAAAGCCGCACCGAACACCCGTGAAGCCGGCGGTCTTCGAGAAGCTCCGAAACTCTATCGCCACGTCTTTGGCGCCCTCGATTTCATAAATCGAATGCGGAATGTCCCCCTCCGATATAAACGCCTCGTAAGCCGCATCAAAGAGAATCACCGCCTTATGCTCACGCGCATAATCAACCCATTCCTTGAGCCGCTCGGCACTCGCCACCGCACCCGTCGGATTGTTCGGAAAGCAAAGGTAAATCATGTCCATCCGCTTGTCGGGAATAGCCGGCACGAAATTATTCTCCGCCGTGCACGGCATATACACTATCCTCTCATATTGACCATTCGCATTGGCCGGACCCGTCCTGCCCCCAATCACATTCGTATCCACATAAACAGGGTAAACAGGGTCCGTCACCGCCACAACATTGTCCGCGCCGAACACCTCCTGTATATTCGCCGTGTCGCACTTGGCGCCGTCGCTTATGAATATCTCGTCGATATCCACCTCCACCCCGCGCGCCCCAAAATCATGCTCCCTTATCGCCTCGCGCAAAAACAGGTATCCGATATGATTGTCGTCATAGCCGTGAAAGGTCTCGGCATTCGACATCTCATCAACCGCCCTGTGCATCGCCTCAATCACAGCGGCAGCCAAAGGCTGAGTGACGTCACCGATGCCAAGGCTGATAATCTTCGCCTTCGGATGCTTCGCCTTGAAGGCCCGCCGCCGCCGCCCGATTTCGGAAAACAGGTACCCCGCCTGCAATTTCAAAAAATTCTCGTTTACCGTTGCCATTTTGCCCTTTCTATTTCTGCACGGCCTGTCGCTTCTCTCGCTTTCTGCCCGGCTTCGATCTTCGCGACACGCCGAAGGGCCTATTCTATTGCCTGCCCCCCTGCCGGTCAAGCAAACAGGGCACAATTCGTTTCGCCCTTCGCTTTCGTTCAGCCCCAACATTTACCCGCATCCTCTTGGCGGGCCTGTGGTCGGGGGCTCACCAACGTCGCCGAAAAAAAAGACAACGCCACGCGATTTTTTTCCTTGCACTACTCCACCAATTGTGGTATATTCTAAGCGTTTTGGGGGGCTAAGGAGAAAACTCAGAATGAGTCGGTATCGCCGGCCGGAAACAATCAGGCCTACCGCGGCTGTTGTTTTGCTGCTCTTAGTATGCGCGGCCACCTCCACCGCCAAATACTCCGGCGGAACCGGCGAACCCAACGACCCATACCGAATCGCCACGGCAGAGGACCTGAACGACATCGGCAACCATGTCGAGGACTTCAACAGATGCTTCGTAATGGTCAACGATATCGACCTCGGCCCATACAGCCCAGACCAGTTCAACATCATCGGGCGTTACTATGGTTCCGGGGATGTCAACAATCGGGCTTTTGTGGGAGTCTTTGATGGCAACTGTTTCGCTGTTCAAAATTTCACCTATGAGTCGAATGGGGTAGATTGTGTTGGGCTTTTCAGATATGTGGATGATGCCAATGCGCTGATTACCAATTTGACCTTGATCGAACCAGATCTTAATGCTGGGACTGGCGGTGCTGTCGGTGCCATCGTTGGTTCGTTTAGGAAGGGCACTGTGAGGAATTGTCACATTGCCACTGGCCGCATTTCGGGGGGATCGGTCGTGGGTGGTCTAATAGGAGGCAATCGCGAGGGTACCATAACTGCGTGCGACTCATCGGCTACGGTGTCGGCAAGTGGTGATTATGCGGGCGGACTGGTTGGAGTGAGTCGGTTGGCGGCGATAAGCTCCAGTTGTTCTACGGGCATTGTTTCTGGAGAGGGCTATGTGGGCGGGCTAGTTGGACGCACCCGGGACGACACCATAAGCGGGTGTCATGCGACGGGGAGCGTACTGGGAGATTACGATGTCGGAGGCCTGGTCGGCTATAGCGAAAGCGACATACTGGATTGTTGCGCGACGATTGACGTGAGGGGAAATTCCACGATTGGTGGGCTGGTGGGATATGGTGATACTGGCAGCATCGTAAACTGCTGCGCAAACGGAAGCGTAAGTGGCGATTATTATGTAGGCGGTCTGGTGGGGGCGAACGGGGACAAGGGTTGGCATATTGCTGGTGCGCAGATAAGGGGGTGCCATTCAGGAAGTGACGTTTCGGGACGCAACTTCGTCGGGGGCCTGGTGGGAGAGATTCAGGTGGCCAGTCTGGCAAATTGTTATTCGAGCGGGACGGTTTCTGCGACGGGGGACTGGGTTGGGGGCTTGGCAGGATACAACTTGGAGGCGCCGATTTCCGATTGCCACGCAACAGGTACAGTTACAGGAGATCGCTGGGTAGGTGGCCTGGTGGGTGTAATAACAGGGTACGATAGTGAAGTGATCATTTCTCAATGTTACGCAACAGGCGACCTAAACGGAAACGATTCAGTGGGTGGACTCGTCGGAGTTATCCACGATTTGGGGCAGGTACTTAATTGCTATGCGTCTGGTAGCGTGACTGGCGATTGCAATGTTGGCGGTCTGGCGGGAGTTGTAGGTGGACCCGGAGGGGGCACGAGCGTATCCAAATGCTCGGCAAGCGGCAATGTGATGGGATTAGAATCCGTTGGTGGATTTGCTGGAAGAACCCTCGCTCTGGCCAACATTCAAAATTGCTATGCTGATGGTGCCGTTGAAGGCTATCTAAATGTGGGTGGTCTGTTGGGAACTAACTCTTCGGGCCTCGGTCTGATTTCGGATTGTTATGCCACGGGTCCTGTTTTCTCCTCTTGCTATTGCGACATCGGCGGCTTGGTTGGTTATCATGAGAGCGGCGTGTACCTCAAGTCTTTCTGGGATACTGACCTCAATCCCGGCGTTCCTGGCATTGCCAACGGCGCAAGCCCACAGGTCATTGGAAAGACGACGGCCGAGATGCAGACGGAGAGCACGTTTACCGATGCCGGTTGGGACTTTGTGGGCGAGACCGCCAATGGAACCGAAGATATATGGGCTATCTGCGACGGGACGAATTATCCGAGGCTGGCTTGGCAGATACCGGCGGCCGATTTTCTGTGTCCGGACGGCGTCAACTTCATCGACTATGCCTACCTAACTGACGTTTGGAACACCAGCGACCCCAATGCCGACCTGGATTTATCAGGCCTCGTCGACCCGAACGATTTGAAGATATTTTGCGACCACTGGCTCGAAGGCCTCTAAAATTTACTATTTCGTATTGACTATTTTTTTGCCCTCTCGGCGCTTGCCCGCCACAAGAGGATTTCCCCTTCATTTTTCTGCGTCTTCCGTTATACTGCCCTTAAGATGAAATCCTGATATGGAGAACACACATGAAGAAGCAGACGAGAAGACAATTTCTAAAAACAACGGCTCTGGCCGGCGCCTCCGCAGCCGGCTGTTCACTACTGCCGGGCTGCACAAGCGAACATTGCCGCGCGGGTAGACAAAAAAAACGCCCGAATGTCCTGTTCCTTTTTACCGACGACCAGCGGTTCGACACCATCGGCGCCCTCGGCAACGAGGAAATCATCACGCCCAATATGGACGGCCTGGTCCGCACCGGCACGACCTTCACCCGCGCTTACATCATGGGCTCGACCAGCGGCGCCGTCTGTATGCCAAGCCGCGCTATGCTCATGTCGGGCCAAAATCTATTCGACCTGACCGACAGCGGCAAAACCGTTCCGCCTGAGCACACAATGCTGCCCGAGGTCCTCCGCAAGGCCGGCTATGTCACCTTCGCAACAGGCAAGTGGCACAACCAAAGACAGCCCTTCGCACGCTGCTTCACCGCCGGCGCGAATATCTTCTTCGGCGGAATGTCTGACCACTACGCAGTCCCCGTCAACGATTTCGACCCCGCCGGTGAATACCCCAAAGAAAGCAGGCCCCGCCGCCAGGGCAAACATTCGAGCGAATTGTTCACTGACGCGGCCGTCGAATTTCTCCGCGGTTACAAAGACGACAAGCCCTTCTTCGTGTACGTCTCCTACACCGCCCCGCACGACCCGCGGACCGCACCGAAGAAATATCGCGATATGTACGACCCCGAAAAGCTCGCCCTGCCGGCCAGTTTCATGGCCGAGCATCCATTCGATAACGGCGAGATGCGAATCCGCGACGAGAAGCTCGCACCCTGGCCGAGGACGCCTGCCGAAATTCGCAAACACATCGCCGACTACTATGCGATGATTACCCACGTCGACGCCCAAATCGGCCGGGTGCTCGACGCACTGAGAGAAACCGGCCACACCGACAACACAATCATCGTCTTTTCCGCCGACAACGGTCTTGCCGTCGGCCGCCACGGCCTCTTGGGCAAGCAGAACCTCTATGAGCACAGCATCCATGTCCCCTTGATTATCTGCGGCCCCGGAATCCCGAAAGCCGAAAAACGCACCGGCCTGTGCTACATACACGACCTCTACCCCACCCTCTGCGAGCTCGTCGATGTCCCCGTCCCTGACTCGGTCAAAACAACGAGCCTGCTGC
Organism: Sedimentisphaerales bacterium; assembly: GCA_035527845.1. Lineage (GTDB taxonomy): Bacteria > Planctomycetota > Phycisphaerae > Sedimentisphaerales > Anaerobacaceae > JAUWKC01. The sequence continues at coordinate 20,308 of DATKZT010000020.1, read as the reverse complement.
CGCTGCTCAATCGCGGCAAACCCGTCCACTCCACACTCTTTTTCGCCTACAAGGACATCCAGCGAGCCATCCGCGACGACCGCTATAAGCTCATCGAGTATTCTGTCGAAGGCAATCGCACCACCCAGTTGTTCGACCTCAACACCGACCCCGCCGAGCTAAATAACCTCGCGCACGATGCCGCCTACGCCTCCCATCTGCGACGCCTGCGCACAGAACTGCTCGGATGGAAAGACCACCTCGGCGACAAGAGCCCCTTCTGGCAGACCTTTACCACTCAAAAGGAATCATAATCATTTGTCCCCTACAGCATCTCCAGGGAGACACGATAAAATGAAAAGGCTTTGTGTTAATTCAGGACTCTTATCCACTTTACTGCTCACTGTCACCGGCACATCCGCACTTGCCGTCCAGGGCGCCGGGGCCATCCAGCAAAAGTGTTCCGCAGTCGAATGAGAGGCGTACACTTTTAGAATATCGGGCTGTGTTTTGCTGATACATGGCTATCTTTTAGCATCCAGCGGCGAATTTTCAACCATCAGATGTCATGCTTCTCCAGCACCTCTCCGCTGACCCTTGACCGAATCGCTCTTCTAAGCGCTTAGCTTGAAACACAGCCAGGCGGCAAGGAAGGCCCCGTAGTTGCCGACCGCATAGCCGATAAGGGCCATCAGCACACTTACCGGCACAAGCTTTTCATTGTGATGAGCGGCCACCACCGGGGCGCTCGCCGCACCGCCGATATTGGCCGCACTGGCAATCGCGGTAGAATGCACATCTACTCTTAACAGGTATGCACCGAGCACGCAGAAAGCCCCGTGCACCGCTATCCAGACGTAACAAGCGAGAATGAACCACCCCGCCGTGCCGGCAAGCCCGGATACATCGGCCTTGGCACCCATATTTGCAACAAAGATATAGACCAGCGCCATCGCCAGCTCATGGCTTGCCGGGATACGCCTTGCAGGAGTAAACGAAAGCAAAAGCCCCATCGTCGTAATCAGAAGTATCTTCCAGGTTGACGCGGTCAATACCGGCCCAAGCCCAGGAAGTGCGGCGGAGAAAACCTCTGCACCCCACGTACAGGCGAACCCCAGCACAAGCAGATAGAGAAAGTGCCTCATCCTGACCGGTTCCTGCTGACCTTCTGTCGCAGTCTTGGCCGTCTCCAGCATCTCCATTCGTTTCTTGTCCACCCGCGCAAAACGATTGAACAATTTTGAGAAATTCTTCGAGCCCAACAGAATCGGCAGCCAGATAATATAGACAAGATTGTCACCGAGCACCGCCAGCCCGAATCCTTCGCCGCTTGTCTTGAGCCCTTCTGAAGCGGCAGCCATGTTGCCCGTGCCACCAATCCAACTGCCGGCCAGTGTGCCGAACGCCTTCCATACGTCGTCGGGCAGCCTGCTCCTGACAAGCAAAAACGCTATCGGCGCGCCGAGTATCACACCTGCGGTGCCGAAGAGCATCACGAAAATCCCCCTCCCCATTATCCGCACCGTCGATGCAACGTCCACCTTCAGAAGCATTATCACCAGAAACAGCGGCAGTACGGTCGAGCTCAGCCAGTCATATACCGGCGAAGCCTTGGCCAACAATCCGGTGTTTGACATCACCGCAGGTACCGCATAGATAAAAATCAATGGCGGGAAATAATTGAAAAGCTTCCATCTCGTCCGCTCTTCGAGCAGAAAGAAAAACGCCCCTATCCCGCAAAGGACCGTCAGCACCCCAACCGGACTCGAAATAACAGACCCATCCATGAGCCGCACCCGTCCAAAACTGGATTCAACATTCATCGCTGCCCGGCTATCCTGCCGAGCCTGGCTGCTGATACAATAACAGGTCTGTCCCGAAAAACAAACCTTTACTGCACTCAAAGTCAGCGGAAAACCCTGTGATACTAAACCCATGCCAACAGGTGCTGAAAAATCATGGTTTTCTCCCACAGCCCGCAGTTGACCTGGATACGAGCATAGGCGGTGATTGAGGCTGATACGAGTGTTGTCGGATGAGGGCCCCAGAGCCCGCTTGAGGTGCCCTTTTTGCCGATTTCCGGGCCAAAAACGAGGACGCGAAGATTTTTTTCGAAAATTTACATTTTTTACTTGCCATATCTACCACAGTAGAGTTACTATTACTCCGGTAGATTTAAGGAGCTTGTTATGAAAAAGACAAATCTCGAACTATTCGAAAGCGAATGGGCAATCCTGCAGGCCGTCTGGGAGCTCGAGCCGTGCGCTGCGCCGACCGTCCAGGAGGCGCTTGCCAAAGAAAAAGGCTGGGCCTATACCACCGTCAAGACCCTGATGGACCGCATGGTCAAGAAGCGGCTGCTAAAGACAAAGAAGATTCGCAACCTGTATCTATACAGCTCGGCAGTCACCGAGTCCCAGGCCCGCAAAAGTGAAATCGCCAGAACACTAAAAAGGGCCTTTGACGGAACCTTTACCCCCATGATGCAGTTCCTGATAGAAAACGATCAGCTTTCAGAAAAAGAATACCGCCGGCTCGAACAATTAATCAAAAACAGGAAACGGACAAAAAAGGCCTCGAAGCAAGAATAGACATGAAAAGAATCTGCAAAAAGCGTATCCAAAAAAGCAGAGGGACAATACTATGGATAGCTTAATAACATTCTTGAATGCTCTCGGCAAATCCTTTGTCGCTTTTTCCATCCCAATGCTGATTCAATCCGCCTTGCTCATCATCTTATTGCTCGTACTGGATCTGCTCATTCGAAAAAAGGTTCGGGCTATCTTCCGCTACTGGATCTGGATGCTCGTGCTGGTCAAACTCGTTCTGCCCACATCGCTTTCCTCGCCCACCGGTCTGGGGTATTGGCTCGGCGACAAAGTATCCCCGCTCATAACTAAAGAAGTTTCCATTCCGGAACAAACCGCACCCATCGCACCCACTATAGAACCCTTCAGTGAAACGGCCTCATCCGAAATGCAAAACACAGCTCCGCCTTCAACTGGCACAGTGCCCGCGCCCGTCGCCCTTGCACCCGCTGAATCCGCAGCCGCACCTTCACCACCGGCAGTCTCGCTGTCCTGGAAAGGCTTAGTTTTTCTCGGATGGTTGGCTGCCGTAACGGCTATGGCCCTATTGCTGGTGCAGCGGCTCTTCTTTGTCAGAGGCCTGCTCGCTCAATCCGAAAACCCGAACAAGTCAATGATGGATATCTTTGACCGGTGCCGAAAACAAATGAAAATACGCGGACGGATAAACCTGAAGCTTTCCCCCGTCGCCGCTGGCCCGTCGGTATGCGGCCTGTTCCGGCCGACAATCCTGCTTCCCCAAAATCTGCCGCATCAGATAAATCCCGGGGATTTGAAATCCATCTTCCTGCACGAGCTTGCCCATATCAAACGCGGCGACCTCTGGGTCAGCCTGGTTCAGACAATATTGCAGATTGCCTATTTCTACAATCCCCTCCTCTGGGTGGCAAATGCGATTATCCGAAAGATAAGAGAGCAGGCCGTGGACGAAATGGTATTAGTCGCTATGGGCGAGCAGGCCGACGATTACCCCCAGACCCTGCTGAATATCTCCCGCCTGACCTTCACCCGACCCGCCCTTAGCCTCCGCTTGATAGGCGTTGTCGAATCCAAAAAGGCCCTCTCCGCCCGAATAAGACACATCCTCAACCACCCACTCCCAAAATCCGCAAAACTCGGAATCGCCGGGTTCATTGTGGTTCTCATTTTCGGCGCTATTGCTCTTCCTATGGCTGGCAGGATAGAGGGGAGAGGAAATCAGGCATTGGTTCAAATTCTCAAAGAAGATGGCAACAGGAAACGCGGAAACGCCGCAAAAAAATTGATGGACAATGTTCGATCGGGCACAATCGCCCCTGCCTTGGCCGAAGAAGCTCTGCAAGCCGTCACCCGCCGACTGCAAAAACATCCAAAAAGCAGAGGTCGCAGGCTTGATTCTTACCCCTACGTGTGCTGGGAGGAGCTTGAACTGGCGTGGGTGCTTATCGAGAATGACAAAGTACCGGCCGATTATGTCTCAGACTTCGTTCAGGCCCTCGAGGTTGTCGGATGCACCTACGGAAAGGAGGGTGACGGCGTATTCAGGCTTTACGGCGACCTCAATATTCCGAGGAAGGATATTATTACCAATTATAAACTGCATCTTCTGTCAATGAACCACGAGGCCGCACCGGCGAAAAAGGTGTTGCTCGATGTATTCACCCGATCTGAAGGAGGAGGTCTCCACTGGGGCAGAGAGCAAGACAGTAAGCTCAATCCGGAAATATCAGCGAATCTCGAGCTGAAAGTTGTCTGGTACCAGGCGACTGATTCTTTCACCGAGAGCTTGCCCTCAGTCTGGACGAGCAAAGATAGCGAGCACGCACACGTCATGCGGAATGCTTCGCTGAGAAAGCTGTGCGAATATACTCAGGTGATGACGCTCTCGCAGGAATCAGGCTGGGAAGGAACGTTCGGTTCAGAGGTGCTAAAGAAAGGTAACAGCCTCAATAAATTTAGGGCAACCCTCCCCAACGGTGTGACGGTTGAACTGCTCGGCATCTGTGAGCATCCGAGTGAGGGCAAGCAATGGTGGCGGCCTGATGGGCAGCGATTGGATTATACTATTAAAACTTTGGACCCAAGCGGTTATCCATCAGATGAGCCGGGCTATGAACTTGTTTTCAGGAAGACCGGCGATGACGATTTTGACATCCAAAGCATCAAAGGCAGCAATGTCAAGAGCGGCCTGCGGGTAATTGACCCGGAAGATTTGACAGGCTATCGTGCCCATATTAAGAAAAGCTATAAAAAGACCAACATTAAAATTGCGTCACCATCCGGGAAATGGAAAACCGCGGTAACATCAAGCGGCAAAGGGTCCTTTTCAGGCAATATTAGGGGCAAGACCATTGTTTTTGCCGGTGCAGAACAGGCGGGCAAAGATGTTATAATCTCGTGTTCGGATGTAGTTGGCTATAAAAATGCAACACGGATAATTGCAGTTGACCCAAAAGGCAAAGAACTCACCGGCCAGACTCGAACCGACACCGGAGTCAATAACGTTCGGCAGAGAACAATTCGTTTTTCCAATGTCAATCTGGCAGACATAGCAGAGTTTAAATTTCAGACCTGCCCCTACGAATATTACACCTTCAAAAACGTCTCCCTAAAACCCAATCTCAGAACCGATGTGGCGGTTGAAGTTGAAGGGGCTGAGGCTGAAGAAATGACGGACACAAAGGGCCAGGATATTGCCTCGCGGGCGGCTGAAGCAATGAATGCCGGTGACTTCGAGCGGGCCCAAGCGCTGTCTGCTGAGGCGGTAGAGCTCGATCCGGATTTTGCCGAGGCGTGGACGGGTATGGGAATGGCCTGTGTGCGGGCGGGAGATTACAAGGGCGCAAAGGAATCTTACGAGCGGGCTTTGTCCTTCCATCAGGAGCGCTACCGCAAAGACCCATCGAATGCGAACCACGTTCAGCAGCAGATTTTCCTGCTTGTATTGTTGGGACGAGATGAAGAGGCGAAGAGCTTGTTATCGCGGGCCCGCTTGCAGCATCCCGAAGATGAACAGCTCAAGAAATTTGAGCAAGGCGGATTTGCGGCACTGGAGGAGGACCCCCAGTACATCCTGCCGAAAGCCGACAAGCTGGAGTTTCGGGTGGTGCCGAATCAGGGGCCGCAGGGCAAGCACCCGGCGATTACGCCGGGGATTCTGAAAGATTACATAGAGACTTTGAAGGCCAAGGGGCCGGATAATGAGATATGGGAAGATTCCGGATTTTACTCAAAGTACAGGTGGATCGAAATCCATGATTTGATGGAAGATTTGCCCATAACGGCCCTGCACGATGGGAAACGCTATGGTTTATTGTGTAACTTCTCGGCGTATGTGATGCTGGCGGATGGGCGATGGGGGTTGGTGAAGGTGGAGAAGGGCCAGGACAGCCGCGGCCGGCCTGACGTTGTCTTTACCTTTGACGAGAAGGGCGGCGAGCTTTTCTATCAATTGACGAATTCGAACACAAAAAATCGCCTGGCGATTATTGATGGTGGAAAAGTGGTCTCGGCCCCGCAGGTTATGGCTGCGATTCGCAATGCAGGAATTATAGTCGGCAGCTTCAGCGAGCAGCAGGTCGACGAAATGGTCGCTTCTCTGCGCAAAGGCATGGTTGCAGGTGAAGCATTTGAAGGCCAGACAAGCGACCCCGAACGAGAATATAAAGCCACCCTACCCAACGGCGTCACGGTTGAGCCTGAGTTGGAATTTCTGGCTTGGCAATCAGATACAGGTGACCCAAATCAGTTTTGGCATCCGGATGGAAGCGTAGTTAGGGAGGCTAACGAGCTTGACATACTTAATCACGTACGTGCTGTTCGCTATGCGACTCTGCCCGATGAGGGGTACGTATTCCTGTATCTATGGTTTTCCCATGCCAGGTTTGATAAGGATTCCAAGGCCGGTGTGCGTATGCTGAACTATTCAGGGGAACATATGAAGCTGGGACCGGAAGGATGCACTTTCCATGAATATGGGGGTAAAGGTCGGATAGTCCATACCGTTACACCCGGTGACAAAGAGGATTTTCCAGCTAATTGTGACGTTGAGCTTCATTATGGTATCGGCCAGTGGCAGGATGTCAGACGGGAAGGAGAAATCTCCCCTGATTTTCGGGGTTCCATGGCTCTGGGAAATCTGATTGAACTTGGGGGAATTGGAGAAAATTCCGAAGGAAACGCATTTGCAAGTTACGTAAAAACAGAAAAAGACACCGCCGCTGATACCCAGTGCAGGTCTGATGTCCAGTGCAGATTTCTTGCCGTGAATGAATCAGGGCAAGTATTCGAGCCCTTTGCAACCCGCGGCGGAGGAAATGCCGACCTGTTCAGGGAAGAGTTTGAATTTAAAGTACCGTTAAAGGAGATTGCGCATTTTAAGTTCCAGAAGCGTCCAGTTAAAGTAAGTCGATTCGAAAACGTCTCCCTAAAGCCCGATTTCAAGACGGATGTGAACATCGAAGTTGAAGAATCTGCTAAGCCAGCAACCAGCTTCTATGAGAATAAAAAAGTTCCGATTACAGTAGAAGCGAACGTTCATTCGGCCTCATTGGATGAAGATAGGCATAATTCTGGTCAGGATACAAATAGTAACCGCGAACCTTTCGACGTGCACAGCAGTGACGCTATCACCTTTCATCTTACAGATTCTAATGGCAGGCCGGTCCAGCGGGCATTCGTTGGAACTCGTGCGAGCTGGCAGGATTATGAAGATGAAGCGAGGTTCGGTCGGCCACGTTGCAGAGGCGTCTTTTACGGAAGCCGGCCATCGCGAGCGCGAGCCACTGACCGCGAGGGAAAAGGAGCAATTGCCGCCGAGCACCTGTTTCGCCCCAACAGCTCCGAAAATGAAATGGTGACCATAGTTGCCCTCCAGGCGGAAGAGGAGCTGGTCAGATTCGTTGAGGTTGCACCAAAAGATGTTGGCAAAACAGTCGAAATTCCGATGCGCTCTGCCTGTCGAATCACGGGAAAACTGGTCAGCAACGGTTTGGATAAGCTCGGTCGGTCGCTTGGTTGGACCAACGTATATGTGCACCAGGGCGACAGCAGGCCCTTCTCGTCCTCCTCCGAATACCGGCGCTTCGGATTCTTGTTGCCGCCGGGGCAGTACACGATGGAGGCCTACGGCGCAGGAACAGAACACGTGTATAAGCAACTGCAGGTCCTGCCGGGCCAGAAAGAAATCACCCTGGAGATAGATCTGCCGCCGGACATAATGGCTGTGTTAGAAGGCCAAGAGGCGCCCCAACTTGCAGAAATAAAGGGATGGAAGAACGGCTCTGCCGTGAAGCTGAGCGATTTACGCGGCAAGGTGCTCCTGCTTGATTTCTGGGGCTATTGGTGCGCCCCCTGTATGGCTGAGATGCCGAAGCTTATGGACCTGCACGACAAGTATTCCGACAAGGGGCTCGTTATAATCGGGGTCCATGATGATTCGATAGAATCGATTCCCGAATTGGACAATAAGCTCCGCAAGGTCAAAAATGCCGGGTGGGCCGGCAGGGAAATACCTTTTCTGATTGCTCTCGATGGAGGCGGCGACAAGGTTGTTGAAGGAACAGACCGGACCGTCCGCGGGGCGACCACGGCAGCCTACGGCGTCAGTGCATTTCCAACTTCCGTTCTGATCGATAAACGAGGACGACTCGTTGGCAGGTTCAATGTGCATTCGGCCGCAGACATTCGTAAGTTGGAAGACTTCCTCGCATCCCCCGAAGACCTGCGCCCACACGCCGCACATAGCGATAAACTCGACACGGAAATCTACAGGCTCAAAGAGTATGATGTGCTCAAGCACATTAAGCCCGATCAAGTCCGGGCCAAAAGCGACTTGAAGTTTCCCTTTGCCGCCTTCAACTGGACCGATGGAGAAGGGGCTAAACAGGATGGGCCGATCTTCGAGCAAGTAACGTTAAAAGACGTTCTGACGGCAATTGTCCGTTTGTCAAAGTTCGAATATGAATGCTCAGAAGATTTGTTGTCAACCAACCTTAATGGCGACTGGATTGTTCGCCACGGTGTACCGAAACGCGATAAGATGGAGGCGCTGCATCGAATTATCCGCGACCAGCTCCAATTACCAATACGCCTGCAGCATCGTGTGGAGGAGAAAGATATCATCGTGGCACGCGGTCGGTTCAACTTCCGGCCGCTGTCGGGAACACATGACGACTCACAGATACATGTCTATGGCGAAAGTCTCAATCTTGAAGGACGCGGCTTTCACGACGGCGGCAACTTGCAGAGTCTTCTCGACACTGTCGCCGAAAGAATCGTCGGAAAGCCAATCGTCAATCTTTCCGAGCCATCAGAGGCCGGCGAGTATGCCTATGTTTGGCTTTTTCACAGGCCGAGCACTTTCATTGATGGTCTCAGCCCTGAGCAGAGGTCCAGGAAAGTGAGGCTGATACTTGATAATCTGTCTGAGCACATATCCTTGACTTTTACAGAAGAACGCCGTCCGGTTGATGTATGGGATATAACCAGTACCCAAGACTAATCTACCGCGCCTCTTTAGCGCCTTGGCGGTTTGGCCCCGGTTAATCCAGCCGCAAGGTCACAAACGAAAGCAAGGTAGTTGAAAATTAAGGCCGGATTTGGTAATGTATAATAGGTGTAGGGCGTAACGGCCCTATCCGGGCTTATTTATGGGAAATGTTAAATGAGCGCGATGTTACGGAAAAAACTTCCGCATAGGCGTCTGTGGCAGGCAAAACTGTTAAGCAGAAAAACGAGACGCGATGCCATACCCATAGAAATAAGCCTGTTTAGAAAGATCAAGGGCACCATAGGACTGCACGGCTACAGGAGGGTGAGAAACCAGGACAGAGACAATGTCAGGGCCTACAGAAAAGATACTTACGGAACGACATTTATTTTTATCGACATGGAAAAAAGCGCCGTTGAAGGAAGGACTGAAACATGGGGCGGCCTAATGGCGATATGCGGTGACTTCGGCCTAAGGTCATACAAGCCTGTCTGAATCAAACACTCAAGCTCACCAGCCGACGTCATTTCATCTTCTTCAGCAGCTCTTTTCTTGCCTGGACGCGCATCTTTGCGTTTTCGTATCTTCTCTTTTCGTCCCGTGTCTGGGGGACAATTTCCGGCACGGGCGTCGGCTTCTTGTCCTTGTCGAGAGCAACGAACGTCAGATGGGCCGTCGTCGCGACAACCTCTTTGCCGCTGTACGGGTCCTCCCTTGTGACACGGACGCCGACTTCCATAGAGGTCCGGCCCGCGTAATTCACCGACGCCTTCAGAACAACGTGCTCGCCAATGTAAATGGGCTCGCGAAAATTGAGCGAATCGATGGACGCGGTGACCACCTCTTTGCCGCAGTGCTTCTGCGCCGCCATCGACGCGACCATATCGATCCATGCAACGACCACCCCGCCGAAAGCCGTACCATACGGGTTTGCCTGGTCGGGCATCACGAGGTATCTGCTTACCACGGCGCTGTCGCCCGGCGCCTTCGGTTTTTGCCTATTGCCTGTTGTCATTTGTCTGGTCCCCTTCATTATTTTTGGCAACAATTCTGGGCCCTTTGATTTCACATAATATGAAAGGCTTCGTCAAATTTCAACGGTCCGCCTGCGCACAACACACACCCGCACAGCCCGCCTCGCGGTCAGCTTCCAACAGGACGTCCCATTCTAAGAGGAATGCCCCCCTTTTCATGGCTGCCTCCCCGCATATTAAAATGTTCCGCCAAGGCGAATTTTTCCATTTGCTGCAATAAAACCTGGTGCTCCTGCGTCTGTACTGTGGTAAAATTCACGGGTTCGCACGAGCGCATAACCAACTAATGATCACAGTGAGAGTTGGTTGGTATATGGCTTTTCAATTTGTTTTGGAGGACTGTATTATGAAGCGGTACCTATTTCCAATCGTCAGCGCTGTTGCGGCTGTGGGGCTGGCCCTGGTTGCGTTCGGTCAGGCCCCGGATTCAACAGGTGCGCGCACCGGCCGGGCCATGTATCGCGAACGGCAGCAGAAAGCTATTTCCGCAATCGAGGAGCAGCTTGCAAAGATGAAGTCTGCCATGGAGTCGGCCGCCGGCAGCCGTGAGAGCCGGCAAAACCTGTCTGATGAAGAAAGAACCAAACTCAGGGCAAAACTCCGTCAAGAGCGAGAGCAATCGATCGCCCTAATCGAAGATGAGCTTGCCAAGCTGAAAGGACGCAGAAGCTTGATGGAGAAGCATGAAGAAACCATGACCGAGCTCAAAACTATTCACGACCTCGCGGTGAAAGAGAAAGCCGCGGAGACGGCGGCGGCTATAGAGAAGCTCGTGACGGCCAAGAATAAGGTATTTGAGGAAAGATTGCAGAAGCTTGGTCTGCCCGAAAGGCCGGCCCGCACGAAGCGCCCAGGCAATTAGACTGCCCGCGCCGGGGATTTTGGACAAAGCATGTTGGATTAGGCCGAGGGTAGCGGCAGCGCCGGTATCAGACGGTGACGCTGCATCCGCCCGGTTGTTCGTGCGCGGTTTGGTGCCCCTTGGCGGTCCAGATGGTGGTTTCTTTTAGTTTGAGCCGATAATACGTTTTCCAGTTGAAGGGTCAACCTTCAGGCGTGCGTCTTGAGTATGGAGGGACAAACGATGATGAAGTTGAAAGCAGCATTTTGGCCGGCGGCAATGGTATTGGCGTTTGTGTGCATTGGAGCCGTAAAGGCCGACCCCACCACGGATGCTAACCAATCAGGCAAGGAAAAAAGCAGAATGGAAAGAAAATTCGAAGAAGACGTCATCAAGACCGATGCAAATGACCTGAAAATCACCTTCATCGGACACGGAACTTTGATGTTTACTTACTCTGATATGGTCGTCCATGTTGACCCGTGGAGCGAGCTGGCTGATTATTCGAAGATGCCCAAAGCCTGCCTCATTCTGATAACCCACGAACATCGCGACCACCTTGACGCAGAGGCCATAAAAATACTGCGGCAGAAGCAAACCAGCGTCGTGCTGACCAGGGCCTGCGCCGAAAAGGTTCCCGGCGGTATCGTTATGAAAAACGGCGACGTCAAAACCATTGACGGACTCACGATTGAAGCTGTCCCCGCCTACAACATTGTCCACAAGCGACCCAATGGACAACCCTTTCATCCCAGCGGAGCAGGCAACGGCTACGTGGTGACTTTCGGAAAGACAAGAGTTTACGTCACAGGGGACACGGAGAACATCCCCGAGATGAAGAAGCTCAAAAAGATCGACATTGCATTTCTGCCCATGAATCTGCCCTACACGATGACGCCTGAAATGGCCGCCGACGCGGCCCGCGCATTCGAGCCGAAGATACTCTATCCGTATCACTACGGCCAAACGGACCCGAATACGCTGGTCAATCTCCTGAAGGATTCGAAGAATATCGAGGTCCGTATCCGCAAAATGCAATGAAGGTGCGGCAGGTTGAAAAGACGCTGATTTACCACTTCACGGAGCTTCTGCACCAGCCGCCCAAAATGGCAAGATACATCCTGAAAGGCTGAACAGGCTTTATCCCCCTGTCCCCCTATCTCTTATCCCATTATGGGTGAAGATTTTTATCATTCACCGCTCCAGCTTCTTAGCAGTGGGTTAGAGCGTCTATAGGCGCACTAATGCCTGATAAGGTCTGTAAAAAAGCAGATATTGGAAGAAAGACGAAGCACAAAAAAGCATGTATTCCTGCCAATTTTTAATAAAGCTGCCTCGAAAACGAAAATCTTTGAGCGTTCAATGTGATTTTTTAATAAGATTATTGATATCGGAAAGACTGAATTATGTTTGTTAGCCGTTTAAATGGGAAATGTCAGATTAACGTTGTGCATAAGAGGATAAGATTGGTGATGAACAGGATCACGCTTGTTTCACTATCCTTATTAATGGGCATATCTGAAACATTCGCCGCAGAATCTGATGCTGTCTTGAGAGACAGATTGCTGGCCCCATATAGAGACAGAATAGAGCGCATCGTCTTTACCAAGCATTTCGACATGGGTGGCTCCCACTACGCCTATACGGATGCCGTGAGCGACGAAGATATGCTCAATCCCAACGGCCAAGTGAAGGAGTTCAATTACAAAGGCGGATCAAGTTTATGTCTGCTGGAAATCGGCAAAGATTATGCCATCAAGGAGACGACGCTTCTTCAGGATGAAGATGGCGTGTTTCGTGACCCGGACGTCTCTTATGACGGCAAACGTATCCTCTTCTCATGGAAAAAGTCGGCGCACGGAGACGATTATCACCTGTACGAAATGGATGTTGAGACGCGTAAAATACGCCAGCTTACATCCGGCCCGGGCGTAGCGGACTACGAAGGGATATATCTGCCCGATGGCAACATCATGTTCAGTTCCACGCGGTGCTTTCAAAACGTGGACTGCTGGCACGTGAGCGTGTGCAACATGTTCTTGATGAATAGAGACGGAAAGCACATGCGCCGGGTTGGATTCGACCAGGTGCATACCAACTATCCCCAGGTGCACGCGGAGAGCGGACTGGTTACATATACACGCTGGGAATACAACGACCGAGGCCAGATCTACCCCCAACCTTTATTCCAGATGTACCCAAACGGCGCGCACCAGACCGAGTATTATGGAAACAATTCCTACTTTCCCACGACAATCCTTCATGCCCGAGGCATTCCGGGCACAGGGAAAGTCCTGGCAGTCCTTTCCGGACACCATACCCACCAGCACGGAAAACTGGCGATTATCGACCCGTCCAGAGGACGGCAAGAAACGAGCGGTGTGACCCTTGTTGCTCCGGTTACGAAACTTCAAGGCATCATAAAGGTGGACCGGTACGGTCAAGATGGTGACCAATGGCAATACCCCTATCCGCTGGATGAAGAGAACTACCTGGTGACATTCCGGCCGCAGGCACAGAAATGGTTTGCGATCTACTTCATGAACAGTAAGGGCGAGCGCGTGCTCCTTGCTTCTGACCCGGCCATTTCCTGCAACCAGCCGGTCCCCCTACTGCCGCGTCCTCTTCCGCCTCGGGCCACCTACCCCACAGACTGGAGCAAGAAGACCGGCTCTTACACCATTCAGGACATTTATCACGGGCCGGGACTAAAAGGTATTGTGCGGGGTACAGTGAGGAAGATCAGGGTTGTGGCGCTGGATTTCATGGCCACTGATATCGGTCGAAAGCATGGGCCTTCAACCATCAGCGACCTGGCTGCATGGGATGTAAAAATAGTGCTTGGCGAAGCCCCGGTTTACGAAGACGGCTCAGCCGCTTTTGAAGTTCCAGTGCGCACGCCCGTATACTTCCAGGCGATAGACGCGAACGGACATGTTGTGCAGACCATGCGTTCCTGGTCAACACTGATGCCGGGCGAAATCTTCAGTTGTGCAGGCTGTCACGAGAACAAGAATGAATCCGTCACCAACAAACCGACATGTATGGCCCTAAAGGCCGGCATCAAACCGCTTGAGCCGTTTTATGACATAACGGGCAAGGGGTTCAGTTTTCCGAAGATGATCCAGCCGATTCTCGATGCCAAATGCGTAAAGTGCCACAAGGGCCCAGATACCAAGCCGCCCGACTTGCGAAGCACACCGGTCTGGGACGAAGCTGCACGCAAGTTCTGGAACCAGTCGTACCATATACTTATTTCAAAGGACAGGCCCGATCCTCCCGCCAATGACACGAACCAGCGACTCGGGATCATCTCAGAGAAATCCAAGTACTTGAACTGGATAGGCCGCTGGTCTGTACCAGTGATGATTCCGCCATACTCCCATGGTTCATCGCTCAGCCCCCTGATCTCCTTGTTAGAGAAAGGCCACGAGAAGGTGGAGATGACGCAGGAAGAAATGGATAAGATTTCATGTTGGATCGACCTTGCTCTGCCTCATTCCGGAGATTGGACGGAAGGCATGACAGCTGAAGATAAGGAAATCTACATGAAGGTTTACAAGAAGCGTCTGGACTGGGAGAAACAGGAGGCCTTGAATATCCAGGAGTATATCAAGGGTAAGAATAAAGCAATAAAGTGAGCTCTTTGTTCTATTGATCCTGCTGATTGAGCACATCTACCCGACGGATTTTTCTCACTTTTTAAAGTCGCAAGTCACTACGCAGAGTCAACTAAGAAAGTTTGAGTTTTCAAAACAGATTTGATATTATGTTGGAAAATTAGACTCAGCGGCTACAATGCAGTTACTCTCATGAAACAGAACTATACCGATATAAACAGACAATTAACTCATAGGAAATCCCAGTTAATAGCGGGTTTGATCCTCTTGTGCTTGTGCCTGCCTGTGAGGGGCGTTGACTGGGAGGATCCCGCGGTTATCGGCAGAAACAGGGAAGCGGCACATTGTACGTTGATGCCTTATTCAGATATAAGCTCGGCAAAGAAAGGACGGCCGCAGGAATCTCCATGGTTCATGAGCCTCAACGGCATGTGGAAGTTCAAGTGGGTTGGCAGGCCGGAGCAAAGGCCCGTCGAGTTCTTCAAGGGCGAGTATGATGTGAGCGGCTGGGATGAAATCACCGTGCCCTCCAACTGGCAACTGCAGGGTTACGGGACGCCCATTTATAGCAATGTTCCGTATCCTTTCCAGGCGGACCCGCCACGGGTGACCAGTACGCCGCCGGAGAATTTCACCAATTATAAGAACAGAGACCCGGTCGGTTCCTACCGCAGGGACTTTGTGCTGCCGGATGGGTGGGCAGATAGAGAAATATTCATACATTTCGATGGAGTGGAGTCGGCGTTCTATATCTGGGTCAATGGGCGCCAGGTCGGGTACGCGCAGGGAAGCAGGACACCGGCCGAATTTAATATAACCAGGCACCTCCGGCCGGGCCGTAATAGTGTGGCGGTGCAGGTTTTCCGCTGGTGCGACGGCTCGTACATGGAGGACCAGGACTTCTGGCGACTCAGTGGGATATACCGTGACGTTTATCTTTTCGCAGCGCCCAGGGTCCACATCCGCGATTTCTTCGTCAATACGCACCTGGATGAAAACTACCAAGATGCGATCCTTACTATAGACGCAGAGCTAATAAACTACAGTGAATCCAAAACGGCGAAGCCTGTCTTGCGGGCGATTCTCTTTGATGATGCGGGAAATGAGATTGCGAACCTGCAGAGCCATAAAGGGCCGGTCACGGTATCGCCTCGGGAAAAAGCAGATGAGCATCTCTCGGCGGAAATAAAGAATCCTGATAAGTGGTCGGCAGAGGAGCCCCGTCTTTACACGCTTGTGCTGGTACTGGAGAATCCGGCAGGTCACATCGTCGAGACGTTGTCAAGCAGGGTGGGCTTTCGCATGGTCGAGCTGCGCGACGGACTTTTGCAGGTGAACGGGAAGCCGATCTATATAAAGGGCGTGAATCGTCACGAGCACGACCCTTACACCGGGCACTACGTGACACGCGAATCAATGATACAAGATATTACGCTTATGAAGCGTCACAATATCAACGCGGTCCGCACCAGCCACTATCCAAATGCGCCTCTGTGGTATTCTCTCTGTGACGAATACGGCATTTATCTGGTGGACGAGGCCAACATCGAATCGGGCGGGCTCGGTTATGGCGCCCGGTCGCCTGGCAGGCTGCCCGAATGGACAAAGACGCACCTGGCGAGGGCAACACGGATGGTGGAGCGTGACAAGAACCATCCGTCGGTAATTATATGGTCGCTCGGCAATGAGGCAGGCAGAGGCAAGAACTTCGAGATCATCGGGACATGGATAAACAAGCGCGATCCGGGTCGCCTGGTTCAATACGAAAAAGACAAGATTAAGCCTTATACGCACATTTTCTGTCCCATGTACTGGGGTGTGGAAGATGTGATTGAATACGGCAGAAACGGAGGACCGTCGCCGCAGCCTTCGTGGAGCGAGGAGGCGAAGCGACAATTTCTGGAAACAGTACGAAGCAATCCGGAGCCGCTTATACTCTGCGAGTATTCCCATGCAATGGGCAACGCCATGGGCAACCTGAAGGAGTATTGGCAGGCCTTTCGGAAATATCGCAATTGCCAGGGCGGATTTATCTGGGACTGGGTCGATCAGGGCCTTGCCAAGAAAGACGAGAAGGGCAATTCGTACTGGGCGTATGGCGGTGACTTCGGCGATATACCCAATGACCGCGACTTCTGCTGCAACGGACTTGTGCTTCCGGACCGCCGAGTGCCACCGAAGCTTCTGGAGGTAAAGAAGGTACAGCAGGATGTGCATTTCGAAGCTGTGGATTTGTTGGCGGGAGAAATCAGGATAGAAAACGAGTTTTTCTTCCGCAGTCTATCCGATTTTGAGCTTTGCTGGACGCTTGGCGACGGCTGTGAGACATTGCAGTCCGGTCGGATAGAAAAGCTCGATATTGGGCCGCAAGAAAGCAGATCGGTAAAGATTCCCTTGCGTGAGCCGCAGTTAAGGGCCGGTGCTGAGTACTGGCTGCGGGTAAGTTTGGAACTCAAGAACGATACGCTCTGGGCCGAGAAGGGTCATGAGATCGCCTGGCAGCAATTCAAGATGCCCTTCGATGTGCCGAAAGCCCCGTCGGCAACGGTGGATGGTTCTCTGAAACTGGCCATCTCACAGAATGACGAGGAGATCACTTTTCGTTCCGCGGTATTTGAGGCCTCTTTCAGCAAGTCGTCCGGCCAAATGAGCTCACTTCGCTATTTCTCCAAGCAGATACTGGATACAGATGCAAATCAATGCGGACCTGTTTTGAATGTTTACCGGGCGCCAACCAGTAATGACAGGTGGCTTGCCCGCCGGTTGCGAAAGGCCGGGCTGGATGCGCTTGACTACCGTCTCGGCGAGTTCAGAATCATCGAACAGGATGAGAAGCGGGCGGAGCTTTTGACTACGATAGACTGCCGGGCCAAAGAAGGGATCGGCTTTATTCATACGTGCACGTACACGATATTGCCGGATGGAACTGTGAAGGTTGCAAACGCTGTTATGCCCTACGGCCGGATAGATATTCTGCCCAAAGTCGGGCTTACGACCAGAATCGACGGAAGTTTCGACATGTTCCATTGGTACGGAGCGGGGCCTCAGGAAAGCTATGTTGACCGGGCCGAATCCTGTGCTATAGGCCTTTACCACGGGAAGGTCAGTGAGCAATATTTTCCCTATGTTGTGCCGCAGGAGACCGGCAACAAAACGCAGGTCAGATACGCAGCGCTTACCGACAGCGACGGCCAGGGCCTTATCGTGGTATGCGAACAGCCATATAGTGTCAGTGCCCTGCCTTTTACCGAGCAGGAGTTGGACCGGGCCAAACACATCAATGAGCTTAAACTTCAAGAAAGGATTGTGCTGGATATTGATTACGCCCACATGGGCCTTGGAAACGCAAGCTGCGGCCCGAGACCGTTGGAACAATACATCTTAAAGGCGGTCCCGTGCAGTTTCACTTTCCAGATTCGCCCCTACAGCGAGAAAGACGGCGCGCTCGACGAGTTGGCCCGCCGGAAACTTTGAAGAACGAACAAGCTGTCCCGAATGACTTAAGGGCACGGCTACCCTGCGGTCTTTGATCGGTATATTGACCGGACGGCCTCAGTATTGCAGCCGGTATAGTGCTCTCAAAACATGCTCACTGGACAGGGCATTTACCGTTGCAGACAAACCACACAACGTCACCGTGGAAAATCCCGGTGTATATGGGGAATCCTGGACGGGACTTGAGCTCGTGTGGGGAACATTGTGTTTTTTAAGCGTTGAAATTGGAAACGTCAGATATAATATCTATTGAGCACAAAGGAATCAGCGTAATGAAACCGAGACAATTCATAATACATGCTATCTTTTGTATGGTATTTACCATTATTGCCTGCAGCAACGGGTCCGCTGCAACCCCGTCAATGAACCAGCAAGAGCCTAATGGGCCTTTCACCGGTCCTGCTCCAATATGTCCACGATGGGCATTCGAACCATGGGTATGGGAAGACAACAAGAATACGCAGGAAGCAGCGCTGAATCTGGTTAAAGGCTATCGGGATAGAGGCATTCCCGTGGGAACCATAATCATCGACAGTCCCTGGGAGACGGCATACAACAGTTTTGATTGGGACAAAGAGCGCTATCCTGAGCCGCAGAAGATGATCGATGAACTACACCATTATGGTGTTCGGGTGGTCATGTGGATTACGGGTGCTATGAACAGCTCCTCGAAGGATACTCCCGAGGATAAACCATCCGCCTACGATGATGTCATCCGAAAAGGATGGGCGGTTAACGAAGGGAAGGAATATTCCTGGTGGAAAGGAAAGGGCGTACACATTGATTTCACAAACAAAAAAGCGTGCGACTGGTTTGGAACACAAATGGACAAACTTATGAAGATAGGCATTGACGGATGGAAAGTGGACGAGGCGGAACAGTATCTTGAAGACCCGCTCCAGGCGACATCCATCGGAGCCATCAAGAAGGCCGAATTCAAACCTTATTACTATGCCGCGGTAGCAGACCAGTCGAAAAAGCTAAACCCCGAGAGCCTCATTATTGCACGTCCGTTTTCGGCCGGCATAAACAAGTGCACTGTCACATGGGGCGGGGACTACTCGGGGGACTGGGAAGGCCTTCGCAGCCAGATGCAAAGGCTCTACACGGCGGCACAAGCCGGCTACAGCGCCGTTTGTGTTGAAGTCGGCGGTTTTTTGGGGGCCAAACCGACGAAGGAATCATTGATCCGATATGCCCAGTTCGGCGCCTTGATGCCTGTAATGAACAACGGCGGCAGCAACGGGGGATTGAGCAATCATCTTCCGTGGTTTCATGATGAAGAGACCGTAAACATTTACCGCTATTACGCGGTTCTCCACAGCGAGCTCGTTCCCTATCTCTTCAGCTGCTCCGTGGACGCGCACCTAAAGGGCGGCTCCATCGTCAAATCACCGGACAGCGACAAAGCCCATCACCTGCTCGGCGACCAGATTTTCGCCTCTCCCGTGGTCTTGGCCGAGAACGAGAAGCACGTGGTCCTGCCCAAGACAGGACACTGGGTCGATTATTGGAACGAGGAAAAACTCCTGGCGCCGGGATCCGAGATGAACGTCCAGGTGCCCATCGACCGCATGCCCTTATTTCTCAGGGCAGGAGCTATTATCCCCATGAATGTCCGCAGTGATGTCACAGGTCACGGGGACGGTTCATCCGCTGATAAAGAGACTGTTCTCATCTATCCCTATAAACGGTCTTCGTATCTCTACCATCGTCCCCGTGGAACTGGAATTTACTATGACGATATCAAGTTGAGTATGGATGAACAATCAGGCACTCTAACGGTAGAAGGCAGGAAATCATTTTCGTATCGGTTTCGCATCAAGAGTTTCAGCAAACCAGAAAGGATCACGGGGGCCGGTTCATGGAGCTACGATCAAGCCGGCCAATGCATCATCATCGATAAAGAAGGAGCCGGATTTTCTATTCAGGTTGAGGGATTGAAGGCATATTCGGCAATTTCTGTCGAACCGCCTTTGCATAACGGCAGTCGTGCTACGAACAGCAGAGCAGCGGATCGAGGTATGTGATATTTCAGATTGCAGAGGTGCTGGTTTCAGAGAGGTTGTTTCAGGAAATCCTTGAACGTACCCATCGCTTGAAGCCGGTACCCATTGGGTACGGCTGGATACTGCATATTTATGCCGGCACGCACGGCGATTTTGCCCCGGCCTTTACACATCCTTGCTTCGCAGTGAGTGCAGATGTGTTCGCAGAACAGCCTCAGGGTTCATTTTACCTCTCGGCCGGCAATCTGGTAGCAGGCGACCGACTTGTTGCCC
>DATKZT010000019.1:0-73179 GCA_035527845.1 Sedimentisphaerales bacterium | reverse complement strand
AAAATCAAAGCGTGAAATGCAATCCGCCTTCGCATAAAGCTATGGCGGACAAGAATTGTCGAATCCGCCGTTGGCGGATGGCTGATTTTACTATTGTTTTTATGGCGCATAATACCTTGTCAAAAGGTGAGTTGCGTTTATAGGTACGGATAGATCGGTCAGTTTGACTCCTTGATTTATCCGTACACGTAAAAGGCGCTTATTGTCTTCGTCGCCAGGTGCAGTGCGCCGTGTCGTCGGACTGTATCTCGGATCGCCACGTTTCGACGCAACCAGGCTGAAGCACAACCACCGGACCTGACCTGCGTGACCTCCGAAGCATCTTGCCGGGACTTGCCGAAATTGATATTATTGAGCGCTGTGAGTGCAGACAAAATCAATTTGTTCGTTTACGGGTCTCTGCGAGACCCTGCAATCTTCAAATCCGTCAGCGGCCTGGGTTTTGCGCTGGCGCCATCTCAGGCCGATCAAGAGACGCTCCTGGCAGAACCCGCGCTGCTTCCAAACTACCGAAGGGTCAGTCCGGACAATGTCTACTTCTATGCGGTCCCCGACACCGCTTCAAGGATCGACGGCGTGGTAATCTACGATGTTCCGCTCTATGTGATGGTCGAAGTCGATCGCTACGAGGGGAAACGGTATGACCGAGACGTGGTACACGTCAATACCGCCGGGGGGTTTGTTGAGGCCCACGCCTACCTGACGACGCGCGAGTCAATGAAGAAGCATTTCGGAGACCGCTTCCATGTCAACTTGATACACGAGCTTTGGCTTAGAAAACGAATCGAGGAATTCATCAAGAAGCGTACGCGTCCCGGCGAGCAGACTCCGGACGCCGACCTGGAGCGACTCGCCGACCGAGAGCTGCTCGCCACGACCGAACGCGACCTGGTCATGAGCCATTATCGCACGGATGCGGTCAGTGACTTCTACCTCGAACATGAGCTTGACCGTCCCAGGCCCACGATGAGACACTTGTACGAAGACCCGCAGGCACAGCCTTATATCGAGAACTATTTGGCGCTCGTCCTCAAACAGGTCCTGCTCAATCAATTCGAAGAAAGGATTCATTCTCGATATCGGTTTGACCTTGAGCACATGGGCATCTCGGAGAGATACTTCAAACACTCGGTCAGCCTCCTTGCGGCTCTGCAAATGATAAATGCCAACAGCCCTTCCGTTGACCTGATCCTCCAGCAGTGTCTTGAGACGATGCCTTACGCAAAACATGATTTGATCGACTACGTCAAGTACGCCGTTCACGCCGCCGACAGCATTTTCGACCCCCGCGTGGCACAGGCGAACCTCGATCGAATCCGCTCGAATTTCCAGGCCGGCGTCGTACCGCTCGGCGCCGAAATAGAGCTGAGCAATCTCGGCCCGGCTGCGGTCGAGCCCCAGAGAAGCGCCCAGCACGCATCCGACCCCGTATATGACGGTTTCAGATATTTTTGTGATTTTCGCCTCGATGTCCTGTCCTGGAAGCTCGGCGGGTATGTCGATGACCATACCGGCACCACAGACCAGGCTCGCCGACTGGGCTTCCTCGAGCTTGCTCCCGGCAGGCTCAATGTCGCGGGAGAATTGTCCCGACCAGCCACCGCCGACCCCTGGCTGCTCAATCAACTGATACACGAGATTGTCACCTTCTATAACGTCCAGCCCCACAGTCTGCATCTGTCCTTTCAACTCCGAAAGAATCAAATTGAACACCAAAAGCTGCTGCCCCTCGGTTTTGTGAAGTGTCTGCTCGTGCTCGGCGGAGGAACACAGCTAAAACACACCGGCAGATTGTGGGTCTCACGAATGGGCTACGATGAGATCACACAACGCAGATACGGCGAAGAGCTCGTTTTCGCCAGAACCAGCAAACGCAGGTGGCACCTCGGCGGGGACGGCATAGCAGAGAAGACGCCGACTCAGGCCACAGCGTATGTCCAGCAGTACAAGTTCATTCGTCTCGAAAGAAGGGCCAATTACGAGCCGCTCATCCTCTGTCTGAAGGGCCTGCAGCTCGCGTACAACCCGGCCGATTACCTGAGCGCCGAACAGCTCAGAACCAGCAGGAAGCTCCAGCGTGACTACGACCGGTTGAGAAGATGGGCTGCCGAGCCCACCGAAATCAGCGCCCAGACCATAAAGAGGTTCCTCGAAACCGTCCAGACGGGCCTGATGAATGAAGTGCATCGCCGACCCGCACACAAGCTGCACTACATCGACTGGGCCATAAGCGCCATCGACGTGCAGCTTCGGATGTTCAACAAACAGCTCAGGAAGTCAACTAATCCTTCCTGATTCTGCTCTTGCCGGCGGCCCGCCGTCGACGATATATACTTTTGCTCCTCAACTTCGAGATTGCGAGCTTTGCCACATCATTGTGGTCAAAGGCCATGTCCCTGGGCAGCTTGGCAATATCGAACCATCTCGCCTCGCACGCATCGTCGCCGGCTCTGGTCTTATTGTGTCCCTTGTTCACCGTGCCGATGAACGCGATGGTAATCTGCCTGCCGCGCGGGTCTCTTCCGCATTTGCCGAACGTGTACATTTGTTCAAGGCGAACGCCGGTGAGTCCCGTTTCTTCGGCCAGCTCGCGCGCCGCGGCATCCTCCAGCTCCTCATCCATTCCCACAAAACCGCCGGGCAGCGCCCACTTGCCTTTGAATGGTTCGTTCCGGCGCTTTATCAGCAGAAGTTTTGCCGTGTCTGCGAAGAAAGCGAACACTATCGCGTCCACCGTGACCATTGGCCTCGGCCAATCATAAATATATTTGGTGCGTCGGCTCATAATACATGCCAATCTCCCGGCCCCGTCTCGCTTGCTTTAGCTCCGTTCAGGCGCGTCCGGCTGCCGCGATTTGCCCTGCAAGGACAGTATAGGTGCTGCTTCCGCTCATGTCTAACCAAAAAACGGCGCCCGGCTTGCTCCAAAACAACCGATCCCTCAACCGCCTGGCAAAACGGTCCGGGCCCCAGCGAGGGGACTTCGTTGTTTGTCTGTCCGCCGAGCAAAAAGACACCGAAGCCGAAGGGCACAATTGTCTCGTTCGACATCAGCGACAAATATCAGCCCGGAATCAAAAGACTCCTGCACTGTCTCGGCTGTAGGCCTTCTCAGCCTGTCCTGCAACCCCTCTTGCCTTACGCGCAAAGATACTTAGCCAATCTTTTTACTTGACTTGCCCGGCTTATCCGATATACTGGTGAGCGAGAAGTGCGCTAAATCTTTGGGATGTGTGCCTTCGCCGGAGACATAAGTTGCGTGTTACGCAACCGCACCCAAAGTGGCACTTCTCATTTTTGCAGGTACCACTCTCTTCTTCGCTTGAGGCGGTGCGCGAAGAGGTTATAGAAACTCTCATCTGCGTGCTCGAACTTTCTGAAAATCGCCCACGAGAAGAAATCGGCCGCGGACAGCCCGTAACAGCACGAAGAGTCAAAGCCGTGAATACTCAGCTCAATCGGCGTGTCTTTCTCCAAAGCCGTGCCGATAATTTTTGTCTCGAGGTGCTGCTTGAAATGTTTGTTTTTGTGCGTCTCCTTATTGCGAATGTCGTAGTTCAGACGGATGTTGCGGAAGTCGTCGTCGAAGATAAGCTCACAGAGCAGCACGCCGGTGAAATAGTTGTAGCCGATGCCATAGGGCGCCTTGCGGAAGGGCTGATGACTGATACGTTCCTTGTTGACGACAATGTAGCTTATCTCGAGCGAGCAAATTGTGGTCAGGTCCTCCAGAACATCCGCGACCGCGGCGGCTGCAAACCTGCTGTCCCTGAACAAATCTGCGGCCTTGACCTCCTTCGTTTTTTTCCATCCACTTCTTACGAGAGCGGCAAATTTGCGTCGCAGGCGGCTCTTTATCCGGCTTGCCTGGCAATCATCCACCGAAACAATGGTAATCAGGAAGTGCCTGAAGGTGCTGGTGTGCGAAAAGCTGCATTCGCCGCTCTCATCGAGAAACAAGTGTTTCGTTATCATCTGCATTCCAAAACCGCTTGCCGCCGCTGCTCCCCAAAAAAAAGATTGGCCGCACCGCATCGGTTGCAGAGAAATCCACCGCAATTATCCGCTATAGCGCCCACATTTCAACTATAAGCAAAACCGGGTGCGAAATCCCGCCCGACATTGTTCTCAAGTCGCCGCACCCGGGATACCACCCGCCGAATCTATGTCACGTCCTATTCGATGACGTGGATGTTCTTTTTCTTGCACATCTCCTTGAGTATCTTAGGCCAGACCGTCGCGCTCACCTCTCCGATATGTGCCTTCTTCAGCAGCAGCATAAAGGTCCGCGACTGGCCGATTCCGCCGCCGATAGAGAGCGGCAGGTCACCGTTGATTATTCCCTGATGATACGGCAGCTTGAGAAAATCAAGCTGGCCGCAAATCTCCAACTGTTGCTTGAGCGTCTCGGCGTTCACCCGAATACCCATCGACGTCAGCTCGTGCCGACGCTTGGTCACCGGGTTCCACACGAGAATGTCACCGTTAATCCCGTGCATCGGCCGGCCGTCCTCCGACGTTGTCGGCGTCACCCAGTCGTCATAGTCCGCGGCCCTCATTTCGTGGGGGTACCCGTCTTCCAGCACCGAGCCGATGCCGATAATAAAAACAGCCGGATATTCCTGAACTATCGCTGTCTCACGGTCCTTTCGCGGCAGGTCGGGAAACTTCTCCAATATCTCTTCGGCATGGATGAACGTCAGCTCATCCGGCAGGTCCGGCCACTTGTCCGTCTTGAGCTGCGGAAACATCTGCTGAACATGTCTCTCGGCGCCCTTGAGGACCTTCCATAGCTTCGTCACCACCTCCCGCAGGAAATCCAGATTCCGCTGCTCGGCCGTTATCGTCAGCTCCCAGTCCCACTGGTCCACATACGCGCTGTGGTCGTGGTCTAGGAAGTAATCTTTTCGAACAGCCCGCATATCCGTAAGCAGACCCTCACCGACCTTCATGCCGAACTGCTTCAGGGCAATCCGTTTCCACTTGGTCGCTGCCTGCACCACCTGGGCATCGACCGGGTTCTTGTCATAGTCGTTCGAAATATGGAATTGAATCGGCGTACGTGAGCCGTCCCGGTCCAGCAGGTCGTTGACCCCGCTCTCGACGTCCACAATCAATGGAACCGTCACCCGAATCAGATTCAGCTCCTTGCACATATTCTGCTCGATATAGTCCTTGGCCGCATAGGTCGCAAGCTGCGTCTCCTTCGGCGTCAGTAGCGAGCTGTAATCCTGCGGCAAAATCTTCTCCAATTCCGCGTAGTCGCCAATTCCCGGACCCGCCAAGTCTGCCTTCTTGTCTGCCATCACGTTTTCTCCTTCGTATCTGTCATCACCAAACGGTTAGTATTGTCCTGTCACGGGCGTTGCCGCCAAATCTTACGGTTCAGACGGAGAATGTCAAGAAGGATTTCGGCCGGAAGAGCCGGGCTTCCGCTTTTGCTCTCCGCCAAAACCTGGGTGGGCTCACGTTCGAACAGGTATCGCAGGCTCCGGCCGGCGTCTCATTCGACGGCCAACTCGGTCATGGCGTCGCCGGCAGAATTCTAAGCTTTTCATTCGTCACGCGATTACCGCGGCCCCTGCCCGGCAGCCTCCCCAGCTGCCTTTACCACTCTTATGTTCTCAATAATTTTGTGTTTGAAAACCGTAGCGGTTGAGCCGCCTGACAATTCGCTAACCCGAAAGCCGTTCGTAAAGTGAATCCCGCCCTGCTCGTCCACATCGAATGATGACACCGCACCGGCAACCACTTCCATTTGCCCATCCCTCGAAAGTCGTACAAGCTCCCAGGACCGAGGAACCAGCGTCGGCTCCCTGCGATATCTCGAAGACCTTTCAACCTTCGCCAGATATATTGTCTGGCCCAGGACCCGCACGTACTTGTTCTCGATGCTCGGTCTCATATCGGGACCGGCAGCCCGCGGCGGCTCACCACTGAACAGCTTGGTAAACACATTCAGGAATCTCACTATCGCCACCAGAAAGTGGAAAGGAAACATCACCACGTAAAGCAAAGTCTTCAGCGGCGACTGGTGTCCCGGTCTGCGATAGGGCCTGCGTATACAATACAGATTCCCCGCCGCATCCTCCTTCGGCAGCAGGTAATCGTATCGATCATCCGAAACCAGCTCCGTTACCTCGTCCGTGTCCAGATTGATCCTGTTGATCGCCTCCGGGCTGTGCGCCGCTGCAAAACCCGCCTCGTCGCGCGCGATGCCCGCCGTCTGGTATAGCACCTCCCGATGGTTGTGCCTGCTGAAACTCGGATTCGAGTCCTTCACGTCGCCGCCGGTAACGCTCTGTTTGTATACACCTTCCGAATCCAGCAGCTCCAGGTTGACACTGCCGTCCTCGTTGCCCATCGCCGCAACAAATTCGTCGGAATCCGCCGAGTAATCCATGCCGAATTCAACAAAAGCATTCTTATGAAACAGCCGCAGTTCCTCGTCATCCTTTATCGAGTACTTGAACAGCCCGGTGACATAATTGTTCGTCAGCAGATAATACAACGTATCCGGGCCTCCGACCATTACCCCCTTGAAGCCGAATTTTGAAAAGGGTCTGCTGGCCGCCTGACCGCCCCACACTATGCTCGGCTCGAAATACGCGCTCTGCACATTCCCCTTTGTCTTCCACGAATGCAGCGATTTGTCGCGTTCGGCCCACTGCTCTTTCTCGGTCGCAAACTTACTCGCAATCTCCTTCAGGGCGCCGCCGCTTTCGCGAATGAACAGCTTGCCGTCCGAAATGAATGCGTGATACACTGCCCTGTCCCTTAAAGCACCTTGCTATTACTGTTTCCTCTTACGTAATTGACAACAATATTAGTCTAATTACGGGCACGCGGCAAGAGCATTCGTCACCACGATGGAATTATTCGCCGGCTTGGTCCCGCAATTCAGCCATTACGTTCGCCGCTTTGGATGAAGTATCCCCCGCCTAAGACTGACTGCGGAGTTGCCCCGGAGGCGCGCAATATTGCCTCGAGGGATGCACCTCAACAGACATCCCGGCAAAAACCTAAGGAAACATGCGCGGCCTCGTCACCGGCGGTAAAAGAAATGCCGTATGGAAGCCCGCAGACAGTGGGGTGGCAACTGTCTGATCCGGTCCTCTATCCACTACCAAATTTGAGTTGCCCCGGCAGCGTTACTTGCCGCCGTATTTGACCGTGATGGTGTGGGCCCTTAGCACATCATCTTCCATTATCCCACAGACTACCACGGTCATGTCCACAGCCAAATCATCAAAAGAAAGCGTTTCTTCCTTGGTCCTGATTACCGTGTTAGGCGTAACCTGAACGGTCACGCCAGCTACGATGATCTGCTGGTTGTCAGCATCGATGGCGGTGATTACGCCCTCGATGCGGGTTCTCCTGGGCTCTCCGTTTGGCCCTGCCTTGGGTCCTGCGGCTGAAACCAGCATAGAGCCTGCCAAAACCAAAGCCAATGCCACTATCCATACCTTCTTCATAACAACCTCCTCAGCTATATGCGGGCTTTCGCCCTGATACTAATATTCAAACCGGCCGGTTTCATAAAAAGCAGCCGCATCGCAAACAACACTTGCCGTTGTACGGCGGCTCGGCTCGGTTACACCCCCTTTTATGAGGTTTACATAAAACCTTTTGCAAGAAGCACTTACGGCAAAACATGGATTTGCCGAATCTACGACTTAGCAACCCTGTTAAGGTTTGCCGTTGCGCCAATATACCCAATACATGCCGGGTTTTCAAGTGATTTCGACTTCACCCGGAAGATTTTACTGCCGCAACCTGCTGGAACACAGACCAAAAGCAATAAGCCCTCACTTAATATTGCCAGCCCGTCAGCCAGCGCTCCGCCAAATAATCCAGGTCACTGTAATCCACCACGCCGTAAGGCGGCACAAAGTCGGCTCCGCCGCACCAATCGTTCTCCTCTGCGCACTGGTCGCTCCGCCAATACTCGGCGAGCGCGGCGAAGTCGGCAAAATCGACCCAGTCATCTCCCGTCAGGTCGCCCTCGACGTTGATTGTCTGAAGAATCCACGCCACATAAGAGCTGACCCGCACGCCATCGAGATAATCCGGCTCTTTTATCAGAGGGTTCTCTCGGTTGCGAAACCACGCCTCATAGAGAATATAGGCCGGGTCGCCTTCATGGCCCGCCTCGTAGTGTACACCGACCGCCCGAGACAGCCCCGCCAGCTTCCATTCGGTCCCATCATAGATGAACCACCCGCCGCCCGAATCATGGTCAGCCACGGTGCTCTCATAAATCGTCGATTGCCCCTCATTCAGACCGTCAAAATCCGCTGTGATAATGTCGGAAGTCAGACTGCCTGCGGTGCCGGCAGCACCCGCATCCTTAATCCTGTTTGTGCCGAACCGCAGCGTCGTATTGGCCGAATTGTCCCAGTCGTAACCGTAGGTTGTGCCGGCCGTCTCCAGCACCGCACTTCTGCCGTCGCCATATCCGCCTAACACTATTTCCTGCGTCACTTCGTCAGTGCCCGTATAAGGCCCCGTGTAATGCACAAGCTCTGGGTTGTCCCCGTCCGTCGTGGTCAGTCTGACTAATTGAATGTCCGCAGTTTCCGAAGGCCCGCCCGTCCATTCCGGCTTGTAGTGACACGCGTATGAAATACCGTCGATATTGACCGTCGAGGGAAACGTGTTTTGATGTCGCGTTGTAATAATCCAGTTCGGTGCAACCACCACGAAGGTCGCATTGCTGCTCCACCGGCCGACCACATTCGAATCAGGTCTGTCCGTCCACGTTGCCAAATCCGGCTCGCCCGCCGGATGCCAGATAACACCTGATGCCGGCGGCCGCCCCCCAAACAGGACCAGCCCCAAACCCAGCAAGACAAACAATCTTTCCAGCGCTGTGGACTTCCCAGATTTCATAGACATTGAAGCGAACCTTGGCGGAGAGTCCCTGCCGACCCTCCTCCACGAAATCATTCATCAACCCTGCTGTCAGCCCCGGCAGCCGACCAAAATAATTATACTGCACACACCAGCCGCGTTCAAGAAAAAACTCAAAAACCCAGCCGCCGGCGGTTCGTGAGAGAATTTGCCGCAAGACCGGCACACGGGCTTGCATTTGAGAGGAAGCTGAGGAATAGACAAAGAGTTGAGGGCATCTGCAAATTCCTGACAAAAGTAGCTAATCAGGCCATCCCTGCTACGGCTATAAGTTGTTATCATTCTCATAACTGAGAACATTCCGACTGAATTGAAAAACTTCTTCCTTTTTTGGGAACGGCAGGCAGGCCGAGAGCGACTTATTGATAGACTATGAACGAACAAGAGCAACGGATATATACTGAACTGCTGGTTATTCGCTGTCAACGCGGAGAAAAAGAGGCATTTGAGTTGATAGTGGAATTGTGGCAGAGACCTCTGTTGGTGTTTGCGGTGCGATATCTTGACCACGAGATAGAGGCCCTGGATGCCGTGCAGGAAACCTGGGTCTCAGTAATAAAGGGGCTGAACAAATTGCAAAATCCAAGCCTGTTTGTATCGTGGTTGTTTCGCATTCTGATCAACAAGTGTGTTGACCGAATGCGGGAAAAGCAGAAACAAGAGCATCTGCTGAAAGATGCATACATCAAACACGATTCATCGGAAATTTCCAATGAGAATGAACCTCTGAGTCAAGCCATTCACCGGCTGTCAGATGAGCACAGGGTACTCATCGTGCTTCGATTTGGACATGGATTGCAGATTGGGCAAATTGCCGCAATGTTAAACATAGCTGAAGGGACAGTAAAATCGAGACTGCATCGGGCGCTGGCACGATTGCGTGAAATCCTAGGAGACACAATATGACCGAAGAACTGGAAAAAAAACTGAACGAACTTTTGGGATTAAAGAAACAACTTGAAGAAGCAACAGAGGAACAACAAAAAATAAATACCTCATCTTTGCTGGGGCAATATAAGAAAGAGGCCAAATATGCTCGAATTCGTTTTTGGGTTGGGGTAGTGATCGGCTTCGTATTCATAGAGCTTGGAGTGATAGGCTTTTGTTCCACAAAGCTTAGTGTAATGGGGGTCGACATTACTGGCCCCTCCAAGTTTATCTTTGGTGCTCTTGGTATGCTGGTGGGAATTGTAATTCCAATTGGGGCGAAACTGGGTCTGCGCATCAGTCAAAGCAAGCTGGCAATTCTGGAGGAATTGAAACAGTTTGAGCTGCGAATAACGGAAATGCTGAAAAGGTGATTTCGAAGTTCCTCTGTAAATGAGGTTCAGCGGCGCAGGTGAGCAGATATTAGTGGGAAAGACCAATCAGGCTTCTTCACGCAGCCACGCAAGGAACCGCTTCAGACCCTCCTCAATCGCAGTTGACGGGTTGTAGCGAGGCTCTTCTTCGGCTGCCATCAGGGCAACTCTCGTGCGTCGGAGGGCAATTTTTGGTGTTATGGGGCTGTGACTGCCGAGAATAGAGATAAGTGAGAGCCTGTTCTGATCGACTTTCGAAGCAGCGTTTCTATATCGGGGCTTGACGAAAAGGTGACCGACGCACAGGAAAGCCGGATTGACCACGAAATTGCGATGGTTGTTACCCTCTTGATGGCGGTGGGGACGGTTTTTGTCTTCTCCGCGGGAGCCAACATCGGTCAGGAGTTCAAGTTAGAGCGGTTCTACGATTTTCAGCCTCTGCGCCAGATCCTGTTTTTCCCACTGGCGGTCATTGTGATGTACGCGGTTTCATCGCTCGATTACCGTAGATTAAGTCTTCGAAAAGGCTGGCTCAAATCCCCGACGACATACCTGTTGGCCTTGAGCATCGGGCTGCTCATATTGGTTCTGGTGCCGAAGTTCGGCGCCGAAATAAATCAGGCGCGGCGGTGGCTGCGAATCCCGGCGGGGCCCTTCGCAATCAGCTTCCAGCCTTCGGAATTGGCAAAATGGGCGGTCATATTATTTCTTGCGGCGTTTTGTGACAGGTTCGGCGACAGGCTCGGGTCTTACTGGAACGGTTTTTTGCCCCCGTGTCTGGTCATAGGAGTCGTTGTGGGGTTGATAATCACGCAGGACTTCGGCACGGCGGCGTTCATATCGCTGTTAGGTTTTCTGATGCTGCTGATGGCGGGCGTGCGGTGGCTGCACCTTTTGACGCCGGCGCCGCTTGCGGCGGCCGCTTTCTTCCTGGCCGTGAGCACCTCGCGGAGCCGGATGGACCGAATCATTGCGTTTCTACATCCGGAGGAAAACGCAGGCGGCGCGGCCTATCAGGCGACGCAGTCGTTGATTGCGCTGGGCTCCGGCGGCCTTTGGGGCAAGGGGCTCGGCCGCGGAATCTGCAAGTACGGGCATCTGCCGGAAGATACCACCGATTTTATTTTCGCCATAATCGGGGAGGAGCTGGGCCTTGTGGGGACGCTGGCGGTGATTGTTTTGTTCATGATTCTTATCTGGCTGGGGATTCTCGTGGTCGTTCGCTGCGAGGACAGGTTCGGGCAGTTGTTAGCAGGGGGCATCGTTCTGGCGGTCGGGGTACAGGCGGCACTGAATATCGGGGTGGTGACAGTGGTGCTGCCGACCAAGGGTATTCCCTTGCCGTTCGTCAGTGCGGGCGGTACGAGCATGCTGCTGTCGGCGGCGGCAGTGGGCGTGTTAGTCAACATCGCTAAACAATCTCCGAAACCGCAAGGGGGGGAGAGGGTCTGATGGTCCGCAGGAGCTTTTTCTTTGCCGGCGGCGGGACGGGGGGACACATTTATCCCGCCGTGGCTGTCGCAGAGCAGATTCTCCGACTCGACCACGAACCGAAAATACATTTCTTTTGCAGCCAGCGCCTTCTTGATTACCTAATCCTTCCGTACGTGGGTTTCGCCGCCAGTCGGCTTCCGGCGAGGGGATTTTCCATCAAGCCGCTGAAACTTGCCGGCTTTTGCATTTCGTTTATTATGAGTTATCGAATTGCCAAGCAGATGCTTGCAGCAAGTGAGAATCCTGTTGTGGTCGGGATAGGCGGGTTCGTCGCGGCGCCGGTTTGCTTTGCGGCACACAGGTTGAAGCTGCCGGTTGCGCTTATAAATGTTGACATTCTCCCAGGGCGGGCCAACCGGGTAATAGGCCGTTTTGCAGACGAGATTTTTGTGCAGTTTGAAGATACGATGGAGTGCTTCAGGAAAAGCAGGGCCAAAGTCAGCGTGGTGGGCTGTCCGCTGCGAGCGAGTTTTGCCCAGCCGCAGCCGGCCAGGGCGATGGAGGAGCTGGGGCTGGATAAAGACAAAAAGGTTTTGCTGATTACCGGTGCGTCGAGCGGGGCGGAGAATATCAATCGTGCGGTGTGCGGCCTTTTGGATAAGCTGAGCGTCTTTGCGGATACGTGGCAGATAGTTCATCTGACGGGGATGCCGAATCTAGAGAGGGTCCGGCAGGCATACGACGGGGCGAAAATAGCGCATAAGGTCGTCGGATATTACAATGAGATGGCGAACCTGCTTTCGGCGGCGGATTTGGTCATCGGCAGAAGCGGAGCGGTCAGTGTTGCCGAGTATGCCGCGGCGGGTGTGCCGAGTATATGTATGCCATACCCTTATCATAAGGACAGGCATCAATACTTCAACGCCGGCAAATTGGTCGAGGCGGGGGCGGCGGTGATTGTGGATGACTTGCCGGATGAGCACGAGCGGGCCGAGTGGCTCTGGGAGGAACTGGAGGAGCTGATGAAGGACGACGAGAAGCGGAGCGAGATGCGCACCAACTGTAAAGCCGTGGCGAAGGTGGATGCGGCGGCCGTGATTGCCCGGAAGCTGCTCAATGCGTGAGCAATCGGGCCGGCTTCGAACGCCTTGGGAGAGTGACAAACAGTATGAAAACAAGAATTTACCTGTTTGTTTTGCCGTTCGTTCTTGTCGGCGTTTTGGTAGTTGCGTCGTGGGGACCGATTGGACGCCGCATTCGGCGCGGTGTGTTGGAGGGGCCTTCGAGTCCGGCGGCGGGCGAAATTTATTTGCAGACGGACCCGAGATGGGCCGATGCCCGGATCGGCGGAAGCGGCGAGAAGATGCGGGCCGTGGGATGTACCGTCTGCTGCGCAAGTATGGCGCTCGAGTACTGCGGCTTTGCGATTGACCCCGGCCGGCTCAACAAGCTGCTCAAGGAAAACAACGGGTACACAAAACAAGGCTGGCTCAAGTGGTATGTTTTGCCGAGACTTATCGGCGGCGCGATATGCGTGGAAACCCCCGACAATGTAAGCGTCGACCTTATCGACTCCACCTTAGAGGCCGGCTATCCGGTGATGGCGAAAGTCATGATTGCCGAAAGGATTCCTCACTGGGTCCTGATAGCGGGCAAAAAGGACGGCGAGTACCTCATCAAGGACCCGCTGGGTGACGGCAGAGGCCTCGATAAACTATCCAAATACGCAAGCGACGTTTATTCAATCCGGATATTGAAGAACATGCACAGTGTAAGCGGTGTTGCTGCCGCTTCACAGGCGCAGGTCACATCCGATGAACGGACTGCGAATACAGAGGCGGCTGAGAAGCAAGATTCTACGTCGGCTGAAGGTGATGCCTTTGCCAATGCCGCAAGACAAAGCAAACCAACGCTTGTAATATGGTCGAGCATCGATGGCGGGCCGTGGGTAAAGCCGGGCGCTATCTATCCATTGAAAGGCCGGCAGGTGCGGCTGAAGGTCGATGAGGTCGCGGGGGCGCAGGTAAGGTGGTTTCAGATTGTGCCGGATATTTCTAAAACCTACAAGAACGCGAACTTCCCCTGGGAGGAAGAACCGTATGAGTGGGCGGGGTTTGCGAAGATAGATTATGACAGGAGGGAACTGCCTCAATTTCGCGGCCTGTGGCTGATACAACCATTCGACAGCGAAAAAGGCAACAACATTGAAGAGCAACTATCTTCACTCGGCGGTCCGCAAAGCCGTTCAATGAATTCGCGAATCCATCGCGAGGACGTGGGCAGTTTTTGGTTTCAAGTAGAGGTTGCAGAGGACAAAATAATCTACCGCTCGCCCGGTATTGACGACAGTGACGAAAAGGGGCTGTCGCCGCAGGTATTGCGAGTATCGATTCGTGAGGGGGAAGGTTATCTCGGATACCTGACTTCCTTTTTCAATGTGCCGGGATTGTTCGGGTCGGTGACGTATCAAAGCGAAAATTACATCGGCGTCGATTGCGCCGATGTCCTTGTGGCCGCCTGCGCAAAATGGAAGAACCAGCCCTTGAGGAAGAACTACAACGTGGCGATGGTGGTCAGCGAATGGCCCAGGGTTAAAGAATTCGAGCTGCGCGAAGGGGCCGGCAGCGAGCAGGTATTTTGGGGCGCGGGCATTCAGCCGGGTGATTTCATAGCTGTTCGCTATCCCGGCGGCAGGCAGTATCAACATATCGGCGCACTTTGCAGTGACGCAAATGCAAACGGCATTCTCGACGGCGGCGATGTTGTAATCCACGCCGGTCCCGAGCCGCTTCACTATTCGTACCTTAGCGGCGGAAACTTCGACGGCCACATCGTCATTATACGACTGGAGTAAGTAACTCAGGATTATACGTCCTGCGCAGCGGCTCTGTTAGAGGTGAAGGAGAAGGAGTTTCTTGAAAAAATTTCAAAAAATTCGAAATTCCTTATCAATACTTGGCGGGGCGGATTGGTTTTCGTGCCGGCCCGCTCTACCACTGTATCTGGATGAGCCAATCTTCTGCCAAGAGGGCGAAATCGGCAAAGGTGCAAAACAAATGAGGACCCCGGATGAGTACCGGGGTCCTCTATTTGAAGACACAGTAACTGGTTGTTCTATCATTAGTAGCTGTCACAGGTTTCGACGTTGGCATTGGAATCATAAGTCAGAGTTGCATGGGCGACAGCATCAACGCAGAAGGTGAAGGACGGCTTCTTGACCTCGGTTGTGGTTACGAGGACCGCCACGCCGAAGGCGTCGGTAGTCTCGGTAAGCTGCTCGCTAAAGTCGCCGCTGAACGTACCAGTTACGTCAGCACCCACAACAGGATTGCCGCAGTTGTCATAGATGGTGACGGTGGCCCTGCCGTAGGAATTGGGCGGGTTTACTCTTAGGGCCTCGCATAGGATGGACTCCACGTGCGTATTGGCCGGCGTGCAAGCAGGAGGAGTGGTTGCACTTGCCGGCGCCGAAGCCGTACCGGTGTTGGCTAAGCTGTCGCGCATCTGCACCGTGTAGGTGTACTCGGTATTCGGATCCAGACCGGTGTCGTTGTAAACGGGGTTGGTTACCCAGCCGCTGTCGGAGCCGCCCGGATTGCCCGAAGTTTCATCGAAGAAGTACTGCACCGGCGGGCTCGCGTCGCTCCCCGTCGTTGCCGTCATCGTAATCTCGCTGCTGCTTACGGCCGCCGGAGGCGAAGCGAAGGTCGCCGGATTCGGCGTCGGAGGCGCAGTATCCGGCAGCGCATCTGTAGTAGCACATGCCGGCGGTGTAGATGAGGCGGTCGCGTTCTGGTTCGGACTCTTATCCCGCGCCTGAACTGCATAGCAATACTGCGTATCCGGGCTGAGGCCGGTATCTTCATAAGAAGTGCTGTCCTGCCAGCCGCTGTCGTTGCCGCCGCCTGAGGTGCAGTCGAAGTAATATTCGACGCCGCTCACATCCGTGGCAGTCGAGGCAACCATCGCAATCGAAGAGGTGCCCGTCGAATATGGCGCCGTCGCCCACGTCATCGGGTCCGGCGTCGGAGGCGTCGTATCCGGCGCCGCACCTGTGGTTGCACACTGTGCGGTTGACGAAGCCGTCGCGTTCTGGTTCGGACTCTTGTCCCGGGCCTGAACCGCATAGCAGTACTGGGTCTCCGGGCTAAGGCCGGTATCTTCATAAGAAGTGCTGTCCTGCCAGCCGCTGTCGTTACCGCCGCCCGATGTGCACTGGAAGTAATACTCAACGCCGCTTACATCCGTGGCGGTAGTGGCAACCATCGCAATCGAAGAGGCGCCGGTCGAATACGGCGGGGTTGCCCACGTCATCGGATCAGGACTCGGCGGGTTAACGTCAGGTCCGCCCGGTCCCATCAATATCAGCTCGAAGGCATTGAGGATGCCACGTGTGCCCTCTCGACCCTCACGTGCGCAGTCGGGCCACAGGGAGTTGTCGGCCTCGTAAATGACCAGCACCTCGCTGCCGTCGGTCTCGAACTTGATAAGCGACGGGACAAGCTCGCTGTCGAGGTAATAATGCGTCGGCCAGACGTTGTACGCGTTCTCGATTTGGGTCACACCTGTACCCGAACCGAGAGGCAGACTGTAGCCGTTATATTGCGGCGGCGGAGACGAAGGAAGCGGATTCGCCGTGATGGTGGGCATAGCCGGCATGCCGCATTCACACTGCATACAGTTACGTGTTTCCTGAGTGCAGGGCTCCCAGTGGTTGTGATAACTGTACAGCCAGTATTCGCCCGCGGGTAAGTCGGTCAACAACAGCAGGATATCGCCTGCTTCAGGACCGGCCCAGTCAACAGCGTACAACCAAGTGTTGGCAATCGGGTCGCCGACCACGGTCCCGTAGGGCGCGGCGCCGCCGGCCAAATTGTCCCTGCACAAATCCTTGAGATGCAGGCCCAATTGTCCTTCGCTGCCGGTCGTGACGCATGCATGAATACCTGTACCGTCGATTCCGGGACCAGTGGGCTTGGGGCTTATGCTGCCGTCTTCCCAGCGCATGTCGTGCATATACATATCGGCCCAGCCAGGCGCGGCCCAGTGCCACCAGCCGGGCTTCTGCGATCCCTCCCAAAGCAGATTAGGATCCTCCCACTGCACCAGAGCAAAGTCCACCTTCAGGTGTATCATCTGTGAGAGAATCGTATAGGTGTACTGTGTCTGGCTGCCTAACTTTGCACCGCTCGGATTCGACAGGCCGATTATGATTGTCTCGGCAGGCTCCTGGTCGTTTGCATCCGAGATGATGTCGATAACGATGTCTTTGGTTACATCGTCTATGTTGAAGGTCAGCGTCCCCGGGTCGAGGGTGTAATCGACACCGCCGCCGGTGGCCGTACCGCCAATTACGTCGTAATCGACGGTAATTGTCTCGGTTGCCGGAGCGGAAAGACTTACCGTCACGTAAACCGGCGTGACATCTTCCATGCCGCTGCTGCCGGCCTCGTCAAATTCCGCCGACGGCCGCGGGTCAACAATCGTGTAGGTGTGCTGCGTCGGGTCTCCAAGCTGGAGATCAAGGCCGACCGGATTCGACAGCTCAATTACGATCGTCTCGTCGTCTTCGTCCAGACCATCGTCGACAATGTCTATACTGATAAACTCACTTACACTGTCGGGCAGGAAGGTCAATGTTCCAGCGGCCAGCGTATAGTCGACGCCGCCGCCTTGTGCGGTGCCGCCGATCACGGCATAGTCTACCTCATAGGTTTCCCCGGCCTGGGCATCAGCGAGAATCACTTCAACCAGGGCCGGCGTTACCGCTTCGACGTCACCGGACGAGCCTGATGCGAACTGCACCCTGGGCCCCGCCGGCGCGCCGCCGTAGAGTTCGAAACCGTTGAAGAAGGCCTGGCAGCCGCTGCAGCCGCCATCGGGCCCCTGGTACCTGATAACAACGTCACCGGCGCCGGCGGTGAAGCTGATTTCCGCCGGGTTATCCATGATGGCACTGTTCTGCAGAATGCTGCTCGGCTTGGTCACGTTTGTGGCCCCTGTGACCGTTACGTTCGGAATGGTGGTGTCGCCTTCGTCGGTACGGCTGTGGTAGCTGTAGACCGTGTAATCGGCGCCGGACGTCAGGTTGCGGAGCGTAAGGATAAAATCGGCTCCCGGAGTGTAATTCTCGTCATTGGCAAAAAGCAAGGTGGCTTCGACATCGGCCAGCGTGCCGCTGCCGCCTGGATTCCGGCACTCGCAGGCGCCGGCATTGCCGGTCTCGAGAACCACGTCAATACCAGTGCCGCCCACATTGGTAAAGGTCCCACAACTGCCCAGACTGATCCAGCCGGCCTGGGTGGGGCCGCAGTCGCCGGTATCGACCTGAAGGGCCACCGCGGCAAAGCTGTTACCCGTCGCGAGTAACAAAACCAGGGTCGCTAAACTAAACATTTTCGTACACATAACAAACCTCCTAAATGCTGTAGTTAAATCTTCTCGTACCAGAATTTAAAACTGTTATTGAGAGCCTCTAACAGAATGGGCCTTGGCTTTGCGAATGGTCTGAGATTGCCGCGCCCGCCCATTCGGCTGCGCTCAGGGCAGGCTCTGTGGCGGGCTCGCAATGACCTCCTTCTTGTCAGATGCTCCAAAGATATTTCCTCGACCGTGCATCACCTCCTTTCGAGAATTCCATAGACATTGAACTGAAGTTTGGCCTTTTATGGTAATCCCCCGAGCAGTGCTCGGAATTGAAGATATCCGTCTGCATCCGTACCTTCCCCGAATGTAGTACTATGCCAACTGCGATTCTCTGGGGTCAAAACCTGGTGCAACGCCCCAGGCCAAATAGAGATCGCTTCGCTTCGCTCGCCATCACACTCACCGGTTTGATCCTGGCAACGCACCTGCCTAAATACGCCCTCATGTGCCCACAATGTAATTCCTTTGCGGACAACGAATTAGAACATTATCGAGGTTTGGCTGACGTTAGTCCCTGTTGCGCTTCCTACAATGCCCTGTCAATGATATAGCGAAGATGAGGCGACGGTTGTTGATTGCGAATTTTATTTTTTTGAGGATTTTGACTGGTATCGCTGTGCTCGGTGGTACTGGGCGATTATATCGAGGCTGGCCGGACAGGCTACCGTATGAACACGCAAGTGCATATTGCGAAGGAAGTTAGGTTTACGGCAGTTTTGGTTGGCTGTGGATTGAGGCCCCTCGCAGAAGGTTAATCGGGGCAGGGAGGCGTCCGAAAAAAAATCCTGAAGAAACGTACTTTGTTGCAGTTGCAAGGACAATTTCGCCGGGATTCTGGTCCAGATACGGGTTGGCAGGACAACAGGTTGGTAAGCGGTGGGACAAGACAATTCGCATATTGGGCCGCGGCTGAATACAACCAGCTTAGCGGCACATTTGCCATGAAGACTATGCGTATTGGCAGAGAAACCGCAAGCTCTCTGAATCCTGATACCAGGCGAGATAGACGCGGGCCAATCGCCAGGAACATCCAGGATTGCAAAGCACAGTGCGGGCGCGTCAACAAGTTTACCTCTTACCTTTTCGGAATAGCTGTGGCTTATGGCATCTTGCGTCAGAAGCAGAGTCAGCTTTCATCGGCTTGTCGTTGTCGTCCGTCGGGGGATTGGCGTTTGTGTTTTTTGCCGTAGCGTTGGAGGGGTCTTTCGAGTTGCGCCAGACCCAATAAGACGATAAGCGCAATGAAGGTGGCCAGTGCGGCCAAGGCATAGAGACGGGCGCCGCAGGCCACGCCGATGCTGGCGACGAGCCAGATGGTGGCGGCGGTGGTCAGGCCGTAGATGCCGCCGCGGTCGACGATGATGGCGCCAGCGCCGAGGAAGCCGACGCCGGTGACGACCTGAGCGGCTATTCTGGTGACCGAGGCATTGGTACCGGCGGCCATTTGTTTTGAGATAACGGTAAAGACGGCGGCGCCGAGGCAGATAAGGACATTGGTGCGGAGGCCGGCGGCTTTGCCGCTTATCTCTCTTTCGAGTCCGATGGCCCCTCCAAACAGGACTGCCAAGATGACAGCGAGCGTGTCATGGCCCGTGAGCACGGTCCTACCTTTCGATTAGAGTTTCATCAACTTTCATGCCGAAGTGTCTGCCTGCTTTTTCGACGTGGGCGAGGACCTTGTCGCCGGGTTTTAGGGTGGTGATGGAGAAGGCTTTTCTGACAAGCGGCTCCAAAGCAAACGGACCCACGCTAACCAATCGAGTGAGCTAATTTGGGGTGATGGTGGGAGGATAGGTGGTCGAAGTTCGGGCAGGCTAAGAAGGCTGTTGAGGTTCATCAATACGTGGAACCCTGGCCGCCCTATCGTCGAGCGGCGATTTTGTAGGCGAGGAAGAGTCCTAATGGGATCCAGATGAAGTCGAGGCAGCAGGCGCCTCCCCATGTAAACGCGCGTCCGATGGGACTCTGGGAAAGGGTTCTTTCCCCGACCGCCACCTCAATGCCTTCCTTGACGAAGGGGGTAGGTGCCTTGCCGGGCTGGTTGGCGTCGGCGGCGGCAATTGCCCTGAAGTTACCGTTGAGCCACTGTCTGTGTCTTTCGAATCCGGATAGGACGGCATGTCGTTTTTCGGCGTCGCTCCAGGCAGTGATTCGTTCTTCCACGGTTTTGACGGCCTGGCGGAGCTTTTCGGTGTCCTGGGGAGGCATTTTGGGTCTTACGGGAGTCTTTTGTTGAATACTGCTTAGAGTGCGGAACATGACGACCTCGTTTGTAAACTGCCAGTCCCATTGCAATTCATCTGCGAGACTATAGCAGGCGAAGGTGAACATGGCATCGGGATTCTTAATGATGTTATCGGCCTGCCTGTCGGTGATGGTGGTGAGAACCCCAAAAAAGGAAT
This sequence comes from Sedimentisphaerales bacterium, assembly GCA_035527845.1. Lineage (GTDB taxonomy): Bacteria > Planctomycetota > Phycisphaerae > Sedimentisphaerales > Anaerobacaceae > JAUWKC01. The sequence goes on along the minus strand of DATKZT010000019.1, from coordinate 52,703 downwards.
CGACCTGGGGGATTACGACCCAATATACGATGATGAGCTTTGCAGCTACGACGGTGATTAGGCCGATTACCATTGCGAGGATTCCCATGGAAGGTGTGCGTTTGTCGGTGGCGAGTGTGAGGCCGTAGCCGGCGATGGAGGCGACGCCGACGGCGAGGAACTGGAGCCAGAACCATCCGGCGAAATAAGCAAGCAGGACCCAGGCAGCCGCGGCACCGAAGGTCAGACCGATGCTTGCGGCGACGGCGAGTCCGATGGAGCCGGATGGCCGAGGAGCGACGGCGCGGCGAGCGCTCATGGTTTCGCCGCAGAAGTGGCAGACTTGTGCGTCGGCGCGGTTCAGGGATTGGCACTGCGGGCACTTTGTCTGGCGGACGGTGTCGGGTGTTACAGGGGGAGGCGCGACGTGGAGGACTTCTTCGTCGGGTGATCCGGTCTGTGTGGCGTGGATGGTATCATGGCGGTGCTCGCTGGAAACGGGCTGGACGAACATGCGGTCGTCTTTTTCAATGTGGGTGGAAGCCTTTTGTGGTGGGTGGTCTTTGTGGGGTTGGGGTACGCGGAGGGTTTGGTGACATTTTGCACAGGTGATTTCTCTGCCGGCGTGCCTTTGTGCCACGCCGATTTTTTGGCGGCAGTGTGGGCAGTGGAACGTGACGAGAGTGGGTTTGGTCTCGTCGGCGGGCGGCAAGGGTGATGGTTCGGGGATTCGCAGGGACCGGTGACATTTCGAGCACCTGGCGGTTTTGCCAGCGTATGTTTCCGGGACGCTGAAGTTGTGTCCGCAATGGCTGCAGCGAAAATCGATCATGGTTTGTCCCGCTTTCCTTCGGACGTATTCTGCGACTGCCAGCCGGGTTCGGTTATTTCGAACGGACCGCTAATTACAGGCTTATTGTACCTGTGGGGACCGACGGCCGCAAGCGTTTGCCGGTCGGTTCTTCCTGTATTTTTGCGAGAGTGGGAGGGTACGGTGCGGTAAGTGCTTTGGTCGCAGCGGTCATGGCTGGTGGTTTTTCTGGTCGGGGCTGTCGTCGGGGGATTGTCGTTTTCGTTTTTTCCCATATCGCTGGAGGGGTTTTTCGAGTTGTGCGAGTCCCGACAGGGCGATGAGGGCGATGAAGGTGACAAGTGCTGCCAGGCCGTAGAGGTGTGCGCCACACGCCGTTCCGATGCTGGCAACGAGCCAGATTGTGGCGGCGGTTGTCAGGCCGTGGATGCCGCCTCTGTCGACGATGATGGCGCCTGCGCCGAGGAAGCCGACGCCGGTTACCACCTGCGCGGCGATTCTGGTGACGGAGTCGGCGGCACCGGCAGCCATTTGCTTTGAGACTATGGTAAAAGCGGCGGCGCCGAGGCAGATGAGGATGTTTGTTCGCAGGCCGGCGGCTTTGCCGCTTATCTCTCTTTCGAGGCCGACGGCGCTGCCGAAGACTACGGCGAGTATGATTGCGAGCAGGTCCTGGTGGGTGAGCATGGTGTTACCTTTCAATGAGGGTTTCGTCGATTTTCATTCCGAAGTGCCTGCCTGCTTTTTCGACGTGTGCGAGGACCTTGTCGCCGGGCTTGAGGGTGGTGATGGAGACGGCTTTTCCGTCGGGGTCAACGAGGCGGATTGTCTCGGCGTTCTGGAGGACGAGTGAGATTGGGATGCCTTCGGCCTGGGCCTCGATGAGCATCATTGGTCTTTTTTCGATTTTGTTTCTTCCCAGATATGCGACCTGACTTTTTCCTTTGGAATCGACCAGCAGGACCTCGTCGCCCGCTTTGAGATCGGCGAGATATTTTGTTTTGCCCCCTGCGACGAGCGTGTAGGCGTGGACGGCGCCCGCGTTGACTCGGAACGGTCTTGCGGCGACGTAGGGGTTGTCGATGGATTCCGAGTGTACGAGGAAGAAGCCGGAGGCGGTGTTTCCGACGAGCATACCTTCGCCGAGTGACATCTGTGTGCAGGTGTCGAGGCAGGCCCGGTCGCCCATTCCGAGCTGTCTGGCGGCGGTTATGGCGGCGGTGACGAGGATTACTTTTTCGCTTATGCCGCGGATGATTTCGGCTGTCTTCTTTATTTCGTTGATGTCGGTGGTGTTGAGCACGACGCCGTCGACGCCTTTTTCGAGAATCTCGACCATGAGCTTGGCCTGCTCGCTGTTATCAACCTGGACCATAATATTTTTCCCTCGGCGGGCGAGCAGATTTTCGATGGGGATAATGGTCCAGTCGAGCATTCGCAGGACGACGATTTTGCTGTCGGGGACGGCGGCGGCTTTATCCTCGTCCGCCTTTCCGGCGATGTCGATGAACTCGACGTCGATTCCGGGTTTTATGTCGCCGGCTTTTTCGACGGTCTTTATCTTTCCGAACTCGCGGACGGTTTCGGTCTTTCCGTCGGGCAGAACGACGGCCTCGGCGCCGCTTTCGAGGGCGGCTATGGCGAGTTCCTTCTTGTAGGGAACGACATTTATCCATAATCTTTTCATTTCGGTTCCACCCTATTTAATCAGGACTCCGGATTCTCGAGATCCTTCTCAACTTTTAGAAGTTCTTGTTTGAGTTCGAAGATGTCGCGCCTGGCCATCTTCCATGCGCGGCGGACATTGACGCCGAAATACGCGTGAATGAGGATGTCTCTTAAGCCGGCAATTTTCTTCCAGGGGATCTGCGGATATTTGTCCCGTATGGCTTGAGGAATATTCTTCGCAGCCTCACCCATAATCTCCAAACGCCTCAGTACGGCGTCCTGAACCTGAGTATCCGCCAAAAAGCCCTGCTCGTCCATAGTGCTCGTGTATTGCTCGATCTTCGCGATGCTGTCGAGTATATCCTCGATGTACAATCTCAAATCTCTGGTCATAGAATCACCTGTTGTTCTTCGAGGATGGCCTGTCTTAGCAATGGTTTGATAGAGTCGTACTCCAGCACATCGACATTTCTTTGCAGGACCTGCTCTAATTCGAGTTTAAGTCCGACAAAATCGAGCAGACTGATATCGCTGTCGATCCGGACCAGTATGTCGATGTCGCTGTCGGCTCGTAATTGGCCTGTGACGGCTGAGCCGAATAGGGCCGCTTTGCTGACGCCGTAGTGCTGCAGAATTGGAAGCATCGACTGTCTTATCTGCTCAATATTTGCGTCCATATCACTTCTCTGCTTTTCCGGCGATGTCGATGAACTCGACGTCGATGCCGGGTCTTATGTCGCCAGCTTTTTCAACAGTCTTTATTTTGCCGAACTCGCGGATGGTTTCGGTCTTTCCGTCGGGCAGAACTACGACCTCAGCGCCGCTTTCGAGGGCGGCTATGGCGAGCAGCTTAACATTTATCCAGAGCCTTTTCATATTCTCGCCTCATGATTAGTGGTCAGTATATGACCATGTCCGAATCATTTAACGTCAAGTGAGGCGGCGTGTCAACAGATATTCCGCGTTGGGAGGCGCGGCAGAAAGACCCGCCAGAAGGACGCCGGACAAGCGTGGGGGCGTGAAAGCGCGTTGTCGAGCGTTGTCCGTGCAGTGCACCAAGCTGGGCGGAGTTTCGGTGGTGACTGTCTACTTTGCAAGGATGGCTGCGGCCTCTTCCGTAGATGCGTTGTGGTGTACCATACCGCACAGGGCCTGGACCATTTTGTCGGGTGTTTTGTGCTGGAAGGCGTTTCTTCCGATGGACAGGCCCGCGGCGCCTGCTTTGAGCGCACCGGCTGCCATATTGAAGATATCCTCGTCGCTGTCCATTTTCGGTCCGCCTGCGATGACGACGGGGACGGGACAGCCCTCGACAACTTCGGCGAAGGTTTCCGTGCTGCCCGTGTAAGGGACTTTGATAATGTCTGCACCGAGTTCGGCGCCGACCCTGGCGGCGTGTTTGACATACTTGACGTCGAACTCGTCCTTGATCTTGGGTCCGCGTGTGTACATCATGGCGACAAGCGGCATCTGCCACTGAAGACATCGCTCGCTGACGAAGCCGAGCTGGGCGAGCATTTCTTTGTCGGTTTCAGCGCCGAGGTTGATGTGGATGGAAACGGCGTCGGCGCCAAGCCTGATGGCTTCCTCGACGGTGCAGACGAGCTCTTTTGCATTTGGGTCGGGGCTGAGGGCGGTTCCGCCGGAGAGGTGTATGATCAGGCCGACGTCTCTTCCGGAGCCCCGATGTCCTGCGCGTACGATTCCCTTGTGCATAAGGATGGCGTTGGCACCGCCGGCGACGACTTTGCTGACGGCATCCCGCATGTCGGCCAGACCTTCGATGGGCCCGACGGTTACGCCGTGGTCCATGGGGATGATGACGCTCTTGTGGGAATTGCGGTCTATTATTCTTTCGAGTCTTATCTTTTTTCCAATCATTTTCGAATCTCCGGTTCTGATTTGCGTCTGCCGGACGCTTTCAATATCTGTTTGGGTCGGTCTTCGTTTGTAAAACCTAACGAAAGCCACGAAAAAAGCAAGAAAAAAAGGGGCCAAATTGGCCAATTCAAATTTGCAGCCTCTTGGATCGGAGACTGATTGTGCAGTTCGACAGTGCTTTTTTTGGACTTGCTTTGGAGGCTAACGGCTGGTATATGTTTCTGCTATGGAGACCAAACTGACCGTTCCGATATCGGCGCGAGATTTGGAGGGGGCGCGGGAGCAGGCGAGGGCGGCAACAGCGGCCGGCGCGGAGATGCTCGAGCTTCGTGCGGATTACCTGGAGAACCTGAGCGGGCTGCTGGTCAGGAAAGTGATTGAGGAGATTCGAGGTGGCACCGCTGGCGCGCCGCCGATTATTGTGACGTGCCGCGACAAGACGGAGGGGGGCGTTATTGACTATAAGATGGAGCTGCGTCTGGAGGTGTTGGGCAGTGCGCTGGCAGCGGGGGCGGATTTCGTCGATTTCGAATATCGGAATTTTTTGGTGCCTGATAGTCAGGAAAAGATGCTGCTGGCACTTTCGCGCAACCCCAAGGCGAGGCTGATTCTGTCTGCGCATAGTTTCGACGGGAGATTTGCAAATATTGGCAAGCTGTACCGTGATATTGCGGCAGTGTATCCGGCGACGATACCGAAGCTGGTCTATAAGGCCGATCACATAAACGACTGCTTCGAGGCGTTCGATTTGCTGCATCAGACGAGCGGGGAGCGAATTGTTTTTTGCATGGGTCAGGCGGGTTCTATCAGCAGGATGATGGCGAAGAAGCTTGAGTCATTCGTTACGTTCGCCAGCGTTGATAGCAAGAGCGCGACGGCGGCGGGGCAGTTGACGGTGGAAGAGTTCAAGAAGTTATACCGTTATGATTCCATAGATGGTGACACGGAGCTTTATGGGGTCATCGGGTGGCCGGTGGCACATTCGCTCAGTCCGGTGATTCACAATGCGTGCTTTGCGCGGGCACGGGTGAATAAGGTGTATCTTCCGCTGGGCGTGGAAGGGGGTTATGCGGAGTTTGCGACGTTCATGCAGAATATGCTGCACAGGAAGTGGCTTGGCTTGCGGGGCGTTAGCGTGACGATTCCGCATAAGGAAAATGCTCTGGACTATGTGAGGCGCAGCCGGGGGATTGTGGAGGGTTTGGCGCAGCGGATTGGTGCGGTCAACACCGTGCTTATTCAGCCTGACGGGCGGATGAGTGGGTATAATACGGACTACGCGGGTGCTCTTAATGCGATTACGTCGGCGCTCGGCATCAGTCGGGCGGCGTTGAGGGATATGCCGGTGGCGGTAATCGGAGCGGGGGGCGTCGCAAGGGCGGTGGTGGCAGGTCTGAGTGATGTGGGGGCGGCGATAAGGATTTATAACCGGACGGCCGAAAGGGGCGAGCGGCTGGCGGAGGAGTTCGGGTGTGCTTTTTCGCCGCTGGCGGATTTGGCGAATATCGAGGCGAAGCTGGTAATCAACTGCACGAGTATCGGGATGCACCCGAATGTCGATGCGACGCCCGTTGCGAGGGAGTGCATCAGGGAGGATATGGCGGTGTTCGATACGGTCTACAATCCTGGCGAGACGTTGCTGCTAAGGCAGGCGAAGGAGGCGGGGGCAAAGACGATTGACGGGTTGTCGATGTTTATAAATCAGGCGTGCGCGCAGTTCGAGCTGTTCACGGGCGAGAGCGCTGACCGTGAGCTGATGCGGCAGACGGTTTGCGGCGTGGATTTTGCGGGTAATGGGTGACAAGTGCACAGCATTTTGTGGGACAGGACGCGTGGACCTGAAGGTCCACCCTGATATGGAGTGACCTCGTATGCGAGGTGTGGGCTCTGATTAAGGCTTGTTCGAAGGGAGGTAATCATGGTTAGGTATGGTCGGAATGGGTTTGTTTGGGCGGTGCTGGTTTTCTCGGTGGGTTTTGTGGCGGCGGGGACAGCGAAGGGGGAGAGTACGCCGGCAGAGAAACTGATGATGGTGCTGCCGGAGGATATGCTGGCATTTGCGGCGACGAGCGGAGGCGACTATTCGAAGGCCGCGTTCGAGAAGAGCATTTTGGGCCGGATGTGGAGCGATGCGGGCGTTCAGACGTTTTATCAGTCGGTAAGGAAAGAGGTTCTTGCGAAGTTGAAGCAGGAGGCGTGCGACCCGAATGCATCGCTGGCTGTGGACCTCGCTATGGAGCTGTTAAAGCTGGTTGGGCGTCGGCCGATTGTTGTCGGTGTGGCGCAGAAGGAATCGCAAGAGGGCCCTCCTGTTTACGGTTTTGCCATTGTGGATGCCGGGAGCCGCAAGGAGGAGATTGCCTCGGCTATCGGCAGGCTGGAGGCGCTGGTGGGTGACGGTGAGGTCGGGGAGGCGACCATAGGCTCTTTCAAGATGCACACGCGGGAGGAAGCTTGTGGCGTGGGCATCTATTGGGGGTGGGTAGGGAACTATCTGGTTCTGGCATTGAACGAGCGTGCCGGGCTCGCGATGAAATATTTGCCGGAGCCGAGGGCGGTGAGTCCGGGATATCTTTCGAAGGTTCCGGGCAGCGGTGATGTGCTTGCGGTTTATGCGGACTGCGAGAAGATTGCGGGCGTAGTGAAGCTTGCGGCGGCCCATGAGGGCGGCGGCGAGGAAGCGGATAGAGTCGGGACGGCGCTTAAGGAGATGGGACTGGCGGGTGTGAAGCGGTTTGTCGCCAGGGAAGGCTTCGCTGGTTCTGATTTTGTGTGCAGGCAGTTGTTGGAGGTCGAGGGGCCGCGGGCGGGACTGCTAACGCAATTGCGGACGATTGATATGTCGGTGTTTGAGATGGTGGATTCCCGGGCGATGGCTGCGGCAGGAGTGAACTGCGATGTTGGTGGGATGTATGATACGGTAATGAGTTCGCTCAAGGTTGCGGGGCCGAACGACTTCTATGCGGAGCTTGAGGAGGAAATCGGTAGTTTCGAGTCGGAGGCGAAGTTCAGTATTCGCCGGGATTTGCTGGCGAGTATTGCCGGGCCGATGGTTTTCTATACGCTTCCGGCGGGGGTCATGATGGAGGCGCCGAGCGGCGGGGTGGTTGGGATTGTCAAGGCAGGAGACTCACAATCGCCGGAGAAGGCCTTGTTGGCCCTGGGGCGGTTTGTTGCAAGCAAGAGCGAGGGTATGATGCAGGTAAGTTCTCAGATGCAGAGTGACGGCCGGACATATCATTCGTGGGTGATAGCACCGCTGGCGGTGATGCAGGTCATGCCCTGCTGGACCGTGGTGAACGGGTATCTGATTATTGGTTCCAATCCGACCCTGTGCAACCTGGCGGCAAAGCAGGTTGTCGGGGCAGGGGCCGGGAAGGAGTCGCTGCGGACGACGGAGGGTTTCCGCAAGGCGGCGGCGGGCATTTCGCATAATCCGATCATGTTTTGTTATTCGGATTCTCAGGTCCAATTCAGTCAGATGATGATTAAAGCGCAGCAGTTCTGGCCGATGGTGACGATGTTCACGTCGCGGGAGGGTATGCGATTACCGGTCATGCTTCCGTCGCTGAGCGAGATTGCGAAGGATATGGAGCCTTCTTACAAGTACTCGTGGTTCGATTCGGACGGTCTTCGCTCGTACTGCCAGGGGCCCGGCTTCGAGGCAGGGGCGGTGACAATCGCGCCGTTGGGAGCGGCGATATTGATGCCGGCTTTGGGGCGGACTCGGGAACTGGCCGGAAGGACAGTCTCCGGGACGAACTTGAGCGGAATAGGAAAGGCATGCATAGTGTATGCAAACGATGACCCTGAAGGCAGATTCCCGCCGAACCTGGAAATTCTTATTGAGAAGGATTATTGTACCGCCAAGCAGTTTGAATCGCCGCTGAGGCCGAAGGACTTTGAAGGGCCGAACTACATATATATAGCGGGACAGACCGCGGCAATGGATCCGGGGAACATTTTGTTATATGAGAATCCTGCGTATTGCTATGAGGGGGTCAATGTGGTGTATCTGGATACGCACGTGCAGTGGATGAGGCAGGCGGAGTTCATGAAGGCGCTCAAGGAGACTTACGAGCGCTTGGGGCGAGCGATGCCGGAGGTCAAGTTCAAGGGTTCGGGAGGATAGCCGCTTCTTGCGAGAAACGTGCAGATGTTTCGCGTGCCTGCCAAGGGGTGATGGGGGGCAAGGTCCAATTTCATTCGGCTGTTTGGATGAGCATTTCGCGTCGTTCAAGTGCTTTGCGGGCCGCGCAAATTTAGTACTTGCCGGATGATAGCAGGGATTGGTATATTTGGGTTGTAAGCAGATACATGAGCAGGCAAGAGTGCTGAGATACGTATGGTAGATGTTCACAAGCAAGTTGAATACTGGAGGAGCAGCAGCGAGGAGGACTTTGCAGCGGCAGAGTCGTTAATAGAAAAAGGTCATTTTCGGCACGGTCTATTCTTTGCGCATTTGGCTGTCGAGAAGATGCTCAAAGCGCACGTGACGAAGCAAACGGGTGATATCCCGCCGCGGATACACAACCTCGTGCGTCTTGCGGAGCTCGCGGAGGCGGCCATCAGCTCCAAGCAAGCGACTTTCCTTCGCAGCTTTGGGATGTACCAGATGGAGGGTCGTTATCCGGATTCGGTGCAGGTTACTCTCGACGTTGAGACTGCACGGGGCAAACTTGCATTAGCTGAGGAGATGCTTGAATGGTTGAAAGCGAGGTTGTGACGGTACTGAGGCGCTATATGGCCGTATTGGAATCGATGGGGATCCATGCACGTCAGGTTGTGGTTTTCGGTTCCTTTGCGCGGGGCGAGGCGAATGATCTGAGCGATATCGATGTGATTGTAATTGCGCCGGAGTTCGATGGTCCGCGAGAAATAGGTCTGATTGAGAAGCTGTGGCAGGCGACCTCTGCGGATAATCGTATCGAGCCCATTCCGTGCGGCGAGCAGGAGTGGGAAACCGACCAGTGTCGTCCGATACTGGAGATTGCGCGGCGAGAAGGGGTCGTTATTGCCGCGTGAAATGAGTTGATTATTTTGATGACTACATCGGCTTCAATGAAAATGAGGACGAAAAAGGTGGACGAATTTGTTCGCGCCAGGGTTAATTTGGTATTGAGACTACGTGATTTAGTTGTTGCTGTGCGCTCGAAGCTATTGGTATAGTAATTAGGAGGGAAAACAAATAGATTCCTGCTTTGGCGGGAATGATGTTGAAAGAAATATGGATATGGCTGGTCATATAAGGCTGTCCAAAGAGAAGATTGAGCGTTTTTGCCGGCGCAATAATGTCCTCGAACTTTCGCTATTCGGCTCGGCGCTGCGTGATGACTTCGGTCCGGACAGCGACGTGGATATGCTGGTGGAGTTCAAGCAGGGCAAAGAGCCAGACCTGATGGAAATAGTAAGAATAGAGAATGAGCTGTCCGAGATTTTGCACCGTAAGGTGGACCTGGTGGAGCGCGTGTCTGTTGAACGCAGCGAAAACTATATCCGCAGACGACATATTCTGCAATCTGTGGAGACCGTTTATGTGGCGTGACGATGCTTACCTGCTGGACATGCTGTTGGCAGCTCGCAAGGTTGGAGAATTCACACGAGATGTGAGCTGGGAGCGTTTTCAAGCTGATGAGCTGATGCAGAATGCGGTCATGCGGCAGATTCAAATCATCGGAGAAGCCGCCCGCAAGGTTTCGCCTGAGTATCAAAAGCAACATCCCGAGATTGCCTGGCAGCAGGTTATTGGTATGCGAAATCGCCTGGTCCACGAATACTTCCGCATCATTCCGGAAAGGGTCTGGGACGTGGTTGAAAGAGACATACCTGAGTTGGTACGAGTGATTGAGCCACTTGTGCCCCCAGATACTTCATCAGAGGCGCAGGATTGACACAGTCCAATTCTCAACAGCGAGGTTCTTTATGTGGGGCTGTTGTCTAAGGCGATTAGTACTTACCAATAGAATCTAACGAAAGTTGCGGTATTGATGGAATCCGGAGTATTGAGAGCCGAGAAAATGTAAGGCGGTTTCGCTTCGTGTGTCCGGCTTGTCAGCGAGAAAATGGGTGAATGCTATGGGAATTTGCCGGTGATGGTTGCGATGAACAAGATAGAGGAGTTTGGTCGACGGGTCGGCCGGGAGTTTGGCGCTGAAAAGGTCGTGCTCTTTGGTTCCTATGCTCGGGGCACGGTCACAGAAGACTCTGATGTGGACCTGCTGGTCGTTGTTCGATTCGAGAAAAGGAGTGTGGACAAGTCAGTGGAGATCAGGATGAAGCTGCGGCCGGGGTTCGCTGTAGACCTGCTGGTGCGGACGCCGGAGAAGGTGCGTGAACGTTTGGCGATGGGCGACGATTTTATGCGTGAAATTCTTGGAGAAGGAAAGGTGCTCTATGAAGCCGATTGCCGCTGAGTGGGTAGCCAAGGCCGAAGGCGATTTTGCCATGATGGAGCGGGAATGCGCGGTGGGCAGCGAGGCCAACTATGACGGCATTTGTTTTCATGCCCAACAGTGCGCCGAGAAGTACCTCAAGGCGCGGTTTTGCGAAGGAGGTATTTCCTTCAGCAAAATCCACGATTTGGTAGCTCTTCTCGAACAGGTTCTTGGCATCCAGCCGGAGTGGGAGGGTTTTCGGGAGGACCTTGCTTATCTTTCGGATTTTGCGGTGACTTTCCGCTATCCGGGGGAATCGGCTGACAATGAAGCGGCACTTGATGCGCAGCGGCGGTGCCGGAAGTTTCGAACTGCGGCGCGCGTCGCACTTGGGCTGGAGGCATAAACATATACTGGAGCGTTTTGATATGGTTAAAGGCAAGGTTGAGAAGGTGGTTTTGGCGTACAGCGGCGGGCTGGATACGAGTGTTATACTTCCGTGGCTGAAGGAGACGTACGGGTACGAGGTGATAGCGTTTGCTGCGGAACTGGGGCAGGGCGACGAGCTTGCGGGCATCAAGCGCAAGGCGCTGCAGTCGGGGGCGGTCAAGTGCGTGGTGAAGGATTTGCGCAAGGAGTTCGTGGAGGATTACCTGTGGCCGATGCTGAAGGCGGGCGCCGTTTATGAAAACGAGTACCTGCTGGGTACGAGTATTGCGAGGCCTTTGATTGCGAAGCATCAGGTGGAAGTTGCGCATGCGGAAGGAGCGACGGCGGTTGCGCACGGGGCGACGGGCAAGGGCAACGATCAGGTGCGGTTCGAGCTGACGTATATGGCGCTGGACCCGTCTTTGAAGATAATCGCACCGTGGAAGGACCCCAGGTTCGAGCTGACGTCCCGCGAGGCGGCGGTGGACTACGCGAAGGAGCACAAGATACCCATAGAGCAAAGCAAGAAGAGCATATATTCCCGTGACCGCAACCTCTGGCACATCAGCCACGAGGGTGCGGACCTCGAGGACCCCGGTAATGAGCCGAAGGATGGTTTGTTCGTAATATCACGCCCGGCGGCGAAGGCGCCCGACAAAGCGTATTACGTGGAGATTGGATTCAAGCAGGGCGTTCCTGTCTCGCTGAACGGCAAGAAGATGGGCGGCGTCAAGCTGATTGAGGCGTTGAATCGCCTCGGTGGAAAACACGGCGTCGGTCAGGCGGACGTGGTTGAGAACCGGCTGGTGGGGATGAAGTCACGGGGCGTCTATGAGACTCCCGGCGGGACGATTCTGATGACGGCGCACCGTGTGCTCGAGAGCCTGACGCTGGAGCGTGAGACGATGCACTACAAGCAGCAGGTCGCGCTAAAATACGCGGAGCTGGTTTATTACGGGCAGTGGTTTTCTCCGCTGCGCAAGGCGCTGGATGCGTTTGTGCATGTCACGCAGCGCAATGTCACCGGGTCGGTGCGGCTGAAGCTGTTCAAGGGGCGGTGCACGCCAGCCGGTGCGAAGAGTCCGAACAGTCTGTATCAGAAAGATTTAGCGAGCTTCAAAATGGGGGCTGAATACGACCCGACGGATGCGAAGGGTTTTATTCGGTTGTTTGGCTTGCCTATGAAAGTCGCGGCAATCGCGGACCGGGATAAAGAGAAGTGATTTGATTTTGGATTCCGAACTATTTGAGCGAAAGACCCGTATTTCGCAGCAGAAGCAGTTCAATCATTTTTAAGGGGTGTACAGATGAAAAGAATGTTTTTTGGTTTGGCCTTGAGTATTGCGGTGGTTTGCACGATTGGCGTGGCGGGTTCTTATGGAGCGGACGCGCCCTGCGGCAAGGAGTATACGAACTTTGCAGGGATGAAATTCGTTCGGATTGGGCCCGGGACGTTCGAGATGGGAGTGGGCAAGACGCCGCTTCCGCGCGAGCTGGCGAATCACCGGGGGACGCAGTTTGACGGAGACTTCGATGAGCGGCCGAATCATAAGGTTACGATTACAAAACCCTTCTATATGGGTGTGGTCGAGGTGACGAACAAGCAGTACGAGCTGTTCGATGCCGAACACAGTAAGCTGCGGGGCAGGGACGCGGGTCTTTCAGAGGAAGATGATGAGGCGGTCATAAATGTGAACTGGTACGATGCCCAGGCCTTTTGCCGGTGGCTGGCCGATAAGGAAGGTTTGCCTTACCGTTTGCCGACGGATGCGGAATGGGAATACGCCTGCCGGGCGGGAACGACGACGCCCTTTAATGTGGGTGACACGCTTGGCGAAGAGTTTCGCAAGAACGCTTCCATGCTGGGGGTGCCGAAAGATGTTCCGCTGTTTGTAGGCAGGACGACGCCGAACGCATGGGGTCTTTACGATATGCACGGCAATGTTGAGGAGTGGTGCAATGACTGGTATGGACCGTACGTGGCGGCTTCTCAGCAGGACCCGGTTGGGTGCGTCGATGGGGACTTCAAGGTCCTGCGGGGCGGCAGTCACGGGACACATATTTATTATCTTCGGTCGGCGAATCGAATGGGGACGGTGCCGGAGGACAAGCACTGGCTGATAGGCTTTCGTGTTGTGATAGGCGAGATGCCTGATACGAAGGGTGTGGCTGTTCCGGCGCCTCCGCTTAATCAGCAGAATGTTGTTGAGCGGGATCCGGCTTTGGTGCGGCGAGGCCCCGACCCGAAGGAGCCTTATTTCGAGGGTCCGCGCAAGTACGTGCAGATTCCGAAGGAGTACAACGGCCCGGTATTTGCCGGTCACAATCACTGCCCCGCGATAGTCGAATGTCCCAACGGGGACCTTCTGGCGATCTGGTACACGGGTATTGGTGAGCGGGAGCGGAACATGGCCGTTTGCGCAAGCAGGCTTCGTTACGGCGCGAAAAAGTGGGAGCTGGCGTCGCCGTTCTGGGACCCGCCGGACCGGAATGACACGGCCCTTTCATTGTGGTACGATGACAATGGGACGATTTACCATTTCAACTCAATGTCGGTTTCTTCGAACTGGGCGCGGATGGCGGTTGTGATGCGCAAATCGACCGACAGCGGCGCGACGTGGTCGAAGGCAATGCTCATAAGTCCGGACCACGAAAAGAGCATTCAGGTTAGTGAGGCGGTAATAGGCCTGAAGGGCGGCGGCATTGCCCTGACGATGGACGGCGGCGGGCTGTATACCAGTTGGGACAAGGGACTCACATGGGCGAATTCGGGTGGGGCCATTGGCGGCAATCATCCGGGCGCGGTGCAGCTTAACAATGGGACGATTTTAGGTTTTGTAAGGGCCGGCCGCATCAATGATAGAATGCCCATGAGCGTATCTACCGACCTCGGCAAGACATTCACTTATTCGCCGAGCGAATTTCATCCCATTGGCGGAGGCCAGAGGCTCGCACTTTTGAAGCTCAGAAATGGGGCGCTGTTTATGGCAACGTTCGGCAACCTGAACGGCCAGTGCGGCGTTCCGATGATGATAACGGATGAAAACGGCAACCAGTTCCAGGCCACCGAGATGTTCGGCGCTTTGTCGCTCGATGAGGGCAAAACGTGGCCTTACAAGCGAGTCATGGCGCCGGACGGTCCGCCGCAGTTCGCCGAGTGCACAGATGGGGGCATGGTGACCGTCGGGGGGCGGAGCAGCGAGCATCGGGGCTATCTTTCGGTGTGCCAGGGTCTGGACGGCGTAATTCATCTGATCAGCAGCCGGCAGCACTACGCGTTCAACCAGAAGTGGATGATGACGCCTCAGCCGGCGCCGGGCGAGCCCGTAAGGGTCAAGCACGAGGTCGAGAGCTTCAAGGGCCCCCAGTTCGACCTCGACCACTGGGGCAACTACAAGAGCTATACGGGCGGGTTTAACGGCAAGGGGCAGTACACCATCAACTCGATAATGGCCTACGGCGGGCTTACCCGGGTCGTGGGCGCAGGCTCTTTCGATGCGGTTTTCGCTCTGGATAATATGAGGCTGGATCCTCGTTTCTCGTGGCGTGAGGTGTCGTTCGGATTCAAGGACAAGTTCCGCGTGACGTGGTTTTTGAGTTTCAATTCTTCCGGAGAGCAGTTAAATCTTTATTTGAAGGACCAGAATCCGAAGCCGGACTACAAGAGGCCGCGCGGGGAGCCGGTGAAGTTCGCGAAATTTCCAACGTCTATGAAGGCGAGGTTCACGTACGACGAACAAAGCGGGCGCTGCCGGGTCTTTTACGGAATCAACGGCGATGAACCCACAACAGAAATTCCGCAGAGCGCCGAAGGCCTGTATCTGGGCGAGCCGTTCAGCGAGTCCAATGCCGCTTATGTGCTGATAAGCGATGCCGGCGCGGATATGGACCATTTTGAGATCAGACCGCTGAATCGCTGACGTGGCTCATTTCTGGCTTGCCTGAACGGCGTTAAAGCCAGCGGTGAGAAAATAGTGTACACAGCCCATTGTTTTCGATATAGTCTTATGGACGGATTCTGTAATGTGATGCAAAGGAGGCATTGTGGCCTTGTTGGACTGGCTTTGGTTGATCTTCATTTTCGCATTCGGCTGTTGCGTGGGGAGCTTTCTGAACGTCGTCGTCTATCGGCTTCCACGCGACAAATCGCTGGTTCGCCCCGGTTCATCGTGTCCATCGTGTGGGGCACTCATTCGTTTTTATGATAACGTCCCGCTGCTTTCGTGGCTGGCTCTGGGGGCGAAGTGCCGCCGCTGCAAGGCGCCAATCTCGCCGCGATATTTTGTTATCGAGCTGCTGACAGGCGCCGTTTTCGCAGGCCTTTTTGTGGCATATTTCCACACAGATTTGCGGCCGAGCATACCGGTGTTTCTGGAAGGCGGCTGGTATGTGTACGTTCTTCACATTATTTTGTTAGGTTCTTTGATTGCGGCTTCAGCAATAGACCTCGAGTTGTGGGTTATACCCATCTCGGTGTGCTGGTTTGCGACTTTTCTGGGGCTGGCAGGCTCAGCAATCGGAGGGTTCATAATTGACCCAAACGTAATCGACCAGCGGGCCATCCTGCCAAGTGCCGGGGCGGGCACTGGTTCTCTTGCTGCCGGAGCTTTAATTGGGCTTGGAATATCGTTGCTTCTTGTCGCAACTGGCGTTATTAAAAGGAGTTATGAATCCGAAGGCGATGATTGGAGCGTCGATTCGCCCAGGGATAGTGCCGGGCCGGCGGGAGATTCAACCGCACAGGGGGAGCAATCCGCTGAGCAGCAGTTGAACCACCGGCGCGAGATATGCAGGGAAATAGTCTTTTTGTTGCCTATTGTGGCTTGCTCGGTGGGCGGCTATCTGATGTGCAAAATGGCACCCTCGATACACGCCTGGTGGGTGGATTTTTCACAGCGGCCGTTTGTGGCAGGGCTGCTGGGCAGCCTGTGGGGCTACTTCGTGGGCTGCGGTGTGGTATGGGTAACTCGCATCTTAGGCACGCTGGGGTTTGGAAAGGAGGCAATGGGCCTTGGCGACGTCCATTTGATGGGTGCCGCCGGAGCGACGATCGGGCCTCTTTTTGTAGTCGTGGCGTTCTTCGTTGCGCCGTTTTTCGGGCTGCTGTGGGCCGGCTCGCAGATGCTCTTCCGCAAGACCCGTCAGATTCCTTATGGTCCGTTCTTGTCTTTGGGTATTCTGACTGTTATGATTCTACACGACCGGATTTTCAGTTACTGGAATTTTATACGTTTTCACTAAAATTAAATAATTTATGAAGTGGTTGCCGATATTAAAGGAGGTGTCAAATGTCCATTGTTAACAGAAAAACAGCCATTCTTACCGTCATCTTCACATCTGTTCTGGTTCTTGCCGGCTGCACTAACTGGGAGCAGAAATACAAAGACCTGGAGGTCAAGTATAATAATGTGAACGGACTGTATGAACGGGAGCAGCTGGATAAGGGTCAGCTTTCGGAGCGTCTTTCGCAGAGCCAGCAGACGATAGAAGAGCTTCAACGACAGATGAGAGAGCGCAAGCAAAGCCCCGCGGAGGTGGCGGGTTTCGGAGAGGGCTACGACGTAACTCTGGATGCGGCGGCGGGAACCATTACAGTAACGCTTGACAACACGATACTTTTCAACTCCGGCAAGGCGACGCTCAAGAGTGCGACCAGCAAGGAGCTCGATCATATCGAGTCGGTATTGCGGAGCAAGTACCCGGGGCGGAAGATAGACGTTGTGGGTCACACTGATACGGACCCGATCAAGAGATCGCCGTGGAAGGACAACTGGGAGCTTTCCGCCCAGCGGGCCCTTTCCGTGGTTCGTTATCTTGTGGAGCGTGGTATTGCGCCGGACCAGATACGCGCGGTTGGGTGCGGAGAGTGGCGGCCGGTTGCCGACAACAGCGCAGCGGCAGGCAGGGCAAAGAACCGCAGGGTCGAGATTGTGGTCCACGTGCGGTGATAATTGGCCGTTTGTGAGGGGGCAGTTTTTGTTGGCAGGTGGATAGCCCTTATTTGGTAAGGGCTATTTTTTTGCAGACAGGTCGGTTGTGATATCGCCGTGCTTGCTTATGCGGACTGTAACGGCGCCGTCTGTGGGGGTGTAGAGGCATTGTGTGACGTTGGGCGGCTCGGCCACGCGGCCCTTTTGGCGTGCGCTTCTGGCGCAACTGCATATCAGGACTGTGGGCCGGAGACTCTCGATGAAGCCGGCGTCGAGCGTGTTTCGTGAGCCGTGGTGGGGGGCGACGACGATGTCGGCTTTGAGATTGGGGTAGAGGCGGAGAAGCTCCTGCTGCGCGAACTCTTCGATGTCGGAGCACAGAAGTATCTTTCTGCCGGCGAATTCGATAAGGGTAACGAGCGATTTGTCATTGTCGAGGACCTGTTGGTCCTCAGCGATTCGGGCACTTGGCCAGATAGACTTGACGCTGGTTTTGGGCGCTGGATTCAACCATTCTGTCAGGCGGTGGACGATAAGGCCTTTTTCGAGCAGGCTCTGGCAGAGGAATCTGGCGGTTCCCCATTGGTCGGCGTCTTCGAAAAAGGCATCATTGGCATAGATGGCGCTGACTTTGCAGTGCCCGACTATTTCCGGTATGCCGTTTATGTGGTCGGCGTCGTTGTGGCTGACTACGATGGCGTCGATTCTGCTTGTTCCGGTGTAGTCGAGAAAGGGCCCTACAATTCGTGTTCCTATGTCGGTCTTGTCGATGGAGCCGGCGTCAAACAGGATGTTGGCGCCCCCGGGCAGTTGTGCGAGGATGGCCTGTCCGTGGCCGACATCCAGACACGTCATCATCAGGTCTGGCGAATGGTTTCTGTGCCAGTAGGTCAGACCGAGCAGTGCAATCAGGCTGGAAGCTGCTAACGCGGCGACAGCGTGTTTTATCAGGGGCCGGCGGAAGCGGGCAAAGGTGATGAACAGGACGAGGGCGTAATAGAGAATCGGCAGTGCGAGCGGCACGTGACCAACAAGTATTTGCGATATGTGAAGGTCCGCAATAAGTGTTACGATACGAATCAGCAGGCTGGATAGTCCTGCCGTTATCACGCCCAACAGCGCCGCTGCGGTGGGCAGCAGAAATGACAGAATCATCTTGAACAGCCCCACGGTCAGGATGGCGGCCACGAAGGGAAAGGCTATTACAGTCCAGACACATGTAAGCGGGTTGATTGTATAGAAGTGATAAAGCAATATCCCCGCGCCGCCGAGCCACGCCGTAAAGCCGGTGGTAAGTAACTCCAGCAGATACGGACCCGGCCTTGAGATTATGCGGAAGAAACGTTTTAGGATCGGAGGTTTTTCAGGCCTAGGCATACGAGTAATCTGCTCGTAGAGGAAAGAGTATGTTCGCCTGCAAAACAGCAGGATGCCGAGGACGGAGGCGAAGGAGAGCTGCCAGCCGGCTTCGAAAAGGTCCGTCGGTCTTACGAGAAGCAGGATTATTGCGGCCAGTGACAGGGTGTTGAGCGGGTTTGGACGTCGCTTGAATAGCAACGATGCGCAGAAGACCCAGCAGATGATGGCGGCCCTTACGGTGGGCGCCCGGGGCGGGACAATGAGCAGAAAGACGGCTATGGCGATGATGCAGACGGCGGCGCTGGCGCGCTTCATCAGGCCGATTAGCTTGCACAGCCACCATATCGTGCCGACGAGGATGCCCAGGTGCATTCCGGAAAGGCTGATAAAATGCAGCAGCCCCGTCTGGCGAAAGGCGCGGTAGGTGGCAGCGCTTATATTTCCCCTGTAACCCAAAAGCAGCGCTTCAAGCAGGCCTCGATTCTCGTCTTCGGGGTCCAGGCCGGACAAAAGGGCCTTTGAGGCGGTTCGCCTTACTTTGCTTTTCATTTTTGTGAAGAGACCTTGGGAACGGTTTTCGATTATCTCCATGCCGTCGCGTGACTTGACGGCGGCGGCGATGAATATGTTTTTGCGCGCGAGGTATCGGGCGACATCGAACTGGCCCGGGTTGGTGGGGGCCGTGAACCTGTCGAGCCAGCAGTAGGCCTGGATGCAGTCGCCGGCTTTGAGGTCGAGGACGGGCTCATCGACCTGGACCCTGACGGTTCCGGTGACATCGGCCCAGCCGGTTGTGGCTTCCACTTCACGGACTCTCAGGTAGAAACTTGTGGTCGGGTCACTGGGTGTGAACCTTGAGAACTCCCATTGGGGGTTTCTGTTGATGTGGGGCTCGGTGACAATCAGGCCGCGAATGGTTGCGAGTCTGCGCTTGTCGGCCACGAGGTTGCGGACCTCGTTGGCGCCGGCTGTGTGGAAGGCAATCAGGCGCACCGCACCCAGGCAGGCAAAGCAGCCCAAAGCCAGGTATGCCGCGGCGTACTGGTAATTGGTAACTGGTGACTGGTGATTAGTGAAACGGTCTTGCCTGACAAAGACAACGATAGTAGCCGTCGCAAACAAGGCAAGCAGCGGTAGCCAGAGCCACAGCAGGCGTGGCCCGCGGCCGGTGACCTGCGACCCGCAGATGATGTTTTGCACAAGGATGCCGCTGATGAGGCCCACGGCGGCAAACAGCAGGGGGGCGGTGCTTATGATTCGCCTGTGCAGGTCCGCGCGGCCAGCCAGTTGCGCGTCGATGAGCTCTAATTTCTGCTTTATTGCATCCATATTTGCGTTGTTTACGGCGGTTTCGTTTTCATCGCCGAGGCCGCAGAGCACAGGCCGGGAAGCCCGGGTCAAGTGAACAAGCTTGCTTGGTTGTCCTTGCTTGCCGACCTTTCTTAATCGCAGCGCGCTGCCGCGTCATGACTTACGGTCCTGGACATCGGGTCATCTGACAGCGACGCCGCGGAACATGAAATAGGCCGCTCCGGCCAGACACAAGGACGCCCAAAGAAAATCGGCCTTCGGCGGCTGTTTCATATACACGGTCGCAAATAAGGCGAACACGCTTATCGTTATAATTTCCTGAAGGACCTTCAACTGTGAAAGGGAGAAGTGGTGAAAACCTATTCGATTCGCCGGAACCTGGAGACAGTATTCCATGAAAGCGACGCTCCAGCTCAGCAAGATGACCACGAAGATTGATTTATCCTTGAAGTCCTTCAGATGTCCGTACCAGGCATAAGTCATGAACATATTGGAACAGATCAGCAGGAGTATCGTTGCCGCCTTGCCCATATAAATCCTCTAACAAAAAACATTATCTCCAATCTCTTGCTGCAACAGAGCCGACCAGCAAGAAAACATGAGCAGTAATTATAGCCTGTCGCTGCGAAGGTGCAATGGCAAGAGAAACGCCGGGTTTTTTCGCCAGGCCCCGCAAAAAGCAGGGGGGCGGCGCTTATGATTCGCCTGTGCAGGTCGGCCCGGCCGGCCAGTTGGGCGTCAATCAGGTCTAATTTCCGCCGGATGTCGTCCATCGCTTGTCCGCGTTCTGTTAACAGGTCCGGCTGGAAAGCGCAAGTCGAACGAAAAGGTAACGCTTCGCGGGCGATTATAAGCCCGAACGTGCGAATTTCAAGCAATTTTGTCCCAAAGAAAAGTCACGCGTGCGTTTGACCTTTGTATGTGGCTTCTTTGCCGGTATCCTTGGGCCCGTTTTTTGCCAAATCGTCTCGATTGCCCCCCTTGTCATTCCCGCGAAAGCGGGAATCCGGCCCCCCGTAAGCCTTCCACGACCATAGAAGCCCGATACCCTGCCTTCCTGCCTGCAAATATGAAGTACACCCACGGCGAACCGCCGGAAAAGGACATCATCATGGGATTTTTTTTGCTTGACAGCAACACGAGCAGGTCTTAAGATACGGATTGTATAGTACGCGGTTTTTCGGCGAGTTGGGTAGTAATGCAACGCAGAGCAATTCCAATACCGGCGGCTGTGGTTCTGTTGTGGGGGCTGGCGCTAAATGTCTCGACTGCCAAATACAGCAGCGGAACGGGCGGAAAGGCAAAAGTTAAAAGGCAAAAAGTGAGGGCGGAATTATGAAAACCAGAAGACTTGCTTTGGCGTGTATCGTCTTGATTGGGACCGGGGTCGCCTTCGGCAAATACTCCGGCGGCACCGGCGAGCCGAACGACCCCTACCGCATCGCCACGCCAACCGATTTGAACGACATCGGCAACCACGTTGAAGATTTCAACAAGTGCTTTGTAATGGTAAATGATGTTAACCTGGCCGGTTACACGGGGGATCAGTTCAAGATCATCGGCAGCAGCAGCAACGGCTTCAGCGGCATTTTTGATGGCAACGGGCACAGTATTTCGAATTTCACGTATACAAGCCTTGGCACATCTGCTGTCGGACTGTTCCGCGCTGTCGGGCTACCGTACTATGCTGATGGCCAAATAATGAATCTTACCTTAATCGATGCCTGTCTCGCAGGTGGCGACCAGGTTGGTGCTTTGGTTGGGTTGCTATTCCGTGGAATAATACAGAACTGTGGCGTAGAAGGGGGCAACGTTTCGGGAGGCGATTATGTAGGGGGTCTGATCGGCAACGGCGAGGAGGACTTCTTCGGTTTTAGGAGAATCTCTGACTGCTTTTCAAACGCGACAGTCGTGGGTGAAGGCTCAGTCGGTGGCATAGTGGGGTCGTTCAGCCCAGTAAAGGGTGACGCAGTGATTTCAAACTGTTTAACAACTGGCAGTGTGTCCGGCACGGACAATGTTGGCGGTTTAGTGGGGTATCTTGAAAGCGACATCTTCAGTTGTCATTCATCAGCGGCTGTATCCGGCGATAACTACGTAGGTGGTCTGATAGGCACTGCCCGCAGTTTGCAGCACTATCAATACTATATGGACATCTGTGATTGTAATGCAAGCGGTAACGTCAGCGCAACAGGCGTGTATGTTGGGGGACTCTTGGGAAGAAATATGGACTCGAATCTTGCAGATTGCCGTGCAACTGGTACTGTTAGCGGGGATGGCTCGGTTGGCGGCCTCATCGGAGGTGGAGGAGGTAACATCACCCGCTGCTGCGCCACAGGAGCAATCTCTGGGCAGGGTGGCACCGGTGGCCTGCTGGGAGCATACTCCGGCGGTAGTATCACTTACAGTTATGCCATAGGAGAGGTTAACTCCACCGACTTTGGCGGCGGGCTCGTAGGATATAACGAGGAGGGGACTGTAGCAGACTGCTACGCCATTGGAAACGTTTCAGGAGATCTTGATTGCATCGGTGGCCTAATTGGATGGAACAGGGGGACTATTACCCGCTGCTTTGCCATTGGGGAGGTCAGGGCCGTTACGTCTTTCTTCGTCGGTGGGCTTGTGGGAGATAATTACCAAGGCGCGATAATCAATTCTTATGCCACGGGAGCAGCCTCGGGTGCTGCGATGGTGGGCGGATTGGTTGGAGCAAACAGTGGCGACGTTACTAACTGCTACGCGGCAGGCCATGTTGAAGGTAGTGACGAGACCGGCAACCTGGTGGGGGATAGCCGTAGAGGTGCTTCATATACGAAGTGCTTCTGGGACGCGGATGTTAATCCGGATGTCAACGGGATTGGAAATACGAGCGATCCGAATGTGATAGGCAAGACGACGGTGGAAATGATGAAGGAGAGTACGTTCACCGATGCCGGCTGGGATTTTGTCGAGGTGTGGGGGATCGGGGAGAATCAGACGTATCCGTTTTTGCGGGTACATTCGGCGGGGGATTTGAATCACAGTGGGCTGGTGGACTGGCGGGACTTTGCGATATTAGCGGGTCACTGGCTTGAAGGCATTGAACAATAATTTTATTACTGAGGCTTGCTGTAACAGAAAGGGAATGAAGATGAGATATAATGTAGTGGCATCGCTAATAGCCGCGGTTGTTCTAACTGCCATCGGTTCCGTTAATGCCCTGGAGTACCAAATAACAATTATCGAGCCTACAGGTTCCGCTACGGCGTCTGCTCTAAACGACTATGGGCAGGTAACGGGTTATATAGGTGATAACTCATTTGTGTGGGAAGATGGTGAACTGACTATTTTGCAGGCACCGGCCGGTACCGAAAATGTTGTTGCTCGTGCAATCAATGACTCATGTCAGGTTACAGGGGAGTATTTCAGGAATTTTAGGATTAGGGCCTTTATATGGGACGATGGTGTCTTGACGGGTCTGGATTCGTTGTATAGTGATAATATGACCAAGGGCTACGGTATAAACAATGCCGGGATAGTGGCAGGTCAGGCCAACAAATCCGATGGCACTCATGTTGCCGTGATGTGGGATAATGATAATAGTGTGGTTGCTATTGACACCATTGAAAATACCAATTACAGCATTGCGAGGTCTATCAACGACAGCAATGAAGTTGCGGGTTACTTCTCGACGTCATCGCATGGCACGCATGCGTTTATTTATGATGATGTAAATGGCATGAGGGATATAGGCGTTCTGCCCGGCCAAGTACAAAGTTACGGCAATGCGATTAATAATCAGTCACAAGTCGTTGGTTATTCCAGCGGTTCTCCGGACGGCTACCATGCTTTTCTATATGACGATTCCAACGCAGTAATGACCGATTTGGGAACACTCGATGGAGCGGTTGATTCGGCCGCTTATGACATCAGTGATAACGGTCTGATTGTCGGCCAGTCTGTCTGGGCGGATGATTCCGAGAGAGGATGCTTATGGATGGATGGGCAAATTGCGGATTTTAACGATTTGCTCTGCACCGATTCGAATTGGACTATTTGCCGAGCAAGGAGTATCAGCGATAACGGCCAGATTGTCGGGGTAGGTGAGCTGGATGGGCAAGAGTATGTGGTCCTGCTCACGCCGGTCGGGCATCTGGATTATGATAACGATGTAGACTTTGAAGACTTCGCCATATTCGGTTCCGCGTGGCGGCGTTCCGACTGCAATGATCTCAATAATTGGTGCGGAAATGCGGATATAAACCGTAATGGTGAAGTAGAATTTGCCGACTTGGGCAAATTAGGACATCACTGGCTCGATGGGGCGGGGGGGTAAATGATTAAGGATGATTGATTAAGGATTAATGGGGGAGATTGCTTCGGCCTGCGGCCTCGCAATGACCGGAGTAATGGTGTGCGGAGCACACCCTACACATCGGATTGGGGACCGCTCCCTGTTGGTCGCGGCTCGGTTGATTGGCGCGGCTTTGCGGGTGCGGGTCTGCCGGCGATTACAGTTGTATGTATTCTTTAGGCTGGAAGTTCGTTTCCATGGTCCAGGCGGCGGCGCGGGCGTTTTTTAAGGCGTAAACGATGAGGACCTCGAAACCTTCGCGGTCGACCCATTCCTTCAGGAAGGGGTAATCGGCGACGACGCGTTTTTTCAGCTCGAGGTCTTCGAGCGTTTCGACGGTGCCTGAAATTCTGACCTGGAGGCCGCGGTCGCCGTTGTAAAAGCACATCTCCACCTGCGGGTTCTCGCTGAGCTGGCGGTGCACGTCCTTGTTTTCTCCGGTGTTGAAGATGATGCCGTTTTCATCGGCGCGGTAGAGCATAATGATGCGGACGTGCGGTTTGTTGTCCTCGGCGGTGGCGAGGCTGAAGACGGGATTTTCCTTGATGAATTCGAAAATCTCCTCTTTGGTCATGATTGGCCCCCCTTTCTAAGACTGCTTTGTGATTTTTTGTTTTCCGCCCATGTACGGCTGGAGGACGAGCGGCACGTTTATCGAACCATCAGAGTTCTGGTAAAGCTCAAGGACGGGGATAAGGATTCGCGGCGAGGCGATTACCGTGTTGTTGAGCGTGTGGCAGAAGATGTTCTTCTTCGTGGCCGGGTCTTTGTAGCGGAGGTTCATTCTTCGGGCCTGGAACTCGTGGAATTTGCTGGCGCTGTGTGTTTCGCAGTAGTTTTTTCGGGAGGGCATCCAGGCTTCAATGTCGAATTTTTTGAGCTGGCCGCGGCCGAGGTCGCCGGTGCAGACGTTTACGACGCGGTAGGGCAGCTCAAGGGCCTGCATGACACCTTCGGCATTGGCTAAAATTTCGTTGTGGAAGTTCGTGCTCTCCTCGGCGTCGTTTTTGCAGATGATGACCTGCTCGACCTTGTCGAACTGGTGGATTCGGTAGAGGCCGTAGGTATCTTTTCCGGCGGCGCCGGCCTCACGCCTGAAGCAGCTCGACAGGGCGAAGTATTTGATGGGGAGCTGTTCGGCTTTTAGTATTTCACCCATGTGATAGGCGGTCACGGGGACCTCCGCGGTCCCCACGAGGCTGAGCTCGTCTCTTTCCATCTGGTAGGTCTGTTCTTCGGAGCCGGGGTAGTAGCCGGTTCCCATCATGACTTCGTACCTGGCCAGCAGGGGGACGGACATGGGGACATATCCTTTGCTCGTCATGAAATCGACGGCAAACTGCAGGACCGCCCAGTGGAGGCGTGCGCCGTCGCCTTTGAGGAAGTAGTTTCTCGTGCCGGCCAATTTGACGCCCCGCTCGATATCTATGATGTCGAGGTCGGCGCCCAACTGGACGTGGTCTTTAGGCTCGAAGTCGAATTTCCGTATTTGTCCTTCTTTTCTTATTTCGACGTTCTGGGTGTCGTCGGCGCCGAAGGGGACATCATCGTCGGCGGGCTGCGCGACCAGCAGCATGAGGGCGTCGAACTCGGGCTGGAGGTGTTTGATGTTTTCGTTCAGCCCGGGCTCCTGCTGTTTTAGTTCTGCCAGTTGGGCCAGTGCCGCCTGCTTTTCGTCGCCCGAGATTTTGGGGATGGATTTGCCGAGGCGGTTCTTCTCGGTGGAGATATCCTGCAACTGCTGCTTTGCTGCCTTTAGGGTGTCGTCGACCTGAAGCAGCCTGTCGATATCCACGTCGAAGCCTTTGGCTTTGGCGCCGTCCCTGAACGTTTGTGGGTTTTCTCGAATTTGCTTAATGTCGATCATTACAGTCTCTCGTATCTCCCATCTCGTATTGCGTGCTCAAGATTCTATTACTCTGTTATTCCTTGTATCTTCTTATTATGACCACGTTATTTTGTCCGCCGAAGCCGAAGGACTCGTCCATTGCGATGTTGACCTGCATCTTTCGCGGCTTGTTGGGAACGTAATCCAAATCGAGTGCCGGGTCGGGGTCGTTGAGATTCATGGTCGGCGGAACGATATTGTCGCGAATGGCCAGGACGCAGGTAATCAGCTCGGCTGCGCCTGCTGCGCCGATGAGATGTCCCATCATGCTCTTGACGCTGCTGGCGGGGACTTTCTTTGCCCTTTCCTTAAAGACTGCCTTTATGGCCTTTGTCTCGATGGAATCGTTTTCTGTGGTGCCGGTGCCGTGGGTGTTGATGTAATCGACGTCGTGGTAGGTGATGCCGGCGTCGGAAAGGGCGGCGGTCATGGCCTGGATGGGGCCACGGCCTTCTTCATGCATATCGGTGACCCTGAACGCGTCCGAGCTGCTGCCGTAGCCTATCACCTCTGCGAGGATTTCGACGCCTCTTTTCTTTGCCGAGGCAAGCGATTCAAGGATGAGAATAGCTGCGCCTTCTCCGAGGACGAATCCGTCCCTGCTGGCTGCAAAGGGTCTGGAGGCGGTCTGTGGGTTTTCATTTCTGGTCGATAGTGCGGTCAGACGGTTGAAGCCCGTCAGGCCGAGGGGGTGTATCATGGAATGCGCACCGCCCGCGATGACTGCGTCGGCGTTTCCGTTGCGAATCATCATCATGGCCTCACCGACGGCCTGCGTGCTTGCGGCGCAGGCGGTCAGGCAGCTTCTGGCGGGGCCGCGTGCGCCCGTGAGCAGCGCGATGTGGGCGGCGGCCATATTCGGTTCCTGTTCGAGCTCGTAGATCGGACGCATTTTGCTGAAGGTTATGTCCGCCCAGCGTTTCCAGTCCATCTGGTTTTTCTCGGGGTCCCATGCGTGGACGAGGGCGCTGAAGAAGACATCGTTGTCGGCCGAGCCCTCGCCGGCGCCGAGGTAGATTCCGAGTCTTCGCCGGTCGATTCCGTCGGTGGGGGCGTCGGTTTCGATATCGATGCGTGCCTGTCGGCAGGCCTGGGCGGCGGCGCCTATTGCGAAGGCGGAGCCGCGATTGCCGTTTCGGTGAAGGTGCGGGTTTTTGACTAATTTTGTGAAGTCATAATCTTTGACTTCTGCGGTGAAGGTTGTGGGGAAGGTGGAGGCGTCGAAGATGGTGGTCTTTGCCACGCCGCTTTTGCCGGCCAGGACCGCCTGCCAGAGCGTTTCGACGTCGTGCCCGAGGGGACAAACGATGCCCATTCCGGCTATGACCACGCGCTCGGTTGTGGGTCTATGAATCATCTGCTATTCCGTTTCGTGATCAAGGTTCTTCAGTACTACGGCGGCGGTTTGCCCACCGTAAGTGTAGCTGCAAACGAGGGCATGGCGTATCCTTTTCTGCTGCGGCTTTTTGGAGATATTAAGATTGCAGCCATCGGCCATTGTGTCGCAGTTTTTGGCGGCTGGGATAACGCCGTGGTTCATGGTGCAGACGGCCGCGATGACATCAAGCGCGCCGCCGGCGGCGCCGGAGTTTCCGAGCATACTTTTTGTCGGCCAGACGGTGACATTCTGCACGGCTTTGCCGAGCGCGTTTTCAATGGCAGTGGACTCGGCCAAGTCATCGGCTGGGATGCCGGCACCATGAGGGATAATGATGTCGAGGTCCTCCGGCTGAATCTGCGCATCTTCGATTGCTTTTTCGATGGCTATCTGCAGGCCGAGACCGTCGGGCTCGAGATGTTCGTAGTCGGGATTGAGACTGCTGCTGTGTCCTGTGCCGAGGATTTCGGCGAAAATCCTTGCGTCTCGTGCTTTGGCGTTTTCAATATTTTCGAGGACGACGATGCCGGCGGCCTCGGCGAAGACGGAGCCTTTTGCATCGGCGTCGAAGGGCCGGCAGGCCGAGTCCGGGTCGTCGTTGTTTTCGGTGGTCGCTCTTTTGAGCAGGCACTGGCGGGTCATCACGACGGGATTCACCTTTGCTTCTGCGCCGCCGGCGAGGGAGATATCGGCGCCGCCGCGGGCGATGACCTGTGCAGCTTCGGCGATGGCCAGATGTGCAGAGGCTTCTGCGCACGTTATCGAATTGCTGGGCCCCTGCAGGTCGTGAATGATACCGACGTGGCAGGCGAGCATATTGGGCAGGTATTTCAGGAGCCAGAGGGGCGTAACCATTTCTAGGCCTTCTTTTCCCCATTTTTTGATGTCGAAGGCGCCGTCTGTGATGCTATTTGCGACCGCCGGTGCGATTTCGACGAGGTCGCAGCTTATGAGGCCTGCGCCGAGGTTGATGCCTGTTCGCTCGGGAGTGATATTGACTCTTTCGGGGTCGGTGGCCTTGGTGACGAGGCCCGCGGAGGCCAGGGCCTCGGCGGCGGCGATCACGGCAAGCTCGATGTCGCGTGACATGAGCTTGACGGCTTTTCTGTAGGTCTTGGGGACGTACTGCTGGATCTTGTAGTCGGGGACCTGGCCGGCCAGTTTGCAGGTAAAGCCGACGGGGTCGAAGGCGGTGATTTCGCCGATTCCGCAACGTCCGGCGGAAAGACCCTGCCACATTTCGTCGGCGGTCATTCCGAGTGGTGTTATGGCGCCGAAGCCGGTTATGACCACGCGGGCCTGACTCATGTTTGCTGCTCCGACTGCGTTTGTGTGGAGGCGTTGCCGAGTGCCATGCCGCGCAAAAGGGATTTGAAGGTGTCGGTGAAGACGAAGTTTTCATCGGGGAACTGTCTGCCGGCGAGGTTCTTGTCGATGTGGCTGAACATGAGGTCTATTTCTGCGATGAGCTTGTCGTCGCGGGTGATTTTGCCGGAGGTACCGGCGGCTTCGGCGGCTATGGATTCGATTCTCGCGTGGAGCTTGATGGTGTCGCCCGGCTTTACGTAGTCGAAGAAGACGGCCTTCTTGATCTTTGCCAGGATAACCTTTTCCTGAAAGGCTTTTGCCTCGCCGACGAGGATGCCTGCGGTCTGCGCCATTGCCTCGATCATGAGGCATTCCGGCATCACGGGAAAACCGGGGAAGTGGTCGTGCAGATGCTCTTCGGCAAGGGTGACGTTTTTGACGGCCACGGCGTTCTTGCCGCTGTTAAACTCGATGAATTTGTCTATCCATATCCAGCGCATCTTACTTCCATATTAAAGCAGGCGGCAGGTTGGCGCTTCGCAACCCTGACGCTCAGAGACTACGTCTTTCTTCAATGCTAAGCGGCGTTCAACTTGCCGTCGACGTAGTTAACGATGGCGTTGACGGTGAAAAGGTCGGCCAACTTGTTGATGTCGGGGTCTTTTTCAAAGTCCCCAAGTTCGGTGTGCGGCATCTTCTCTCGGATCTCGGCAAGGCCCCTGTCGGTCAACTTGCCATTGCTTACGAACTCGGGATTGTTCATCAGGTTTTCTGCCGGGAACAACTCTTCTCGCGGGATTTTTATGCCGAAGGCCTTTTCCAGACGAAACACTATATCCAAAAAGTCAATGCTTTCAGCCCCCAGATCCCCCATCAGGGTGGCCTCGGCCTTAACTTCGTCATCGTCCACGCCGAGGGCATCCACGAGGATTTCCTTAACCTTCTGGAAAATTTCTTCCCGACTCATTGCCATGTTATGTTACCTCCGTTAATTTGTCAAAGTCCGTTATGGGCGGGTTGCTTTACCATCCTCTAAGCAGTTCACGCCTCAGTTTCATATTCTCGATTATCTCGGCGTCCACGGCGGCCATTGGGGCGTTGCCGCAGGCGAGGTTGAAGTGCCTCAGCCCGAAGTTTGCCTCAACAATGCGTTCGTTTTCGGATGCGCCGAAACCGGTAAAGCTGCTGACGTTTTCTTCTATGGTCTTGGCCTCGACGGTATATTCTATTCGGCCGCCCGGCGCCAGAAAGCTCTTATATTTTACATTTCGGGCCTGTTCAAGCAATATCATACTATGTGCGAAATTTTCCGTTTCTCTGACGAGCCACGAGGCGGATTCGATGAGCCCCTGCAGCAACAGAACTCCGGGCAGGACAGGAAACGTGGGAAAGTGGTCGGCCAGATATTCCTCGGCCAGAGAGACGCTCTTGACCGTCTTTATTTGCCGGCCCGGCTCCAGTGAGACAATCCTATCAATAAGTATGAATCTCATAGTATGGGCTATTTTAGTGATGCGCAACATTTTTTCCAGCATTTTTTCGGTTTTTTGGTCGGGGAATTTGCAGAGTCTGCCGATTGTCATTGCGAGCGCAGCGAAACAATCTCTTTTTAGTCTTTTTTGCTTGCTTTCTTGCTTCTTTTGTTCCTTGTTTTAAGTTATTATAGGATTCTGAGAACCTACCCTAAACGACAATTCTAAATGGAAGGACCACCTTGGCGATTGGCAGACTCACGGCTATGTTGTGGAAATCCCCGAACCAGCCACCCTCCTGCTACTCAGCGTGGGTGCTGTGATGTTACGTGGAAAAGATTGATGATTCTCTGGTTTAGCTTTGAGAAGAGAACGCAGAGGATAAGAGAATTTAGAATTTGAAATTGGCCGTGAGAATATCGCTTACGGCCTTTCTTGTTGGCATCTTAAACCAAATCTGATACAATCTGTTTGTAAGTATACCAATAGTTTATCGATACATAGGAGGCAACTGAATGTATAAGGTAACCGGATATATTGAAAAGGATGCAGAGACCGGCCTATATGTCGCAATTGTGCCGGGAATCCCTGGCGCGCATACACAGGCGGAAACTCTGGATAAGCTTAAAGACAATCTTAAAGAGGTGGTGGAATTATGTCTTGAGGAAATGGACCCCGAGGCCAAAAAACACATACCTGAATTTGTGGGAATCCAGCAGTTCGAGGTTACAGGTTGAGCAAACTTAAACTTATCGACGCCAAAACAATGGAGAAGCTGCTGCTTCGGCTGGGTTTTGAAAAAGTCCGCCAGAAAGGAAGTCATGCCTTTTACAGGCACCCCGAGGGAAGGGTTACTACCGTGCCACACCACAAGGCAAAGGTATTGGCACGTCCTCTAATAAGAGAAATTCTACGTGAGATAGAAATTACAGTTGAAGATTACAATAATCATCTGAAAAGGTTATGAAAGTACGCAGTGCGAAAA
Organism: Sedimentisphaerales bacterium; assembly: GCA_035527845.1. Lineage (GTDB taxonomy): Bacteria > Planctomycetota > Phycisphaerae > Sedimentisphaerales > Anaerobacaceae > JAUWKC01. Next base: position 21,597 of record DATKZT010000019.1, on the reverse strand, counting down.
TATCGGATGCCAAGGCGATCTATTCGCTGATCAACGAGTATGCCGAGCAGGACAGGATGCTGTTCCGCTCGATGGCGGACATCTACAAGAACCTGCAGGGTTTCATGGTGGCGGAGGTTGACGGCAGTGTAGTCGGCTGCTGTGGGCTGGAGGTGGTGTGGTCGGATTTGGCGGAGATCAAATCTTTGGCGGTTGACCAGTCTTTCAAAGGCAAAGGCGCGGGCAAAATGCTGGTTGCCGCCGCGGTTGAACAGGCAAGGCAAATGGGTATTCAGAAGGTATTTGCGTTGACGCTGGACGCGCAGTTTTTCGAAAAGCTGGGGTTTGAAAAAGTCGACACCGACAAACTCCCGATGAAGGTCTGGAGCGATTGTGCGCGATGTCCCAAGCAGCAGAATTGCGATGAGACGGCGGTGATAATAGCCGTGTCTGGTGAATCGTAAATTGTATCTCGCCGGGATGCGTGGGGGCTTTGTATCAGCCCACTTGTCGTCTCTGGAAGACGGCGACGGCCAATGCGAGTATGGCAACCGTGTAGCACAGTGCGTAAGAGGCGCTTATCAGGACGTATTTCAAAGGGACGACACTTTCCTCGTAAATGGCGTCACTTATCCAGAACATCTGGAGGTTTGGCAGCAGGAAGTAGCATATCTTGGCCCATAATTTTGTGTCGGCGAATCGTCCGAACACGTAATCACTCACCAGACCGGAAAGAAAGATGGCCACGCAGGCCGAGAGCGTGACGAGTATATTGAATCGCGTGGATAGCGCCACCGCGAGCGCCACGATAATGATTGCGGCCATCAGCAGCAGGACGGCACCATAGATGTCCAGCGCATTAAAGCCGTTTTCCGCGGGGTTGAACTGCCAGTTACGGTCGATAAATGCGAGGAATATAATTCCTACGGTGGCGAAAAGGGCCGTCAGAACGATGGCGGTCGAGGAAAATTTCCAATCGTAAGTGTAGTTAAAAAAGGCGGTTAGGACGAAGGTAAGGACCAATACCGCGCCGGCGGTCGCTATGACGGTCCAGTCATGTGTTTCCCATACGGCCACGAGCACCCCGTGTCTTATCGCCATCAGAAGGGCGATAGTGCAGATATAGTGGGCCAGCGCAACGGCGCCGGCAACGCCAAGGAATTTTGCGATAATGAATATGGGCCGGTGCACGGGCTTGCTCAGGACGGTGGTTATGGTCTTGTTGCGGATTTCCTCGGCGACGGCGCCAGAAGCTGAGAATATCGCAATGAACAAACTCGTCAAGAAGAGCGTAGATAAGCCTATCTCGCGCAGCAGCTTGTTGTCGTCGCTCATTGTGTACATTGTCAGGGACGGGCTCATAAAGAACAGGAACAAAGCGGCCACGACAATTATCAGATATACGGGTTGCCTTAATGTCTCGATAAAAGTGTTCTTTGCAATCGTAAATAGTTTATTCATTGTTTACAGCTTTTATACACTGCTTTCGAGGTCAGGCGTCGGCGTCCGGCCCGGTTTTAAGGCATAATTTTTCGTAAATGCCTCTATACTCGAATGACCATTATTGTTATATTGCACATCTTCTAATTTGTAAAGAAGTTTCGTACCGTTAGAGAGCTACTCTGTGAGCGGTCTGTTTGTTCACAATCTGATGAGGAGAAACAGGAAATGACGATATCCAGCAAGCGAGCCGAATATGTGGCGCGAGTCTCTCTGGCTGTCAGCGTTTTGTTTTTTATCATCAGCTTGTTGATAGGGTTATGGAGCGAGTTCTACGCGGTGTTTGCGTTGAGCTGGGTGATTCTGGGGTCGGTTTTGGTTTGGTTTGTGCTGTGCCTGCAGTTTCACCAGCGGACTCTGGCCGAGCAGGAGAAGCTTGACGCGTCGCGTTTGGCCAAGGGCGAGCGGGATTCCACGATTTTTGAGGGGCGCGACGAAAACGCGAAGCTATTTGCGGTTTCGCAAGGGCGTCTGCAATTATTCGAGAAGTGGTTCATTCCGATATTTTCGGGCATTATTGCGGCCTATCAAATAGGGGCCGCGGTGTACCTGTTAAGGGTATTTTCGCGCTGGAGCGAGCTGGAGTCGCAACAGCCGCTTCTGGTTGCCGTTTTTATCATGGCGATAGCTTTTGTGAGCTTTTTGCTGTCGCGCTATGCGACCGGCATGTCGGCGGAGCTGCGGTGGAAGCCTTTGCGAGCGGGAGGAAGTTTTCTTCTTGGGATAGCGGTTTTGTGCTTTGCGCTGGCGGTGGGGCTTGCACTGGCTCAGTTCCAGATGGATTCGATGATAAAGGTGCTGAACTGGGCGATACCGATTCTGCTGGTAGTGCTCGGTTTGGAGACAGCGGTGAATGTTGTGTTCGACATATATCGGCCAAGGTTTAGGGGGCAGTACCACCGCAGTCCATTTGACAGCCGATTGCTCGGATTAATCAGCGAGCCGGGGGGGTTATTTCGGACGGCCGCCAGTGCGATTGATTATCAATTTGGTTTCAAGGTCTCTCAAACCTGGTTTTACAAGCTTCTCGAGAAAGCCATTGCTCCGTTGGTGCTGTTTGGGGCCGTCACGCTGTACCTGCTGAACTGCTTCGTGGTCGTGGGGCCGAACGAACAGGCGATAATCGAGCGTTTTGGTAATCCGCTGACTCCGGCGGGGCAGAAAAGGGTAGTTGGTCCGGGCTTGACTGTCAAATGGCCCTGGCCCATTGATATCGTTTACAAGTACCCCACGCAAAACATCGCCGAGCTCCATATTGGTTATGTTCCGAAGAAAGGTCCCCCCGACAAGGGACTATTGAATGAGCCGCTATTGTGGGACAGAAAGCATTACGAGGAGGAGGACTATCTGCTGGTGGGCAGTGAGCAGCTGGGCGGAGGTTCCGTGACGGGTAGTGTTCCAGTCAGTCTGGTGGTGGCGGCGGTTCCGGTTCAGTACAGAATTAAGGACCTCTACTCGTTCAAATACAACCACAGTGAGCCGGCCAACCTCCTGGAGTCGATATGTTATCGAGAGCTGACAAAGTTCGCTGCCAGCGCGAGGATCGAAGTTGATGCAGGCGAAGGGGACCTCAGGGAGAGTCTTCTGGGTGCGGGCCGCGAAGAGGCCAAGAAGATATTGACCGAAAGAATCCAGGCGGCAGCCGACAGGGAGGGGATCGGGATTGAGATAGTATTTCTGGGTTTGCAGGGCATCCATCCGCCGGTGGAAGTGGCGCCGGATTATCAGAAGGTCGTGGGGGCATTCCAGCAGAAGCAGGCGGCCATTCTGGAGGCCGAAGCTGACAGAAACAAGACTCTGAGTTCCCTGGCCGGGTCGGTGGAGGAGGCAAACGAGCTTTATACGCTGGCGGCGAACTATCAACTGGCGCGGTATGAGAATGACACGGTCGCGATAGAGCAGTTGGGCCCCGAACTTGACAGGGCGTTCGCGCAGGCGAAAGGCGACATTTTTTCGAGATTGCGCCAGGCCCAGAGTTACGCTTTCGAGAAGGCGACGCTGGCGCGGGCGACCGGCGAGCGTTTTGGCAGCCAGGTCAAGGCATACGAAGCGGCCAGGGAAATCTATGTTCGTGAGCAAATATTGGCGGCTTTCGAACAAGCACTGCCCGCCGTGAGGAAATTTGTGGTGGCGGCTGAGCCTAACGATACCGAGGTGGTTATAATCAACGCTGAAGAGCCACTCACGCCCAGTTTATACGATTTGCCGGGCTTTAAGAAGAAGGAGAGCAGCGGACAATGAAGAACGTAGCGATTATCTTGTTTGTGGTATTGCTGGTTGGGGTGCTGGGTCTTTACCTGATTTCGTTTCAGGTCGGTGAAACGCAGTCGGCGCTGGTGATAACGTTTGGTAAGCCGACGCGGCAGGTGCAGGAACCGGGCTGGTATTTAAAGTGGCCCACGCCGATACAACGCGTCACCACATTTGATTCGCGGCTCCAGGTTGTCGAGGGAAATCTGGTCGAGACGACGACCAGGGGTGCCGTGCCGATAATTGTGGATACTTACGTGGTGTGGAAGATTGGTAAGCCGCTGCAATTCTATAACAGCAACAACAGGGGAAGTGTGGAGGAGGCCAAAAAGAGATTGCGCAGTCAGATTAACGATACGCAGAACAGGGTGGCGGGCCTTCATGCTTTTGCTGAATTTGTCAACAGCGACCGTTCGAAGATAAGACTCGACCGGATAGAAACGGAGATGCTGAAGGACCTGAAAGAGGGCGTGGCGGACGCAAACTATGGTATCGAGATTATGACTCTCGGGATAAAGCAGTTGAAGATCAGCAAGGATGTGAGTGAAGACGTGTTCAAGCGGATGCGGGCGGAGAGAAATCGCAGAACGCAGGCCATTGTCGCGCAGGGCAACGCGGAAGCGACCAGGATACGTACTGATGCCGATTCGAAAAAGACAGAACTGCTGGCGGCGGCGGAAGCCAGGGCCAAGGCCATCCGCGGCAAGGGCGACGCGGAGGCGGCGCAGTACTACCAGATGCTTGAGGCCAATCCGGAGCTGGCAATATTCTTGCGCAACATCGAGGCGCTGAAGGAGGCGCTGAAGGAGAAGACTACGCTGGTGATACCGGCGGAAATTGACCCATTCAGTTATTTAACTAAGATGCCGGTTATAGCCGCCGGCGAGCCAAACGAATCGAGGCGGTAGTATGCCGCGAGTGAGAGGTTCATAATATGACAGAGCCGAATATCGAAAACCTTGAGCATGGTGGCGGGGCATCAGCAGGGCAGGCGCCCGGCGGAGAGTTTGATGCGGCGGGAAAGTACCTCTCCGAGGCGCTTCGGATAAGCTTTATCACGCTCAAGATAATAATGGTTGTGCTCGTGGTTGTGTTTTTTGCGTCCGGTTTCCGGACGGTCGGGCCGGATGAGCAGGCGCTCGTCTTGCGTTTTGGAAAAATCCGTGGCGCCGGCGACAAACGCCTGCTTGGGCCGGGACCTCATTGGGTATTCCCGTATCCGATTGAAGAGATTGTGAAGATTCCGGTGGGCAAGAAGGTGAATGTGCCTATTGACTCATTCTGGTATTTCCAGCGCCCGAACGAGCTGCTTCCCCAGGGCCCCAGGGATCGAATCCGTCCCGGCAAGACTTTGGACCCCATAGTTGATGGATACTGCATCACGCGAGGCGAAAAGCAAAGCGAGGAAGTACCTGGCGGGAGCGGCAACGACTATAGCATTGTGCACACCAAATGGCAGGTCATCTATCAGATAAGCAGTCCCGAGCTGTTTTTCCGAAATGTCTACGTGGATTATGTGAAACCGGGGCAGTTGTACTTTGACGTAATGACTGAAAGCGTCAGGCCGCTGCTCGAGAGTGTGGTGGCGGACGCCGTGGTGACGGCTATGGTGGATTACACGATAGACGAAGCGATCTCCAGTCAGGACAGGATTCCGCGGCACGTGCGAACCCTTGTTCAAAAGAAGCTCGATGAGCTTAACACTGGAATAGAAATATTACCCATACAGCTCACCAGGAGCGAGTGGCCGCGTCAGGTGGACCAGGCGTTTGAGGACTTCATAAGGGCCAGTCAAAGCAGTCAGGCGGCCATCAGCAACGCTCGGACCTACGCGGAGACGACATTGAGCGAAACGGCCGGCCCCGTCGTGGATGAGCTGTTTGCGGTTCTCAAGGGCAAGGAGGTGAGCGAGCAGCAGCAGCAGTATCTGTGGGACAATGTAGCCGGTGCCGCACGCGAGAAGATAGCACAGGCAAGGGCATATCGGACTCAGGTAGTGGAGACGGCCAGGGCCAACGCGGATTATTTGCAGCAGATACTGCCGGAGTTTCGCAAGCGCCCGCAGCTTGTCGTTCAGCGCATTTACCTCGATGCGATAGAGAAGGTGCTGAACAGCGCCGACGAGAAATTTGTCATTCAGACTTCGAAGGGAACCAAAGGAGCGGAAATTCGAGTGATGGTAAACAGAAACCCGGCGATTAAACAGAAGCAGGAAGAACAGCAGCGTTAAAGAGGCAGACAAGGTGACTGCCAAAGGCGATAGTAAATAGCGAAGACGAGATTTGTTTTATGGCTCACGAGCACTTGCATTTTCAAGAGGATGTCTCGACCGAATATACTCGCGGCAAGCAGATTCGCGTGAGTATGGCGCTTCTGGGGACGCTGGCCGGCGGGATGTTGCTGATTAACAGCGGTATTGCCCGATTCTTCTACGGCAGGGACAGTTTCAACACCGAGCTGCTGGCGATGGTGGCGGCGATATTGCTCGGTGCGCCGATTGTCTGGCATGCAATCAAGAGCGTGCTTAAGAGAGAGATGCACATGGATGAGCTGGTCGCGCTGGCAATAATAGCGTCGTTCGCGACAGCGGCCACCGATGAGTACCCGGCACAGAAGTATGCCACAGCCGGAATTATAGCGTTCTTTATGCTGCTGAGCGAGTTGATAGAAAGCCGTACGGCGCTTGGAGCCCGTGCTTCGATCGAATCATTGATAAAACTGACCCCGACTAAAGCGAATCTCCTCGGGCCCGGCGGCAGTGAAACAGAAGTGGCCGTCAGTGGTCTCAAGACCGGTGATTCTATCCGGGTCCGTCCGGGCGACAACATACCTGCCGACGGGGAGGTATCGAAGGGGCTGAGCTCTGTCAATGAGGCCACCATTACAGGCGAATCGCTGCCGGTTGACAAGGTGCCGGGGATGCAGGTCTTTGCAGGCACCAACAATCTCACCGGAGTGCTGGATATCGAGGTGACCAAGGCAGGCAAAGATACGACATTGGGCAAGGTTCAGTCGCTGATTATTCAGGCCGAGCAGACGAAGATACCCATCATGCGGATAATCGACCGCTATGTTAAGTGGTACACACCTACGATTCTGATGGTAGCCGGTATCGTGTTGTTCTTCACCGGCGACATCAATCGCGCCATTACGATACTGGTCATATCGTGCCCGTGTGCCCTGATATTGGCGACTCCGACGGCGATGGTGGCGGCGATTTCGGCTTCTGCGCGTCTCGGTGTTCTGATAAAGAACGTCGCGGACCTCGAGGTGGCGGGCAAGGTGACGGCGCTGGTATTTGACAAGACAGGCACGGTGACAACGGGCCGGCTGTACGTGACGAAGCTCACTCCCGCCGAGGGCGTGGAGGCGGCCGAGCTGCTCTCTGCCGCCGCGAGCGCAGAACAGATGAGCAAGCATCCTGCCGCGAGGGCGCTCCGTAATGTGGCAAAGGAGGCGAAGCTGTCCCTGGCAGAATCAACGAATTTCAAGGAGATACCGGGCAAGGGTGTCCGCGCCGATGTGCTTTCGTCGAAGATTATAGTTGGTCGTGACAGTTTTCTGAAAGAGAACGGGATAGACATAACAGGCGTGACGGACCCCGCGCTTCACGAGGAGCAGGGCTTCAGCACGCTCTATGTCGCAAAGGATTCACGCTGTATGGGCTGGATTGGCTTGCAGGACAGGACCAGGCCTGAGGCACAGAAGGCCGTGAAGGACCTGCATGAAATCGGATTACGAAGGTCGACTATGCTGACCGGCGACAGAGACGAGGTTGCCAACCGCGTGGCGGCGGAACTGGGCTGCACGGATTACAAAGCGCACTGTCTGCCTCAGGACAAGCTGGCGATTGTGGAACAACTGAAGAAGGATGGTCACACGGTGGTCGTGGTAGGCGACGGCATCAACGATGCTCCGGCACTGGCGGCGGGTGATTTGGGGATTGCGATGGGTGCGGCCGGCAGCGACGTTGCCATAAACTCGGCCTCGATCGCGCTGATGAGCGATGATTTGAACCGATTGCCTTTTTTGGTACGGCTTTCACGCAAGACCCGGCACGTGATCAATGAGAACCTTTCTTTCGGAGTACTTTTTATCATTCTGGGCGTGGCGGCGGCATCAGCAGCGTGGCTTCCCGCCATTTACGCCGCGTTTCTGCACTTTGTCGGCTCGCTGATAGTCGTTTTCAACAGTGCTCGTCTTGTGCGGTACGGAGAAGAGCTTGGGCACGAATCGCAGCTTTAAGGTATCTTGGCCAGACAATTGACTGGATGACAAAGCATGGAATATGCTATTGAGACATTTTCCCTGACGAAGGTCTTTTCGGACTGGTGGGGGCGTGACAAGGTTTATGCCGTCAACGACCTGAACCTTCAGATCAGGTACAATGAGGTGTTTGGTCTTCTGGGGCCCAACGGCTCAGGCAAAACGACGACTTTGAAGATGCTTCTGGGACTGCTTTATCCGACCAAAGGCAGGGCGGTGATTCTTGGGGGCGACAGCACCGATCCGAAGATCAGCAGCCGCATAGGGTTTTTGCCGGAGGAGTCGTACCTTTACAGTTATCTAAGTGCGCGGGAGACACTGGACTTTTACGGTCGATTGTTCGGCCTTGCCGGTAAGGTGCGCAGGATGCGTATCGAGGCCCTGCTGGACATGGTAGGTCTAAGGGGGGTGGCGAATCGCCTCGTGGGGACGTTCTCGAAAGGTATGGCTCGCAGGATCGGACTTGCGCAGGCGTTGATAAACGACCCCGACCTGTTGATATTGGACGAGCCGACGACCGGACTCGACCCCATCGGCACCAGGCAGATAAAAGATTTGATACTGCAGCTCGCAAAGCGGGGGAAAACGATTTTGCTGTGCAGTCATTTGCTGGCGGATGTCGAAGACGTTTGCGACCGCATTGCGATTCTCTACGGCGGTAAAATCCAGTCCGCAGGCAGGGTAAGAGATCTGCTGGTGCAAAGCGGGAAGCTGCAGATTACAACGGACGGGCTGAGCGGCGGGGCGGTGGACAAGATAAAGCAGATAATCGAAGAAGAGGAGGCCCAATGCGAGGTCAGTTCTCCGATGGAGCGGCTGGAGAGCTTTTTCATCAGGACAGTCGCGGCCGCGGAAGAGCAGGCGCAGCCCACCAGCGGGGCCGTCGGCTCAACGCACATCAGTGATTTCTTGGCGCCGCCCACAAGCATACTCGATAGACTTGTTTCTTCGAACCCGGCAGAGGAGGTTGTGGCCGGCGGCGCCGAGAGCACGGAAGAGGCAAGTGTGGCGGAGACGCCTCAAGAAAAGGCTGACGAGCAGTTGTTGCGCAAATTGACCGAGACTATTCAACCGGCGCCGTCGCAACCTCTGGTGACGACGCAGCCTGCAAAGCCACCTGCTGTGGAGGAAGAGATCGAAAAGAGGATTCTGGAGCAGCTAACGGGTGGGTCGGCTGGCGAACAGGAAGGAACCGGGCCGAGCGATGAGCCCAAAGGAGAGTCGGGCGATGCATAACGTCTGGGCGGTAGCCACAAATACTGTAAAGCAGGCGGTTCGGATGCGGCTCGCCGTCGTTTTTGTATTGCTGCTGATGTTGCTTATTCCGGTTATGGGTTTTTCTGTGACCGGCGACGGTACGTTGAAAGGCAGGCTGCAAACGTTTGTGAGCTATAGTCTTTCGCTCACGAGTTTTCTGCTTTGTTTGCTGACAATAGCTGTCTCGATATACTCGTTGACGAGCGACATCAGTGAGAAGCAGATTTATACGGTGATCACCAAGCCGATTCGGCGGTTTGAGCTTCTTTTCGGAAAGCTGTTGGGAGTGATACTGTTGAACACGGGTCTGCTTGTTTTTTTTTCGGCGCTGATATACGGCATCACAGTTTACACTCCGAGCGTGGGCAAGACGTCGAAGAACGAGCTTAGGCAGGCAGAGAATGAGTTTTTTACGGCGCGCGCCGGCTTGGTTCCTGCGGAACCTGACGTTAGCGGGGAGGTGCGGACCGCATTCGACAAACTGGCCCAAGAGGGACGCTTGCCGGAACTATTTCGGGGTCTGTCGCGGAAGGAGATATTTGCGAGGCTTACCAAGCAGGCTAAGCTGAGGAGTCGCGCTGCGAACGTCGGTCAGGAGCTGATTTGGGAGTTCGACAATGTCAAACCTTTGGACCCAAACCAGAGCCTTTTTATACGATTCAAATATGACGTTTCGGTGACTCCGCCCGATTTGCAGATATACGGGCGGTGGTGGGCCGGCGACATCCGGCAGGTCAGGTATGGTCAGCCGATTGTGACCGGGTTCTATGAATTCGAAAACAAAGACCTGATCCGCACTTCACATGAGATAGAGGTGCCGGCGGATGTGATTGCCCCAGACGGTTATCTCGCGGTTGGTTTTCTTAACCCCCCCCTGAATCAGACGGTTGTGATCTTTCCGCTGGAGGGGGGCCTGGAAGTTCTGTATAAAGCCGACACATTTACGGCTAATTTTATTCGGGCGGTTCTCCTGGTTCTGCTTCGGCTGATCATTCTTGCCGCTCTTGGAGTGTTGGCCTCGACATTTCTGTCCTTTCCCGTCGCGCTGCTGCTGTGCATGGTGATCTTCTTTACGGCAAACTTCAGCGGCTTTGTTCTCGAATCCTTTGACTATTTGAGTGAGAACATAAGCAGCATCTACAAATACACACTAAGACCGATCATCCACCTTCTGCCACAGTTCGACAAGTACAATCCCACGAAGTACCTCGTGGGCGCCCGGTTGTTGGGCTGGCCGGTTCTGGCCAAGGCTGCGGCTCTAATGGTTCTCGTAAAAGCGGTCCTGCTGATGCTTTTGGCGATCATTGTTTTCAGTCGCAGGGAAATTGCGAAGATTACGGTCTGAAAAGCGATTTTGATGGTGCGTTTTCGCGACTTGATAATCTGGTGTACGTGTCTGCTGGTTTCGTGCTCCCTGCTTATCATCGGCGGGATGCAGCTGGACTACATAAATTCACAGCGCCAGCAGATGAGGCTGATCAGCAACGAGCCTTTGGAAAACGCACCGCCTTCGCTCGCATTTGCGACGGTGGCAATGGGTGCGTTTCGGGGTCTGGTGGTTGACATCCTCTGGATGCGCGCCGAGAGGCTCAAAGAAGAGGGGCAATTCTTCGACGCCAAACAGCTTGCCGACTGGATCACGAAATTGCAGCCGCGATTTGCATCCGTTTGGGACTTCCAATCGTGGAATATGGCGTATAACATTTCCGTGGCGATACCTTCCACTCAGCCTGAGGAGCGATGGCGGTGGGTCAAGAACGGCTACGAGCTTCTGCGAGACCAGGGAATACCACTTAATCCGAAAAGCATCCTGCTTTACCGTCAGCTTGCATTCATATTTCAGCATAAGATAGGGGCGGTATCGGATGACGCTCATAAGTATTACAAGCTTCAATTGGCGGAGATGATGGAGCCGCTTCTCGGTCCGGCGGATAACGAATATTTTGAGGCGCTGGCCAAGGCGCCGCAGTCCTGGGAGGAAATCAGAAGGGATGCGAACGTGGCCGGCCTGATAGACGAGCTGGCCTCGGCGGACAAGACGCTTGCCCAAGCCGGTCCCGATGATTTTGTGAACCAGTATCTTTCGCTGCGTCAGAACCCGGACCGATTTGCGGCGGCCGCCTTTAATGTGATAGATAGTCATGTCGGTGCAGCGGCCCTTAAAAAGTTTGATACTTTTGCCAAGGCGTACTACTTGCGCCATGTATGGAAGCTTGATCCTGTTTTGATGGAGGAATTGAATAAGACCTATGGGCCGGTGGACTGGAACGACCCTAATAAGAGCCTGCCGCTGGACTGGCGACATCCGGACAGTCATGCAATCTATTGGGCGGTCAAAGGCCTTCGTGTGGCGGGCAAGAAGAGTGCGGACAAAGCAGGTGAAGACCAGTATTCGATAGATGAAATCAACACCGACCGAATTGTCAACCAAAGTCTGCAGAGCCTTTTCCGCGCGGGCAAGATATATATCTGGAACGAGCCTGCGAAAGGTGGGCCGGCGGTACCCTCGCATGGGTCGCCGGGGCTAAGCAAGGACATCTTTCTGCGTCCGGATTTGCGGATGTTCGAGCCTTACAACCGTCACGTGCTGAAGGTTATCGAGAAATATACGGACCCCAACGAGCAGCAACTGAACTCGCACCAGATCGGCCACCGGAATATGCTTGAAAACGCCGTGCTTTCCTTCTATCAATCGGGTCACGAGCGTCAGGCAGGAAGAATCTATACTCAGTTGCGAAATTTGTATCCGCAGCCGGAATTTGAGGTTCCTTTGGTTGTGTTTGCACGGAACCGCTTCCTTGAGGAGCTCAAGAGCCTTCATATCCTCAACGCCCGTGAAATAGTGCCGATGCTTCTTCGGGAGAGCTACTTCTACTATGCCATGCGCGACGACAATGAGGCCACGGCGAGGGAGAAGCTGGCGCAGGAGGTATGGGACTTTTACATGGGCCCTCAGGATGCTGAGTACCGGATTGATCTGCCGCCTATGCCGAGGCTGAGGTACGTGGCGCTGATCGATTTCTTGAACGACCAGCAGTATCTGCCGAGCATAAGGATGGCACTTCGCAATCGTATAAAGATCGAAAGGCCCGAGCTTTTTGAGCAGCTGATGCAGGAGGAAAAGAGACTGCAGGAAGAGCTGAAACAATCGAAGCCATAGAAACAGCAGGCTTGGCCTATGCAGGATGCGCTATACGAGCAACTGACCACCTCACAGCGTGAAGCTGTTTTTCATATTGAGGGGCCTCTACTGGTTCTTGCGGGGCCCGGCAGCGGAAAGACGCGGGTCATTACTTATCGGATTGCGGCGCTTATAGACGCCGGCGTGCGACCTCACAATATCTGCGCCATAACTTTTACGAACAAGGCCGCCAGCGAAATGCGGCAAAGGGCGATCACGCTCGGCGCTTCGGCCGGGGCCCATATAAGCACATTTCACTCGCTGTGTGTCAGAATTCTGCGACGGTACGCCCTACAGGCCGGCGTACGTGCCGGCTTCAGCGTGTACGATGAGTCCGACCAGACCCGGTGTATGAAGCAGGCGGTGAAGGATTGCGGGCTTGATGCGGCGAACTTCTCCCCGGCGAGGATGCTCGAAGCGGTATCGGCGCTCAAAAACAACCTCGTGGATGCCGAAGCTTTCAAGGGGCAGGCCGACGATTTCTTTTCGAAGACTCTGGCCCAAATATATTCCCGCTATGAACGGCTTTTGAAGGAGCGCAACGGCCTGGACTTCGACGACCTGCTGATGAAAACAGCCTTCCTGCTTGAAAGACATTCCGACGTGTGTCTTGAGATGGGCAATCGCTTCAGCTTCCTGCTCATTGACGAGTACCAGGACACCAATCATGCTCAGTACAGAATCGCCAAGGCCCTGGTTTCCGGCCATAACAATATCTGTGCGACCGGCGACCCGGACCAGTCGATCTATCGATGGCGCGGCGCCGACATCCGCAACATATTGGCGTTTGAAAAGGACTGGCCCGATGCTGTCGTAGTGAAACTTGAGGAGAATTTTCGCAGCACGGGCAAGATTCTGGCGGCGGCGGACAAGTTGATAGCGTTCAATAAGAGCCGAAAAGAAAAGAAGCTGCTTGCGACAAAGCCGGAGGGCGTCGATGTTGACCTGAGCGTGTTCGAGGATGGAACCGCCGAAGCCCAGGAGGTTGTGCAGCGGATAAAAGAGCTGACCGAGCAGGGGGCGATGCTGCGCGAGACCGCGGTATTCTACCGTGTCAACGCCATGAGCAGAGTATTGGAAGAGGCTTTTATCCGGAATAAGACGCCGTATCAGGTGGTTCGGGGGGTGGAGTTCTATAATCGCAAGGAAATCCGGGACGTGCTGGCATACCTGAAGGTGCTGGTCAATCCGAGCGATGAGGTGGCGCTGATGCGTATTATCAACACGCCGGCGCGGGGGATAGGAAAGACCACCATCGAGCGGATTCGGGGTTATTCCGGCGAGAATGGGATTACTCTTTACGAGGCATGCAAAAGGGCGGAAAGTATCAGCGATATCTCCGCAGCGGCCAGGGCCAAGATAACGGTTTTTGTAAGTATGATGGAGCAGTTCAAGCCGGATATCGACGGCAGGGCGGCGGACCTTATTGCGCGAGTGTTCTGCGAATCGGGGCTGCAGAGTTCGTTGGAGATGGGCGCCGTGAAAGAACAGGGGGCGCTGGAGAACGTCGAGGAGCTGATAAATGCGGCGGTCCAATATGACGCAGAGGCCGAAGACCCTTCGCTGCTGGATTACCTTCAGCAGGTGGCGCTTTTCAGTGACGCCGATTCATACGATGCGAGCAGCGAGCGAGTGGCGCTGATGACTCTCCACGCGGCAAAGGGGCTGGAATTCGAGAATGTCTTTATCATCGGTCTGGAGGACGGCTTGCTGCCGCACGAGAGGAGCTTTGACGACCAGGAGGAAATGGAAGAAGAGCGCCGCCTGCTTTTTGTGGGCATGACCCGCGCCAAGACGCACCTTAACATAAGCTGGGCCCGGTACCGAACCTTCAGAGGCCAGATGCTGCGAACGATACGTTCTCAGTTTCTGGATGAGCTGGGGATTGACGCCGGAGAAGCTCACGAACAGGATGAACCTTACTGCGTTGATGACGCAGACGACCAACAAGAGGCTGGGAGCCTGCCGCGGTTTGTGGCCGGACAGGCCGTTCGTCATGAGTCTTTCGGCATTGGCAGGGTCAAAGAGTATGTTGATATGGGGGAAAACAGCGTGGTGATCGTCAGATTTAACACGGGACAGATCAAAACGTTAATGGTAAAATATGCCAATCTTTCAAAGGGTTAGCGTTTCAGTGCGTGGCCTTTTGTGGCGTTGGTATTTGAGGATGATTGCAGTTTAGCAATGTGAAGGGGATTGATATGAAAAGTGAAATTAATCGCAGGGACTTCTTGGAGCTGACCATAGCGGGCGGGGCCTTGTGTATTGTGGGGGTCGGCTGCCATGGAACAACTTCCTTGAATAAAGTAATGGGGCCGAAGCTCGTCAGTCCCGGCTGCCGAAGCACGAAGGTGAAGGTGGCCAGGCTTTACATGGGCAAGCCGGATAATCCCTATTGGCCCAAGCCCAATTTGGATTTGAAAGCCGAAATCGCACGGTACGAATCTGAGTTTGCAAAACTGAAAAGCGAGATGTCCGACGTGGATTTTGTTGTGGACGAGCTGGTTTCTTCGCCCGCAGAGGTTGAGCAGCTGGCGAGCCGACTCGGCGACGTTGATGGCATCCTCGTGATTCACCTGACTATGGGGACGGGGGGCGTTCTTAAAGAAATTCTCAAGGCGCAAAAGCCGACGGTCGTCTTTGCGGTTCCATATTCCGGGCACCAGTGGACGGGCTTTGGCGGTCTGCAGCACCAGCCGGAAGGGGCCAGGCTCGAATGTGTATTGACCAGTGATTACAGGCAGATGGCAGTTGCGATAAGACCTTTTCGGGCGATTCATCATCTCAGAGAGGCAAAGATTCTTGATGTCAGGTCATCCTGGTCCGAAGGACGTCAGGAATACGTTGCGAATATAAAAAACAAGTTCGGCGCCGAGATCAAACGGATAGAGCTCAACCAGGTGCTGGCCGCTTACAACGGCGTTGACGACAATGCGGCAAACGCGGAGGCACAGCGGTGGACAAAAGGTGCGGTTAAGGTCGTCGAGCCCTCGCGACAGGACATATTCAAATCCTGTAAAATGGCGCTCGCCTTCGAAAGGCTGCTGGATGAAGAAAACGCTACCGTTATTACCGTGGATTGTTACGGCAGCATGTTCGAGCCCCTCTGTCGGTCGTACGCCTTTCCCTGTATCGGTTTTACGAGGCTCAACAACATGGGCCTGGGCGGGATTTGCGAATCGAAGTTGCAGGATGCAATGACGCACATAATATTCCAGGGACTCGTGGGAAGGCCCGGCTTTATCAGCGACCCGACGATAGACGAGTCCAACAATACGGCGATACTGGCCCATTGTCTGGGGACAACCAAAATGGACGGCCCGGACGGACCGGCGGCGCCGTACAAGCTGCGGACAATTATGGAACGCCGCGAGGGCGCTGTACCACAGGTGCAGATGCGCATCGGCCAGAGAGTTACCCAGGCAGAGCTGATCGGGACCGACCTGCTGCTGTATTTCACGGGCGAAATCGTTGCAACGCCAGTTTCGCTCAAGGACGATCGGGGCTGCCGGACCAAGATTGCCGTGAGGGTGGATGGCGATGCGAGGAAGCTGTGGCAAAACTGGTCGCATGGACTGCACCGCGTGACATGCTATGGAGATATTGCCCGAGAGCTTGAGTATTTTTCCAGGTTTACAGACGTCAATTTGGTTAACGAGGCGATTTGAGTTGACATATTGGGGCAGGTTTGCTCCAGGCCGATTAGAGGGGGAAATCAGCATGGCCGAATCACAAATCAAGCTTTACTATAAGAACGTCACTGCTGAAATCATAGCGGATGAGCATGGTATCAGTTCCGCACAGCTAAGAGCGCTTGAGCAGAAAACCTCGCCGTTGATTAAGAAGTTGAACGAGCAGCGGGCTGCCGGCCAGACGCCCTATCGGGACCTGCCTTACAAGGAGCGAACGCCGCAGCAGGTCAAGGGGCTTGTGGCCGAGCTGAAAGATGGCTGTGAGAATCTGGTTGTCTTAGGCATCGGGGGTTCGGCCCTCGGCAATATTGCCTTGCAGACCGCGCTTAATCCCTATGTGTACAATCTGGACGAGAAGCAGCGGACCGGCCCACGGCTTTTTGTCTTTGATAACGTTGATCCGCCGCAGCTTGCTTCATTTCTTGATTGGATTGGGGACAAGCTGGATAAGACGGTATTTAATGTAATCAGCAAATCCGGGCGAACGGCCGAAACCGCAAGCCAGTTCATGATTGTCCGACAAATGCTTCTGGACAAACTCGGCACGAATGGCTACAAGGACCGCATAATTGCCACGACCGACCCCACGCAGGGGACGCTTCACAATATCGTCGCGCATGACGGGCTGCGGTCTCTGGAGGTGCCGGAGGGTGTTGGGGGACGGTTCAGTGTGCTGAGCGCCGTCGGCCTGTTCAGTGCGGCTATGTGTGGCATCGACATCGATTCGCTTTTGGCCGGCGCCAGGGACATGGACGCCCGAGTCAGTAATGAAGATTTCTACCGGAATCCGTCGGTCATAAACGCAGCCGTACACTACGAGTTCTATAATCGTGGCAAGAGAATCGCGGTGATGATGCCCTACAGCTACGCCCTCAAGGATCTGGCGGACTGGTACAGGCAACTGTGGGCCGAGAGTCTTGGCAAGGCAAATGATTTGAGCGGCAATGAGATCCATGTTGGTCCGACGCCGGTCAAGGCGTTGGGCACTACCGACCAGCACAGCCAGGTGCAGTTGTATCGTGAGGGGCCCAACGACAAATTGTTTACTTTTCTGCAAGTCGATAATTTTGAAAGAGACCTCAAGATAGGCCCCGCCCCGGATTGTGCACCCGAGCTTGGTTTCCTGGCAGGGGAGGATTTGAGCAACCTGCTTAACAGCGAGAAGAGAGCGACGGAGTATGCCCTTTTGCAGAGCCGTCGCCCGTGCCTGACAATTGTTTTCGATGAGGTGAACGCCCATACGGTGGGCCAATTCATTTATTTGTTCGAGGTGACGACTTCTTTGACCGCGGCTTTGTTCAGGATTAACGCTTACGACCAGCCGGCAGTCGAACTGGGCAAGGAGGCTACCTTTGCCCTGATGGGCAGGGCCGGATATGAGGACCTGTCTGAGCAGATTCAGCCTCTGACGGAGATTGATTCAGACTACCTGGTCTGACGTCTTGTAGATAATGGTGAGTCGGTGAAAGGATTTTCGCGATGGATTATGCGGTGATAATGGCGGGCGGCACGGGAAAGAGACTGTGGCCGCTTAGCCGGGAGAAACGTCCCAAGCAGGTCTTGAAGCTTATCGACGGCCAGACGCTTTTGCGTCGTTGTTTCGAGCGGCTGCTGCCGATTTTCGACAGGAGGAACATAATTGTCCTGACCAACGCCGGCTACGCAGACATCATACGCGAAAATTTGCCGGAGGCGCCGTTTGATAATGTCATTGCCGAGCCGGCGGTCCGCGACACCGCGGGCGCCATAGGCCTGGCGGCCAGCGTGCTGACAAAATATGACCCGGGCGCGACTATGGCGGTGCTTACCGCCGACCAGATGATAGAGCCGCCCGAGGTATTGCAGCAGGCGCTCAAAGACGCCCTGCGGTATGTGAATGATAATCCGCAGGACATGGTGACTTTCGGGATACAACCGACCTATCCGAGTACTCAGCTTGGCTATATAAGATGCGTGGGTGGCCGGCAACATGCGGGCTGTACAAATGAGATTCGTGTGGTTGAGGCGTTCAAGGAGAAACCCGATGAGCAGACGGCTCGGGAATATGTCGCCGGCGGGAACTACCTGTGGAATTCCGGGATGTTTGTATGGAAGGCAAAAACGATTCTGGCCAGGCTCGAGGAGTTGTTGCCTGACTCGCGTGAGCCGTTGCAGAGGATTCAGAGAGGATGGGATGGCCCAAACCAGAAGCAGATACTCCAGGATTGGTTTGTCAAGCTGCCAAAAATCAGCATAGACTACGCGGTGATGGAGAAGGCCGAGAGAGTCTTTGCGATATGTCTGGACTGTCGCTGGCTTGATATGGGCTCTTTTGCTGCCCTTGCGGATATTATCAAGGCGGACAAGGACAACAATATAGTGGTGGCCGGCATCAGCGAGCTTCTTGATTGCAGCAACAGCATCATAGTTACAGAAGAGCAAGGGCATTTGATTGCCGCGATTGGCCTGGACAATGTGGTTGTAGCGCACAGTCCCGACGCAACGCTCGTCTGTCATATCGGCCAGACAACCAGGCTGAAGGAGCTGCTCGATCTCATAAGGGAGCACGGAAGGGAAAGATTTCTTTGACAGGAGAGTGGGCGGCGAATTGAACGAGGCGGTGGAAATGAGGTATCTGGCAATAGATTACGGTGCGAAGCGAACAGGGCTCGCGATTTGCGACCCGGGCGAGACCATAGCATCGCCGCTGGGTGTAATCGAGGGCCATCAGGACCTGACAGCGAAGATTGCGGATGTTGTCACAAAGGAAGGTGTGGGGGCGATAGTGCTGGGCCTTCCTTTGAACATGGATGATAGCGCCGGCGGCCAGGCGAAACTTGTTTTCCAATTTGCGCAGCAGCTTGAAAAGGTGCTTGTTATTCCGGTATACTTTCAAGATGAGCGGTTGAGCAGCTACGGCGCCGAGGAGAAGCTCACGGCGGCGGAATTAACTCGCAAGAAGAAAAAAAAGCACATTGACGCGGTTGCCGCCGCCGAGATTCTCGAAGCCTTCCTCGAACAAAAAAAACGCTGAAATGATGTCCATCAATCGCACAATTCACCAGCGACATTTTGAACCTGGGTTCATCCCATTTGATCCCCTACAGCTTGCAAAGTAGACGGAAGAAATTGTCTGTCCTCGCCACCGTCGCAAATATACAAACTTCCCTTGTGTTGGCGCTTACGGAGGTATTGCTACGGGCTTTACCTCTGGCCTGGTTTCGCTAATTCTTAGACCTTCATTAACGTTTATATGACAGACCGGATTCTTAGGCCCGCACTGCCTCAAATCCCTTTTTTTTGCACAGACCTTGACCGCTCTGGCCTTCACAAATTCAAGTTTTTCAGCAATTTGACGTATTAGTCTTATCCGATTGGAATGGGCTTCAATTGATAAGCCTTTCCAGGGATTTCATCGAGCAGAGATTCGGACACAGCAACCCCCCGCATTTGAAACGTGACATAGCGGGCACGGCTTACAACCTTGGCTCCGATCTTGACTAACTTTTCCCGCATCGTTCTATGGATGGGACAATGTCTGCGAAGGCAACATTCGCCTTGTTGCAGGGCGAATCATCCCACAAGGCGGCTTAATAAGGGCATTGCATTTAACACTTGCTAAATCGACAACGTATTGCGCACTCAGGGAATTAAAACTCAGGAAGTGTTGCAACAACGGCCTTGATTGAGTCTAATAGTATGCAGGCATCGAGGCCGAAGAAGAGTCTTTTTTTATGAAGTTGGAGGTGATCATGAAAACTGAAGTCGGCAAAAAGAAAATGAATCGGCGTGATTTTGTGCTATCGGGTGCGGCAGGCGTGGCGACGTTTACAATTGTGCCGCGGCACGTTCTGGGAGGTCCGGGCCGCACGCCGCCAAGTGGGAAGCTCAACATCGCGGGTATCGGCGTCGGCGGTCGAGGAGCAGGTGATCTCGCCGAGGTTAGCAGCGAGAACATCGTTGCCCTGTGCGATGTGGACCAGGTTCGTGCCGCTGATACGTTCAAACGCTATCCCAAAGCCGGCAGGTATACCGATTTCCGCGTCATGCTGGAAAAAGAACACAAGCTGATCGACGCAGTCGTGGTAGCTACGCCGGATCACACTCACGCCGTCGCCTCCATGACGGCAATCAAGATGGGCAAGCACGTCTATTGTGAGAAGCCATTAACGCACTCAGTTTACGAAGCCCGCAAAATCACGGAGGCCGCCCGCGAAGCTAAGGTGGCCACCCAGTTAGGCAACCAGGGCCAGGCTTCCGAAGAGGCTCGGCTTTTGCAGGAGTTGATTTTTGACGGCGCCATCGGAGACGTGCGCGAGATCCACGGCTGGTCGAAACGTAAGGGCTTTATTACGCCGCGCGGTATCCCTCGGCCCGAAGAGACTCCCCCTGTACCAGAGACGCTGGATTGGGATCTCTGGCTTGGCCCGGCGGCCTATAGACCGTACAATCCCGCATACCTGCCGTTTAAGTGGCGTGGGTGGTGGGACTTCGGAACAGGCGTCCTTGGTGATATTGGGTGTCATCAGTCTTCTGCTATCTTCAAGGCCTTGAATCTGGGCCATCCTGCGTGGGTGGAAGCCTGCTCGACGAATGATATGGCGCCGCCCGAGATTGCCGAGGAATCGGCGCCGCTTGGCTCCATCGTTCGCTATCATTTCCCCGCGCGAGGCTCTCGACCGGCAGTCGAGATGACCTGGTGGGACGGGGGGATGATACCGGCGCGGCCGGAGGAATTAGAGCCGGGGCGCAGGATGGACGGCCGTGATGGCAACTTGTATATCGGTGATAAGGGCAAGATTCTGGGGCACAGACTGATTCCGGAATCCAGGATGAAAGAATACGGCTCGATCCCGAGGGTCATTGCCCGCTCGCCGGGCCATCACCGGGAATGGATCGATGCCTGCAAAGGCGGCAAACCCGCCGGGTCAGACTTCGTCGAGCATGGCGGCTTGCTTACCGAGGTCATATTACTGGGCCTGATCGCCATTCGTAGTAAAGAGAAACTCTACTGGGACGGCGAGAACATGAGGTTCACTAATAGCGAAAACGCCAATCAATACCTCAATCCGCCTTATCGCAAGGGATGGACACTATAGAAATCTCAGGCGGCTTTGGGGAAAAGAGACTCATAATATTCGTCCGGTGGAAGAAAGGCTGACTGCTGAGTATTCCGATAGCCAAATTTCGTATGTAACAATTTCTACCGGCCGACGTCAGGACCGCAATCCCTGGCGTTTTTACGTTCTTGCCGCCAATGAAACCCCAATGGTTGTCCGGCATAGGCGTACTATCTACCTTTAATACCGATGGGGATCATGTCAATGGTTATACCCTAAAGACTGTGTATTCATGCCGGCACGCACGGCGATTTTGCCCCGGCCTTTACACATCCTTGCTTCGCAGTGAGTGCAGATGTGTTCGCAGAACAGCCTCAGGGTTCATTTTACCTCTCGGCCGGCAATCTGGTAGCAGGCGACCGACTTGTTGCCC
>DATKZT010000018.1:0-85740 GCA_035527845.1 Sedimentisphaerales bacterium | reverse complement strand
GCAGGTGATACGGGCTGAGCAGAGACGGCAGGTGAGAAGGGCGATTGAGATGCTGCCGGAGAGGCAGCGGGCGACGCTGGTTCTGGCATATTATCAGCAGCTCAGCTATCCGGAGGTGGCGGAGGTTTTGGGCTGCTCAGTCGGGGCGGTAAAGACGCAGATGTACAGGGCGCTAAAGACACTGGCTCGGAAGTTGCCTGAGGTTTCGGGGGTTGTCGAATGAAGGTTCATCTTACCGAGCGAGAGCTAATTGAATACCAGTTCAAGCTGGCCTCAGAGTCTCAGCTTGCGCAGGCCGAGCAGCACCTGGAGGCATGCGGCGACTGCAGGGAGGCCCTTGAGCTGCTGGGTCGCAGATTTGCGGCCCTCGACTTGCTGCGGGAAGAGGCAGAGGTTTCCGAGCAGTTGATTTCGAAGGTAGTGGAAGGTGTGCAAAGGCCGGCTGCAACGAGAACGGTCTGGCTGCGTGCACCGGCGTGGATCGGCGCAGCGGCTGCGGTGCTGCTGATGGGCTCGCTGCTGCTGGTGTCTGTGCTTCAGGGACCCGGCGAGCCGGGGACGCCGATTGTGAAAGAGCCGACGACGCCACGTGAGGAGATGCCTGTTGCACATGACAATGAGCAGGGCGTTTCTCCAAGCAAGCCGATAAGAATGTTTGACGAGCACGGTGTGAGTGAGCTTGCGGGCGCCCGAGAGCGGATGGGTCTGATTGCAAGAGGAGGTGAGGGGGCTGCAAGTGCGGAGGTTGATTTTTCGAAGGCGCCGTTTGCGCCGGCCAGTGCGATAGAGCTGGTGGTGCTGCCGAGGCGCCAGAACGTTCAGATTACGATTTATAATTCAGCGGATTTGACCCTGGTGCGGGAGCGGCGGAACCTGACATTGAAGCGGGGCTGGAACTGGCTTCAGTTCATGTGGGCCAATACGCTGATTGATCCGACGTCGCTACATCTGGAGCCGCTGGAGCAGAAAGACAAAATTACCATTGAACAGCTGGTGTTCCCAGCGAGGCTGCGAGAGCTTGGCCGCTGGCTTATCCGTTCGGAGGTCGGCGGCCAGGTGCCTTTCGAGATAACATATTTTACGAGCGGCTTATCCTGGCGTGCGTTCTACATGGGGACGCTCTCGGCGGATGAGCGGAAGATGAAGCTGCAGGGGTATGTGCGTGTCGCCAATAACACGGGCGAGGATTATGAGGATGCGCAAACGCGGCTCATAGTCGGCAAAGTCCACCTGCTCGACCAGATAGCAGAATTGGCCAGGCGCCAGTATCCTTATGGAAGCCCCATAGGGCCTGCCCCCGTGAATGAATCACGGCCCGGGTCAACCTTCTACTGGAGGGAAGCGGAATCCCAGGGCGTGTTTTTTGGTGAGGAGGATGCTGATGGGGTCGGTCTAGGCTGGAAACCTAAGCAAATCAAAAAGGAAGGCCTGAGCGAATATTTCCTTTATACGATTGAAGGGACGGAGACGATTCCCGATAAATGGGGCAAGCGGCTGATGTCGTTCGAGGAGGATGAGATCGAGGTTAAGAGCCTGTACAAGTATGATGAGCAGCGGTACGGGCAGCAAACGATAAGGTTTGTGTCGTTTGCCAATGACGAGGAGCACAACCTCGGAAAGACGCCGATTCCCAATGGTAATGTGAAAATCTACGGTCTGGCTGACGGCGAGGGGTATCTTTCGTACGTGGGCGGGACCAGCACAAAATATATTCCGGTGAACGAGGAGGTGGAGCTGAATTTAGGTGCTGCGAGACTTGTTACGGTCGAGCCGAAGCTGATGGATTATAAGACGGCCAACTACAGATTCGACCGGAAGAAGAATATTGCCGGCTGGGACGAGATACGCACCTGGCAGATGGAGATTATGAACACGCGGACTTTGCCGGTTGAGATTGAAATCACCCGCGGCTTCGGCACGGCGTACTGGTCCTTGAAGGCCGACAGCCCCTTTGAGAAGCACGATGTCAGCAGCGCACGGTTCAAGCTGGAGGTCGAACCGAGAAGCAAGCGGACATTTAACTATACGGTGACTACGTATCACGGCGTACGTGAAGAGGCGATAACGCAGTAATAGCTCAAACAAGGGGATACCGATATGGACAGAAAAGCAAAGGCGCAAACGCTTGTGCTTGTTCTCGGTTTGGTTCTTGCGCTCGTGGAGCCTGCCTTGTCGCTAATTGAGGTCGGTGGCAACGAGCCCATCGAGGACCATGGCTGGCCGGTCGGCTCGGTGGGAATGGCAAATCTTCCTACTCGCGTAAGCTGGTGGGCCGGGCCGCCATTTGGGACTGGCAGCATGTACGAGTTTGAGTATCACGGGCAGAACACAGACGAGTTCAACGAGGCCCTGAAGGTATTTTCGAGAATCCGGGCCAGGCGGCTCGAGCTGATCGTGCACAATGGCCCGAAGATCAACTACTTTAAGCGTGATGAGCCTGGCGAGGAAGAAGACCGCATCGACTGGACGTTCACAATATGGAATCCCAATGACTGGGACCGGTTGTACAACAGCCCCAGCAGCCACAGATTGTTCTCCGGTCATCCAAACTTCGGGAGAGCCGTTGACCCACCGAGAGTGGATGTATATGTCGGGGGTGGGGCGGTTGTCTGGAAGCAGGTGAAAGTCGCGGAAAACATCGTCGTCATTGACAAGCGACCCGGCTCGGTTTCGCCGGAATTTGCCGGGATGGGCCTGATTCGTGCCGAAGTGTTCGACATGGAGACTAAGAAACCGATTACGAATGCTGAGATAGTGTTGATGAGACGGGAGCAGCAGAGAGAATACAAAGAGATCAAGCGCGGCAATACTGACAACAAGGGCTTCTGCGAGATTGCACATATCCCTACTGGCTACTATGAGATACGGGTATTGGCGGACGGCTATGCTGCGCGGGAGCAGGGGAATTGGAACAACGATCTGCCTGAGTTTCTGCAATTCAAGATTAGTCTGGCTCGGCCGCATTGCGTCAAAGGTGTTGTAGTTGATACGGCCGGGAATCCTATCGCCGGCGTGCACGTGTCAGCGGAAAGCGTCTTGGGGCCCGATGGACTCGGGTATCCATGTGCCGGAGAGAGGGGCTCGACGACAGACGCCCAAGGGCGATTCGAGATATGCCTGCTGCCAAAGGGATTTATGAGCGTTATGTGCCGGGCGGAAGGTCTGTATCTTAAGAATTCGATATTGGAGCAATACGAGATTCCCACGGACGGGATTAAGCTGGTGATGACCGGCACAGGGACCGTTCTTGGCAAAGTCGTTGACCGGGATGGGAACAGGCCGGCGGGGGGGATCACTCTTGAACTTGAACCGGAAGGAGGAAACAAGATCGGCACATGGGGGTACTCGGGGCATCTGAGTGCAGATGGCACATTCAAGATAAGCGGCATACCGCCCGGGCGATATGTCATCAGCACACGTCCGAATCCCGGTCCGGCCGACTACGAGCCGAACGTCGGAGAAGTCACCATAAAGGCCGGCAAAACGTACGAGGTTGAGATCTTACATGAGGATCAAAGAGATAAAGTATTGAATATAATCCGGAAATTTATTGAAAGGAGATTGAAAGATGAACGGTAGAAGAATTGCACTAACGACAATTGTGTTGATGCTGGTGGTTAGTGGGATTGCACAGGCGCGGATCAAATTGGTTGCGCTTCCGGAGCGGGCGGATACGGTGATTCGGCTGGATAATCCGCAGGCGACGCTGATTGAGGAAGAGCGTGTGCTTACGCTGCAGGAAGGGCTCAACAAGGTGGACTTTTCGTGGAAGGGGGTCTCTATCGACGAGGACTCGATACGCCTGAAGGTGCTGGACCATCCTGCGGACGTCAACCTGCTGAACGTGAGCTATCCGCCGGGGGAGGCGGCGCTGGTGTGGGAGATTGCGTGCAAGGGCAACTTTGCCGAGACGGTCCGCATCAGCTATCTGCTGTCTAATATAGACCGGCTGATCACGTATAAGGCGCTGGCTGATAAGCTCGAGACGCACGTGGGGCTGAGCAGCTTTCTGGTGCTGCGGAACTTCTCGGGCGAGGACTTCGATAAGGCAGTGGTCAAGCTCGATTACGGCAAGGCCTTCGAGCAGGGCATCGACCACGAGATGACCAAGCAGATGCTGTTTTTCGAGAAGGCGAAGGTTCCTGTTACGAAGGTCTGGACGTTCGATGCCGCGAAGCTGCCGTGGGACCCGGAGAAGCTGGAGAACAAGAACGTGGGGATTCCGGTGAGCTATCGGATAGTCAACGATGATAAGAGCAGTCTCGGCGAGAATGCGCTGTGGGGGGGCAAGGCGCGAATCTTTCAGGATGACGGGCACGGCAGCAACATCTTTCTGGGCGAGGACGTGACGGGGCTGGTGCCGGTGGGCGAGAAAATGGAGCTGTACATCGGCGACAGCAGGGACATCGTTGTGACGCAGCAGAAGATGCGCGACACGCGAATCAATCTGCAAAAGAATACGAGCGACAACTTGGTGCTTTTCGATACGGATGAGCTTATCACGGCCAAGATAGAGAACTTCAAGGATAGTCCGGCGGTTCTTACGATGATTCAGCATATACCGGGTCAGTGGGACATGGAAAAATGCACGATGGACGGCCGAAACGCGGAATATGAGCGAAAGGACGCTTATACGCTGGAGTTCGAGATAACGCTGCCTGCGCGGAGCGAAGCGGGACCTGCGGTGAAGAACCTGGAGATGCACTATCATCGGCGGAACGTCAGGCCGTGACGCAGGGGCTGAAACCATGGATTCCTGCTCCCTGCTTTCGCAGGGACAAGCTTCGCAGGAATGACAGATAATAAGGAGCAGACGCATGAAACGCACATTGATATTACTGATAATCGCTGTGATGGCGGGGGTCGGCAATGCGAAGGTTGATCTGGTGACGCTGCCATCGCGGGATGCGGTTCAGCTTACGATATATAACTCTGCGGATTTGACGCTGGTTCGTGAGAGCAGGGCACTGACGGTCAAAGAGGGCGAGAACGCGCTGCAGTTTTCGTGGGAGAATACGTTAATTGACCCGACGAGTCTGGAGATGCTGCCCAAGGCCAATGCCGACAAGATTGATATTGCCGATTTGACCTATCCGCCGAGGGTGCGAAACCTCGGTTTGTGGAATATCAAAAGCAGGATGGGCGGCAAGGTGCCGGTGGAGATTACGTATCTGACCAGCGGACTAAGCTGGCGGGCGTTTTATATGGGTACGCTGACGAAGAACGAAGAGGCGATGCGGCTACAGGGTTACGTCCGCGTGACGAACAACAGCGGGGAGGATTACGAGAACGCACAGACCCGGCTGATTGTGGGCCAGGTGCATATACTCGATGAGATTGCCGAGCTTGCCCGTCGGCAGTATCCGTACGGCAGGCCGGGGGAGATGCAGCGCATAATGAAAGATAAAGGCGAGTTGACGCGCGGCGCAAAGCTAAGTATCCAGCAGATGGACAAGCAGGACGCAGGCATGAGAATTCTTGCGATGAAGGAGATTAAGAAAGAGGGGCTGAGTGAGTATTTTCTTTACACGATCGAGGGGACGGAGACGATACCGACGGGCTGGTCGAAGAGGCTGCTGAGCTTCGATAAGAGCGAGGTGCCGGTCGTGAACCTGTATAAGTATGAACAAGAACGGTACCGCAATTCCGTTGTGCGTTTCCTGAGTTTCAAGAATGACGAGGAGCACACATTAGGCGACACACCCATCCCCGGCGGAATGCTCAAAGTCTATAGAGGCGTCGATGACAAGCAGCATTTGGGTTATGTTGGCCAATCCGCTTTCAAGTATATCCCTGTCGATGAGGACGTGGAGTTGAATCTGGGCGCTGTGGCGGACGTGGTGGTGGAGCCGAAGCTGATGGACTTCAAGACGGAGAATTACAGGTTCGACCGGGGCCGAAATATCGCCGGATGGGATGAGGTGCGAAAGTTCAGGATTGAGGTGCGGAACACTCGGGACCTCGGCGTGAAAGCAGAGATTCAGCGAAACTTTCCGACGACTTACTGGGACATAGATACCAGCCGGAAATACGAAGAGGTGGATAAGGACACGGTGAAGTTTACTCTGGAGCTTGGGCCGAGGTCAAAGGCGCAATTCGAGTACCTATTGAGGACATACCACGGCGTCCGTGAAGAGGACTGGCGGCCACGGCGGGAGCGTTAGTCCGAATCGATCATTTATTTCCCGTTTAAGCGCCTCCTTGATGAACGCGAGCACTCCAAATTTTCAACGAAGCACCCTTTACATCGCCGGCAATTTCTGTAGAATAATTCTTTGAGGCAATCAAGCACATTGGTTCTTGATTGTTGCAGTGAATATCCAGTTAGCAGGAGTAGTCTCATGCAAGGAGGACACCGAAATGAACCGAGGCGCTGAACAAGTGGTATTGATGGCCGTTTTGCTGTCGACGGGAATTGCGATTTGCTCGTGCAATATGCAGTGCGGTTCCAACAATGATTTGTTATGTTCGAAAGGTGAAGCGAAAATGGACGTGAAGAAGGAGATATTCGGCAATATGCCGGACGGCAGGCAGGTCGATTTGTACACGCTGACCAATGCGTACGGCGTCAGGGCCAGGATTATGACATACGGGGCGATTGTGGTTTCGCTGGAGGTTCCGGACAGGAACGGCAAAATGGGTGATGTTGTTCTTGGTTTCGATACGCTCGAGGAATACCTCAAAGGTCATCCTTATTTCGGAGCGATTGTCGGGCGCTATGGCAACCGCATCGGAAAGGGCAGGTTCACCCTCAACGGGGTCGAGTATAAGTTAGCGACAAACAACGGGGAAAATCACCTGCACGGCGGCATCAAGGGGTTTGATAAGGTTGTGTGGGATGCAGAGCCGGTTAAGCAGGCGGACGCAGTGGGTGTGAAGCTTTCGTATTTGAGCAAGGACGGCGAAGAGGGCTATCCGGGAAACCTCACCTGCATCGTCGGCTACACGCTCAACAACAGCGATGAATTCAATATTTGGTATGAGGCCCTGACAGATAAACCCACACCCGTCAATCTGACACATCACAGCTATTTCAATCTTGCCGGGGCGGGCTCAGGCGACATCCTTGGCCACGAGCTGATGCTCAAGGCCGACCGCTTCACGCCTGTTGATGCGGGTCTTATCCCCACCGGGGCAAAGGCGAGCGTTAAAGGCACGCCGATGGACTTTCTGAAGCCGACGGCGATTGGTGCCAGGATAAATCAGGATGATGAGCAGTTGAAATTCGGGCTGGGTTACGACCATAATTTTGTGCTGAACAAGACCGACGCTTCGCTCACATTGGCGGCACAGGTTTATGAGCCGACGACCGGCCGCGTTATGGACGTACATACAACAGAGCCGGGCATCCAGTTCTATTCCGGCAATTTCCTCGATGGCAGCAACGTCGGAAAGGGCGGCAAGGTGTATGAGCACCGCACCGGGTTCTGTCTGGAGACGCAGCACTTTCCGGATTCGCCGAACAAGCCGCAGTTTCCATCGGTGATTCTAAATCCGGGCGAGAAGTACACCCACGTAACGTTGCACAAGTTTTATACCAAATAAGCAAGTCAGGGGGCGAAGGAGCAAGGGCAGGGGGGTCATTAGGATTCCGGATGTCTTTGCCCGGGCAGCCCTGTCTGCATTCCGGTTTGAATAACGGCACACCCATAGTAAGACAGAAAGGGGCCTTACGGGGTCTTTTTTTGCCGACTAAGACTGTGAGGCTTGTAATGCGAATGAATGAAAGAGTTCTCATTGTGCTCTTTTCCTGTTTGCTGTTTGTGCCCGTGGAGGCGCGGAGTGAGCAGGGTCCTTCCAAACAGGATGTGCGGGCGGCTTTGCGCAAGGCCGCGGAGTTTTTTGTCACGAGGGTTGCCAACCAGGGCGGTTGTCACGCCACGTACAGCTCGGACCTGAGCTACGGGCGCTCGGGCAAGGGTGGAAGGGGTCCGACGCAAATCTCTGCGACGGGAGGGACTACTCCACTTGTGGGGCTGGCATTTCTTGAGGTGTGGGAGGCGTCCGGCGAGAGATGGTATCTGGAAGCTGCGCGTTCGGCGGCCCGCGCGATGGTCAAGGGTCAGATGTGCTCGGGGGGCTGGGATTACACGACGGAGCTGGACCCGGCCAAGCGCAAGAAATACCGGTACTGCAGCGACGGAGACTGTTGTGAAGGAGCTTCGGACACGCGAAGAAATATGACGAATCTTGACAACAATACTGCCCAAGCCGTATTGCGGATGCTGATGCGCGCTGACCGGGCGTTGAATTTCGAGGACAGGGAAATTCACGAAGCGGTGCTCTACGCACTTGACGGTCTGATGCGGGCACAATATCCGAACGGCGCCTGGCCGCAGCGCTATGAGAAATTTCCTGATCCGGATTTATTTCCCGTCAAGGCGGCGAACTATGCGGAGTCCTGGTCTCGCACGTGGGCCGGTCCGATTTTTTACCCTCACTACACGTTCAACGACGATGTCATCGTCAACATGATAGACGTGATGCTCGAAGCGGCCCGGATTTACAAGGAACCGCGATACCAGGCCTCGGCGGAAAAGGCGGGCGATTTTATTATCCTTGCGCAGATGCCGGACCCTCAGCCCGCCTGGGCGCAGCAATATGATGCCGAGATGCACCCGGCGTGGGCGCGGAGCGTCGAACCTCCCGCCGTTACCGGACGGGAGTCGGTGAGCATTATGAGAGGATTGATTCTGCTGTACAGCGAGACAGGTAAGAAGAAGTACCTGGCGCCGATTCCGCGCGCGGTTGATTACCTGAAACGCTCGTCCTGGCTGCGAGACGGCAAGCCCGTGATAGCGCGGTTCTATGAGCTCAAGACCAATCGGCCGCTTTACATGACAAAGGGTACGCGGATTTACGGGCCTCGCTCGGCGGGACACACATCCAAGAAGACCGGTCTGCCGTTCGACGGATACGAGGTGACTTACAGCGACAAACACGTCGTCAACCATTACAGTCTCGTCACCAGTGCCGAACCGCTGGACAACATCCTTGCCGAATATGAGCGCGTCCTGGCGGCGGACCCGGCAACCCTCAGACGTCCGGACAAGCTGAAGGGGCTGACGCCCGGCACGAGCCGGCCGAGGCCGCCGCGGTCGAAGGCACAGTTGGCCGAGAGAGTCCAAGAGGTAATTTCATCGCTGGATGAGCGTGGGGCGTGGGTGCAGCCGGGCAGTATCGGAGGCCCGGGACTCCTTGTTTCGGTTAACGCTGCAAAGGACCTGCGCGTCGTTATGGCAGGCAATGTTTTTACGTTGGGGGAGGACGAGACCCTTGAGGTTTACAAGGATACCTCGGCGCCGAGCGATGGGGTGATACACTCGGGCACTTTCGCGGCGAACCTGAGACTGTTAGCCGACTACCTCAAGGCACGCTTAGCAGAAACTCCTTTGTGATGAGTACCCGGCAGGTCACTCAGCGGATGCGGGCGGCGGGGGGGTCTGGAGCCACTTTAGGTTGAAGGCGTAATGGTTCCAACTGCTGATCAAATGAATGACGCCGTTTCGCGCCTGGCAGACCGAATAGTATCCTTTGGGCTCGCCGCTGTTCTTGCTCATAGTAAAAACACTTCCGTCGGTTGTCTTCATCTCGCGCTGCGGTCCGTCGTCGGTAATCAGGCGAATGACGGGCCAGGTTTCGCCATCGTCGTAAGATAACGCTCCGAAGAAGCCTTTTATTTCACGTTTCTCGCCGGAGGAGTCTGTGACCATTACGGGCGGCTTTCCGTTTGCAAACGAACCGAGGAAGATGGGGCCTTCTTTAAGGCGGAGCAGGACGAGTCGCTGGCCGCCGACGACGGGTGGAAAGGCGGTGGGACTGTACTGCCAGGTCTTGCCCATATTGTCGGAGATGTTTTTGGTCATTCGCAGGTCGAATGTGTCGCCTCGTCCGAGGGCAAGAAGTCGGCCATCTTTCAACTGGGTGACGCCGGCGTGGATGCCTGCGATGGTGCCGCCCGGGTCGGTCCAGGTAAGGCCGTTGTCCCTGCTGATATGAATGGCGGTGCCGCCGCCGCTGCTGGGTGAGGCATCGCAGGGCAGGACAATGAAACCCTCGCGGGTGCGAAATACGGACTCGATGACTTGGTGACGCCTTTGATGCTCGGGCATAATCAGGCGGGCGCGGCCCCAGGTGGCGCCGCTGTCAGTCGAGGTCCGCATGATAATTGCCATTGGTCCCCACGTGGCCGCGGAAGATAGGCCGTTGAAATGATGAATTGTCCTGTCGCCATCGTACCACAGCGACGGCGCGTGGTCGTTACGGTCCGGCGCATCCCAGAAGGGCGAAGCGGTTTCCCATTCGTCGGCGCCGCGGCGAAGACGACTGGCGGCCATGGCAAGCTCCCGGCCTCTCTCGGAGACACAGGTGTACCAAATCGTCAGCAAGTCTCCGTTGGGACACTCACAGATGCCGGGGTCATGGTTGTGTCGGTGAAAGAGGGGACCGTAAGAGGGCTCTTGAATCTTTACGTAGTTTCGCGGGCCCCGGAAATAGGGCTTCTCCGGGTCCGGGCCCTTGAGTACATCCGCGGGTATCTGCTGCGCGACATTCTTCTGATACAATGGTTGCGGGAGTGTCAGCAGGGGGGTAGCGTCGGGCATTTCGCCGATTGCCACACGAAAGCCTATGACAAAGGACTTGTCTTCGGGCAGGGTGCCCATTCGGTTGGCCGAGCGAAGGTAGTAAGCGACGGTGCCGTGATTTCCTCCACGTGAGACCTTGAAATCGCCGTTGACCCGGCCGACAGGGTCCACCTGAGATTGGCCTTCGTACGGGCCATACCAGTCGTTGCACCATTCCTCGACGTTGCCGTGCATGTCGTAAAGCCCCCAGGGATTCGGCGCCGTCTTGCCCACGTGCAGCGGCACTGCTTCCTCACGGCCGCGGCCGCGGGCGGGACAGGGATACCAACTGTTATCCGGATTCTTGATGAACTCGGCGGGTATGGTGTCACCGGTGGAAAAACGCGTGGTGGTTCCCGCTCGGCAGGCGTATTCCCATTCGGCCTCGGTGGGCAGCCGATAGGGTAGGCCATCGATTTCAGATAGCCAGTCACAAAAGGCCTTTGCCTCGTTCCAACTGACAAAGACAACCGCCTCGTCATCGTCGATGGAAAAGCCCTGTTTGCCGCGAAGGTGCATGTGCAGCGGGTCGAACATTTCATATTCGCTGTTGGTGACCTCGCGCACGCCGATGTAGAAAGGCCTGGTGATAGTCACCTTGTGCGCTGGGTGCTCATCATAGTCGCCTTTTTTGCCGAACACGGACAGCCTGACGTCCCTGCCCGCGTGCTCAGTAGCACTGAGAATCTCATCAGGGAGGTCACCATCCTCGAAGCCCATCGTGAACGTGCCGGGCTCTCCGCAGGACCCCTTCCGGGGGATGCGAACAAACTCCATGCCGATGAAATTCCTGAAAGTCTTGTCAGTGGGCATTTTGAGTGGAGACTTTCTCAGCGTGGCACTATTGGCGAAGAAGTCCTTTGCATTTGCGATATTGACAACAATTGCGCACGCGGCCAACACGGCCAAAGATATTTGTGTCCGTCTCGTCATCTCTGTTGCCCCCTCTTGTCAGTTATCCTGGGTATTCGCCGAGGAATTTCATGTCACGGCGTTTTGATTTCGAAATAGTCGAAATCGACGCTGCCCTGGCTCATCAGCACGTAGGCGGCGTTGGATTCGCTGGTCGATTCGCCGAAGTATATTCCGTCAACCTTGCTTCGCTGAAACTCGTTGACGGGCTCTTCACCGTTAAGGCCGTAGAAGACCCGCCAGCGTTTTGTGGCGTCGTCGTAGGTGAACTTTATCTTCGCTGACTTCGCAGGCTCGGGCAGTGCAATGGGATATTTGTCTCTGAGTGTTATTTCATTTTGCTTGATGTTGATAAACATTGTTTCGCCTGCTGCGCACACGGCGTCGCGAAAACCTAAAGTCACGCCCTCGGGGATTCTGGGTCCGGGCGCATTATATTGAATGTTGGTGATTTCAAAAACGGCCTCGAAGGAGCCGGTGCCGACGTGTCGGTTGATTCCGTTGAAATGCGAGCCCGATTTTAGGGTGTATTGTCCCTTGCCGTTGAAACCGCCTATGGGGCCTTTGTAGTCCAGCCAGCTGTCATTATCGAAGTCGGTCGGCCCGCTGAACGTTTCGACGAGCGGTTTGACCTCTCGCGGCTCATCGACCGGCGCAGGCGGCAGGCTCTTTAGCCACTTCGTGTTAAACGAGAAATGATTTCGGCTGCTTATGACGTTAATCAGGCCGTCGAGGCTCTGACAGGCGGACAGATAACCGCGGTATTCGGAGCACCGAGCGCTCATGGTGATGGCGGCGCCGTCGGTGCACTCGATAGTCCGTGCCGGGCCGTCGTCGGTGATAAGCCGCTTGTAGGGCCAGGTCTTTCCGTCATCAGGTGACAATGCTGCATAGAGGCCGCGTATTTCGCGCTCGTTTCCGGTCGTGTCTTTGACGTGGATTCCTTTTCCGCCCTCGTTGCTGAATGAGGCGAGGAAGAGTTCGCCGCTTCGCAGCTTCAACAGCGCCAGCCGCTGACCGCCGCCGACGGTCGGGAACTCGCTGGCGTAAGAGGTGAAACTCTTTCCTCCGTCGGTCGAAACGCTGATGGGCATTTTCCCTTCCACGGCGTAGCCTCTGCTGAACGCGAAGATAGTTCCGTCGGAAAGTTGTGTCACGCCCGCATGGATGCCTGGGATGTCACCGCCGGGATTGAACCAGGTCAAACCTTCGTCGCCGCTCATGAAAAGGGTGTCAGGCCCGTCGATGGCGAAAACTATGGCGTCATTGTTCATTCTGAAGACGGGTTCGGTCGGAAGGTGCCCTTTTGTGAACTCCGGCAGAATCAGTCTCGGAGCGGACCATGTGGCGCCGCTGTCGGTACTGGTTCGCATCGCGACGGCAGAGAGGCTGCGGCTCTTGGCGGCGGAGACGCCGCTAAAATGATAGAGCGTGTTCTTGTCGTCGAACCAAAGTGCGGGCGCGTGGTTATTGCGGTCAGGAACCCAGAAAAACAGTGAAGCCTCCTCCCATTCGTCGGCTCCCCATCGCAGCCGGCTGGCCGCTATGGCGAGTTCCCGCCCGTGCTCATCGTGGCAGGTGTACCAGATTGACAGCAGGTCGCCGTTCGGGCATTCGACGATGGCCGGGTCGTGATTATGACAGGTATATACCGGGCCGTTGGAGCCTTGCGGCATGTTGACGTAGCGCAGCGGCCCACGGAAGTATGGCGTTTCGGGGTCCGGGCCTTTGGATACGAGACTGCGGTCACGCGGGACAACATTCTGCTGATGACGGCGGGGCGTCACCGGCAGCGGTTTCGTGTCGGGCAGCTCGCCGATAACCACGCGAAAGCCCGTGACCCAGTTCCTGGTTTCGGGCACGGCGCCCAGACGGTTTGCAGAGCGGAGATAATAGACCTCGGAGCCGTGACTTCCGCCGCGGGTAACACGGAATTCACCGTGGGCATATCCGACGGGGTCAACCTGAGTTCCGCCCCGGTATGGCCCGTACCAGTCGTAGCACCACTCTTCGAGGCCGCCGTGCATATTATACAGTCCCCAGGCGTTGGGCTGCGTCTGGCACATCTTCAGAGACGACGTAGCTATGCCGCCGCCTTCGGGTCTTGGTTCCTGCAGAAATGAATCCGGCAGAACCGGGCCGGTATAATAATTCGTTGTTGTTCCGGCGCGGCAGGCATATTCCCACTCGGCTTCCGTTGGAAGGCGGTAGGGCAGGCCCTCCTGATCGGAAAGCCACTGGCAAAAAGCCTTAGCATCGAACCAATTGACAAAGGTGACGGCTTCATCATCCTCTTTGGAAAAGCCCTCCTTGCCGCGAAGGTCCTTGTGTTCCGGTCGGAAGATCTCATACTGGTAGTTGGTTACCTCGACCACGCCTATATACAAAGGTCTGATTATTTTGACGGTATGGGTCGGTTTTTCGTCGTAGTCACCTTCGTTGAGGGTGTCAAATAACCCGCGGCCTCGAAAGATGGGTAGAACCTCTGACGGCAGGGGGGTCTCAATCTGGCCCATCTGAAATTCGCCGGGCTCGATGCGGACAAGCTTCATGCCAATCGAGTTGGTGTATTCATTGCCCGTCGGCATCGGGCCTGCACAAGCAGCCTTTCCGCCTGCGAATACCGTAACAAGGCTTACCAGATATGCTGCGAGCGATGTTTTCTTCATCATTGCCTCCATCGTAGATTAAGGTTGAAGTCTTGATTATTCAGTCCGTTCACCCCCGAAACGCTCGGCGGCCTCGTACAGAGCAAGCAGGTTTTCCTTTCGTGCAGCGCGAGGAACGACACAGCCCGAGCCAAGAATATACCCGCTTCGGCCCGCTCCTTCAATACATATCCGCGCCTCGTCGATCAGTTGTTGAGGCGTGGAGTTGATGAAGGAAAGGGTGTTGACGCCGCCCATAAGTGCGATTCGGTCGCCGATGGCCTGACGGGCCTGGGCGCAGGTGAATCCTCCGAGCGGGTCCAGCGGGCCGACGCAATCGAGGCTGGCGGCTATGAGGTCTTCCATAATCGGCATTACGTTGCCGCAGACGTGGCAGTAGATACGCACATCCGGCTCGTAATGGTGTAATTCATCGCAAACCATTTTCATGTGCGGCAGGATGAATTCGCGGAAGTGCTGCGGCGATATCACCGACATGTTCGCAATGGAATCATTCAGGCGGAGCATCCGCAGGCCGCAGTCGATATGGAATTTGCCTTTCTCGACTGCGTGCTCGACGCCCTTAGCCATAATCGCGTGCGTTAGTTTGGGGTTCTCCAGCAAATCCATCAGCGCCAGCGACAGCTCGCGGCACAACACGTGAAAAGCTAAAGTCGCCGAGCCGCAGTCACCTAACAGGGCAATGCCATCGCCGACTTTCTGCATCAGCTCGCGCTGCAGGGTGCCGAAGCCGATTTGCTCATAGAAGGATTTATCCGGCACCACCACGCGCCGGACATCCTCGACGGTATTTATCACCGGCTCGTCGGCCTTGTAGAATTGAATCATTGCAGCCTGATAGGGGTCTTCGAGATTTATCCTGCTCTTATCTCGAACGCGGGTCGCAAGCCCTCCCTGCATATCGACCGGACCAAGTACTTCGCCGGACTTGTCAACTTCGACCACACTCCCGTTTTCAAGTTTTGTTTGGCGGTTGGGAAGGTGAAATAACCGTGCCCCATCAGCTTTGACCAATAAGGCCGCCTCGACCACAACGCGCATCGCTGTCTCTGAATTCTCGACAACTTCGCGCAGGTCCACCCCGGTAAGTGCCGCGCCGAGGTCAACCCATATCTTGGGCAGCGTCGGAACACGGTCCGGCAGCCCGCCTGATAGTGCGGTGTAAAAACGCTCCCGCGCCGGCATCTTTGCTGCCATTTTGTACTCCGAATCACAATGGCCCGTCGCTATCTGTTTCCAGACTTACGAATCTCCTGCCTCGCTGTTGCTGTCTTGCCGTTGTTTTATGTACTCCAAGGCGGACTTGTCTTCGAGCATTTCCTGCAGCGCCCTGTAGCCGGCCGTGTACACGGTCGTCACCAGACCGTCCGGCTCATTCGGGTCAAGGCTCTTCGAACAGGGAGGAAACACAAGACTTACGTGGGGATCGTGCTTCCATCCGCTCCGTTTGATATCAAGGATGTGGTCGGCAACAGCTTCTTTGTATTCATATCTTCTGCATTTACCGAGGGCGTAAAACGCCGCTCCGCGCACGTGTGGATTTTCATGATCGGTGAGCTTCACCAATTCGGAAAACGCCTTTTTCCGGAGTGCCTCTTCCGTGGGGGAGTTTGAATAGTTCCGATCGGCAATCTCCATTATCCCAAATAGGGCAGCGCCCGCGTGCCAATCCCGACCTTTGTCTGCGGCCTTCTTGAAAGTCTCGATGTCGTCTGCCAGCACCAGTCGAGAATACAGATTGTCAAACTCTTGGGCATGAGCCTCTCTTTCTTCCTTTGACATCGGCCGGTTCGTCTGTACAAGCTCGATGAATCTGCTTCGGACGCCCATCATTGACGGTTCTTGAGAGGTGACAAGTTGCACCATATTTGCGCTTACGCTAAAGACAAGAAGCAGCAGCAGGGTAATGATGAACAAGTTCTTTTTCATCGCGTGTGCCTCCCAGAATTACCTCAGACTTGATTAGCTTATTCGCTGACATCTGAGGCGAGGTCAGTCTATTTGCGTCCGCCGATCGGGTAGTCTTCGCTGTCGGCCGGGGCGGTCCTCATGATTTGTTCAATCTGCGCCACGACTTGCGGATGCTTTGAAGCGACGTCGGCGCCCTCACCCAAATCTCGATTCAGATTATAGAGTTCGATGGGGGCACCCGCACCGTTGCGGACGCCTTTCCAGTCGCCCATGCGCACGGCCTGCTTGTAGGTCTTGCGGACGTGGCCGTAATCCCAATAGAGATAATCGTGACTCTTCTGCGGCTTGCCCAGAAGCGCAGACAGCATCGAGATGCCGTCAATTTCTTTGGGGGCCGGCAAACCCGCCAGTTCGGCTGCGGTGGGCAGAAAATCCCAGAATGCCCAGACCTGCTCACTGACATGGCCGGGGCGTATCTTGCCCGGCCACCTGACAATCATTGGGATGCGTATGCCGCCTTCATACACATCACGCTTTCCGCCGCGCAGCGCGCCGTTGCTGTCGAAGAACTCTATCGGTATCGGCGAACCTTTGTAAGGTCCATTGTCGCTGGTGAAAAACACGATGGTGTTTTCATCGATACCGAGTTTCTTGAGCAGCGCCATTATTCGGCCGACGTCACGGTCCATCCGCGTAATCATCGCCGCGTAGTTTTTGGCAATCTGCGGCCAATCCTTGTCCGAATAGGGCTCGTCGCTCGGAACGATGTAGTGCTCGGGCGTATCCTTGGGGTAATCGGAGAAATGCGGTATCGTGTACGCCAGGTAAAGAAAGAATGGGTCCTCACGGTTTCGTTCAATAAAGGACACGGCTTTTTCGGTGAACAGGTCGTGGGTATACCAGACGTTCTTCCCGCCGCGGTTGCCCTGCAATTTCCCCACGTCATCCTTGATAACCACTTTCTGCAGCAGCACCACCTTATCATCTTCCCAGAGATAATCAGGATAGTAGAAATGCGCCTGGTCCTGGTTCAGGTGGCCGTACCAATAGTCAAAGCCCTGATAACTCGGGATGCCCCAAGAGCCCGGATTGCCGAGCGCCCATTTTCCCATGCCGCCCGTTTTGTAGCCGGCCTGCTTCAAAACCTCCGCAACGGTCACATCATCCGGTCTGAGCCAGATGTTGTGCGGCAGATTGTCTCTGATTCGGTTGTGGCCGTTGTGCATCCCCGTCATCAGGCTGCAGCGCGACGGTGCGCATACGGTCGAGCCGGCATAACACTGCGTGAACCGCATACCTTCTTCGGCCAGCTTGTCAATATTCGTGGTGAGAATCTTCTTCTGGCCGTAGCACCCAAGGTCGCCGTAGCCGAGGTCGTCGGCCACAATCAGCAGGATGTTGGGTCTTGGTTTTGTCGCAGCCCGGACCGGCAGCCACGATGGCAGCGCCGACGCCGACGCAGCAATACCCATGGCCTTCAGGAAGTCACGCCGACCAATATATTCTTTACGCATTCTCCCGCTCCTGCCCCGCCTGCTGCGGCAGAGCCTGGCCGCGGTTGGTCACACTAAGCATAAGGGCCACCACAACCATTACCGCGGTTGCCGTTGCCCCGACAATGATCGTGTCAAGGCTGCACTTATATGGAACCTTGTCCAGTAACTTGCCTAATTGAACGCTTATCCACCAGTGTGGCAATAGTTCGTCTGTTTCCAATAGTTTGGCAATAACGCTTTCTCTGCAAAACATTCCCCAGCAGATTGTAACAATGCTCGCTACAATTGCCACGATACCCTGCCACAATCGCAGTCGCGCCCGGAACAGCGACAACAGGAACAGGCCGAGAATGCCGCCGCCGAATATCCCTGACATCGTCCACCACACATCCAGAACGCTCTTGGCATAAATCATCAGTCCGGCGCAGACCATCCCAAGGATACCCCAGATTACCGTAAGCAGTCTCAGGATGAAAATACTCTGCTTATCGGTGACATTCTTGTTGATGTATTTCCTGTGGAAGTCCTGAAGCCAGATCGTTGCCGAGCAGTTAAAGGCGGTGGCAATGGTGCTTATTGCGGCGGCGAGAATGGCAGCTATGAGCAGTCCTCTAAAACCTGTGAACAGTTCGGTTGCTATGTAATAGGGGAAGACGTTGTCCTGCGTTGTAACGCCGGCTTCCCCAAGTATTTTAGTGTTGTGATAATAGGCCCAGAGGGCGGTTCCTATATAGATAAAGGCGGTTGTCATACACGCGTAAATAATCGTGGC
Source organism: Sedimentisphaerales bacterium (assembly GCA_035527845.1). Taxonomy (GTDB): domain Bacteria; phylum Planctomycetota; class Phycisphaerae; order Sedimentisphaerales; family Anaerobacaceae; genus JAUWKC01. The sequence goes on along the minus strand of DATKZT010000018.1, from coordinate 67,355 downwards.
AACCCATACGGATTTCTTTGCCTCCCTTTCACTGGAGCACGACACATATTTCTGCACGTAATTCTGGTCTGCCATCAGGTTTCGCAGATTTTCAGTGACGCCAAAAATAATCATCACGAGTATTGTTCTGTTGGCCAGGCCCTGGTCCGCCAGGCTGAGCGTCCATTTACCCAGACTGAACTTGTCGGCCTCCCAGGCCGAGGCGATGGCGGGCTCAGGACCCTTTACGATTTGATAGGTCAGTATTGCGCAGCAAATCGCGATGCCTGATAGCATAATCACCGCCTGCATTACATCGGCCCAGATGACCGCTTCCATACCTCCAAGCAGCGTGTAGATGATTGTGATAATACCAATAACGAGAATCAGCAGTATGATGTTGTGAGTGGGATTGCCCAGGACATGAGCGAACTGTCCGAACAGCAGCGCCGTAAGAAAAAGAATAGCCGCGATTCGCCCGATCATATACAGCATAAAAGAGATTGCTGCATACACGCGGGCCCATCTTCCCAGACGTCTTTCAAGAAACTCATATACCGAAATCAACCCTATACTTCGGTAGTAGGAAATAATGTAGTAAGTCACAAACAGTGCAACCGGTATCATCGCGTAGGCAAACAAGACGGGGTTCCAGTTGCTTCCGAACGATTTGCCGGGCGTGGCGATATACGAAAGGCTGCTGGTATAGGCGCACATGACCGACAGTCCCGCCGCCCAGCCCGGTATTCTGCGCCCGGCAACCATGAACTCCTCGGAAGAGACAATCTTGCGGGATGTATATATGCCGAGCCCGATTAGTACGACAAAATATGCTCCGATGATTATCATATCGACTATTGCGAGCTTGCCCTCCACTGCGGACAGCATGTTCAGACTTAAATCCATATCCTTTCTCCTTCTTTAACAAACCTCAGAAATCACACACATGGACGGGGAAAAATCCCCAAGTGTGCGATGTGTCAGATAACTGCTCAAAACTCTCTTCTGCAAGTGTCTTTCCCAAAAGAAGTTATAATAAAGCGAACCCTTTCCGAAAGACTTCGCTTATTACTCAGCGCGACATTATAGCCGACGGCGGCTCTTATGCAACCCCAACTTCACGCAAACACCTGCCCCGGGTGCACTTCGCGTTTGTAGGTGGATTCTTTACCCGTATCATTGCCCACGTTTCTTTCCGATTCGTTTTCCCCCGTTGTCATTCCTGCGAAAGCAGGAATCCAGCCCCCTCGTAAGGCCTGCACGACCATAGAAGCCCAATAGCCTGCCTTCCTACCTACAAATATGAAGTGCACCCACCCGCCCCGGGCTCTTGTCAGCGTCCCGGCATCCCTCAGCCAAGCAGGATGAGAACAAGGGTTCCATGCGTGACACCCAGAATCACCGATATGATGCCAAGGACCAGGTGCACCTTGAGGAATCTTCGTCCCAGTTTTCGGCGCACGAGACCCGTCAGGAATGTGCAGATTACGCAGCCGAGCGTCGTTATTCCCAGAGGTTCGATGAGGGAATAGAGTGAAAAACCGGCTGCATCCTCGCGCTCATGCTCAGATGCTTCGGCGGCCAGGCAAGTCCTGCCTGCCAGAAACAGCAGCAGGATGACCGTAATCGCTGTGACCAGTATGCGTGAGTTCATTCAGTTTTCCTTAAAATTAGACCTCATCAGATATGGTCGATTGACTGTTCACAGACCCTCAGCTTCTTTGCCGACCGTCGTCAGTTCGGTGCCGGCGAGCATTTCGAGCTCCGCCAAGCTTTGCAGATTGTCGGTTACGGCCCGTTCATGATTGAGCTCGTATTCGAGGAACGTTCGCTGGGCGTCAATCAGGCTTAGGAAATCCAACGTTCCTCCTTTGTAGGCCGTCTCGGATACATTCAGCAACTCCTCTGCTTTCGGAATAAGGATATCTCCGTACAGTTTTATCTTGCGTGCGCTGTCGTCGAAATCGTACACCGCTCGCTCGGCGTGTGCAATGATGGTGTTTTCGGTTTGTGTCTTTCGCTGCCTGGCCCTTCTCATGTTTGCCTCTGCCTGAAGCTCGGCCGCCCTGTAACTCTTTCGCCAAAGCGGAAGATTCATGCTGAACATGAGAATCACCGGGTCCTTGCCGCTGTCTCTGGCGCCGGGCATGAGCGCATCGTCGGTCTGGATCCAGTCAACGCCGACGCCGACGTTCGGATAGAACTTCTTTTTCGCCAGCTCCACTCTGCTTTTGGCGCCGGCCACCTCCAGCTCCAGCGACTGGAGTTCGGGGTTGCTTGCGCGGAGCAATGCCACAATCCGGTCCCGGCTAATCTCCACCTTATGAAATTCTCCTCTGGCCGGCCAGGGGAGCATCGCAAAACCCTGTCGGTTAAGGACGGCATTCAGTCGGGCTGCAATAGGTTTTCTGAAATCCTCGAGGGTCCTCAATTGGTCCTCCACCTTTGCCAGCTCTATCTGTGCGCGGATGACGTCCGGGTGACTTGCCGTAACCGCTATGTATTTCGTCCGCGCGACCTCTTCGAAATGCTTGACCAGTTCAAGATTTTCCCTCGCTATTTCGACGGCTCTTGCCAGATAGGCGTATTCGTAGAAGGCGTCTTTGACCTCGTAAAATAGTGACAGCTTCCTGGCTTCGTATCGTCCACGGGCCGCTTTTGCCGCCGCTGCCGCTGCATCGGTTCGGGCTTCAATCACGCCGAGCCACGGGAAAACCTGCATTATGCCGAGCTTGTTTCTTTGTGGCCCCACCCGAGTTTCGACCTCTCTTACGAAATAGCTGTATGTGAATTGCGGGTCCGGCAGCGAGCGGGCCTGGGGAACCTGTTCCGTCGCCGCCTTCCATTCTTCGAACGCCGCCTTGAGACCTGCATTGTTCAAAGCCGCCAGCCGCAGGTAATCCTGCAAAGTCACGGGAGCATTTGCGTCGCCCGAACGTCTGTCGGCCTCGCGTACAAATTGCACCGTGCTGTCCTGGGATGAACGGTTCCCTAAACACTCCGGCGCAAATGTGAGCGACGTGACTGCCGCGAGAAAATATCCAAACCGCTTCATTGCTTGTCTCCTTACAAAATCTCCGGAGAAAATGGTCGATTCCCCTATTTGACTGACAACACTATCAGTATAGCTCGTTTCGCTGTCAAGAGTTAAAGTCCGGGGTTGGAGCGTTTTGGTGCCCGGGGTGGTCTCTGCCGAGCGAAGGGGCAAACGCGACGGCCCCGAACCTGCCGGCATCAGAAGGCTCAAGCGCTGGTGTGCTGGCGGTCGCAGTGGGGCAGCATTTTTTTTTCTGGCGGCAAGGCTGGCCGTGCGGTGCAGCAGCCCAAGTTTGCGTAGCCGCGGAAAAAAATTTGGACGGTTCGTCCTTACTCTCGGAGGCAGACTTGCACATAGCCAGCAAGAACCGGGATGGCTATAACTGTTTATTTTCAAAGTGGTTATGACAATCTGCAGGGACTTGATTCTTTCCAGGCCGGCATTCGAATAATCCGCTATAGCATCTTGTTGCAAGGCCCTGACTCAAAAATCTTCAAAAAAAATCAAATTCACAATCAACATAGATGCTTCCGTATTCGCCATTTATATAGAGAGCAATGCTGGGAGCATGCACCTTGAGACCAAGTACGATGGGCTGTGCCCGTAATTTGCTTTGATGGCGTAACTCGCGCCGGGAGCAGCCGCGGGCAGTATATGTCTTCAAGACAGGGAGAAAGTACGGATGCTGGGGATAATTCTTAGGTTTGGCTACTGCCGGGGGGATTACCATAAAAAAGGCAAACTTCCGTTCACATGTCTATCGAACTCTCGAAAGGAGGTGAGAAGGCAAGAAAAGCTCTATGCAAGTCTTATGGATAAGTTGTGATTCTTGCAACACTTAACACCAATTTAGGAGATTCGTTATGTGTAAGAACTGTAGGACGTTAACCAAAGTAAAACTTACCTTGGTCGCTGCCGTCTTTCTTGTCGGCCTGGTCACAGCTCAGGCCGAGGCGGTTGATCTGTTCAGCGACGGCTTCGAGAGCGGCGACTTCGCCACGGGCGGCTGGACCACACAGAACAGCGACGCCGCCGTGACAACAAGGTCTGTCTATTCAGGCACTTACGGCGCAGAGGCAGCCATGACGACCTGGATAGAAAAGGCTTTAAGCACGGCAGGCTATGAGACAATTCACGTTAAGTACTACCGAGATATCAACCGCTTTGACTCGGGTGAGTATCTGTATGTCGAGTGGTATGACGGTTCAAGCTGGAATCCCCTCGAAACGAGCAACAACGGCGATTACAGCGACGGCTTGCAGGACAAGGTTTGCGGGACGGGCGCCGACGACAACGTTAGCTTCAAGATAAGGTTCCGCACGAACGCCAACAAGGTCAATGAGTATGCCTTTATCGACGATGTGGTGGTCTCCGGTACCAGTACCGTGGTTGATACCGAGCCGCCGACGCCGAATCCGGCGACGTTTGCCTCTCCTCCGGCGGCGATCAGCGAGACGGAGATTACCATGACCGCCACCACCGGCAGCGACGCCAGCCCGCCCGTGGAGTACTTTTTTGCGTGCACAGCAGGCGGCGGACACGACAGCGGCTGGACCACCGACCCGGTCTATACCGATACGGGCTTGCAGCCCATCACCCAGTACACCTATACGGTGCAGATGCGAGACAGCATCCCCAACACCGGCACGGCCTCGGCGCCGGCGAGCGCGACCACTCCGGACAATACGCCGCCGACGCCGGACCCGATGACCTGGGCGACGCCGCCGTATTCGACGGGCACTACTTCGATAGCGATGGTTGCCACCACGGCGACCGACGAGAGCGGCGTCGAATACTACTTCACGTGTACCTCGGGCGGCGGCAACGACAGCGGATGGCAGGACAGCACAAGCTACACCGACACCAGCCTTAGCCCGGCGACGCAGTATTGCTACACCGTTCAGGCACGGGATAAGAGTCCGGCACAGAACGCGACCGCCGCGTCAACACCACCGGCGTGTGCTACTACCGATGCGCTTCCGGACACTACGCCTCCCACGCCTGACCCGATGACATGGGCGACGCCGCCGTATTCGACGGGCACTACTTCGATAGCGATGGTTGCCACCACGGCGACTGACGCAAGCGGCGTCGAGTATTACTTCCAGTGCACCTCTGGCGGCGGTAACGACAGCGGCTGGCAGGACAGCACCAGCTATGAGGACACGGGCCTAAGTCCGAGTACGCAGTATTGCTACATCGTTCAGGCCCGTGACAAGAGTCCGAACCAGAACGCGACCGCTTCGTCAAGCGCAGAGTGCGCGACGACAGATGCAGTGCCGGATACTACGCCTCCGACGCCGGATCCGATGACGTGGGCGACGCTGCCATATTCGACGGGCACCTCTTCGATTGCGATGGTTGCCTCGACTGCCACGGATGTGAGCGGCGTTGAGTACTACTTCCAGTGCACTTCTGGCGGCGGCAACGACAGCGGATGGCAGGACAGCACTTCTTATGAGGATACCGGCCTTAGCCCGAGCACTCAGTATTGCTATACCGTTCAGGCCCGCGATAAGAGTCCGAACCAGAATGCGACGGCCTGGTCGAGCACGGAATGTGCCACAACCGACGTGCCGCCGCCGGATACTACGCCTCCGACTCCTGACCCGATGACGTGGGTGACGCTGCCTTATGCCACCTCAAGCAGCTTGATTTCGATGACGGCTACAACGGCAACGGACGTAAGCGGCGTCGAATATTTGTTCGAGTGCACGGCCGGCGGCGGCAACGACAGCGGCTGGCAGGACAGCACCACGTATGAAGATACCGGCCTGAGTCCGAGCACTCAGTACACTTATCGAGTTCAGGCCCGTGACAAGAGTCCCAATCAGAACGCGACGGCCTGGTCAACCGAAGAGTCGGCAACGACCAGTGGATTAGTAGCAGCCCTGCTGAGGGGCGCGTTCCACTTCCGGGCAGATTCTGACCCGAGTGCAAGAGTAGGTCCGCACCCGGACATCATGGTCCGATTGGGTAACGGCGAGGACAAGCTCATATTCCGTCGTGACCAGGGTTATCTGCCCGTATGGTACACTGCGTTGTACGGAGAAGAAATCCTGACCGTCCGGGTAGCTCGCAGCAATTGCGAGACCACTGTCAATCCGTTCTCGAGGGTATATTTAGTCGAGACAAATCCGGCCCGTGCAATAGTGCACTGGCGCTACACGCCCAACTGTGACAGTGCCGGAATGACCGGATGGGTTGACGAGTACTTCACGGTCTATCCTGACGGCGTATGTATGAGAACCGTCAAGAATGCGGCAGGCACGACTTTTGCGCAGTGGGACACGGGGACGCCTGACATTTACGCACTACAGTTGCTGGACACCGGTCTTGATACAGTGCCGGCATCCTGGCTGGATGCTCCGGCGTTATCGGTTACCTCCGGCAGCTACACCTACGACGGCTACAACAGCGAGAGGCGGTGCTATGAATTGCAATGCAACATTACGTGTAGTCCGACAGCTTTGGGCGTTACGCTTGACACCACGGGCGGCAAACTGGTTCACAACCCGGTGATTGTTTTAAAGAACTGGGGTGACGCCGACGCGGACGTAATTGTCGACAGCCAGCCCTTCTCGAACTGTTACATCGGTTACGCCGATGAGATGTACGGGGACGACCTTGTGGTATGGCTCAATATCGAATCGTCGGCTTCGATTGATGTTTCGATTACGCCGAGCGGAGGAAGCGGCCAGTTTATAAACAGGGCTGCACCTCCCGACTTTGGCTACGATTTCGACCTTGACGTGCCGCCGATGCCGATGGGTTCGGCCGAACCAGGTCCGTTCGGGGCCTATTACACCAACCTGCTGTATAACAACAAGTATGACGAGCAGTGGCGTGTGGGCGACCATCCGGACGTGGTTGTACAGTTTGACGATGCAGCCCACCGGCTGGTCTTCTGGCGCGGCACAAACTATACACCGAGCTGGACTACCGATACGGCTGAGACGCTGTACTCCAACTGGTACTGCAACCAGTTCATCGAACGCCGAGCGAGTGAATGGGGCGGCGCAGGCTGCTGCGCAGAGCCCATGCAGGATTACAACAACCGGTATTCCCATGTGCGGATTATTTCCAGTAATCCGGCCCGCGCGATTGTTCAATGGCGTTACGCATCCTGTGACTACAACTATGATATCGTCAGAGACGGCGCCGGCGATATATGGGGCGACTGGGACGAAGAATACTTTACCATATATCCCGACGGCGTAGCCGTTCGTGAGGCCACCGCCTACAGCTCACTCACCGGCGGCGCCGATATGGAAAGTCCCCATATAGAGTACCATGAGATCATCCCGCTGACGAATCCCGGGACTATTCCCGAGGATTGTATCCACTGGAACGCACTCTCGGCGACGAATTACAGCTCAAGTAGCTATGACTGGGTCGCCCAGGATGTCGATGGTGGTGCAATGACTAATCTTGATGCGATTGCGAACAGGCCCATCTATGTTGTCAGGATGAAAGGCAGCACGGTGCCTTTTGGTATTGTAGAAGGTACCTGGGTGGAGCACGACCCCGTCGAACAGGACAACTGCCGACCGTTCAACCAGTATGACGATTGGCCAGCCTGGCCGGAAGCCGACCGCGGCGGCGGCGCCGGAAGCTGGTACTGGGAAGAAGATCCGGACACCCATTGTTACCGGAACTTCTGGACCAAGTATCCTTCGCACTGCTCGGTGCTGCACATGAAGTGGGACGATTATGAGCATGTCACCGACGTCAGACGTACAAAGATCATGCTCAACGGTATGGTCGATGCTGTCGAGGCGGCCAACGTGAACAACATGATACCGCTGGCTCGCTCGTGGCAATACGCACCTTCGGTAAACATCACGGGCGCTGGATTCACCGGCGGCTCTTACGACAAGACCGAGCGGGCCTACAAGTTCACGCGCACCGACCCACAGGCGACAACGCTGGAGTTTACTTTGCAGGGTTCGTCGAGCTCGCCCATCGTCAATCCTTGCTTCGTGATTGAGGATTGGGACAATGACAACGCGAGCCTGAGTATCGGGGGTCAGCCGGTAACGCCCGGCTCCGATTTCCGCCAGGGAATCGAGAAGGATTCCGACGAAGTACCGTCGCTGGTGGTATGGATCAGGCAGGATACGACGTCTCCACTTAATATTGTGATAAGTGAAGCGGCGGATGTTAATGACTTTACACCGCCGGTTCCTGACCCGATGGACTGGGCCACGGTGCCGTATGCCACTTCAAGCACTTCGATTTCCATGACGGCCGCAACGGCAACAGATCCGAGCGGCGTCGAGTATTACTTCGAGTGCACGGCCGGCGGCGGCAACAGCAGCAGTTGGCAGAGCAGCGCTACGTATGTAGATACCGGCCTTACTCCGAGCACCCAGTACACTTACAAGGTGCAGGCCAGGGACAAGAGTCCCAACCAGAACGCGACCGCCTTCTCGACTGCCGAATCTGCGACGACACTGTCACCCGACTTGACGCCTCCGACGCCCGATCCGATGACCTGGGCGACCCCGCCGTATTCGACGGGGACTACATCGATTGCGATGGTAGCCACCACGGCCACCGACACAAGCGGCGTTGAGTATTACTTCGAGTGCACCGCGGGCGGTGGCAACGACAGCGGATGGCAGGACAGCACCAGTTACGAAGATACGGGTCTTACTCCGGCCACACAGTATACGTACAGAGTGCAGGCCCGCGACAAGAGTCCCAACCAGAATGCTACGGCTTTCTCGGGTGGAGCGTCAGCGGTAACGGATTCTCCGCCGAGCCTGGAGCTATTGGTGGATGTGGGCTGTGGTACAGTCCAATCCGGCTGGATAGGCATGGGCGGTTGCGGTACCTACACGGATGTCGGCGGCACGGGAATCGATGTGACTTTGGCGACCGGAAACCCGAGCGCCTGCGCCTGTCGCACCCCCGGCGGCACCGGAACCTTACCGGATGTCGAGGCCGACTTGTTATTTGCCGATAATGAGACGACCAGTCCGGGTGCTGACTTCATTGTTACGCTGAGCAATCTGCCTCCGGGTGCATCTTATCAACTGTTCAGCTACCACAACCGTTCGGACGAAGGCGACACCACCATTCCTAACGTAACGGTTACCGGCGCCACAGACGTCACCAAGCCCGGCAGTATTCTGCAGAGCCATGCCATTATGGACAATCCTGCAGAAATTCTGTTTACCGCAGGCGCCGGCGACGTAGTGATTCGCTATGAAGCGCCAAGCGGCGGGTGCGGCGGCTGTCAGGTCTTCTTCAACGGCTTTGAGCTCTACTCAACGGCGCCGGCGAATCCGGCCGTAGGGTTTGAAACCAGTTCTTCAGGAGGCCTTGAGACAGTCACTCCCGCTTTGATTAGCGTCGTCGTGACCAATGCCGACCCTGCTGAAACTTACACCGTTGACTATGCGGCAACCGGCGGAACTGCTACCGGAGGCGGCGTCGACTACACGCTCGCGCCCGACACCTTGACCTTCAACCCCGGAGTAACCCAACAGAATGTCAGCATTGCTATTGTCGACGACGGCGGGGGCGAGCCCGATGAGACAATCATCGTAACGCTCTCCAATGTTACCGGTCTCGATGCTGTGCTGGGAACATCGCAGCACACGTACACGATTTCGGATTACCAGCCGGACGTCGCGTTCGACAGTGCTTCCGGCAGTGGGGCCGAAAACGTTACGCCCGCGAACATCGCGGTGAGCCTGACCCTGTCCACTCCCGACACGGTAACTGTTGATTACGCAGTGACGGGCGGCACGGCCACGGGCGGCGGCGTCGACTATACGCTGCTCGGCTCGGGCACCCTGACCTTCAACCCGTATGTCACTACCCAGAATGTCAGTCTTGACATCGTCGATGACCCGGACATTGAGTCGGCAGAGACTGTCCAACTGACACTCTCTAATCCCACCAATGCCACCCTGGGTTCAATCACCCAGCACACTTACACCATCAACGACAATGACCTCGTCGAAGGCATTATGTGGGACGGCCTGACATGGTTCTACTCCGGCAACCCGGCTGATTTGTTCATCAACATTGACAGTGATCTGGAGTGGAGCCCGCAAGGCGGCGAGCAGTACATCACACGAATCCCCGACCAGGCGCTCGGCCAGGTCGGACAAGTCGTAGAACGTTCATATTACTGGCTGACGGACGGCCAGCATGATTGTGCTGACTGCTTCGCCTGTCCCGGCGGCTGCTACGACAATTCCATCGAGTGCATCGCCGGCACCAGCGACATGCGAGTCGGTCTGTTCGAGGCAGACGGAGAGTGGGTAACTTCCGACGGATTTTCCGTGACGGGAAGCTCCATATTCGCCGGCTATAAAGGCTACGCCTGGCGCTTCGGTCCCAACATGTTGGCGGGGCCGACCCGCTGGGTTGATTGCCTCGACGAAGTCCACAAGACCGGCAACTTCCAAAAGAAACCTGCCAGTCTGGACAACCTGATGAACACCAATGACGGGCTCACTGATTACATCCCGGGCTTCGAGCTGACACCCGGCGAGTGGTCTGTGCTCACGGTGAAACTGGAGCGCACCGGATCCAGCAGTGTCAGGTCGTCGATTACGCTCAACGACCGAACCTACACGTGGACCGACACCTCCAGCACCGACCAGCCCAGCAAGATAGATGTCCTTGCCGTCCACATGCGTAACAACCGGCCTTACAGCCGTCTGGTCTTGGGTTCGACCACCGGACCGGACAATGATCCGCCCTCACCCGATCCCATGACCTGGGCAACCATGCCATACGGCTCCAGTTCCACCGCGGTTACCATGGTTGCAACTACAGCTACCGACGTCAGCGGCGTTCAATACTACTTCGAGTGCACGGTGGGAGCCGGCAGTGACAGCGGCTGGCAGGACAGCACCATCTACGTCGATACCGGCCTGCAGCCGGAAACCAGCTATACCTACAGGGTCATGGCGCGCGACAAGAGCGCCAATCAGAACCCGACCGCCTGGTCAACCGAAGAGACGGGTACAACGCTTGCTTCCGAGCCCTCGAAGATTGCACCGACTGCCATCACGACGACCTGTTCGTCGGTCAATTACCAGCTCGAAGGCTATTACACCTCGAATGAGAACGGGCTGACCGGAGACCTGCACACGCACTTTATCGGCTCGAATCCGGCTGTTCCTCCGCCTCCGGGCGACGGCACCATGTGGCTGTCAAACGGTATTTCCGGCCAATGGATCAAGTACGAGTTCAACCAGATTTACACACTGACAACCATGTGGGTATGGAACTACAACCAGGACGTTGACGGCACCGGAAATCTGAGGGTCAATCGCGGCATCAATCAATGCACCATCGAATACTCCACCAACGGCACCAACTGGACCCAGCTCGGCGGCACGCAGACCTTCGCCATTGCCGACGGCTCCCCTACTTACGCCCACAACACCGAAGTCAACTTCGGCAGCGTGGACGCCAGGTACGTCAGGCTTACATGCATCAGCAACCATGGCGGCACCGCGGCAGGCCTGAGCGAAGTGCGTTTCTACCATGCGGGTCCCTGATCAGGGGTATTCGCTTGTGAGAACTCCTTCTGGCAAAAGGATTTGCCGAACGTGAGCGATTCAGGGCCAATGGCTTTTCAGCCATTGGCCCTGTTTTTCTTTTCCACAAATACGCCTCGTACGAGTGTGCGGTAATTGGTGTGCTCAGACGCGGCTGTTTTGCACACAGATCACCCCGTGCGGAACAAAAAAAGGGCTTCCAGAGCACAGAATAAGTATGCTTTCCGGAAGCCCGCCACGGTTAAAAAACCGAAAAGAGCAGCCTGTTGTCCCCCTTAACTATAGTAATCATCGGCAGTGTTGTCAAGGCCTCAACAGAATTTCCGACCCCAAGAGAAAAAATTGTATAAACCCTTATATGGTAAGTAATTAAGGCGATAGAAATTTGTCATTGGCGCAGTTTGCGTCCCGCAAATCAAGGTAAGGGCCGGATGTTCTTCACCCGGCAAAAAGAACAAGTTGGCAGGCTTATTTGGGAGCTCCCTTTTTGTATGAGGCGATGGCAGCGTCGGACACGGTTTTGACGGGCACATTTTGGCTTTTCGCGGCGGCAAGGCAGTCTGAAAACTCAGGCTTGGCATTGACGATCCTGCCATTGAGAGAGCCCGTTTTCATCCTTATCGGCCCGAATTCAGTCTGCACTGTGACAAAGTCCCGCACCAGCCTGGCCCTGTGCAATAGCTGCTTTCTGATTCCAAGCGTAAGGCCTTGCTCAAAAAGGGCTTTCTCCATTGTGGAGGTAAGTTCGGGGCTGCATATAACGGATATCTTGACGGCAGGTCGGCTGTGTTTCATTATGATTGGGGTGCTGAAAACGTCTAATGCGCCAAGTTCTAACAGTTCTTCTGTTACAAAACCGATCAATTCAGCGGTCGCGTCATCGACGTTAGTTTCAAGCAGACAGACCGTGTCCGTATCAGCCGAGTCCTCGGGCATGGTCTGGCCGAGGAATAGTCGCAGGACGTTTGGGAATTCGCCCGGGTTCATCGAGCCTGCACCGTAGCCTATGGCCTCGATTTTCATTGTGGGCAGGGGCCCGAACTGCTCGGCTACGGTGGTCAGTATGGCCGTAGCGGTAGGGGTAAGCAGCTCGGCTTGCATGGGACCTGGGTTGATGGGAATACCCTTGAGCAGTTGGGCGGCGGCCGGTGCGGGAACGGGCATTATTCCGTGGTCGCACTTGACGGTACCGCCTCCGACGCTCAGGGCCGAGCAATGAACCTTTTCAACGCCCAGGGCTTCGAGGCCGATACATGCTGAGACGATATCCACGATGGAATCGAGCGCCCCGATTTCGTGGAAGTGGATTTCGTTCAGGTCCTTGCCGTGCACAGCGGCTTCGGCGTGGGCGAGCTTATCGAATATGGCGACGGCGGTTTCCCTGGCCTTTTTGCTTATTTTGCTCTCGCGGATGATTTTAGTTATCTGTTCGAGGTTGCGGTGCTCAGGCTGTTCGGTCGTGACGGGGTCGAACTTGACGGCCCGCAGACCGGCACGCGCGGTTTCCGTGATTCTTACGTCAAGGCCTTCTATACCGAGCGTTGCGAGCTGGGCCTTGAGAAATTGAGCATCAAGGCCGGCATCGAGCATGGCAGCGACAATCATATCACCCGCGGCGCCCGCAAAACAATCAAAATAAGCAATTCTCATAATATCAGCCTCATAACGACAGTAAGCTCTCCTGCAATTATCCGGGAAAACAGGGAGTTATTCAAGGGGTTTCGATATTTACCCGCCACGCTCTTTGGCGGGCTTGTCCGCCACGCCTTTTGGCGGGCTTGCCCGCCGTCCTTTTGGTGCCAACGCGGCTTCCTTTGGCGGACAGACTGATAACCTCCGGAGCCTGCCCTTTTCCCATTGAAAAACCCAATCCGCCTCCTCCCTAAAAGTCTTGACACGGCAATTCTTCGCACGTACAATGCCCGTGTAATTCGTGAAGTAGTTACCAATAAGCGGGGAAAACTATGCCAAAGCAACCTTCAAGGCCGACCGGCAACCCTCACCCTAACCCTCTCCCAGTGGTAGAGGGGCATTATCGAGGAGGATTTGATTTTGCCGGATTAGTTGAAACCGCCAGAAAATTAAGAAAAAAACACACGCCTGCCGAATTGGTGATGTGGGAATTACTCCGAGACAGACGATATATGAACCTGAAATTCCGTCGTCAACACCAGTTCGGCGATTACATAGCCGATTTCTATTGTCACGAACAAAAGCTGGTGATAGAACTTGATGGCGGAGTTCATGCCGGCAGCGACCGGAAGAAACACGACCACCGGCGCGATGCCTATCTTGTATCAATGGGATTGACAGTCTTAAGATTTAAAAATGAAGATTTTCTCGCAAGCCCGGAAAATGTTCTTCAACGCATCGCTCACGCCCTCAAACTATCCTCTCCCTCTGGGAGAGGAACCATAGGTGAGGGTGTCTGTAAAGACATAGGTGAGGGTGTCTGTAAAGACATAGGGAGAGGAACCAAAGCTGAGGGGTCTATAAAGACATGAAGGCCTTCTTCAAAAAAACCCGCAAATCCATCATCGCACTAACCGTAAGAGATGTACTCGATGAACAAATCGCCTATGAACTCACACACTGTTGAAGACGCCCAGAATGCCTTGGCCCGATGAGAGAAACTTTAGCGAAGTTAATGACCTTTTCACAAGGCTGCTCGGTCTGTGGGAAAAGGATGACCCCCTCGCGTGTCGCGGACAGCCCGACAGCACCTCGAGTCTGCAAAGCTCTTTGGACAGAATCCTGGACCCAAAGGCCGATTACAGTGAAAGACTGGCTGAGGAAGAGGCAATAATAGAGAAATTCCGTGTTCTCGCACGCCAATACCTCGGCGAAGCCGAGAAGCAGTACTTGGTTGGTACTCATGAGAACGACAGAATCGGAGCACTGACCGTCATGCAACACTATCGAGCGCCTACACGCTTGCTCGACTGGACCGCCTCTCCATGGGTTGCTCTATACTTTGCAGCGATACACCACCATGACAAAGACGGTGCTCTCTGGTGGTTCAAACGGAAAGCTTTCTGCGACGAAGTCGGTCAAAGGTGGGAGAATTACGGTTTAAGGCGGCATCCCGAACAGAACAACGGGATTGATCTCAATGATACAGCATTCAATACCGATGGTCCGCCGTGGATAACAGAACTCAATTGCCTGGTCCCATTCCATAGGATTGAAGTGCAGCAGGGATTTTTCACCGTTGCGGGCCGACTCGGCCTTGATCATGGTGACTTGATTGCCGATGTCATGAGCCAAGCGGCAGGGCAATTTTCTCGCATCGCGGTGCGCGCTTCGTGGAAGCAGGAGATTCTCCAGCGATTGCGCAATATGAACATCCACGCAAAGAGTCTCGACTACCCTGGCGCCGACATCGTGGGCAACGATCTCACCCAAGACCTAAAACGAGCCCTCCGCAGCGCCACTTCACAAGACCAATAAATACACTTGAACCAACCCTACCAGCCCCTCCGCAATTCTGATCTTCACGCTTTGCCTCTTGAATTGCTTTCCAGGAACCCAGAAAATGGTCTCTACCCCACCCCGATCCACGACTGTTTCCCAATACGTCAGGAACTGCCACTCCGCTCAACACTCCTCCACCATCCTACCGTCCCATGCCAGCCAAGAACGCATCCACCCTGACCCAACTAACTCCGAGATCGCCGGATACCCGTTGCGCTGCTTTGTCATTCGTCACTAAGGTCATCATGTTCATCTTGCAAACTTCAATAATTAACGCGTCTTCGTTATTACCCCTGCGGCTTTTATTCCCTCGACATTCTGACAGTCTCCTCAAGATGCCTGGATGATATTTGCCGTCTCCACCGCCCCACCCTTTCCGCGACCATCCCCGCTGATATCCTGCTTTCCTGATACCCACATCCTGATTCCCTGTTCCCCTGATTTCCTTTGTCCTGCCGACTTTTTCCTTTACTTCCAACCCAAAATCCGGTATAATACCCCCGAAAATTGAATATCGTACGCTACTCGATACACAACAGTGAGTTACCAGCTACCAATTACGTTTACCCGCCGCCTTCCCTCTTGTGTCTTGCCTCCTTCGTCTTGTGTGTTCGATTTCTGTCGAGAACCCTCTACAAATTCGCCCTTTTCGTGCAAAACGAACCCAATTTCAAAAACGCCAAAAAACACCGCAAACCCAGCCCCCACAAAGGATTACGCAAATACAGCCCCTTCGGCAGCACCCAAAAACGAACCCAAACGAACCCAAACGAACCCAAAGCAAACCCAATTTTTCGCCCGTCAGGGGCCCCCGAAGCCAAAACGAACCCAAGCAAACCCAAAACAAACCCAATTTCCCAAAAACCCACAAATCAACCCAACCTTCTTCTACACAAGGGGTTACGAAAAAAATGCCAAATTCTCCCCCACCAGAGCGAACCCAAACAAACCCAACCTGTCGCGGAGTAGCCTCCTTGCCACGGCGAAGTCCTCTGCGAAGCCGGGTTGGCGAAGCCGGATCAAATCAACCCAATCCGCCTTCGGCCGACAAGCGGCCGGTAATTCTGAAGAATCGAGTTGGATGGTTGAATCGGGGAGCGATTTTTGGTAGTAGTTGCGTGCAAGATGAAGGTCAGGTTACGACAATTGGCGATAATGACGGCTCTGGGGGTTGTCTGCTTTGCGGGGACGGCCGGGGCGGGGCTGGCGGAGCGGATAGACGGCATTATCAGGCAGCCTTCGCAGAGCAAAGTCCAATATTCGGTGCACATCGTCAAGGCCGATACCGGCCGGGCGTTGTACAGCCATAATGCAGCAGAGGCGCTGATGCCGGCCTCAAATATGAAGATAATTGTGACGGCGGCGGCCTTGAAGTATCTGGGGCCGGACTATGTGTTCGCGACAAAGGTGGGCCTCTGCGGCGACAGGCTGGTAATAATAGGCAGCGGGGACCCGCTATTGGGCGATAACGTTACGGACGCCAAATACGGCAGGGCGGCAGGGTGGATCTTTGCGGACATAGCGGACAAACTGAAAGAAAAGGGCATCACGAGCATAAAAGATATGGTCATTGACACCACCATATTCGATGACGTGAGGGTGCACCCGAGCTGGCCGGAGGACCAGTTGAACAAGTGGTTTGCATGTGAGGTGGCGGGGCTGAACTACAACGACAATTGCATCGAGATGACAGCCAAGACGGTGGGCGGGCAAGTCGTTGTTACAATCGAGCCTGAGACCGATTTCATACAGATTACCAACGAGGTTGTGGCTGTACAACAAGGCGGCGGCGTTGGTGCGTACCGTCAGCTTGGAAAGCCCAACTGCCTTATCGTAAAGGGCAAGTGCATGAGGCAGGAGGGTCCTTTCGAAGTGGCGATTGAAAGGCCCGCGGCGTTCTTCGGGTATCTGCTTGCCGAACGCTTGCTGGCGGCGGGCGTGAGCACACAGGGACAGCTAATCGAAAAAGCAATGAGCGAAGATTGTGACTTCGAAGAATTGGCGGAATACACCACGTCTATGGCGGATTGTCTGAAACGGTGCAACAAAAACAGTCTGGGCCTGGCGGCGGAGGCCCTGATGAAGACAATAGCGGCGAACAGTCAGGGGGGCAGGAACGGAAGCTGGGAAAGAGGCAGGAGGATCATATCGGAGTATCTGCGCGAGGTTGGCGTTGACGAATCCGAGTTTTACATTGATGACGCAAGCGGCTTGAGCCGGCAGAACGAGCTGAGCGCCCGTGCCATCACCAAGGTGTTGTACTCGGTTTACAAGAGCGGCCAGTGGGGGCTGTATAAAGACTCGCTGGCGATAGCGGGGGTCGATGGGACGATCAAAAGATATTTCGGCGAAGAAAAATACAAAGGTAAGATATTCGGCAAGACGGGCTACATTTCCGGCGTCAAGTCGTTCTCAGGGATGTGCACTACCGGCGAAGGCGATTACCTGTTCTCCATTCTGGCCAACAAGGCAAACGGGCTTACGCGCAAGGCCATTAATGACATAGCCAAGGCGATTATAGATGATAAGGCGGGGGACGCTGGGGGAGCTTGAGGTCAACGCCTGAAATAAGCGGTGATGCCGCCGTCGTAGACCTTCTTTTCCCATTTCTGGTCGTTGCGTTGTAGCGTCGAATCAAAAAGTGATGCTTCGAGCAGGTCCATTTCGACGCCTAATACCACAACCGAAGGCGGCCGGCGCTCAACCAGAGCGGCGAGTGTTTCGGGTCCGACGGTATGTGTAAGGGCGCGCTCGGGGGGCGTCAGAGAATCGGCGATTCTGTAGACGATGGCGCCGGCGGAGAGTTCGGGATAAATCGTGCAGCCGCCTTCGGTCGCGAATAGGGGGGCCAGAGTGAGCACACGTTTAGGGGGGTTGGCGAGTTGAGAGATGTCTTCTGAAGTTTTGTGCAGGCGGATGGGCACCCAGGCCTCTGGTGCAAGGAGAATCGGCGTTCGGTACAGAAGCACCGGATATGTAGTAACACCCACGGTCACACACGCCGCCAGCAGTACAACCGCCAAACGAAAGTGTTTGTGAGGCGCGCCTTCCGGGGCGGCTGTCCTGAGGTAACGCAGGGGGTAGGCAAGGGTGACCACCAAAAAGGGAACGGGCATAGCGAGGTATTGTCTCCATATTGTCGGCGGAATCAGGGCGATTACGAAAAAGGTGAGCACGAGCAGGGCGGCGAGGAGCAGGCACCTTGCGTTTGATATAGTAAGCTTGCGATGCCGGCACCCAGTAATCAGGGAAACATAAATCACAATCGAAATTAGCGCCAGGTAGCCCGGCGTGGTCAGACAGGTGTATATGAGCTCGGGCTTGCTGTGGACCATTCCTATTTTATGAAGCCATGCACCATAGAGCGCGGGTATTTTGATGAGGTTGAGCAAGAAAGGTCGCCAGGCGTGCAGAACAACCCAGGCAGGCCAAAGCAGCGTCAGTGCTGTCGCGACCAAAAATGGGGTGATATTCTTTAGTCTCTGCCTTAGCGACGGTGCGGAGCGCGTTAATATGAATGCGAAAAAGAGCATTTGCACAAGGGCTGTAGTTATGCGCATAGAGGTTGCCAAGGTAAGCAGGGCGCCGATGGCGGCTGTTTGCCACGGTCGCGGTTTATCCGCCGAATTCGAGGATATGAATAACCAAAAGGACAAAATCACGCAAGAAGTGACCACGTCGTGGTTCCAGGCATAGCTGTTGGCGTAATCAACGAGCGGATTGAACAAGTACAGGACGACGCCGGCGAGGCCCAGCCAGATTCGGCAAGTCTCAAAGGGCGTGAAGACCCGGCGATATATGCCGATGATGCAGACTACCACGAGGATGTCACAAAGTATGGAGACGGCCCGGCCCACGAGCAGGTAATATCGGGTATTGAATATCTTGAATAAGGCGGCGTAAAGCAACGGGTGGCAGGGCATCTGGGAGGGATAGGAGAAGTCGCTGTAGATCGCCTTGCCCTGTGCCAGGAGGACGCCGGCGGTGCAATACATTTGTTCATCACGTCCGAGCGGCTTGGTCATGCCGTTGGCGACAATCATCAGCAACAGAGCCGCGATTATCAGAATCGCTAAGATATTGACGAGTCTTGGTGACATTCAACCTGTTAGTACATGGTCTGTGGCTGTTCTACCATTCAACCAGTTCCCCGAGAAGCTCTTCGACCAGGTCTTTCATGGTGACGATGCCGAGAGGTCTTTCGGCGCCGGGATGGCCCGGTCTGGTAATAAGGGCAATTTTCTGTTTTTCGCGCTGCATCGTGTTAATGGCGTCGATAACGGTCGTGTCTGCGGGGAGTTTTCGGATCGGTTTTATGAAAGTGCTCAAATCGGCAAACGGCTCGGGCGAGCTCAAGGCCTCATAGACATTCACGAAGCCCACAACATCTCCGGGCGAACGGTCGCATACGGGCAGGCGTGTGAATGGATACTTTTTCAACATGGCCGAGAGGGCAGCGGTGTCGGAATCCCGGGCGACCATACGGACCTTATTGATGGGGGTCATCACGGCGCGAAGACGGATGTTGGGCATCACGACAATACGATTTATGATATCGGTCTGGACGGGGCTGAGAAAACCTTCATCCCGCGTTTCCTGCAGGATGGCCTCGATATGATGTTCTCTGACATCCGATATTACGGTTTTTGTGGATGTGGGCGTTCCAGTCAGTCCGGCGAAGGCGCGGGTAATGAATTTGAGCACTGGTATAATGCCGGAGAGGGTGAAGAGTTTCTGGAAGGTGAAGAGGACGGCCCCCAAGGCGGGCATAAGGGTGTCGGCGCGATAGAAGAAGACATTTTTTGGAATCAACTCGGAGAAGATAAAGAGAATCGGAGCGGAGATGAAAGTTGCGAATAGTTCCGCGGCGTGTTCGGCCCGCATCCTGTGCAACAGCATAAAAGTGACAATACTGACGGCGAAGTAGTGGGTGAGGTTTGTGCCAATCAGCGTCGACAGAAGCAAAGACGGGCTGTCCTGCATGGCCTTTCCCAGCATGATAAAGGACAGTTGCTTGTTTTCGATGCCGAGTCGCAGGCGCAGTCGGCTGAGGCGGTAAATGCCGGTTTCGGCGCCTGCAAACAGGGCGGCGAGGATCACAAAGAACACAATGGCCGGTATCAGGATTAGGCCGCTAACCATCGCCCTTGATTTGCTCCAGAGTTAAGATTAAAGTTTCAATTCTGTTCTTTCTAACCTGTTCGACGGTGAATTTGAGATTCTTAAGGTAAGCCACATCGCCGCTTTTGGGTATTTTCCCGAGCAGCGCAGTGACCAGGCCGCCGAGTGTGGAGCACGGTGCATCTTCGAGTTGGATGCCGAGGACTTCGGCCCAATCGTGGACGGCGAGATTACCGGTGAGCCTGTATTCAAAGGGACCTGTTGCCTTAATAGGCTGGATTTCGTCGGCAGTTTCGATGGGGCCGAGCAGCTCTTCGGCAATATCCTCGAGGCGAACGGACCCGGCGATGCCGCCGTATTCATCGACAACTATTGCGAAGTCGGTATGGGACCGGCGGAAGAATTCGAGGAGGGATTCGACGGTTTTTTGCTCGGGTACGAAGTGGACCTGCTGAACAAGCTTGTCCAGCGAGGTGTCGGGGTGAAGCAGAAGCTGTCGCAGGTGAACCAGGCCGACAATGTTGTCGACGGATCGGACATATACGGGCAGTTTTGTGGAGTGATTTTTCTGCATAATCTCAAGGGCCTGCTGCCTGTGGTCGGTGACGGCGCATGCAATCATATCGACCCTGGGTTGCATAACGTGTCGGACTTTGAGGAAGCCGAGCTCGATAATTTCGGTCAGCAGCTTGTTTTCATCGGGTGTGAGGAGGCCACGTTTTCGTACCTGGTCGATAAGGGCTTTGAACTCGGAAGTGGTGACGGGGCTGGGTTGTTTGGCGGGGCCCAGGATTAGGCGCAGCGTGGGTTCTACAAACAGGAGCCGTAATACGTATACAATGGGTTTGAAGACTCGCAGGGACAACAGAACCGGCAGGGCGGCGGCTATGCTGAAGGATTTGGAATTTGCATAGGCCAAAGATTTGGGCAGTATTTCGCCGAACAAAACGAGCGCGGCGAATGTAAGCAGGGCGCTGGTAGCGGCGGCGACGACGCTTTGCCGGCCAATGGCGGCGGTAAGGGTGCTGCCGACGGCAAAAAACAGGACATTCACAGTCATATTTCCGAGCAACAGGCAGCTCAGGATGTGTCCGGGCTGGTTGGAGAGCCTGGCGGCAAGCTGGTTCAGCTTGTGCGAAGATTTCAGCAGGAGGTTTTTTTGGCGGCGCGAGAGGTTAAAGAAAGCGGTTTCAGCGCCGGAGAAGAAGGCGGAACCGGCAAGCAGAAACAGCATCAGAACGATATGGCCGCCGTACTTAGCCACGTTGGTATTATAACCCGGCGCCCTTCTTGGGCAAGGTAATGGTAAAGGTGGTTCCGCGGGCGGGCCTGGACTGGACGGAGATGGAGCCGCCGTGAGACTCTACTACCTTTTTGCAGAAAGCGAGCCCCAGACCGGAGGCTGGGTGTTTGGATGCCGGCTTGTCGGCGGTTTTGGTGGTGTAGAAGGGTTCGAAAATATCAGTCAGATTAGCAGGTTCGATTCCGCATCCGGTGTCGATAACATCTATATGAACAGTGTCTGTCTTTTCCACGGCCCTGATGGTCAGGACGCCGCCGTGGCCCAGCATGGCCTGTCGGGCGTTAAGAATCAGGTTTATTAGAACCTGCTGAATTTGAACCGGCACAGCCCAGACCGTCAGGCCTTCGGGAATTCTTAGATTTACCGTTATGCCGTCCCTGGCAAAATCTCGGGTGAGGCAGTTGAAAACCTCCTCGATTAGCAGGACGAGGCAGGCGTCTTTTTTCTGCTGGTTTTCGCCATTTGCCAAACCGAACATGCTCTCCATAATCTTCGATGCCCGCTCGGCGTTTCGCACGGCTTTCTGGAGCGCCTTTTCTATCAGGGCCTTGTCGTCGGGATTTTTCAGCGCGAGCGCCGCATAGCTGCCCACGGGGGCAAGCAGGTTGTTTATCTCGTGGCCTATCATGCAGGCGGCGGTGCCGATGTTGGACAGCGCCTGAAGCCGGCTGAATTCTGATTTGAGGCTCTCGAGCTCCTGCTGCTCAGAGGCCAGAAGCTTGTGCAGAGAACGGCGTTTGTCGATTACCCTTGTCAATTGTCTGCTCCTGCTGTAGAATCCAGCAATTGCCATTACATTCTGAAGGTGTTGTCGTACAAGTAGTTATATCGACTATTGCGTGTGTTTTCCTTGAGCAAAGAGGGGTATGGAGACGCTGCAGATTGGGCCGTGGATTGTGAAATACGACGCAGAAGCCACTCGGCAGGCGTATAGGCAGATCGAAAATGGAGACTCTGACAGATGTGATTGCGAGGCCTGTGATAATTTTGTCCAAGTTCGGGAGAAGTTCTATCCTGAAGAAGCGCTGCGAGTCTTCGATAAGCTGGGCATCGATTACAGGAAAGAGGTTCACTTGAGCCACGTTTGGAGAGAGAGTCCCGGCTGGCACTTGTACGACGGGTCGTTTTATTTTGTGGGTCTTATTGAGAAAATCATCGAGCATCTGAAACCCATACGTGAGGACGGCAAAAAAGCCGACTTCGTGCCAGTGACGGAACATTTTCATTGGGTCTTTTTCCGACCCACTGTTTTGTACAGCAAGGAAGCGGGGAAGGCCTTTGCCGGTGAGCCGGTGGTGGAAATTAATTTTGCTCATTTTAAGGTGCCGCGGGTTCTGGAGGTAAAGGAGCCGGAGATAGACGTACGATGAATGAGCAAAGGATATTGGAAGAGCTTTTGGCGCTGCTGGAGGCGAACGGCGTAAAGGTCCGCAGTGAGCCTCTCGGGGGCAGCGGCGGGGGACTGTGCACTGTCAGGGGCGAGAAGCTGTTCTTCTCGGATACGCAGGCGACTTCAGCGGAAATGGCGGCAATGTGCGCCGAGGCCGTGGCGAGGGTTGTTGATATCGAAAGCATATTCATCCGTCCGGAGATACGCGAATTCATTGAGAGGCATAAGAATCAAATTGTCTGAGGATATTGTAGCATGGAACGTCGCAGGTTCATGAAATTGGCGGCGGGTGCCGCCGGGTGGGTCGCATCCGGCGGCGCCGATGGGCCGGAGAGCAGCCAGGCACAGTCGGGTGATGTAAGAAGCGGCTCATCAGCTTCTGAGATAGAATGGCGCAGGCAAGTGCCCGTCCGCTACGAGGCGGATGTGGCGGTGATAGGAGGGGGGATTGCAGGCGTATCCGGCGCGTGTGCCGCCGCTCGCTCGGGTGCCAAGGTTATTCTGGTCGAGCGTTTCGCTGTGACCGGCGGTAATATGACGTCCGGCGGCGTGGCGAACTTCTGCGGTCAGATAGAAGGACAGGGGGAGGTCTTCGATGAAATCCTTGCGGACCTGGCCAGGTTCGGCGCAATTTCGCTGCCTAAGACAGTGTTCGACCACGAGATTCTGGCGTTAGTGCTGCAGGAGCTGCTGCTCCGCCGGAAGGTCAAGCTTCTGCTGCACACACGATTCGCGGATGTTCGCGTGAAGAATGGCCGGATTAGCGAGTGCATCATCTGCGGCAAATCCGGTCCCGAGGCCGTTCGTGCCCGGCAGTTCATAGACTGCACCGGCGACGCCGATGTGGCGCGGGCGGCGGGTTTCAAGATAATGAAGGGCCGCGAGCGGGATCACCTGCAATTGCCTATGTCGATGATGTACTTTGTTCGCCACGTGGAACCGCAACACGCGCGAGCACAATTGCCCGAGGGCTGGTTCGAGCCGGTCCGTTCGAAAGAGGAATTGCCCATGACAAGCAAGTGGCCGAACGGGCCGGGCAGCGACGCGCTGAAGATAAAGATACCGATGTTTGATTCGACTGATACCGAGAGCCTTACGGCCGCGGAAATTCAGGCGCGGAGGCGAATGATGGAGGTGCTCGACTATTATCAGCGCGTTGAGAAGAAACCGTGGCTGCTCGACCACTGTTCGCCAATCATCGGGATTCGGGAGGGGTGTCGCATAGTGGGTGACTATGTTCTTAAGGTGAAGGACCTGCGGGCCGGCAGGGCCTTTGAAGACGGCGTGGCACGGGGGATGTTTTACCTCGATGCCCATAAACCGGACGATGAGAAGAGGACATACATTCTTTCCAAGAAGGAGCGAGAGGTTCCCCCATATCAGATACCGCTTCGAAGTCTGATTGCGAGGGACGGCAGGAACCTGATGATGGCAGGGCGGTGCTTCTCGGCCGACCAGCTGGCTCTTTCGTCGGCTCGGGTGAGCACATCGGCTTCGATGATGGGGCAGGCGGCGGGAATCGCGGCCGCGATGAGCACGCAGAAAAGATGTGACCCGCGGCAGCTTGACCCAGCGGACGTGCGAAAGATTGTTGAGCGGCGAGGTGCAAGGTTAGCGGTGTGAAAAACAATATAATCAGATTGCACAATGTTGGTTAAGATTAGCCGATGCACGCAAGAACAGAAAGGAGAAGGTGCAGATGGTTCGTATGGCAAGGTTGATGTGTTTAGTGGTGGCGGCCGCATCGGTTTTTTCTGTGTGTGCGGCTGAGGGTCCGACAGGTAACGAGTTCACAAACGGTGTCGGTATGAAGCTTGTCCGCATCGAGGCGGGCAGCTTCATGATGGGGCAGGAGCGCGAAGCGAACGGCAAGAGCATTACGCAGACATACGGTGACAGACAGTTTATGGGCGGCGAATTGGATGAGCAGCCTGTGCACAGAGTGACCATAAGCAAACCCTTCTATATGTCGGCAACGGAGGTGACAAACGCCCAATACGAGCAGTTCGACCCCGAACACCGGCAACTTCGCGGCGTAAAGGGGCTATCAAACGAAGACGACGAAGCGGTGGTTGATGTTAGCTGGCACGAGGCAGCAGCTTTTTGTGAATGGCTTTCGAAGAAAGAAAAACTGGCCTATCGTTTGCCAACCGAGGCGGAGTGGGAATACGCCTGCCGGGCGGGGACCACGACGCGGTTCAATACGGGCGACGACCTGCCGGAGGTTTATCAGAAATCACAAAAGCATAAGAGCCGGCCTGATAAGGTATCGACGCGGGTCGGCGTCGCGCCGCCGAACGCCTGGGGCCTGTACGATATGCACGGCAACGTCGAGGAGTGGTGTTATGATTTATACGGTGCCTACGAACCGGGTGAGCAGAGAGACCCTGTCGGACGCAAGGCCGGCTTGTGGAGGGTTGTCCGCGGGGGAAGCCACAATGTCTATCTGAAGTCACTACGCTCGGCCAACCGCATGAGCACCTTGCCTGAGGATAAACACTGGCTAATCGGCTTTCGCGTCGTGCAGGGTGAGTTGCCGAACACAGAACCGCTGGCGGCGGAGCCGGCGGCGCTCAACACCCGCAATATCAGCCAGAAGCCGTACGACTGGTCCAAAGGCCCCGATACGAGCAAGCCCTATTTCAAAGGGCCTGTCAAATATGTACTAAAACCAAAAGACCCTGAGTCGGTTCTGTTCTTTTTCCATAACCACGTGCCGAGTATAACCTGGTGTGACAACGGCGACCTGCTGGCGGCGTGGTTCAGTTGTGCGCGTGAGCGCGGCAGGGAATTAGGGATTGTGGCCAGCCGGTTTCGACGGGCCGCCGGTGAATGGGACGAGGCCTCGGCGTTCTTCAACGCCCGCGACCGCAACGAGCACGGCACCGGCCTCTACAACGACGGCAATGGAAAGATTCTTCATCTCAACGGCCTCGGTACAGACGGCTGGTGGTCAAAGCTGGCGCTGGTCCTGCGGGTGAGCAACGATAACGGGGCCACGTGGTCGTACCCGCGCCTGGTTGACCCCGAACACGGGCGCTACATTGCGCACATGGGCATATCAAGAACCAAGGAAGGATTTCTCATTTTTCCGGCGGATGCGCCGGGCGGGACGGGTCTGTATCTTAGCCCCGACGGCGGCCGAAGCTGGCAAATGGTCACCAATAATGTCTCGGACGGCAACATACGCGGAACACATGCCGCGGCGCTGCAACTGGCCGACGGCAGCCTTATGGCCTTCGGTCGAGGCAAGCCTATAGATGGGCTGATGCCGATGAGTTTGTCGAAGGATATGGGCAAGACGTGGGAGTATTCGGCGACCGAATTTCCGCCTGTCAGCGGCGGCCAGCGCGCGGTATTGCTGCGGCTTCGCGAGGGGCCGATTCTGCACGTGACTTTCACGGATACGGCAGATTACGAGCAGGTGATATTGGATAAGCCCCGACCGAGAACGCTTTCGGAAAAGGGTATTCTGATTAAGGATGCGGCCGGAAAGGAGCGACGGGTCTATGGAATGTTTGGCGCGGTGAGTTTCGATGAGGGCAAGACCTGGCCGGTAAAGAAGCTGCTTACAGCCGGTGGGCCGGTGCAAAAACTGAACGGCGAAGCGTGGACCCAGGATTTCATTATGGATGATACTCATGCCGAACCGCTTGGCTATCTGGCTATCACTCAGTCGCCGGACAACGTCATCCATCTGATTTCCAGCGGCCTGCATTACCGATTCAATCTGGCCTGGCTGAAAACACCAGCACAAATGGGCGATGAACAAATAGCAAACTAATACCGCCGAGGAGCCACGATATGAAGTATGGTCTTAATGTCATTACAATCGTAATGACGACCCTGGCGGTCTTAAATGCCGGCGAGATGCCGGAACAGAAAACGTTCACCAACACCATGGGTATGAAGTTTGTGCGGATCGAGCCTGGCGACTTCGCAATGGGACAACGGCGGGGGGGTGACTGGGATGAAAGACCCGTTCACAGGGTAAGAATCTCAAAACCGTTCTATATCGCGGCCATTGAGGTGACAAACCTTCAGTATGAGCTGTTTGACCACCCACACAAAGACTTTCGCGGTCGGGAGGGTCTTTCAAAAGGCGATAACGAAGCGGCGGTCTTTGTGAGCTGGTATGATGCAATGAAGTTCTGCCGGTGGCTATCGGAGAAGGAAGGTCTGCCATATCGGCTGCCCACTGAGGCCGAATGGGAATATGCCTGCCGTGCCGGTACGACCACAGCTTACTATACCGGCGATAGATTGCCCGAAGTCTACTTCAAGTCGCAAGAACGGTCACAGGACCCAATGCCTGTTGACCTCACCGTCGCACAGACCCCGCCAAATCCCTGGGGTCTCTACGACGTGCACGGCAACGTCGAGGAGTGGTGTAATGACTGGTACGGCCCATACAACAAAGGCGAGCAGACCGACCCGGTGGGGCGGACCGATAGCGACTTCAGAGTCACGCGCGGCGGCAGCCACAACACCGAAGTGCGTTTCCTGCGCTCGGCCAATCGGCAGGGGACGATGCCGGAGGATAGGCACTGGCTTATTGGATTCCGTGTAGTGTTAGGTGAATTGCCGGGGAGAGAACCACTGCCCGTGGTCGAGGCGGGACTCTGGGCAAGTGATGTGAAGCAGCAGGCGCACAACTGGGGCAGGGGGCCTGACCCGGCCGAACCTTATTTCTTTGGCCCGCAGCAGTACGTGAAAATTCCTGCGAGCTCGAACGGGCCGATGTTCTCGAGACATAATCACGACCCGGCATTGACGTGGTGCGACAACGGGGACCTTTTGGCAATATGGTATTCGTGTAACAGCGAGCGGGGGCGAGAGCTTTGTGTGGTTGCGAGCAGGCTGCGGCAGGGGGCCAAAGAGTGGGACGATGCGGCGCCTTTCTGGGATGCACCTGACCGCAACGACCACGCGCCGGCGATGCTCAATGACGGCGAGGGTACGCTTTATCATTTCAACGGCCTATCCGCCGGCCATAGCTACAGGAAGAACCTTGCGCTTGTCATGCGCACTTCCAAAGACAACGGTGTCACCTGGTCGAAAGGGCGGCTGATAAATCCGGTGCGCGGCATATCGAACCAGCCGATCGCCTCGGCCTTTGTCAGCCATGAAGGCTGCCTCGTATTCACTTCTGATTGGCCCTGGCACGAGGACGGCAGAGGCAGCGCGATATGGATAAGTCGGGATAAGGGCCGCACGTGGAGGACGCCACCGGGCAGGATAGCAGGTATACATGCCGGCATTACGCAACTGACGGACGGTCGTCTGATGGCGCTCGGCAGGGACAGTAACATAGACGGTCGAATGCCGAAAAGCATCTCTGCGGATATGGGTGAATCCTGGACGTACGAGGCCAGCGGCTTCCAACCCATCGGCGGCGGGCAGCGGCTGGTTTTTCTGCGACTCAAAGAGGGGCCTTTGTTCCTTGCTTCATTCACGAAGGACATGACAATCACCGACGGGGCCGGCCAGTTCCGGCAGGTTAAGGGCCTGTACGGGGCCCTGAGTTTCGACGAGGGCGAAACCTGGCCCATTCGCCGGCTGATTACCGACGACGGCCCGGAGCGCCCTGCCAAGGCCATGGACGGACGCGAATTCACGATGGGGCCGACCACCACCGAGCCCAGAGGTTATATGACCGGTATCCAGACGCCGGACGGTGCGATACACCTTATCAGCAGTTGGAACCACTATGCGTTTAACCTTGCCTGGCTCAAGACGCCTATGCCGGCGCCGAAACAGGAGAGACAATAATGAAAACGGAGAAGATAGCGATTATGGTTGACGAGATGTATCAGGTTCTCGAAGTTTGGTATCCCTATTACCGGCTGAAGGAAGCGGGTCTTAAGGTTGATTTTGTTGCAGCGGAGGCGAAAAAGGAGTATCATTCCAAAGAAGGATACCCGTGCGTGTCGGATGTTGCAGCCGGGCGGGCCGGCGCGGCCGACTATGACTGCATGATTGTACCCGGCGGGTTTGCCCCGGATTTCATGCGGCGAAGCGAAGATGTTATAAAGTTCGCCAACGATATGGTCAACGCCGGCAAAGTCATAGCTGCAATATGTCACGGCGGGTGGCTGCTGTGCAGTACGAATATCTACAAGGGCAAAAAGGCAACGTGTTTTATGGCTATCAAAGACGATATTAAGAACGCCGGGGCGGAGTACGTCGATGCCGAGTGCGTGGTGGATGAGAACCTGATTACCTCGCGCAAGCCCGACGACCTGCCTGCTTTCTGCACGGCGATACTCAGGGCGTTGGCCACATAGCCTCGGCCCAGAAGGAGTCGGTTCAAATGAAGAAAATGACAGCCGATCAAGAGCAGGAAAGAACGCCGGTAGTGCTGGTTGTTGACGATAACCAGCAGAACCTTGAGCTGCTGCAGGCGTATCTTGAGGACGTGGATTGCGAGAGCGTGCCAGCCTACGACGGCGTGGAGGCGATGGAGATTGTCGCGAAAAGTGCGCCGGACCTGATTCTACTCGATGTGATGATGCCCAAAATGAGCGGTTTCGAAGTCTGCAAGAGACTCAAGAACGATCCCAAAACGAGCGACATTCCCATCATAATGGTCACTGCCCTCAATGAATATGGTGACATTGAGCGGGCCATCGATGTCGGCACGGATGATTTCCTCAGTAAGCCCATCAACAAGCTCGAACTTCTGACCCGCGTCAAGACCATGCTGAAACTGAAGCACTTGACGGACAAGCTCGAACGTACCCTTGCCTACCTTAGCGAGATGGAAAAGCAGGCGCAGGCCACAAAATGAACGACCGAATAAAAAAGGCCGGACCAAACTGGCCCGACCTTTCCGTGTCACAACACTGATTACCAACCAAATCGCTTATTCGCTCGCCCGGCGATATCCTCCGTAAATCCCATTAGCTCCATAGACCTTCAATCCATCCTCCCGGTCCTCGTCCTTTTAATCCTCTGTGTCGTGCTCGACGAGCTGCATGTTGCATCCGTCCAGCTTATTACCTCCGGCATTTTGGAAATCTTGTCGCGCCGTCGCACAGCCATCCGCCTCTACTTTGAGTTTGATATTGGTCCAGGATACCGGCAGGTTGTTCAACTGGTAATAGCCTTGAGCATCTGTTACGGCAAAGGCCTCGGCTTTCCAATCATGGTCCAGTTCGCTGATAGTCAGGGTATTCTTGCCCAACTGCATTTGCAACTGGTCAATCGAGACCTTCGCGCCGGCCACGGCCGAGCCGTTTGCGTCGGTTACCCGGCCGGAGATGACGCCCGCAGGTCCCATTACAAGAACGATGTCATGAACGGTCGGGCTGCCGTCGGGGTCTTCCAATCGGCCCGGATCGCCGGGGATATACTGAGCCAGGTCGTTCTCGTCCTCGATAACCAACTTTACGCCCTGGTGGGTTTCTTCAATCAGTTGTGTCCCACCACGCTCGCTCTCGAGTTCTATAATCTCCCTGTCTGAATCGGGATGTCTGATTACGGTCCAGGCCACGCGATGAGGTTGGTTCTCTTCGTAGGCCCAGACATACATTGGAAAGTCCCCGGACCCCAATGAATTGGAACCGTCTTCGGGGGAGATAGCAAGGGCGAAGCTCCCGTTTGCATCTGTTGTGCCGTGCTGCGCGAACGAGCCAAAGACGCGAGCACCAGCCACAGCATTACCCCGCTCGTCTATCAGGCTGCCGGAAAGTATCTTCTTTCGCTCCTCGCTAACACTTGATCCATCCTGTTCATCGTCGCGGTCATCTGACGAATCATCGGTGGATGAGGATAGGGCATAGCCGCCAACAGCACCACCGAGAGCTTCCACACTTGCATTTTCGGCCTCAGCGGGCCGGGACCACTCGGGAAACCATTCGATATCGTTGATATACGTGGGAAGATCACGGCCCTCGTGCCGGCCAGGGGCGGCGGCTTCGAGGTGATGCCAATAGACGGTGTTATCTTTGAAAACGAGGTTGCTGACCCCGTCAATATACGCCTTAATGTGGATGGTGAATTCTGCAACCGGCCGGCCGCCGGGCGAACCAACATAAAGCGTAATCTCATACCAGTCCGAACCACCCTCTGAGCCGTCATCAAATTCTACAACCAGTTCATAGTTATTTTCCTCCGATGGAAGCTGGGTCACGGAGACCTCGCCCCTCGCCTGGACGGGTTCGATTCGCGCCTCAACCGGCCCTTGCGGCAGCGAAAACGGTAAATCACCAAGAACTTCACTTGTCAGCTCCCCGCGGTAGGGCGCATCCACGTCGTCGTCTTGACTTTCTGAGGTTTCCTGAGACTGTCCTTCAGTAAGCTGCACATCACATCCCCTGACCATTGTCAGGCCGGTACCCTCGTATTCGGCCTGACCGGTTCCGTGGCCATCAAGTACCGCTGTCAAACGAACACTGATCCAGGATATAGGCAGATTGCTCAACTGGTAATAACCGTGTGCATCCGTCACCGCGGAGACATCGGCTTTCCACTCGTGGTTGAGATTGTTTACGGTCAGTGTGTTCATGCCCAACCCGAGCGTGAATTCTTCGATACGTACGGTGGCGTTTGCCGCCGGCCTGCCGGAAGCATCCGTCACCTGGCCCATGATGACGCCCGCCGGTCCCATTGCCAGCACTATGCCTTCTGCGATTGGTCCGCCTTGGGGCTCTTCGAATAACTCGCCCGGGTCGCCTGGGATATACTTAGCCAGGTCATTCTCGTCCTGGATAACCAGCTTTACTCCCTGGTGAGTTTCTTCGGTTATTGGATTTTGGGTGGTTTCCTTGCCTGGATGCCTTATCAGTGTCCACGCGACACGGTACGGATCATTTTCTCGGTAGGCCCAGATATACATCGGGAAGTCCATAGGCCCGAGGGAGTTGGAGCCATCGGTAGGGGAGATAAGAAGAGCAAAGGTGCCGTTGGCATCTGTTCTGTCGTGCAGGGCGAAAGAGGCAAAGACGCGGGCATCCGTCACGGTGCTGCCTCTTTCATCGACAACCGTGCCGAACAGGATGCGTCTGCGCCGGGCAACGTCTGTTTCAGCTTCGTGGTCGGGAGGGTATGCCACTGAAGATGCGAGCTCCGGTGTAACAATAGTTACGGACCACTGTTTTTCTTTCATTGGAAGCTGGGCCTGTGTTGTCTTGAGTCCAGCCTTGCTCGCGTTCTGCCTAGCGGTGATTCGGTTCCTGAGCTGCACGGCGGCGGCTGCAAACGGGTTGTCCGGCTCGCTGGCGGAATGTGCGGCACTGAGGTTATCCAGAACCTCGAGAGCCTTTGCACCATCATCCATGTTCGCCAGAAAGTTCGCGGTAGCCACTTTCGTTCTCAAATCTGCCTGGGCAACTGCTGCTGCCACACCGTCAAAGTCATTGGCGGCCAGCATCGTCTTGATACTGGACGGCACGACATCGCCCTCCGGTGCCGTTGGTTGGAGTGGGGGTACTTCAATCGCCGGCGTCCGGTGTTCCTTGACCACCGTCGGAATCCGGCTGGGCGGTTGATCAATCCGGGCCATGTCCTCGCCTGGCTGGGTGCCCCAGCCGGAATATATTTTGATACCAATAAGTACACCGACAATTATCACCGCTGCGGCGGCCAATTTTGTTATTCTGCTTTTCATGATCATTCTCCATACGTTAGGCTGCATTACGGCCGATTTGACAGGCGTTGATTTGTCATGGGCGCTGAGCACGTCACCGAGAATCCGGTCATGCATCGCGGCGCCCGCCCTGAAATCGAGCTTCCTGATTTTTTCTTCTACATTCTCTTTCTTGATCATTTTTTCACCTCATCATTCAAGACGGACCGCAATTTATCCAGCCCGTACCGATACCGGCCTTGAACCGTATTGGCCGAAACATTTTGCAGCCTGGCAATCTCCCTGAATTTCATGCCGCCTGTTATACGCAGGACTATCACCTCCCGCTGCTGGTATGGAAGCTGAGCCATTGCCTGTGCCAGTTGGCGCGATTGCTCGCTGCAGATGACCAGTTGGTCGGGCGTATTCGAATCGCCTTTGAGCAGGTCTACCTCATCCAGCGCGACCGCCGGTCTTCGGCGGTCTTTGCGGATTCGGTCGCGGGCGCGGTTGATAACGCAGGTCGCCAGATAGTTCCGGAGGCTGCCACGCAGCCTGAAAGTCCCCGCAGATTCGGCGAACGACACGAAAACATCATGCAGGATGTCTTCGGCGGCCCCGACATCATTTGAAAGAGCTATCGCCAAGGTCAGCAGATAGTCCTGGTATTTCTCATAAATCCGCCGCAGTGCGTCGCGGCTGCCGCACTTGAACTTCCACTTAAGTACTTCGTCTTCCACCATCTGTGACCGGCCGATTAGTCTCAGGAACGAACGTTCGTCACTATTATCACGATTTCGAGGGCGGTTTTAGTATAAGCAAAAACAGATTTTTTCGCCAGATTTGCCGGCAGGGGGGTACAAAACCTCATCATGTCTCTAAAAGCGCACGAAAAAGGCCGAGCCAAACCGGCCCGGCCTGCTTGAGGAGGTCTATCCTCACGCTAACGAGTTCGCTTTATCAGACCCCGCCGAAAATAGCCGAGCGGACCGGCTTGAACTGACAGACAATTCCCGCCTCTTGCTATTAAAGTTTATTCATCCAGCAATCTGCAGCAGAATCCCCAGGGGCCACCGTGGTTCTGAACTTTAAGCACAAGCTGATTCGTGCCTTTCTTGAACGTGACCGATACGCGGTCGTTATCCACACATACACCGCGGCAGACCCAATTCTCATGCACAAGCTCACCGTTCAGCCAGACCTTCACCCCGTCGTCGGAACCAATGCCCAGGACAACTTGTCTTTCTTCAGACATTTCGATTTGTGCCCAGGCATATGTTATCAAAGACCATTCCCCAAACTCGCCCGTAAGGTCGATAATGCCATACTCGTTTTCCAGCACCCACCATTCGTGCTCTTCGCCGGAAACATTCACCTTTGCTTGAAAATTCGAAACATCGATTTGATCTGTAGCAAATTCATCTCTTTGGATTTTCTCTGACGGGATGGCCGTATCTCCCTTGCCTTCAATCCGAATCGGCTCAAGAAGGAGCCACTTAAGCATAAACTCGCCTGGCTTGAGGCGGTCGTATGTCACTGCACTTAGATCAGCTCCATCCCCTGATAAGGTCATGATACCGGGAGCGGGTCTTGTGCCGGTCGCAATTCCACAGATAAGCCAACGGTTTGTATCTTTGTCTATTCGTATGACTCGAACCATCCAGGCGTTAAGTTCATAGTATTGTCCGCCAATCTCGGCAAGGACTTTGCAGGAGCAGTGTATCGCGTTCGAATCCGGGTCAGGATCACGATGTCCCGGTCCAACCGAAATGATTTTATGCACATTGACTCCCATAAATGCCTGTTCGATCAGAAAATCGGGTGCCCGTAAATATAACTGTCCGGCCTTATAGAAATCCCTGGCGATAACTGCCTTGAAGAATTCTGTTGTCACTTTTTCGGCGACTTCCTCATCAGTCATATCGCCTTGAGACAGTCCTGCTTCCACCTCGGTCATATCAACCACCCTTGCATCATCGGGCACATCACCATCCAAAGTGAACATCATTGGATCGATCTGTTGATTGTAGTCGCAGAACTCGAGGGTCTTGATGTGTTGAAAACCCTGACTCCTCCATTCAAATTTATCAATTCTGGTCACCAGCTTAGTAGCCTGGTCTATGTAGAACACCTTCTTCCATTTTTCGGACCTGGTGCCCTGGGGATACGTGACGGTGACAATAACGGGCTCCGTCTTTTCCATCGGCTCATTGACATCGACAATCGCCTCATGTCGGCTTTCCTGTTCGAAGAGCCTTTCAAAGAGAAACTTAGGATCCAGTTCAGATATATCGTAATTGAGCAGAACCCCAGGATCACCGTAACCGACAAGATGCAGGTTGTGTCTAGCCAACCAGACCTCCGAACTGTCAGAATCTCCGGCGATAAGACCCGACCCGACGGGTTCACCGACATTATCCGATTGCAATCTCATCCTTGTTACATTTCCCTGTTCGTCACATGCAAGCCAAAACTCCGTGGTTCTGGTTTCGGGGTAAATCATCTCGGACACTTCAATGTGCAGCCACCGGATCGAGTTGCAAGCTTCGATCGTTTGCTCGATGGCATAAGCACGGGTCATTGTTTTTTCCATAAACATAAAGAACATGCCAATTGCAGCCAGTACGATTGCGGCAGCTGTAAGTTTTCTAATTTTACTACTCATCATTATTCTCCATACATTCGGCCGCGTAGGAGCCCGTTTCGTCTGTCTTGATTTCTCCAGTGCTCTGGCAATATCACTGCGAACTCTGTCGTCGAGCTGGGCACTGGCTCTTAGTCGTAACTTTTTGAACAATTTATGCGTATTATCTGCCGGTCTCATTTTTTTACCTCACTATTCAAGAGTGACCGCAGTTTATCCAGGCCGTACCGATACCGGCCCTGAACGGTATTGACTGAGACGCCCTGTGATTCGGCAATTGCCTTGAATTTCAAGCCGCTGTGTAAACGCAGCAGCAGGACCTCTCGCTGCTCATACGGAAGCTGGCGGAGGGCCCATTCCAACCGACGCAATTCTTCGCCGAAAATCGCCGCGCAATCCGGCCCATTTGAATCCGACTCAATCGGCCCTGCTTCATCTAATCCAATATTTTGGTGTCTTTGCTCCACCTTGATTCTGTTGCGGGCGTTATTGGCCACGCACGTCGCCAAATAGCCTTTGAGGTTGCCCGTAAGCCTGAAATCACCGGCGGAATCGAGAAAAGAGACAAAAACATCGTGTACAGCATCTTCAGCAGCACCAACGTTATGTAATAGAGCCGCGGCCAACGTCACCAAATCATTCTTGTACTTCTCGTAGATACGCCGCACCGCTTCGGCGTTGCCGCGATTAAACTTCCATATAAGCAGCCTGTCTTCGAGCATTAAAGGGCCCATTCCCAAGCCTGGAACAATCGATCTTCACTAATACAACAACTGAGCCGACCGTTTTAGTATAAGCAAAAGGAAGTTGTCAGGCCACATTCTGCGGTAGGGCGGCAGGGGGGGCTCCTATGCTCTAATGCGCACAAAAAAGGCCGAGCCAAACTGAGCCCGGCCTGCTCATGAGGAGGTCTATCCTCACGCTGATTTGTTCGCTTTATCAGACCCCGTGAAAAATAGTCACCGGCCGGTCTATTCTGGCAAAGGCGCCCTTTCAATCTCAAAGGTAAGGATTTGTTCGCCTCGCTTTACAGTAAGAACCACCTTTTCGCCAACCTTTCCGAGCAAGAGATGCTGGGCATCGGCTGAAGACTTGATATGGGAGATGCTATTCCCGTTGACCTTCAGGACAATATCTCCATCTTTGATTCCCGCTTTTTCCGCTGGCATGCCCGGACTGACCTTCAGCGTCGGCCAATTCTCAAGATTAATGCCTATAAAACCACGCTGTTCAGGTTCTACGTAATCAAGAGGTATGTTCGGCTCAAAAAAATCGGGCTCAAGGTCAACATCCCACTTAGGATCACACATGACTACATTAGCTTTTGAGTTATTGATCAGAACGCAATCAACCTCAATACGGTCAGGCAAATTAGTATTTACATCAACCCAAAGACGCGTAACAACATTTCCGATCCTTTCCTTGTCCATACTGAGCATTGCTCTTTTATCGTCAATTTCAAAGCCTTCTGAGAGAACTCCATCCAACTTTTTTTGGCCCAGTTTTTTGTATTTTCCCTTGGACAGAATCAGATTCACAATATTCTTCGGGCTTACGGGAGACAGTTTTTCAATATCCTCATCTGTCAGGTCTACTTTCTTGAACAGTTTTAGTTTATGGTCTATCCCGACAACAATTCCTTCCGAAAATTTCACGTACACCTGCTTAGTTATCTTATTATTGTCATAAATATCCTCCCTTACGGCGGCTTCCGTATAATATACCAACGAATCAAATGCATTACTGCCGTTATCTTCAGAGGACACTGTTGTGGTCTTTCTAAAGACACAGTTTTTTACTTGTTCAATCTTTTCAGCCACATCCGCCAATGCAACACTCGCAAGACCAATCGGCCCGCCGAACTGATCTATTCCAATAAGCACCGCAATGATTATCACTGCCGCGGCGGCGAGTTTTGTAATCTTGCTGTTCATCATCCTTCTCCCAATATTGTGCACGGTTGGAGTGGGTGTTGTCTGTTCCCATTCTTCCAGTGCCTGTGAAATACCTGCGTGAATCTTTCTGTCCACGTCGGCATCCGGTCGCACACATAGAGCCTTAATCAATTCGCGTATGTTGTCAGCCGACTTCATTTTGTCACCTCGCTATTTAACAGTGACCGCAGCTTGTCCAGTCCGTAGCGGTACCGGCCTTTGACCGTGTTCACTGATTCGCCACATAATTTCGCAATCACTTTGAATTTCATTCCACTGTACACGTGCAGCAGCACTGCCTCACGCTGGTTATAAGGAAGCTGAGCAAGCGCCTGGGCGAGTCTATGCGAATCCTCGCCAAATATCGCGGCCGAATCCGGGCTGTCCGATGTCGAGACGGCAGGGGCGGCTTCATCCAGCCCCATGGTCGGATGACGCTGTCCGGCTTTGTTTCTGTTACGTGCCCCGTTAACAACACAGGCTATCAGATAGCCTGTGAGATTGTGGGTCAGCCGGAATCTCGCTGCCGATTTAATAAGAGTGACGAAAACATCCTGGACAACATCTTCGGCAGCATTCTTGTCATATAAAAGAGCCGTAGCCAGGGTCATCAGGTCTTGTTTGTACTTTTCATACGCCTGGCGCAGCACCTGCCGGTTGCCGCGATTAAACTCCCGTATGATCAGCCTGTCTTCCAGCATCGATAAGTTACTTTCCTAAGCTTAGGGCAATCGATTGTCACCTATATGACAACTATGTGATTCATCCGGGTATAAAAAAAACCATTTTTCCCCCTGTGTCCAGTAAAAGCCGCGAAGAAGGCAGATTTCGCCCGCAGAACCATGCAAAAAAGGCCGAGCCGAATCGGCCCGGCCTGCTCATGAGGAGGTCTATCCTCATGCTAATCAACTCGCTTCGTCAAATCCCGCCGTCGACCGTCCACCGTTTTGCTTTATTGTCGTTACGGACTGCCAGATTATGCTTCCTAATGTGGCCAGACTTGAGCTTGATTTCATAGGGTACAAACCAACCGGGATAACGACCGGATTTGAAGGGCTCGCCCATGCTTATGATTTCCAGACCGCCGAGAGACTCTTTTATTCGTTCATCGACTGCTGACGCAAACCAGAACTTGAGGAATTCCTCCCAGTCTTGGTCTGCACAAGCCTGGAAGAACGCAGTCGCCATTTCCTTTGGCGTCATCTGCTGATATTCTTTGTTGTTCTCGAGTACTTTGGGCTGGCCATGCCAGATAACATCTTTCGGCAGCTCCAGAGTAAACAGCGCCGGGTCAATTTCCAGGTTATATTCTATAGCGGTTGTCTCGAAGACGATGACATCCTCTTTGTCCGTATGGACATGAACCTCGAATCCTGTCAGCAGTTTGGTTTCGGCATCAAAATAGTACATGCGCGTGTGATCAGACTCGGAGATAAACTTGTTCTTAAGGTAATCGTTTGTGTAATCGCCCTGAGCGGAAGCATATATCTGAAGCACCACTTTTTCCCGGCCATTGACCGTTTCGTGATATATGGATATCTCTCCATCGGAGCGTTTGAGTGCTTTTCTTAATTCACTATCAAGGAGATCATTGACGTCCATGAGATGACCGCACCATGCATCAAATGCGTATCTACCGGCAGGGAGCGGCCCTATTTTGACTGCGTAATTTGGACGTATTAACATTATCGTTGAGTTGCCGTCCATAACCTCAACACGCCCCGGTTTTTCGATTCGCCATTGGAGCCTGCCTTCATTGTCCAACCATTTCCACATCTCCATAGGAACGAAGTCGTAG
Organism: Sedimentisphaerales bacterium; assembly: GCA_035527845.1. Classification (GTDB taxonomy): domain Bacteria; phylum Planctomycetota; class Phycisphaerae; order Sedimentisphaerales; family Anaerobacaceae; genus JAUWKC01. The sequence continues at coordinate 28,576 of DATKZT010000018.1, read as the reverse complement.
CTCAGCCCAATGAGTCCAAAATTGTCATGAGGTATTGTTCTCATTCGCGCCTGAATATGGACTGAGCGTATGTTTGCAACTGCCTGGATGGCTTGATTCAATAACTCGGAAGCTGAAGCTGTTGGTATTGATTTTCCAAAGAACATTATTGATAGGCCCAGAACTGTGATAATCGCCACAGCTGCGGCCACTTTGCTTATTTTGCTTTTCATGATTATTCTCCATAACTGTAATTGTCTACCAATTTTGTCGGCTTGTCGTAATTTGACGTTTTGCTCCTGGAGGATTCGGTCGAGGACCTTGTTTTCGAGGTTTTTTTGGGCCAGGGTCCTGCCGTTTGCCGTCAGGCGGTCGTGAAGGCTGGTAATCTGTGCCAATTCGACGCGGCAGGGGGGGCAAGTCTGAAGATGTGACTCGACCGCCTGTTTCTGCGAGTCTTCGAGGAGCTTCTCGATATAGCCGACCAGAATTTCTCTACATTCTGTGCAGTTCATTTGTGCACCTCACTTTCATTTTGCCGCTGCAGCGAGTGACGCAGCATAGCATAGGCCCGCGACAGGTTTTTTGTCACCGTCCCCAACGGCATGCCGAGCTGCTGTGCGACTTCACTGCACGAACAGCCGCCGTAATATCGAAGCAGGACAAGCTCGCGGCAGGGGGGCGGCAGGGCGGCAACAGCCCGCTCAAGCCCGTAGTCCTGAGACATCTGTGGCCTCGGTACATCCTCAGACAGCACTTCGGCCATTTGAGACCGGCGTTGTTCGCTCCTTTGTTGCTCTTTTGCAACTCGATTTGCGATTCCGAGCAGCCAGGAAAAGAACGATTCCCGCTTTTTCAGCTTTTCCAGGGCGAAATAGGCCCGGACAAGGGTCTCCTGGGCCGCCTCCTCGGCCTTATCCGGGCTGCCTAACTGCCCGGCCAGATGGGCCAGCAGGACCGCCTGATACCGCCTGACAAGGCAGCGAAAATCGTCCGGATGGCCGTCCAAACAACGCTCTATGTAGTACCCATCGCTTGTACCCATAACAAACCTCAGAAACCTGCTGAGAATTCGAACTCTCACTATATAGTGCAGAATTCGTGGTCTTTGCGACAAAAAAAGCCGGAAAAACTCAGCGGTGGGGCGGCAGGGGGGTATAAAATGTGACAGCCGGCCTTCAGAATCCCAACAATCCCTACATTAGACACAACCGCCACACACGCCGACCAAAATCCGCTAATGCACACCGATAAGCCGGCATGGCTGTTAATACGTCGGCGTCTATGGTCGATAACATATCTGGACGGAGCCGGGGCTGAGCGTACAGGAGACAATCCAACGGAGAATGGGGTGAGGGTGTATGAGTATTCTGTTAGAGATTCTCGGCAGGGCGATAACGGTCGACACCGCCGATCTAATATGGCACTGGCTGGAAGCAACCGCACCGGCAGCGGATAAGGCTGTTGAGCAGATCTCCCAATCGCAACGACTGGCGAATGTTCTTGAGCTTATACGTGCGCAAAAGACACAGGCTGCCGAGGAGCATTTGAGGCTGTATCTCTTCGACAATCCTTCCTGCATAAGGGGCCGGCTGGCCGCTGCAGCATTTTGCCTGTCGCTGAATCATTTGGACAAAGCCATAGAGCAGCTCAACTCGGTCTATATGCGAAACCCAAGCAATACGATGGCGCTTTACGCGCTGGGCCATTGTTACGAGCGAACGGGCAGAGAGTGCGAAGCCATTGAGTTTTATCAGGATTGTCTTAAATTCAAGAACTACCTCGAGCTGCCCCGTCAGCGGCTGGCGGCCATATACTTCAAGAACGGGCAATTGGAGAAGACCATTCAGGAATATGAGCTGTTGCGGAGCGAATATCCCGATGATATCGCAACGCTGCTCACGCTCGGCCACTTGTATATAGCAAATTCGGCACACGGCGGCGCTATTGAGACATTCAACACGGCCATCCTGATACACCCCGATAATTTCGCTTCCGAAGGCGACGATGACGAGCTCATTCATGACGGGAATCTCCATGAGGCCCTGAACCGGGTCGACGAACTATTGCAGAGCGAGGCGGACCGGCCGGACCTGGGCCTAAGGCGTGCGGAGCTGCTCGGCGCAATGGGTGCCGAGGACGAAGCAATCTGCCAGTACCAGGACCTTCTTCGCCAGAGGCCTGATTTTCTGGAGGCGACCATAAAGCTCGGGACTCTTTATCTGCAGACGAATCAACAGGATTTGGCGGCGCAGCAGTTGAACAGGGCGGTGGAGATAAACGACCAGATAGTGGACGCATACATAGGTCTGGCGACCGCTCAGAACCTGGCAGGACTGACCTCCGATGCCTTCACAACGTTGTCGCTGGCAGCGGCTATTCAGCCGAACAGCTCGCTCCTGTTTGTGGAGACCGCCATGCTGCAATTCAGAGCAGGCATCGCCGAGGCAATGATTCCGGCGAACGCAGCGGAAGAGCCGGAGGATGTAATCAAGGCGGTAATCCAGGCCCATCACAGCCAGATTGTCCGGCATCCGATAAACCCGGACCTGCACTACAGGTTCGGGCTTCTGATGATGGGCGTAGGGGAAATGCAACAGGCAATCGAGGCATTCGGCCGAGCGCTGGAGATAAACCCGACTTTTGGCCGGGCCCGCAGTAAACTGGCAGTTTGCCTTTTTGAGACGGACTCCAAGGAAGCCGCGATGGAACAGCTTACCGGCCCGAACTGTCTGGACAAGCAGATGCTTGAGCTGCACTACCAGACGGCCTTGCTCTACTGCGACAAGATAAAGTTCGCATCATCCCTGATGAACCTCGAGCGGCAGATGCACCAGAACTTCACCAACTCCGGCGATGCCGCGGTCAACATTTCGCTTGTGCTTCAGAATCTGGGCCTTCTCGACAGGGCCGAAACCATGTGGGACAATCTTTCCGATACCGCCAGAGAAGCGATCGACATGAATCCGCCTTATTTGCCGCCGACTCTGTAGGCTCAGATCAGAAATACCTGTGAATTGCCGCCAAACAGGCTCCACAGGCCAAATCCTTTAAACAGACCCTTTTTCTTGCTCCGGTGCCGAATGAAACATAACATATATTATGGGACCTTGAGTTTGGGGTTGTTTTGCCGGGTCGGCGTTTTCTCACGGATTCTCCGCATCTTTTCTGCAAATTTACATCTTGCACTTTCAGCCATGATTATTGCCTCGTACGCTTGGCTCTTTCGAGGGCACAGAGGGATCCTGGGGGTAAATTCGGGCCACGCTTAGGGTCCGATGCGGTCCGACGGGCTGCGCAATGACAGCGGTTTGCCGAGTATTTCATAATGGAGGATTGCGGTTCTGAGGTGGTCGGGGTCGGCATAATCGGATACTAATTCAGCTAAATAAGCCGGTTCTTCCTCAGCGGCTGCAGGTTGGGTGCCGACAGTCGGCATCGATTCGTCAAGCAGAACCGCCGGCGGTGGTTTTGCAACCTCCGGTGGCTCCAGCTCGGGTAGCGGCAGCACTTGTGATTCAGCAATGGACGGCATGGCAGTGACCGGGGGCGGCCGGAGGATTTTTCCGGCGCGCCGCTGGCTTTGGGATGAGTACTGCCGGGTTGGAGCAGTGGAAACAGAGGGCTGGCGAGCGTTGGTTGGGAGCGGCCGACGCAGGACCGCCCTGCCGACAGGCGGTTTGCGCCTTGGCTGGGAGGGCTGCGGCTCTTCGTCGCCCTGTTCGAGCCTCGAGCTTCTCGACTTTAGGATGCCGCCGAGGGCGTATGCCACGGCAACAATCACGATGACCAGAATCTGTATCCACCCCAGCCCGTCGTTGTCTCTTGGGGCGGCCAGCATCATATTTGCTAATAAGACGTTCATATAGTTCACACTTGCCGGCAGTCTGAGTCCTTTGGGCCGGAGCCGTACTCACGATTCCTGCTTGGGGGCGGGGGGCAACCTCTACTCTTTCTTCTTAGGCCTGGCGATGGACTCTCGCATCGACGTATCGGCGGTGATGTTCTTCATTCGGTAATAATCCATAACACCGAGGTTGCCCTTGATAAAGGCCTCGGCGATCGCAAGCGGCACTTTCGCCTCGTTTTCGACTACCAGGGCGCTCATTTCCTGCTCGCGTGCCACGGCCATGGCCCGGCGCTTTTCGGCCTCGGCCTTGGCCCTGCGCATGTCCGCCTCGGCCTGGGCCGCCTGGAGCTGGGCGCCGACGTTCTCGCCGACGTCAACATCCGCTATATCAATCGAAAGAATCTCGAAGGCTGTCCCCGCATCGAGTCCCTTTGCCAAAACCGCCTTGGAGATTTTGTCCGGATTCTCCAGAACGCTCTTATAAGCAATAGCACTGCCGATGGTGGTGACAATTCCCTCGCCGACTCGGGCAATGACGGTTTCCTCCGTTGCCCCCCCTATCAACCGGGCAATGTTCGCACGAACCGTGACGCGGGCCTTCGCCTTTAGCTGTATTCCGTCCTGCGCCACCGCATCCACGGTATCCCTGCCCTTCTTGGGGTCCGGACAATCGATCACCTTGGGATTAACGCTCGTCTGTACCGCCTCGAGAATGTCCCGCCCTGCCAAGTCAATCGCCGTGGCTGTCTTCAATGTCAACTCGATGTTCGCGCGGTTTGCGGCAATGAGCGCCCGCACCACGTTGGGGACCCGCCCCCCTGCCAGATAATGACTCTCCAAATCGGTGGTCGTCAGCGACAAACCTGCCTGGATCGCCGTTATCTTGCTCAGGACTATGATCCTCGTGTCAACCCTTCGCAGCCACATCCCGATAAGCTCCGAGAATTTAACATCCGCCCGCGACAGTTTGGCCTGCAGCCACAACCTGAAGAACTTCAGGAACAAAAGGAAGAAAACCAGACCCGCCAGGACAAGAACGACAACGACAACCGTCATTATGACCTGGCCCGCACTACGAACCTCAAGTATTACATCTGTCATTTCATGCATTCTCTCGCCCTTTCATTAACTCTCTTCAACCACACGAACTGTCACTTGCGTGCTCTCCACATGGATAGCCTTGACTTTCCTGCCTTTATCAACATAACCGCTTTCCGCGACACATTCAACCCTTCGTCCCGAAAAATCGCACATACCGACCGGCCGCAGCGGCGTCAGAACCACACCTTGGGCACCAGCCAAATCTTTCAGGCTGGTTGCATCGGGTATGCCTTCGCCCTGCTGACGCTCCGGCGGCGTCAGTGTCACGCTCTTGCCGAATCTCGTCTTGGGAAAGGCTCTATATGCCATAACCAGGACCGATGGTATCATCAGCACGGCAATGATTACGCCGATCCAACCGGCCATTGTGCTGTGGTTGAAGAATATCGCCAGCCCTCCTGCCAGGCACAAAAACGCGAAGACGCTTATTATGCCGCCGCTTGGCACGAACACCTCGGCTATTATCAGGGCCGCACAGGCAAAATACAGAAAAACCGCAAAAACCAGCCACCAATTCATACGTCCGCCCTATTTTTCATCATCCGCTCTTCCGACCACGACCCGATTGCCGTGAATCTCGGTTATCTGGACCTTCCTACCCTTTTCGAGGAAGTCGCCTTCGGCGACGCAGTCCACAATACAGTCGTCGAATTTCACCTTTCCGGTGGGCCGCAACGTGGATAGCACCTCACCACAGTCCCCCACCCTGATGCCGCCAGCAGCACTTCCGTCCGGACGAGTCATACTCACTTCCATTTCGGTGCCCTGCTTGGGGACTGCCGGCGCGAGAATGAGACCACTGAGAAACTCCAGCTTCGGCATATACTTCGCGAACAGCCAGGCCAAGACGATGAATCCCACGACGCCCAGTGACAATCCGAGGACCCCGTCGGAGAATAGCTGCCAGTCAACCGGACTCTGCGGCCACGGCACCTGGTCGGGCGTATTCTTGATAAGCATCCCGAAAAGCCCGGCCAGAATACATGTTATGCCGAGAAAACCCGCAATACCGAAGCCGGGCAAGACGAAAATCTCGATCATCAATAGTATCACACCGACAACGAATAATGCCACCTCCACCCAGTTGGCCAATCCCACCAGATATTTGCTGCCGATTATTATTGCGAAGCATATCACCGCAACCAATCCGGGCAATCCCACGCCGGGAGTGTTAAATTCGATATAGACGCCAAGCAGGGCCAGCAGCACCAGGATTCCCATAACCGCCGGAGAATTCACCCATCGGACCATCTGCTCAGACCAGTTGGGCGAGAGCACAATCGGCGGCCCTTCGAAGGTCACACCGTCACGCTTGGCCAGAAACTCAAGCACGCCGGCACGGTCCTTAACAACCGCCCGGGCTATGCCGTACTCCAGCGCCTCCGACGCCGTCACCGTCAGCAGCCGGTCCTCATTTACGACAAGCACCTTGCCCTCAAGGTCGTATTCGTTGGGATCTTTGGGCAATTGCGTGCTCTCGAAGAATTCGAACTTCGCCGTCTTGAGATTTTTGACCTTGTAAACCTCAATCTGTTGCGTAACCATAGCTTTCAGCAGGGCCTCGGGGTAGTGATTGGACTCGGCAGAGGTTGCAAACGCCGTCCGCGTGTCACTTTCAATCTTCTCCCTCTCGGTACCCTCGAGCTTTCCGCCCAGCATGATGGGGGCACAGTCGCCGATCCTGGTGTTTTCTTTCATTATGACATCTTTGCACGCGACACTGATCAGCGCCCCTGCAGATATGGCTTTCTTGGACACGTAGGCGACCGTTCGAGCCTCCAAGTTGACCTCATGCATGAAGTACTCCCAGATATTGTATGCCGCCATAAGGTCGCCGCCGAACGTATCAATATCATAGATGACATAGGTGCAGCCGTGCTCCAGCGCGTTCTTTGTTCGGCGCTCGATAGATCTGTAGAGCCCATCGTCAACCATGTCATCACAGGTAACTACCGCCGCCTTCACTATGGGAAGATTCGGGGTGGGAACGTTCGGCTCTGCGGTCGCGGTCGATATTCCGCACAACGCCCGAAGCACCAGCAAGACACAAAATATCCACAGAATGTCCTTCATAAACGGAATTCTACCTGCATATTTGCCCGCTTGCAACAACCAGTTTAGTCGCCGGCCGGAGTTTTTGTCTCCACGCCGTCCCATTGAAGACCCCCTATCACAGCCTGGGCGATATTGGTCAGGTGGTCGCCGATTTTCTCAATATTGTCCACCAGGTCGATGAATATCAGTCCGGCCTCCGGCGTGCAGGCACCGTCCGTCATCCGCTGAACGTGGCTCCGGCGAAAGTCCATCTGCATTCGGTTGAGGTTTTGTTCGTTGGTCAGAGCCGATTGTGCCGCCTCTGTATTGTTATTCTCCAAAGCTGTCGAAACGTAATCGAACATTTGATTAACTTCACTTTTCAATTGTACACCTTCGATTTGAGCGGGATCGCTGAAAGATATTTTCTGCCCGATTTTCCGCTCAGCAATTTCGGCAATGTTCACCGCGTGGTCGCCTACTCGCTCAAGGTCGTTGACCGTGTGCAGGAGCACGGGCAATTCAACGGACAGCTCCTCAGAAAGCTCTTTTGTGGAAAGCGCGGCCAGGTAGGAAGTGATTTCATACTGGAAATTGTCGATGGCGTCTTCTGTTTGTAGTGCCAGTTCGAGTTTCTTCCTGTCATCCTGGTCGAGACCTTCGATGGCCTGATTCACCGCTTTTTTTGCGAAGTGTTCCATCCGTACAATCTCACGCCGCGCCTGATCTATCGCAATCTCAGGCGTGTTCAGCAGGTGCTCTTCAAGGAAGACCGGCCGGGCCTCGACGTCGCTCGGTTTTTCAGGGTTTATGAAGACTACCACCCTTTCAAGCACTCCGCTCAGCGGCAGGAATACTGCCGAGTCGAGCAATTTGATTGTAGTGTGCGCAACCGCGATAGAAGCTGCGATCGTTGTTGGTCCGAATTCCCACGGCGCGACCGTGTGAACCAGTTTGCCAAGCAAACCAATAAACCAGAACCAGATGCATGCCCCAATAACATTGAACATCGTATGTGCCCAGGCCGCCCTCCGGGCGTTCAGATTCGTCCGAAGTGCCGCAAGCTGTGCCGTAATTGTTGTGCCGATGTTATCTCCAAGTATGAAAGGTATTACTATAAGCAAAACCTGGTTCCAGTCGCGTCCGAAGGCCCCCGACACCGCCAGCATCTGAATCATCGCAATGGAAGCGGAGCTGCTTTGCAGCAGCATGGTGATAACCGTCCCGGCGAGAACCGCCAATAAGGGGTAACTTCCAAACCATATTAGCGCCCGTTGGACGTTCTGGGTTGCCTCTAACGGCTTGAACGTCACCTTCATAAAGTCTATGCCGATGAACAGGATGCCAAATCCGACGAGGATTTGTCCTAAGTCTTTGACGGTTCGAGTTTTGCCAAAGACCTGCAGGCCGAAACCCACACCCACCGCGGGAAGTGCGTAAGTGGTAATTCTGAACGTCTCAAGACCCGATATCGAAACCAACCACGCGGTGGCGGTTGTACCTACATTCGTGCCGATGATTACCGGTATTGCCTGTCTGAGCGTAAGCAGGCTCGCGTTGACGAATCCGACAACCATTACGGTAGTAGCCGAGCTGGATTGAATCAGAGCCGTGACGCCTGCCCCAACGAGGAAACCAATCATCCGCTTCTGCGTCATTGATCTTAGGACACTCTTGAGCCTTTGGCCGGCCACCTTCTTGAGGCCGCCGGACATCTGTGTCATCCCGTACAGGAATAGACCAAGCCCCCCTACCGTGCCGAGTATCGTATCTATAACCATGGCGATTCCTTACATCCCTGTAAGCGCAGACTCTAACGCGAAAGATTCAGTCTTGCCTGGTAGTTTTAACTCCTTCGCCTTGGCGGGTCAAGCGAGTTCTCTGCTTTGGCGGCGAATAGCAGCTTTAATTTGTTGGCTTCTTTGCGTCGACGCCGTCCCATTGCAGGCCCCCTATCACGGCCTGGGCGATATTGGTCAGGTGGTCGCCGATTTTCTCGATATTGTCCACCAGGTCGATGAATATCAGCCCCGTCTCCGGCGTGCAGCCCCCTTCTGTCATCCGCTGAACATGGCTGCGCCGATATTCCATCTGCATCCGGTTGAGGTTGTTCTCGTTGACCAAAGCCGATTTGGCCGCCTCGCTGTTGTTGTTCTCCAAAGCCGTTGAAACGGAATCGAACATTTGATTGACTTCGCTTTTCAGGTGGCCCGCTTCCTGTTTCGCAGAATCGCTGAAGGACAATTTCTGCTCAATCTTACGCTCGGCAATTTCGGCAATGTTGACCGCGTGGTCCCCGACACGCTCGAGGTCGTTGACCGTGTGCAAAAGCACCGGCAATTCTGCGGACAACTCCTCAGAAAGCTCTCTGGTTGAAAGCTCGGCCAGATAGGACGTGATCTCATACTGGAAGTTATCGACGACGTCCTCTGTTTCGAGCACCATTTGCAGCATCTTCCGATCGTCCCGGTCAAGACCGTCTATGGCCTGATTGACGGCCTTTCGGGCGACGCCCGCCATACGGACAATCTCACGTCTTGCCTGGTCAATAGCAATTTCCGGCGTATTAAGCAGGTGCTGTTCCAGGACCACAGGGCGGGTGATGGCATCACCCGCCCTGGCGGGAACGATTCTGACCACCAGGGCCTCGAGCCAGCCAACCAGCGGCAGAAAAAGCGCCGTGTTGAACACGTTGAACATGGTGTGTGCAGCCGCCATGTAAACCATTATGGTGTTTTGTGAAAGCTGAAACGGTATGACCCATTCCACCGCACCCGCGAACCAGCCGGTCACAATCAGCGGCCACATATAGATGGTGCCTATGACGTTAAACATGGTATGTCCCCATGCGGTTCTGCGTGCCGCCACTGACGTGCGTAATGCTGCTATTTGGGCGGTAATCGTGGTGCCGATGTTATCCCCCATTATGAATGGGATTACCACCCGAAGCACGTCCTGCCAGTTCTCGTCGCCGAACGCGCCGTTAAAGGCCAGCACCTGCAGCAACGCAATAGTGGCCGAACTGCTCTGCAGGAGCATTGTGGTGACAGTTCCCGCCAAAAGAGCCAGGATGGGCCTGCGCCCCATGAATATCAGAATCTCCTGGGCACGGGGATTATCCCTGAGCGGCCCGAAGGCATCTTTCATGAAACCGATGCCTACGAACAAAACGCCAAATCCAAGTATAATCTCGCCAATATTACGAGCCTTTTGCGTTTTTCCTAAAGTCCGAAGGAGGAATCCTACACCAATAGCCGGCAGTGCATAGGCGGTGATCTTGAAGACCGCAAGGCCTGAAACCATCCATGCCGTAACGGTTGTCCCGATATTGGCCCCGAAAACGACACACAGGGCCTGCTTGAGGGTCAGAAGCGACGCATTAACCAGGCCGATCACTATAACCGTTGTGGCCGAACTCGACTGTACCAAGCAGGTGGTCAGCGCCCCGAGCAGAACCGCGATTACCCTATGCTTAGTGAGTGAGGAAAGGATTTTGCGGAGCCTTTGCCCTGCCGCCCTTTTGAGTCCATCCGACAGCAGTCCCATCCCAAACAAGAATAAACCGAGCCCCCCTACTACCCCGAAGATCATATCCTTGACCATGGAACTACTGACATCCTTTCACAAAAAATGACAAAGACGTATGGTCGCACGGCTGTTTTAGCGTGTTCACTCTCACCCGTCAAGCTTAAAGAGCAAGTCGAAAGCCCCAACTACAAATGACGTGCAACTGATATTTGATTCTATTCATGCCGGCGCCCAAAAAAGGCAAACCGCTTCAAAGGATCACCGACACACAGCCTTCGAATTAACATTGGCAGGGCCGAAAACACTCAACACCCGCTTCAACCAGCGCGCAAAAAAAGTCCCGCCCAAAGGCGGGACCCCTGGTTGTCAGCGTCTCTGAATGCCGGGATTGCATCAGCACGGACGAACGTCGGTTGCCTGCGGCCCCTTTCTTCCCTCTCCAACCTGGTACTCCACGGCCTGGCCCTCACTAAGCGACTTGAAGCCCTCGGCAACTATGCTCGAGTGGTGCACAAACAGGTCCTCACTGCCGTCATCCGGCGTGATGAAACCAAATCCCTTTTTCTCGTTAAACCATTTTACCTTACCTTTTTCCACAATGTACTCCTTCGGCCTTTCACTAAGCCTGCACTGAAATTCCCTCGTGTTTTCATTGCTGCGGGGTATTCTTCCGAGGGATGACAAAGGATACTCCTCAATATTTACTTAATTCGGCTGATTCTACGGAAAAGTACGCCCGGCGGCAATAAAAAAAACAGCTCTCTTTGTTTTTTTTAGGGAACAGCCAAACTGCATATTGCTCACAAAAAAAAGGGTAATCGCGTGAAAATTTACCTTGACAAATCATCCTCTACCGAGTATATGCCGCATAACCGCTTCGTACCGTGCGGTTGAAGGAATTCACACCACCTGAAACGCAGCAGGTGGAGGAGCGGGAGAAAGACCGACTATTCCGGCCGTTTTGCGGATGGCCGCCCTTCCCCCCGCAGGAGAAGAGTTCTTTGCTTGGCTGAGAGCTATTCGTCGCTTTCGGCTGAGAACTCGGAGAGAGGTGATTGGCGATGTCTGAGAAACGGCGCAAATTGGTGAAAAAGCCTTATTGCCCAATCGCGGGTCCCCAAAGATAGTTCACCGTACCTTCAAAAAGGCATGGCAGGAATCAGGCTAATAAGAGTCCACCTTCTCGCCGTTCAGGTTTAAGGTAATTGGTCTTATTTTGGGCAATAGAAAATGTAACAATTAGTTGGAGGATTGAGAAATGAAGAAGCAAACTATTCTCGTATTGACAATAGTTCTGGTTGCCAGTATTGTTCCAGTATGCGAGGCTGCTCCAGGTGAATGGGTACGCCAATCAGACTCACCTGTCTTGGACACAGGCGGACCGCCCCTTATGAAAGCTACCATGTTCGGAATCCCTCTGTCTTGATCCAAAACGGAATTTACAAAATGTGGTATGAGGGTTACCGGCCAGCCCCATATCCCCGTATAGGCATATGTTATGCAACTTCCGCGGACCAGGGGCTAACTTGGACCAAACATGGTACTGTGCTGGAGGTAACAGATGATTGGGAGCAGGGGGGACTTCCCTCCCTATCATGGCAGGTTGGGTCTCCCTCTGTCATTTATGACAATGACATCGAAATGTATCAAATGTGGTACTATGCTACCAGAGGTTCTCTTGGCTATGCAACGAGTACCGATGGTATTAACTGGGGCAATAAGACACAGCAGTTAGGTTCTGGATATTATGGTAATCCTGAAGTTGTTAAAGGCCCCAGCGACTACAAATTGTATTATAATAAACCAGGTATGGCTATCTACGTTATGGAGTCGAGCGACGGCGGCGTATCCGATCCGTGGCAAGTCGCTAATCAAGACAACCCCGTATTGTCTCCAGGTCCTCCAGGACAGTGGGACTCCGCCACGGTTTCCAGCCCGGAGGTACGGTTTGATCCTCAAGCACAGCAGTTCCAGATGTGGTACTGCGGCAACACAGCAGACCAGATCGAACGAATTGGTTATGCGGTTTCGGCCGATGGTCTCCTGTGGGAAAAGGATCCATGCAGTCCGGTCCTTGAGCCTGTACCTGGAACTTGGGAGAGAGATGGTGTTACTCCTGGTTCTGTCGTGTTCGATTCCAGTGATAGCATGTATAGGATGTTTTATGGCGGGTACAAGTTTGACCATTGGGCCATTGGATTGGCGGCGGCGGTTTGCGAACCAAAGCAGGTTGCTATTGACATCAAACCCGGGAGTTGTCCGAATCCGCTGAATCTCAAGAGCAAGGGTAAGCTGCCTGTGGCGGTTCTGGGCTCAGAAGACTTCGATGTGAACGACATCGACCCTGCCTCCATCCGCCTCAAATACGGCGACGCCGAAGGCGTTGCCGCGATCCGCAGCAACCTTGAAGATGTGGCCAGCCCAGTGGTGGAACCAGGATTGATTGCGTACTGGCCATTTAATGGAGATGCAACCGACGCCAGCGGTAATGAACACGATGGTACTGTGCATGGTGCAACTTTGTGCGATGACAGATGTCTTGTACCTGAGAGTGCCTATTGTTTCGATGGGGAAAATGATTACATCGAAGTGCCCGACGAGGATGACCTCGATCCTGTTGGAACGCAAGAGATCACTATATCCGCCTGGGTCAATATACCGACCTTCGATTCAGAAATATTTGGTATTCTAGGCAAGATTGCATCTGCCGGAAGCCGAGAACCGGGGAACTATTGCTTGACCATCTGGAACAATGCATATCCGGACCACGTCGGAAAACTCCGTTTTGCAATAGCCTATAACGCCAGCAACTACCAACAGGTTCACAGTACCTCGCAGGTTCCAACAAATGAGTGGGTCCACGTTGCTTTTACGCTTGGGGCAGAAGATCCGAGCAACAAAGAGGCCAGATTCTACATCAACGGCGACTACTCTCCTCCCATGTATGATGCACCTGGGGCCGTCATAGACCAGCCCTTTGCTAACACAAGCAGGCCGCTTAGGATCGGTCACACCGGATCTTTTTCGGATTACTTCCTTGGAGGCATTGATGAAGTTCGAATGTACAGCCGGGCTCTGTCGGCAAGCGAGATTTCAGAGCTTGCCGATACAAGTTGTGTTGATGATGAATGTGAATGCACCACAGCAGGCTCCGACGGCTATACCGACCTGACTCTCAAGTTCAAGACTACCGACATCGTTGATATGCTGGTGTATGAGCTGGGCGACGCCGAATACGGGACCGCCGAGGCTGACCCCCTGACGCTCGTGTTCACGCTCACCGGCCAGCTAAATGATGGAACTGCTATAGAAGGTTCGGACTGCATGGTTCTGGTTGGCCGAGTCCCGGAAGTGTTAGCCGCCCGCAAAGCGGACATAAACGAAGATGGTGCGGTCAACTTTGCCGACCTTGGTCTGCTGAAGAAATACTTCTGGAAGTCCAACCTTAACGAGGATTAATCTGCTGACGGAGTAGAGTTTTTGTATCCAATCAAAGGGCTGTGAGTCCCGATTTGATCGAGACTTGCAGCCCTTGTTCTTTGCTGGCGTAGTGCGCCTATTCGTGACGCAGGGCGACGATCGGGTCGACTTTTACGGCGCGGATGGCCGGATATAGGCCGAAGATAAGGCCCACGCCGGCGCTGATGAACAGCGGCAGCAGGATGCTCTCCGGCGTAATCACTCAAAAAAACTTGGGAAAAATTAAGTTTTTTAATCAACACCCGGTCCCTGAAGAACGCCTTTATATTGTTGGAAGTTGTTTCTTGTTGCTAAAAACGATACCACAACTCGGCAGATGGGTATGGCAAAGCGGGGCCGTGTGGCCCGTGAGGTGCGAAACTCGGTCGCGAGGTTTGTTGGAAGGAGTTGACAAATGTTTGACGACAACGAGGGGAACTACGACGACGGCTCTTTAAAGAGGCAGAGGGAATTCTGGCTTGAGCAGGGCAGAAAGATTCTGTCGAACCAAATTGGCGCTATTCAGTCGGCAGCCAAAGGGATTATGACCGCTCTGGCGCTGCTCAGCGCCGTGTATATCGCCGTTCTGGGCCTTTCCGACTGTACGCCCAAATCCATGCCGGTGATACAAAGAAGCCTGTTTATGACCCCCCCGCTGTTCTGGCTTGCTGCGTTTTATTACTGTCTGCGCATGTTAATGGCCGAACGCTACGATATCAATCTCCGCTCGCCCGAAGATATTCGGACGAAATCAGAATATATCCTTGAAGATAAGCACGACAACCTCCAATGGGCATACTGGCTGATGTTGGCAGGGTTGCTTGTTGCGTCACTGCTTCTGATCTTTCGGATCCGGCCTTAGCACCGACGATTTTCGACAAATGCCCGCCAAGACCCGCCCCGACTGTTGGCTACGAGCTTTCTTGGCAACAGGAGCAGGTTTTCAGTATTCAGTTGAGGCGCCAATCTGCCAAGCGCCTGTATATCGCACGGTTGTCTCTCTCCCATTTACTTAGGTAACTCAGGACATAAGCCGCTGCCGGTTTTCTTGCGGCCCAATCCAGGGCATGCCTCAGCTCGCTTGCCCACAGGCATCGCTTCCCATCCACGCCCCCCTGCCACAGTACGTACAAATGCTCTGCCATCCTTGCGTTTGCTTTGCTTAACCTCATCTTGACCACGCAAACTGGTCTATCGTAGAATTCGGCTATCGTTCTAATACTCATCATCTCGACATAATGAAGAACAAGAACCTCCCGTGTAAATCCGTCGAGTGAGTTGAGGAACTCGGCGACTTTTCGCACCCTCTTGTCTGCAAAAAGCTGCCGGCAGCGGAGCGGGCATTCCCTTTTGCTGTGGCTGCCATGCCCGGCTATGTCCTGCGCTATGACATCCACCATAAAATCGATCAGTCGCCCGACCTGCCAGCCGTGCTTGAGTTCGTCCACAAGTGAGCATGTTGTCAGAAGGGTGTAATATGTCATCTTTTCCGCCGTTTTTCTGCTGTTGGTATAGAAAGAGCATCTGAGCAGCACGTACCGCATATACCATCTGACCACTTGCTCATAGGCCATCAGCCTAACCATATCAATTGATCGTTGTTCACGCGGCGGCATAATAGCTCCCGCACCTCAATTAGTTTATGCGTAAACGCTTCGGGTGATGCGAAAACCAAAAGAGCATCGCCCCAATCACGCTCGACTCAGGTCCGCGAGAACCCATGAGGGACGTGAAAGCAAACGATGCTCTCTGCAGACATGCGGAAAGCCCAGCCCTTTCTGGCGAAAAAGCCCAGAAAGCACCGGTGCTCCTTGTGTGTGAACAAAGAGCACCGAGCCTTCCAAACGCCCCTTCATGAACTAAACTCGCGGTTCGAGCCGAAGCGCCTGAAATCTCAGTGTATCGACTTATCCATTGGCTGTTTTCTCCCAGCCGTGCAGGTATTATATCTCCAGCGTGGAATTTACCAACAAAAAAATCCCCCCTGCCGGCTCTTTTCGAATTCCCTGCCCACAGGTCCTGACGAACCGGCTCCGGTGAGGGCCGGTCTGGCATGCGGATTCGGGCTGGTTCTGCTCCGGGAAGCCGGCGGTTTGTCGCTTACTTCTTGACCAAGCGTCTGGAGGAACAGTCAGGAAAGCCCCGACTGCATAAATCAAACAGGATCGCGGGCTCGATTCAACACCAGGCCCGGAATTCCCCGGTTCCCGCTGGGTTTTCCTGGAAGGTTCTACTGCTCGGCTGCAGCAGTTTCGGGAGTTGCGGCTTCGCCCTCTTTGGGGGCAGCGCCCTTATCCTTTCGGCCGGCATGCCCCTTGCGGTGAGCCACTTTGGGCAGTCCAAGCAAAGAATCACCCTCATTCCATTTTTCTTCGTCTTTGAGCTTTTGGACGCGCTCGGCGCGTGTCAAGACATTGCGGTGCCTGCTCAAGGCGCCTCTGATCTTCAACGAACGGTCAACAGACATTCAAATATTCCCTCTAATTCAGTCTACCTTCCTGCCGTATGCATCTTGAAACGGTTTCGTGCGTTTCGTGCCGAACCTCTCGTAACCAGGATCGGCTTTGTACAGGGCGCCGGCCCTCTTGACGCTATTGAGGTCTCTTTCACCTTTCGTGCCCGGTGCAAAACTTTCATAACGTTCTTTAGTTCGCAAATAATAACGTCCACGAGGCGCCGGCACGATTTCCGTCTCAATCCCAAACTTGCCGAAGTGCTCCTGCACCGGCCTCAAATCTCTTTCCTTGTCGTACTCCACTATGATAATTGCATTCTTGCCGCCCACCTCGACAGGCGGGGTCATTTCGACGCGGCTCGGCGGCGGTACCGTGCGTGGCGGTACCGTGCGGGGCGGCGGTTCCGTTTTGCCCGTTTCCTTGCCGCCAGCGACCGGAGCCTGGTCCATCGGCTCGCTCGAATAACTCATCTGACCCAGCCGATAGACCACCAAAACCAGCAGCAGCAAGCCCAAAAGCAAGGCTACGGCCACCTGATACGGCAGCGAAAACTCAATCCGGCCGGCGTTCACCTGCACAATTGCCGGCCTTTTGGGCCAAGTTGTCCCAGCCGGCTGTTGCTCGGCGGGGCTTTCAACTGCCGGCTCATCTGCACTCGGCTCTTCCAGAGGCGGCGGCGGCGGCACCACTACCGGGCCGGGAGCCGGCTTGCGCAAGTTGCCTTTGCCAATCACCTCATAAAGAGCCTTTTTCCCGCGATTACGTGCCATAGCCCTGAACCTGCCAAATTATTCCTCGAATACGGCAAACTGGCACGGCTAAGCTGCCACTCTCGTATCCTGCCGAAAGTCCGGAAAACGTTATCAAGTTCTTATACAATATTCTAATC
Source organism: Sedimentisphaerales bacterium (assembly GCA_035527845.1). GTDB lineage: Bacteria > Planctomycetota > Phycisphaerae > Sedimentisphaerales > Anaerobacaceae > JAUWKC01. The sequence continues at coordinate 11,280 of DATKZT010000018.1, read as the reverse complement.
GGAATTTCAACTGCAAACTGACAATATTTTGTTGAGGTGCTATGTTGAAGCCACTGGAGGACTTGTGAGGGCCCTACGGCCACAGGTTCATGGCGAGCCAGCTTTGGGTCAGAAAGGCGTAATCGCCGAAGTCGACAATACCGTCGTGGTTCAGGTCTGCGGGAAGATTATCGGCGGCGAGCCAGTCGGCGGCCATTAGGGCAATATCGGGAAGGTCAACGACGCAATTGCCGCTCAAATCAGCGGCCGGGCCGTACGCGACGACACACGTTGTCGGACGCAGGCTGATATCATCAAAATATACGACGCCTACCCCCCCTACCGATGGATTGTTGCTGTCGCCGAAGCCGATGGCGACACCGATGATGTTCGAAAGATTCACACCGGCATTGGCAAACTGCGCCAGGTCTATGTTCCATTGCTGCCACTGTTCTTTTTCTATATCGTTGGGCCCTTCGCTGTTGTCGCCGTATACCGACACGGCCGCGACGCTGCCGTCATCGAGCGCCAGGTACATGGGCTCAATATCGTTGTGCGCCGAGCCGCAAAACCAAAGCTCGATTGCTTTTTCGTCATTGTCGGTCCAGTTCTGCGGTGTATCAAAAGTGCGGCTGGCCTCGGAATAGGTCCGGCGGCGGTTGAGGCCGGTATTGTTGTAAGCATAGCGCATCGCCTGTCTGCCCTGGTGGGTGATACTTACCGAGAGGTCGACAATGGCGCCGGTGCCGTTGCCGCCCACGCCGTTGACGTCTCCGGCGCCGTCGAGCCACGTGTCGAACATATAGTCGGTAGTGTTGGAATAGGACTCCATATCGTCCAGGTCAAGCGCTTCTTTGACGGTGAAACTCCAGACCCGGCCCGGCGCGCAAGCGGTTGATCCGACCTCATCAACTCTCCAAAAGTAGGTCCGGCCAAGAAGCAGAGTCCTTGCATTGTAGCTGGCGTCCGGGCGGCAGGCTTTCCATGCATGCAGGCTGCCGCCGTTGACATCGTCGAAATCGGTGCTCAAAAAGACGTGGTGCAGCAGCGCCCCGTCGCCGGGCAGCCAGCCGAGGGCCACCTGTGGCGGCGCCTCGGCGGCGCCATCGGGCAGGGTCGGCTCGTGGGCCTGGGTCAAGGCCTTTGCCGAGGCGGGAAAGGCCGTCAAAGTAAGAACAACCGTGGTCAGCAGTCTTGAAATTGCGTACATGATGCCACTCCTTTGGAAATGGTCAATATCCGTATCGCAGCCGATGGGAGCGCAAATGTCCTTGCGGGTGTGGGAGGCAGGGAATAATGATGTCTTCTCATCACGTTCCTCCGAACCTGTACATCTGCACGAGTGAGTACAAATGTATACATCGAGATGGAAAGATCAAGAAGAAAATTCAAGACAAAGGCGTTTTGTGGCAGTCATGCAGATACGGGCGCGTCTTGCCGGTTGACAGGCGGAGGGCGGCCCTGCCGCCCGGAGCATACTCCAGTCATGGCGTGCAGCCTTCGGGGAAGAACTGCTCGTCCATCCAGGTGCTCGCGACAGCGGCATAATCCAGGAAGTTCACCACGCAGTCGAGGTTGGCGTCGCCGCCGATGAGCTCACATCCGGTAGTAAAGGTCCAGACGTCGCCTCTGCAGGTGCTGCCATCGGCACAACCCTGGTCGATACGCCAGCAGTAGGTGGTCCACAGAGGCAGCATGCCGACGTTCTTAGTCGTGTTGCCGTGATAAATATAGCCTTTGTAGCACGCCGGGTTATTGTAACCGGGCGCCGGCGGGCTGGGCGTATTGGTCACACAGTCGCAATCGCCGAAGTAGATGAAATTCCTGCTCTGGCTGGTGGTGGTGCAGTTGCCCTCGTTCCAGGACAGGATCATGTCGCAGGTGACAGCGGCCTCGTTCTTGGCGCCATCACTCGGGTTGGGCATCCAGGCCTTGCAGGTAATCTCGAAGCAGATGACTTCCTTGACGTCGCCGCCGAGGTCGAAGATCATTATCGAGCCGCTGCAGCCAGGGTCGCAATAGAGGTCCCCATTGGCTAACCAATCCACGGGGTCGTCGTCGCCCTCGGTGGTTATATCGACATGAATCAGCCCGAAAAAGCCGACGATAAACTCGGCGTCACGGTCATCCTTGTACTCGATCCTGTCGGCAGTGAGGGTCCCATCATTTATGAAGAAGCGATGGGCGCCGCCGGCGTTATCCGGGAACTTGATGCCGTCCTCACTTCCTGTCTGGGTGAAGCTGCCGCCGTCATTGATGTAAACGTAACCATCGTGGTCCGCGCCGATATTGAACCTGTCATTGCAGATGAAGGAGCCGCCGTTGACAATAATCGTGGCGTGCTCAGCGCCGCCTGGCCCATCGGTTCCGTCGCCGTCCAGCGTCGATTCACTGTTGCATGTGAAGGTGCAGCCAGGGCCGATGATGAGATAGCCTTCGATGCTAACCTCATCCCAGACTTCGTTCCCGGTGCAGGTGTAAGTCGTACCCCAGGGAATCTCCAAATCATCGGCCAGCACGGACGAAGCCAGTCCCAGTAAAGCTACAAGAGAAATTAGAAACATCAGTTTTTTACACATGATGTTCCTCCTTGAAAAACTGAGCCGTAATAACGTTTCAATCAGGGCATTCATCCGGCGGGTCGAGGTTGCAATCGAGCCAGTGAACGGCCAATATGGCCAGGTCACCGAGATCGACCACGCAGTCCCTGTTGATGTCTCCGGTTATCTGGGCCAGGCAGGCGCCCTGCCGCGAGTACTTGATAGTGGCGTAATCGGAATTCAGGCTCAGGTTGTCGCTGCAGCCGGTGATGTAGATATTGCCGAAACGGTCCAAGGCCATGTCGTATACGTCATCCACCCCATTGCCGGGGCCATTGTATCTGCCCACCCAGACTTCATTGCCGTCGGCGTCGTATTTGACGGTGGCATAATCGCCGGAGGTGCCGGGGCCCTCGCTGCAGCCGGTGACGTAAACACAGTTGGGGTTGCTCACGGCCAGCGCGACCGGCTCGTCCCAGTCATGGGCCGGTCCGTCATATCTGGCCACCCAGACTTCGCTGCCTTCGGAATCGTATTTGATCGTAGCGTAGTCGCAGTCGAAAACGGAGCTGGCTCCCCAGCTCAGGCCGGTGACATAGACGCCGCCGAATCGGTCCACCGCTATGTCGGACGCCTCGTCGGAGTTGCAGGCGGACCCGTCATATAATCTTACCCAAAGCTCGTTGCCGTCAGAGGTGTACTTTATGGTGGCGTAATCACACCAGTTGATATCGGAAACATAGGCATAGCCGGTGACGTAGACGTTGCAGGCATCGTCAATGGCCAGTGCCTTGCCGGCGTCCCTGCTGTTGCCGGGGCCGTTATATCGGCGCACCCAGACTTCGTTGCCGTCGGCGTTGTATTTGACGGTGGCATAATCCTCAAAGGTCCCGGCGCCTTTGCTGCTTCCTGTGACGTAAACGTTGCAGGCATCGTCAATAACCAGGGCCCAGGCCTTGTCGCTGCCATTGCCGGGGCCGTTGTACCTGGCCGCCCAGACTTGGTTGCCGTCGGCGTCATACCTGATGGTAACGTAATCGGCGCCTGTGCCAGGCCCGTCGCTGCATCCGGCGACATAGACGTTGCATGAGTCATCCACCGCGATTGCCGCGGCCTTATCGTACTTGTTGGGCTCTCCGTCGTACCTGGCGACCCAGACTTCGTTGCCGTCGGCGTCGTACTTGATGGTAGTGTAGTCGGCGTCAGTGCCCAGGCCCTTGCTGTAGCCGGTCACATAGACATTGCCGGTGCTATCCAAAGCGATGGCGGTCGCCCCGTCCGAGCTGTTGGCGTCCCCATCGTATCGGGCCAGCCAAACTTCGTTGCCGTCGGAATCGTATTTGATTGTAACATAATCGCATTCGCCCCCGGCGCCGACGCTCTCGCCGGTGACGTAGACGTTGCTGTGGTCATCGGCGGCGACGGCGGCCGCCTTATCGGAATTGTTCATCGGTCCGTTGTATCTGGCCACCCAGGACTGATTGGGCTCAGTTGGACCGTCCTGATGCCAGTTGGAGGCGATCAAGGCAAAATCGTGAAAATCAACCAGGCAATCGTTGTTTACGTCGGCGGGGATATTAGGGTCGCACGTCACCTGTGCCTGACAAGGAAAGGTCAAGAGCAGAAACGCACAGCTTACAATCAGGTTCTTCATTTTGCTCCGCCTCCTGGCGTTCGGTCCTAATTAAAGAATCATTCTATCAATGTTTCCTGGAGCGTGCAAGGACTTTCTTTTGTGGAAAAGACTCGTGACGCCCGATTGTTACTGAAAGGCCCGAATTAGAGCCTTTGGAAGGCGACCCCATATATGAGGGCCAGGTTTCTGAAGATGTAGTAGATCATCAGGACAGCGACAAGACCATAGACAAAGCGGGGCAGCCAGGAGGCGAGCTCATGGAACAGCAATTCGGCCTTTTCACCGGCGTCCTCGGCGAGGCGTCTTGTGACATTGTCTAATTCGCCGGTTTCCTCGCCGATACGCCAGATGTCAATGAACTCGACGGGCAGATCCACAGAGAATCCCGCGGATACGGGATTGCCGTTCTTCGCGCTGGCGGCGCCCGGTCTGACCAGGTCGGTCACGACCGTGCTTCCGGCGGCGTCCGCGGCCTTTTCCGCACAATCGGTGAGGGGCAGCCCGGCCCTGGTGAGCATGTGGAATACCCAACAGTATCGGCTCAGTGACAGTTTGTAGACGGCCGGCCCCAGAATGGGAATCCGCATCGCCACTCTGTCGAGCGTGCGCCGAAGCATTCCCTGCTTGGGGGTCATGCGCGTAATTACAAATGCTATGCCGGCGGGTACATAGAATAGCGACAGTATCCCCACCGCGGCGCCAATGTAAGCCGTCGCATGTCGGCCGCCGAGAAAATAACTCGGAAGCGGAGCGAAAATGGCGACCAGATGAATCAGGAGAACCGGCAGTGTCAGTCCTGAGAATATTCTTCTTTTGATGCGCCGACGGAACTCATACCATTTTGCCAGCAGGCCGAGCAATTCGGGCAGAGAGCCCGACGTTTCTGCGGCACGTATCACCATCACGTCGAGGGGGTCGAACACGGCGGGGCGGCAGGCCATTGTCTCGCCCAGAGAATTGCCGTTGGCTACGGCCTGGGCCAATTCCAGAAATGCCCTCTGCCCATCGGGTTTCAAGCCTGCCGCCACTACGTTCAGCGAACGCTGCATCGGAACGCCCGCGTCAAGCATTGTTGCCAGATTGTGGTAGGCCAGTGCAATATCAGTCGCCACTGCAAGCTCCTCTTTAGTGCTTCTGCAAGGGCGGGTTCTGCCCCGGGTAAATGCGCGTTTTCTCAAATAACGATAGCCAAATCACGGCCTTTGAGCAAGAACCTTTGTGTCGGCGGACTCGCTCGAAATAGGACTTGAGGGAAAAAGGCTGTTGTGGTAGATTAACGGTTCTTATTCTGCGGTACGCATTTGTGCAGCAAAGAAGCCCGGTTGCGCATCCTGCGTACAGGCGGCCGAAGGGCAGCAAGAAAGGCGAGGTTGGAAAATGAATGTAATGTTAATCGGCAGCGGCGGGCGAGAGCACGCAATTGCGTGGAAACTGGCCCAATCGAAAGACCTGGGAAAACTCTATATTGCTCCGGGCAACGCCGGTACGGCGCAGTGCGGCATTAACGTTCCTATCGGCGCGTCCGAGGTCGATAAAATCGTGGACTTTGCAGGTCACAACGATATAGGCCTTGTCATAGTCGGCCCGGAAGACCCGCTGGCCGCGGGCGTGGTGGATGCCTGTGAGGCAGCGGGGATAAAGGCGTTCGGGCCGAGCGCCGGCGCGGCCAAGCTCGAGGCGGACAAGGCATTCGCCAAGCAACTGATGCGTTCATGTGCGGTTTCGACGGCTGAGGGCAGGGTATTCGAGAGGTTCGGTGACGCCAAGGCGTACATCGCCAGCCGCGACGAAGCGGTGGTGATAAAGGCGGCCGGCCTTGCGGCGGGCAAAGGCGTATTCGTCTGCGATGACCCCTCTGATGGTATCCTGGCGGCCGAGAGAATAATGTGTGATAAGATATTCGGCCCGGCGGGTGAGAGGATTATCGTGGAGGACAAACTATTGGGGGAGGAGGCGTCGATATTGGCTTTCGTGGACGGCAGGAATATCTACGTTATGGAGTCGTCGCAGGACCATAAGCCGATCGGTGATGGTGACACAGGGCCAAACACCGGCGGCATGGGTGCATACAGTCCGGCGCCGGTGGTCACGGAGGAGATGATGAGCCGAATCACCCGTGAGATCCTGGTTCCGGTTGTAGACGGTATAAATCGTAATGGCACGCCCTACAAGGGTGTACTCTATGCGGGGCTCATGATTACAGGGGGCGGACCGAGAGTGCTGGAGTTCAACGTGCGGTTTGGGGACCCGGAGACGCAGCCGATTATGATGCGGCTGAAAAGTGATTTGTTGGAGGTTTGTCTGGCTGTTTGTGATGGGACCCTCGACGAGGTAACGCTTGAGTGGGACCGGCGGCCCGCGGTTTGCGTTGTGATGGCCTCGGGCGGCTACCCTGGCGACTACGAAAAAGGCAAAAAGATAACGGGACTGGAGCAAGCCGAACAATTGGAGGATGTGGTTGTATTTCATGCAGGAACGGCTGTGAAAGATGATGCAATCTTAACCAGCGGGGGCAGGGTTCTGGGCGTAACCGCGATAGGAGAACAAATAGCCGATGCCCAGGCCAGAGCGTATGCCGCCGTCGATAAGATAAAATTCGACGGTGCGTATTGGCGGCGTGATATCGCTGATAAGGCCATAAACGGGCATAAAGTCCGAAGGGCGAAGTAAAAAACCGTACAAGAGAGCGAGGCGTGGGCTGGGAAGATGCCGATAAAGTCTATTAGAGATTTATGCGTGGACATCATAGCCGGGCGCGATGCGGCGGTGCGCCAAGCAGAAGCCTGTTTGTGATGATGTGATGGATATTTCCAACGACTCAAGTCGAGCTAAAGTCAACAAGAGCGCCGCGGGCAAGAGGGTTCCTCAATTGCTTCGCAGGTGCGTGATAGGGCTTCTTTGCCTGTGTCTGGTGGTCATTCTCGCTCGCTATGCTCTGCGTTACTTCGCCATCAGCCAGATTTCAAAGCTGACCAGTTCGAAAGTGGAAAGCAAGTCGGTTCATGTCGGCCTTGATGGTTCGGTTCTTATCCAACAGCTCGCTGTCAAACCTCGTCAAGAGCAGCGCGATGACTACGCGATACTCAAAGCCGCAACGGTATGCGGACGTTTTGACATTGGCAGCTTGTTTCTGCTCCGTCCAAGGCTGGAAGAAGTCACTGTCAGCGACTTCGTTCTGGAGGCCCGATACGACCTGGACACGGACCGATGGAACATTGCTGATTTCAAAATCAAGGCGCCCAACGGCGGTTCCGCCGAGCCGCCCGTAATTCACCTCGAGGGCGGAACAGTCAAATACAGCAAGGTTACAAACGGACAGTGTCGGACCATTGCGGCAATTCCCGTTGAGGCGGAGCTGGAGCCTGCTGAAGAAAAGCAGGACGGCTACGAGTTTGCGATAGTAACCGGCGAGGCGCCCTGGGGTCTGAGCAGGAGCCAGCTTACCGGCACTTGGAAACCGGGGAGGATTACCATTTCAGGAGGATTCTCGTCGGCTGACATTGAAGCGTTTGAGAAGGTGTGGACGATTTATGTGATCGCTGCGGAGCTGGAATATGACCATGACAATAATTATTCGCTCAAGCTTGTGACGAAGGATTTGGAGAACAGAGGCAAACCTGTCGGTGAGGCGTCGGTTGCTCCTGAGCCGGCGATTCTGAGAAGGCTTGGAGCGTTTCCCGCCTTGCAGAGGTTCTTCAGCCGGTATGACCCTCAGGGGCGGTTTGATATTGAGCTTAGGGCCGGCGGTAATGTCGAGCGACTGCCGGAGAGCACGTTGTCGGGCATAGTGCACTGTCGGGATGTCTCCATCTGCGACCGCGATTTCCCTTATACGGTGGAGCACATAACCGGCCAGATAGAGTTCACGCAGAACAGCGCCGAGTTGAGGAACCTTCACGGCAGACATGCTGACGTCGAGCTGACTTTCAGCGGGCGGTGTGAGGATTCAAGCCCGAATCGCCAGTATGATATTCAGATCACCAGTGAGAATATGGCTTTGGATAGTGATTTATTTAATGCTTTGAGCGAAAAACGAAAGCAATGGTGGTCCGTTGTATCGCCTGCCGGCCTTGCGTCTATAGACTACCGCATGGTTAGACACGCCGGAGCGGCTAAGGAAGGGACTTTGGCAGTCGAGCTGCTTAACGCGGAGGCCGTTTACCGGCGCTTTCCTTATCCGTTGAAGAATCTTACCGGGAGAATGCTTTTTGATAAAGCCGGCGTGAAGTTTTCGGATGTGGTTTCGCAATATTGTGGTCGTAAAATAGTCATAAACGGCACAGTGGCGGCTCACGGCGCCGAACAGCCGCCCTATGACTTCGAAATCAGGGCTCAGGACATACCGTTGGATTCGATGCTGTCGGCGTGCTTGTCCGGCAGGCAAAGGCGCCTCTATGAGCGACTTAACATATCCGGTCTGGCTGATGTTGAGGTCAAGGTATTAGCGCCCGAACATAATCAGGACACGGCGAATGTTGAAACAGACATATCCATAAAGAAAGCCTGCCTGAAACCCGACTATTTGCCTTTGGCAGTTTCTGAGGCATGGGGCAGGATTTTTGCCACGCGTGATTCTATCCGGGTGGAGAATTTGAAAGGAAGGTGTGGGCCGGGCACGGTTTCGGTAACGGGCAGGATATGGCCGGGCGACGATGAACAAGAAGTTCGGTATGACTTGTCGCTGCATGGTGAACAAGTGGAGTTGAACGAGGATTTGTTTGCTTTGTTGCCGTCGTCGCTGAAAGAGGTTGTGTCTGAATTACAGCCCAGCGGAAGGGTGAATTACGTCGCCGATTTGCACCAGGGCGCTGCTGGGGGCCGGCCTGATTATCAACTGACCGTGGATTTTCCGGGGAACGGCTTCAAGCTCGAATCGTTTCCTTATCCTCTGAGAAGTCTCATCGGCAGGTTGACTATAACGACAGAGAGAATTTCCGGTGGGAGTATTACCCCCGCCGGTGATGTCCGGATACGGCCGGAGGGGCAGGCCTTGAAGATAACCGGAGAGCTTGCTCAGGTCGATGACGAGGCCGGTGACACTCGCCTTGATCTGGATTTGGAGAACGTGAGGATATTCGATGCTGAAGACGGCAATAAATGCGTTGATTTGGCTGCAACCGCCACATTCAAGAAGTGTGATCTGAGCGATTCAACCGGCGTGACCGATTTAGACGCCGTCTTGAAGTTGAGAGGGTTGTACAAGAGGGGAGAAGGTTTTCACCGCGGTCAGGCGATTTTCCAGGCGGACGGCTTGAGGATCAACGGCAACTGCTTTGGCGGGCTCAGCGCAGATATTGACTATGACCGCCGGCAGCAGTGCTGGCTAAGCAGAAACCTGATTGCGGAGTGTTACGGGGGCAAGGTGGCCGGTAAACTGGAGCTCAAGCAGGCAGCGGCAGGACCTTCGGAGTATCTGCTGCAAATATATTTTGACGACATTGACCTCAGGGAGTTTCTCCTCGAACGAGCCATGCTCTCGATGTCAGGCAAGCAGGAGGCAGAAGGACCGATTTCGGCCTTGACACCGGCAGATACGGATTCGAGGTTGAAAGAGACTGCCAAACAAGACCATACGAGCGGGAAAATGTGCGGAGCATTGAGTGTAAGCGGGCGGATTGGCGACGTCTATTCTCGCATCGGAAGATTCCGTATGACGATAAGCGATATGCGGGTAGGTAAGATGTCCCCGCTGGGAAAAGTGCTGTGCGTGCTGAAGCTGACCGAGCCCACGGACTTCGCTTTTGACCGTATGTTTGTCGATTCGTACATCAAGCAAAACGGGGTGCTATTTGAGCACATGGACTTATCCGGAGAGTCGCTGGCGTTTAGCGGCTCGGGACGAATGGACCTGAGCAGCCGGAATCTGGATTTGGTTCTTTTTGCCCGTGGGGCGCGCCTGGCGGCCGCCGAGCCCTCGTTTTTGCAGTCTCTCACGGAAGGCGTCGGCCAGGCCCTTGTGCGGCTGGAGGTCAGCGGAAACTATGACGACCCCAAGGTGACAACCACCGCATTGCCGGTTATCAGGGAAACGCTCGGAATTCTGGGCACAAGGCGGAGCACACCGCATCGCTGACGCCGCCGTTTGGCCTTTGTCACTATCTTTCTGTTTATGCCGTTATGGCGCCTTTCCGTGCACACAAAACAATGGGGCCTGTACCGAAATACAGGCCCCGCGTTTGTTGCAGACCAGACAAGTCGAAGCAGCAACGACTACTCTGGCCAGAGCTTCTTGTCAAGCCAGCTTTCCATGAGTTTGGCGAAGTCCCTGAGGTTGATCACCTCGGGGTCGTCACCGCTCACGAGATTCACCGGAGAACTCATGTGAGACACTCCCGTTCCTTCGGTAGCAAGCCAGGCAACCTCTGCGGCCGACAGACCGTAATCGTAAACGCGAACATCATCCATGGCGCCTTCGAACGGAGCGTCATTCGCGTCTCCTTTGGGCTTATTGCCTATCGCAAAGCCAGAGAGGTCCTGAGAAATAAGGCCCGTTGGATTATTGACATCCTGGTCCTCTTCAAGCTGACCGTTCACATAAGAGGCCATAGAATTCCCATCGTAGGTCCCGGCTACATGGATCCACTCATTAGCCCATACAACGCCATCCTCTAAGGCGTATCTTGTGCCGCATGGGTCACGGAACTGGAAGATAAACTGGTCGTCGTTATTGATCTCGATCTCGTAAGATTCCCAGTCGTTTTTACCCTTGACCACGGTGCGAGCGGAACTCATTTCTTCGCGGATATATATCCACGCTGCCACGCTGACCTGATGGAGAGGCCTGAGCTTGGGCGTGTTTCCGTTATCCTCCACGCAGACTCTTCCGCCGCTGAACTCGACGGCGTTGGGGCCGATGCGCCCATCTACCCACGAATACCCGCCCCGGCTCGTACTTTCCAGGGTCCCGTGATAGTCATTGACGCTCGAATCCTCGGCAAATGTTCCAGTGCCCTCATCGAGCTTCCAGTGACCCACAAGGTTGGCGTCAAGAGGCTGCTGGACCTCAATGCCCAAGTCATCAGCGAAATTCACGTCACGCCTGAGCCACTGCTCGCCCATTATTCCCACGTCGGCAATATCAACGATGCAGTTTCCGCTGAAATCGGCCGCCGGACCGTACTCGGG
>DATKZT010000017.1:0-25382 GCA_035527845.1 Sedimentisphaerales bacterium | reverse complement strand
CCCGAAAATCCCGATTGCTGTATGGGGGTAAGGGGCTGTTGTGCGCCGAATGTGTCAAAACAAGCCTGCTGAACCAACTTTCAGCCAAAATTACCCGTCGCCGCTGATTTTGATTCCCCTGTGAAATATGCGGGTTAGTGGCGCAGGTTCAGGGACCGAACAAGACCCTTACATAATTGCAGATGTTTACCAACTTCAGGAAATGAATAACGATTTAGATGCTTGGTATGAGTTGGGCAATGATATTGATGCTAATGGATATAACTTTACCCCAGTTGGAAACGCCGATAATAATTTTTCGGGGCATTTCAATGGTAAAGATTTCATGATAATAAACCTAGTTGTTAACGGCACGATTCAAAAACATACGGGGCTGCTCGGTTATACTACTGCAGAAAGCGAAATCAAGAATGTAGGCTTAATAAACACCACAACCCCCAATAGTTGGTGGAATTATGGCATAGCAGGCAGTTTAATTGGATGTAATAGAGGCGCAATTACTAATTGTTATACTCGTGAAGCAATAGTAAATAACACTAGAGGATTTGGCGTCATTGGCGGTTTAGTCGGCTCCAACTATGGAAGCATAATCAACTCACATTCCACAGGAACAGTAGAAGGAGTCCATAGCCAGACTCACGAAGTTGGTGGTCTCGTCGGAATAAATTCAGGTACCATAACCAATTCGTATTCAGCAGCTACTGTAATAAATGGCTTTTATGGCTATCACTATGCAGGCGGTCTAGTCGGCTCCAATTCAGGCACCATAACCAGTTCTTATGCTAGTGGATCTGTAAGTGAAGGTAAACACAACGGTGGCTTAGTGGGTGAAAACAGCGGAAATATATTCAATTCTTACTCAACGGGAAACGTAAGCTCACAATATTATGCAGGTGGCTTTGTTTATAAGAATAGCGGAGATATAAACAACTCTTACTCACAAGGGAATGTGCACATTGGATTCTATTATGCAGGTGGCTTTGCTTATACAAATTATGGGAATATAACAAACTCCTACTCCACAGGAAATGTAAGTACAGGTCATGGAGCTATTTTTGGTTTCGTTGGCGTCCAAGGAGGCAGCGCTACCTGCAACAACTGCTTTTGGGACGTTAACACTTCTGGGCTAGGAACAAGTGCCTGCGGAACAGGGAAAACAACAGCAGAGATGAAACAACAAGCCACATTTACCAATTGGGACTTTCTTAATGTTTGGGGTATTTTAGAGGACTCAACCTATCCTTTTCTAAGAGGAACACCTGAAGAACCAGTCGTAACCGGCTTCTCGCAGGTTGAACCTCTCAGTTGGACTTCTGCGATCAGGGACGACGTATCCGCCAATTTAAATCAACCAACAATAGAAACTGAGTCGTATGTTCTAGCAACTTCTGCTCCTGGTGAGCAGGTTAGTTATACAAAACATAACTTCCATGAAGATGGTGATTCGGTTAGTTGGGATCCTGGAACAACCTACGTGGGCGACCAGGTAGCAAATGATTCTTTAAGGGCAACAGCTAATCCTCTGACAGGCTTGGCTCCCTTGCACAATATTGCAACTGTGGGTCATGCTGAGGGAAGTCTACGTGTAGACGCCAATGGCCCATTAACGAGCACCACTGTAGCTTTTGATATTTCGATTCCTGTCACAGTTGCAGGTTATGGCAGCACCGTTGTTGACCGTCCGGATGCTCTTCTGCGAGCTACGTACCAGACTGCTTTAGTTTTACTTGGGAGATATGACCTTGCGGCGTTTGACTTGGCTAAAGATGCAATGGCTGAACGTATTAAGAACGAAACCGGCGTTACTGTGATTGTAGAGCCATACATACCGGGACAAGAACTGGATCTAGTCAACGCCCTCTTTACGGCCTTTATTTGTCATTCCCTAGATAACGCATATCAATCAAAATTTGAAGCATTTACACGTATATACTTTGACTGCCCGTTGGCCCAAGAACCTGAAACAGGGTATCCGCTCACAACGACATGCCGAGAGTATGGTTATTTGCAACCTACACAAGGCCCATTTGGTAATTTTGTAAAGTCTGGAATACTAGAGTTGCAGAAAGTTGTCAAAGTTCCCACTAATACCGACATCCCCTACACGATCGACCTTGGAGCTGAAGCAACCTGTTGGGGCTTTGCCGGTGCCATGAGTCACACGAAAGGGTATACGGTTCAGTTCACAGAACTCAGCACGGGACAGTCAATCACCGAGAACACAGTAATTACTAACGCACCGGAACCAAAGATGATGTGGGCTGAACCTGAATCTGAGTTTCACCTTGATATAGTAGGTGATGTTCATGCAACGCACAGCCTGGAAGACTATCTGGGTCAGCCTGTGATTATACCCACAGATGGTAATGAATTTGTTGTGATGGTCGAGCAGTCTCCCTGTTTGTATTCGCTCGCCATGCCACTTGGCTTTGATGCTAATGAATTGAGCGTAGACTTGGATATAATTTTGACAGGCCCACTGAGCGATCTGGGGCAGAAAAAGCTTGTTGTTAGTCTAGTTGACAGCGAAAATAATTCGATCGGACTTTTAGACAAGGACCTCGCAGAATATACATATGACGCATTCGGACCGTCAGGAGAATTCAGCTTACAAACGGGGTTTTTCACAGTTACTTCAGATGTATCAGAAATGGCAGGTAAAGACGCAACGTTGATGTTTCTTTTGATGGGTAAGGGTGATGATCCCAACCGAGCTGGGTTGATTATCGACAACATACGTGGATTCGCCGCTCCAGTCCCAAAGGCATCAAATGGTGATTTGGATGATAATGGCAAAGTCGACTTTGGTGATTATGCTGTTTTCGCCAGGCACTGGCTTGATACTGATTGCAACGAACCTAACTATTGCGAATGGGCTGACCTTGATTTTAATACATCAGTTGATCTTGCCGATTTAGAAATCTTCTCAGGTTATTGGCTTTGGAAAAAAAGTGAACCAATACAAGGCGATTTTAATCAAAGTAACTTTGTAGATTTTGCAGATTTTGTAATTTTAGCGAATCGTTGGATGAATTCTTGCGTAGACCCTCATTAGTGTGACGGATGTGACTTTGATGAAAGTGGGAAGGTTAACGTCAATGATCTTGGCGAGTTTGTCGAGTATTGGCTTGCAGGTGTTGAATAGCTTCACAACCTCTCTTCGATAAAACAATGACCAAAGGACATTTTACTTTTTAGTCACTATTTCAAGTGGTTGTTCCGTTTTCGCTTCGGGTTTTCTCCAGAATTTCTCAAGCTCAGAATGAGCGCAGATCCCGCCACCTCTGTGCTCTCTGCGGCTACAAATCACCAACCACGCTTGCCCGCCGTCCTTCTGGCGGGAACCACCAACCACGAACCACGATCCACGAAAAGAATTCCCTTTACATCCAACCCCAAATCGTGTATAATACCCACCAAAATAAACGAAACACTCAATGCTCATTACTAAATACCAAATAGTAAATCGTAAATCCTTCGTGGCCCCCAACCCAACACCCCCCTCTCACGAAACCCCGGAAGCTCGGCAAGACTGCCCTCCGTCAACCAAACCGCCCATTCCGCCAAAAACGGGTCACGAGCTTGCCCGCCACGTCGTTTGGCGGGTCACGGGCCACGAGCCACCACAGTCTTCTACATCTGTCGAGAATCCTCTACAAATCAGCCCTTTTTATGCAAAACGAACCCAATTCCCAAAACACCCAAAATCAACGCAAACCCAGTCCCCACAAAGGATTACGAAAATACAACGCCTCCGGCAGGACCCAAAAACGAACCCAAACGAACCCAAACGAACCCAAAACGAACCCAATTTTTCGCTCGTCAGGGGCTCCCAAAGCCAAAACGAACCCAAACAAAGCCAAAACGAACCCAAACAAACCCAATCTCCCAAAAACCCAAAAATCAACGCAACTTCCCTTTCCACAAAGGCTTATGAAAATAAAGACCCCTTCAGGCTTGGAAAAGCAAACCCAAACAAACCCAATTTCAAACTTTTTGCTGGCGATGTCGTACGGAGAAAACTATGTTCTGTAACCATCTAAATGGAAAATGTCAGTTTAAGATGGCAAAGACTTAAAATGTTGTTGCAGGATTGTTATGGCATGGCCGGTTTTAGAGAAGGACAGGATGAATAGAAGGCAATTCCTTGCGGCGATGGGCGTGGCGGGGTCAGCAGTGACTCTGCCGGGCTGCCTGTCCCGACTTGCACATCAGGACAAATCATCGCCCAACATTATCTTCATAATGGCCGATGATCTCGGCTACCACGATCTGGGCTGCTACGGCTCTCGAGAAATACCGACGCCCAATTGCGATCGTCTGGCTGATGTGGGCGTGAAGTTCACAGATGCTCACAGTCCTTCGGCGGTTTGCACGCCCACGCGTTACGGCGTTTTGACGGGACGGTACTGCTGGCGAACCTGGCTGAAGGATTGGGTCATAAATGACCGGATGCCGCTGGTGATCGAAGAAGGGCGGCTCACCGTGCCGGCAATGTTGAAACAATACGGCTATACGACCGGCTGTTTTGGCAAATGGCACCTGGGATGGGGCAGATGTAATGACGCTTACCAGAAAGGAATCCTGGCGCCCGGTCCACTGGAAGTCGGCTTCGATTCCTTTTTCGTGGTTCCGTTCAGCCATAACTCGCCTCCGGCCTCCGAGGTCTTTGTAAAAGACGGCGGTATCGTTGGAATGAAGGACGGCGAAAGCATAATGGATGAGGCGGTGCTGGCGCGGTGTCGCCGCAGGCTTGCGGACACTGCGACGGAACTCTCCGCAGAGGCCGTTCGATTTATTGAGAATAACAGGGACAAGCCTTTCTTTCTGTACTACCCGGCGACAAATGTTCACTTACCCATCACGCCCAACGAGAGATTTCGCGGCAGGAGCGGCCTGGGAGAGTACGGCGATTTTGTGGTCGAGTTCGATTGGGCTGTCGGCGAGGTGCTGGATGCGCTTGATCGCCTGAATCTTGCGGGCAATACACTCGTTATCGTGACCAGCGACAACGGGTCCAGGCACAAGGGTTCCAATCTGCCCTGGCGGGGGCAAAAGGCCCAGATTTATGAAGGGGGGCATCGTGTGCCTTTTATCGCCCGCTGGCCGGGCAGAATCAACCGGGCCTCCACGTGCGATGAAACCATTTGCCTGACCGACCTGATGGCAACATGTGCGGAACTGATGGGGTTCTCGCTGCCTCACAATGCCGGAGAAGACAGCGAGAGTTTCCTGCCTGCTTTGTATGGGAAGAAGCTGTCGCGCGGGCGCAAGGCGATAGTCCATCACTCCGTGTGCGGGATGTTCGCAATCCGGCAGGGAAAATGGAAACTCATGGAGGGACTTGGCCACGGCGGCGATTTTAATTTCGGCATCAAGCTTTACGAATGTCCGGGGCTGCCCAAGATTGATGAAAAGACCGGCAGGATTCATGACTTGAGCTTCGAACCGAAACCGTTCCCGCAACCCGGCCCGGGGGAGCCGCCCGGACAGCTCTATGATCTTGATGCGGACCCGGGTGAGACGGAGAACGTGTGGCAGGAGCATCCGGAGGTGGTCAGGCGGCTGCAGAAGTTGTTGGATCGGTATCGCAGTTCCGGACGCAGTCGCGCATAGACTGTATCGGCGGGGGTATAGCAGAGATGATCACAGAATTCTTCTCGCAGAGGGTTTGAAGTCTGACGGCAAGTTAAATATTCCATTTAGAAAAGAGATCCAGCAGCATAGCAGGGCAGGCAAATCCGACGTTACAGTAAAGTGATAAAAAAAGCCCCGCGGGTTTTGGCGGGGCTTGTTCTGCTGTCTGTAATGCTTCAAGGTATTTATCCGGTGTAAGCAAGTGTGTAAGGCCTGCGGTACTCCTTTGTCAGCATGGCGTTGGCTTTATCAATATCCTTGCTGCATTTTGTAATTCTCTGGCTGTCGGGGTCATAGGTCAGCGCGGCATTGCCCAGCCTTGTGCCGATGTTGCCGAGATTGCAGAGATTCGAGAGCACGGCGCCGGTCTCAATCGGAGAATTGAGCATCGACGGATCATCGTTGCGTACAGCGGTAATGAAATTCTCAAAGATATCCTCCGTGGGCTCGATACCATAATCTTCACGTTTGATATCGACCTTTTTGTCGCGACCCAAGTGTGCCGTACGGCCGCAAATCCATCCTTCGGTGCCGTATAGTATGGCGTCGTTGCCGAAATCGGGCATACCATAATCAGTCCACAAGCGCATCTCGTACACTATCTGGATTTTACCATAGTCATAGATAATCGTCTGGGTGTCCGGTGTTTCGTGGTCGTCGTCGTACCACAACTGTCCGCCGGATGTTACTATCTCTTTTGGGTACTGCTTATCCATACCCGTTTGCCAGACGGCCAAATCGAGGTGGTGGATGCCGTCGTTTACGAGATCTCCTCCGCCATAATTCCAGAACCAATGCCATTTGTACTTCCAGCGGTTTTTGGTGAACTGCGCGACGGGGGCCGGTCCGAGCCAAAGGTCATAGTTTACGCCCTCGGGTGGATCCTCAATTTGTGCATGACCAATCTTTTTGCGCAGTTGGCAATTAATGGCTTTGGCCATATAGCATTCGCCGATTATGCCTTTTTTAATTGCTTCCCTGACGGCCATATGACCGGCGTCGCTGCGGCGCTGTGTGCCGTGCTGCACGCACTTATTGAACTGCTTAGCGGCCTTGATTAGGAGATTGGCCTCGTGCACGGTATGGCTGGATGGTTTTTCAACATAGACATGCTTTCCCGCCACAATGGCCGCCAGCGCCACGGGGGTATGCCAATGATCGCATGTAGCGATACTGACCGCGTCGATACTCTTATCTTCGAGCATCTTGCGAAAATCGCTGTAAGCCTTGACGGGGCCTTTCTCCTTCGACTTTTCCTGGGCGACCTTTTCGGCCTTTTTGGAATCGACATCGCAGACAGCAACAAGCCTGCTGTTCTTCATGCCTGCGAAGGCGCCCGCATGGCCGGAACCCCGGCTGCCCACACCGACGACAGCAACGTTAACCGTCTCACTGGGAGCCGCCTGGCCGTTCCTGCTAATGATGAGAGGCGCCGCCGAGGCCAATAAACCTGCTCCGGTGGCCTTGATGAACTTACGTCGCGTTAATTCTGACATGATCGGTTCCTTTCGATATAATTGAAATCACTCATTTTTACATAAGTGCGGCAAATCCGCACCCAAGACCTGAATTAGGACGCCCAAGACCCTTGATTTTATGCAATATTTGCCCGCAGGCCATCCATATTCTCAGAAAAGGGGCCCGAACGCGGGTTCGGCGGGGCATTCAGTATTCCGGACAGAAACCAGGCAGCGCGTCTGTGGTCATCTCTGCCACCCCCGCAAACACAGTCTATGTCCGACTGCGTCCGGAACTGCGATATTGATCCAACAACTTCTGCAGCCGCCTGACCACCTCCGGATGCTCCTGCCACACGTTCTCCGTCTCACCCGGGTCCGCATCGAGATCATAGAGCTGTCCGGGCGGCTCGCCAGAGCCGGGTTGCGGGAACGGTTGGGGTTCAAAGCTTAAGTCATGAATCTTGCCGGTCTCCTCATCAATCCTGGGCAGCCCGGGACATTCGTAAAGCTTGATACCGAAATTGAAGTCGCCCCCGTGGCCAAGCCCTTCGATGAGTTTCCATTTCCCCTGCCGGATTGCGAACATCCCGCACACGGAATGATGGACTATCGCCTCCCGCCCGCGCGACAACTTCTTCCCGTACAAAGCAGGTAGGAAACTCTCACTGTCTTCTCCCGCGTTGTCAGGCAGCGCCATGCCCATCAGGTCCGCACACGTTGCCATCATGTCGGTCAGACAAATCGTCTCATCGCACGTCGAACCGCCCCTGATTCTGCCCGGCCAGCGAGCGATAAAAGGCACTCGATGTCCCCCCTCATAAATCTGGGCCTTCTGCCCGCGCCAGGGCAGATTGGAACCCTTGTGCCTGGACCCGTTGTCGCTGGTCACGATAACGAGCGTGTTTTTCGCAAGATTCAGGCGATCCAGCGCATCGAGAACGACCCGCTGCCGTTCTTATCCTTTCCGTCTATCACCAGTTTATCATCGATCTTCAGAATCAGGCCATTGTCAGCTTCCCCGGCAAAGTTGACCTCGCCCGTAAACGGCCCCACGATATAGCCATACCAGCGACAGGAATAATCTTTCGAGCCGTGAGTCCAGTCCTTATCAAGGCTCGTGATTATTATCCTCGGCTCCCTATCGAGCCCCTCAAAATCCGACCCGCCGTACCTGGCCCCCAACAGCCCGGGCTTTTTCACGTGTTCGGCTCTTGCCTGGCACGGAAGAAAAGCGGATATCCCAACCAGTGTCACAACGGCGAGAACTGAAAGTGTTTTGCTGCTCATAAACTCTCCTTTTTTTGTTAGACGTTTACGGTATTGAATACTCTGCTGCCGAGCCAAGCCTTACAATCCCGAGATAATATCCAGCTCTTCGAATTGCAGATAATACATGGCATTTTCTGTTTAGACGGTTACAAAGCACAGTTTTATGCGTGCGACATCAATAATTTCGTGAACCACAATGGCCCACACTAAGCTCGTGCACCGCACGTCATTTTGCCCCCCTGCGTTCGGCTGTGTCTTTGCGACATACAGAGGCACTCCACTTCCTCGCGACGGCGTCCGCGATTGGGGCAAGGATACCATTTTGTCCTCCCGTTTTTATGAAATTCGCCTGGCAGCGGAACCCGTGTATGAAAGACCGTCATCGTACCGGCTCTGCGGGCGGAGGGGTTTGCAGCCATTTGAAGTTGAACCGGTAGTGCTCTCTGCTGGTTATCAGGTGTATCACACCGTTGTCGGCCTGGCAGATGGAGTTGTATCCGGCCTGCTCTGCGGTGCTGAAACCGAGGGGGAACTTTCGGCCGTCCATCATCTCTGCCTTCGTATCCGGCCCATCGTGGCTGACCAGCCGGTGATTGGTCCAGGTCTTTCCATCGTCATGCGACAACGCCGTGAACATTCCTGTAACCATACGCTCGGACCCAGACGCATCTTCTATGGGCATGTAGACCCAGCTTTTCCTGCCGCATGTAAAAGAGACAAACAGCAGTGGGCCTTCGGCGAGCCTGATAAGCAGCGGCCTTTGACCGCCCTCGCTGGGCGGGAAATCGCTCTTGCTGTACCGCCATGTCCTGCCCATGTCACTTGAAATACTCATCGGCATTTTGCCTTCAATGTTGTCGCCTCGCCCGAATGCCAATAGCCTGCCGTCCTTTAGCTGTGCCACGCACGCGTGTATCCCGGCTATTGTCCCCAACCTGTCACGCCATGTCAGGCCATCATCGCGGCTCAGGTAAACAGCGGTCCCGCCGTTACCGGTTGTCACCGCATCACAGGGTAGCAGTATCTGTCCGTCGTGCGTCCTGAATATCGACTCGACCGGCATCTGGCGTATATTGTGTTCGGGCATTATTACTTTTGCCTTGCTCCACGTCCTGCCGTGGTCGGTTGACTGTCGCAAAATGACCGCCAAAGAACCGAATGTCGCAGCAGTCGAGTAACCGTTGAAATGAAACAGCGTCCCGTCGCCGTCCCGGAACATCGAACAGGTATGATTGTTGCGGTCGGGCTGGTTCCAGAAAATATCGGCCTGCTCCCATTGTTCGCTGCCGTATCGAAGTCGGCTTGCAACAATAGCAAGCTCGCGACCGTCCTCGTTAACGCACGTGTACCAGGTCGCGAGCATATCCCCGTTGGCACAGGCGACTATCTTGGGGACGTGATTATGACTGGAAAAAATTGGCCCTGTTGAACCTTCGGGCACATTCACGAAACGCAGCGGCCCCTTGAAATAAGGCTTCTCCGGGTCGGGTCCCTGCTTTACATCGGCTGGTATGCGCTGACTCACATTGCGCTGATGCAGAGGCGGTTGCGCAACATCAAGCGCCTGCGTATCCGGCATTTCTGCGAGCACCACCCTGAAACCTATCAACCAGCTTCGATCCTCCGGTATGACGCCGAGGCGGTTGGCCGAACGAAGATAATACAATTGCGTCGAATGACTGCCGCCTCGCGTCACCTTGAAGTCACCATCAGCCCTGCCGACAGGATCCACCTGTGGTGGCGACTCATACGGACCGTACCAATCCTCGCACCACTCCTCGACATTACCGTGCATATCGTAAAGTCCCCATGCGTTCGGCTGCGTCTTTCCGACATGCAGCGGCACCACTTCCTCGCGGCCGCGCCCGTTAGCAGGGCAGGGATACCAGCTTGTCCCCACATTTTTATGGAATTCACCCGGCAGCGAATCCCCCGTATGAAAAACCGTCGTCGTACCGGCTCGGCAGGCATATTCCCATTCCGCCTCGGTCGGCAGCCGGTACGGCAAACCTTCCCTTTTGCTGAGCCACTCGCAAAAAGCCTTTGCGTCATGCCAGCTCACGAAGACAACGGCCTCACCGTTCTCGATGGAAAAGCCAAGCTTTCCGCGTACAAAGCGGTGAGACGGATCGAATTGCTCGAACCGGGCATTGGTGACTTCGTACACGCCCATATAGAAAGGGTTGCTGATAGTCACTTTGTGCGCGGGCCGTTCATCAGTATCGCCATCTCTCATGAAACCATCATTTGCCAGTCCGGCGGGGAGTTCGTCGTGCAGGCCGCCCATGGTAAATTCACCGGCCTTAATGAGAACGAACTTCATCCCCAGCGAGTTGGTGAACGATTGGCCGGTCGGCATCGGCGCTGCGTCGGATACCGACGCCTCCACGCACATAACCGCAGCAATTAGGTTGAGCCTTGCGATCTTCCTAAAATCCACTTGTATTCCTTCGTTCTATTTTGGGCCTCGTTCTTCTGCTGTTCTCTTTCGCGCATGGTTCTATTTTATCCAGGCGCCCCATTGCGGATCGACAAGGCCCTGGCGTACGAGCACCGCCTTTACCACCAGGTAGTTGTCAACCAGCAGGCCCTCATAACCCCATGGAGTTCCATCCCAGGCGCGCCAGTCGTTGGTTTCGTTGTCATTGTCACCGGCGCCCTGGAAGCGGCATTCGTTGAAGGATTTGAGAATCGCAAACAGAATCCGGTCGGCTTCCTTTTTCCTGCCGAGTTTGTACAGAGCGGCTATGGTGTAATATACGTGGTTTGCGGAGGCGCCGCCGTTTTCATAAACCTCAAATGCATTCTTGCCTCCCCATCGAGACGTACCTTGATCAAAGTAATCCTCTTCCGGCACATTAACGAGGTTGCCGGGCAGACCGAGATCGAACCTAACGAATCCCACCTCCTGCATCTTCTTGAACATTGCATCGAGCAGTCCGTTGGCCTTGTTCTTATCATCAACCACGCCGTAAGTAATCGCTATTCCCTGGATAAAGGTAAAGGCATAATCGTGGAGATTGCCGTCGCGGCTTTTCCACCCGGCCAGCATTCCGGTTTCGGGATTATAAAAGGTCTTGTAGTAGGCGCCTTTAAGCTTCTGCGCCGCCTGCTCGAATTCCCCGGCCTCGTTTTCTCTGCCGGCGACGGCGGCAAGCCGGGCGAGGCCCCTAAAGCCGCGGTATGCGATGGCATTCGAGTAGGCATCCTCATGCCCGAAGTTGATGCAATCCCACCAGTTTGCCGGACGCACTTTGCACTGGCCCAGGTTGCCGCTCTGGTGATATTCAATCAGCCCGTTGCCATCGGAATCCGTTTTGAGTGACTCTCGCCCCCATTCAATCAGCTTGTCGATGTTGGCCTTGACCCACTTGTCATCTTTGCTTGCCTGGTAATAGTTGTGCGCAGCGGTCAGCAGAGACGGCCACGTATCGAGCGACGCCTGGGGATATTCGCCTTGTCCGTAGCCCGGCATGGCGTAGGTCTTCTTGCCCGCCAGAATACGATTGAGCGAATCGCGCAGGAGCTGGGGGCCGGATACGCCATCGGCCAGTGGGCCGGTCAGCATTGCGATCTCACTGTACTCGTGGTAACAAAGACCGCACACGTCCGAGCTGGCATGGTTGGCCAGCATACGATGTTTGCTTGAGAGCTGCAGGGTGTTCAGCCAGCATCGACGGTAGCCGTCAAAACGCACGTCTGATTCAATTTCCGCCTGCTCAGGGTACAGGTTGACCACTTCAAGCCTGAACTGAATCCACGGGTTTCCCTTTGATCCGGCCGGGAAGGTGATGGTTGCATTCTCACGCGTGCCTTGATAGCCAAGGCGCAGCGGCGTTTGACCGGCAGAACTGCCCGTAATGCGCAGCGTACCCTGACCGGGGATGTGCAGCACAGCAGGCAGTCTGACTGATCCGTCATCTTCCATCACACCCAGCAGCGTTGCATGGGCCGGATGTCTGCCGCGAAACCTGAACTTCAATACGAACGGTTCTGCAGCATTCTCCCCGCCCGCAACGGACTTGATAATGATGTAATTATCTTCGAACTTAAAAAGAGTGGACGCATCGGTTTGCTCGCTTGCATAACGGACCCATCCGTTCTCGCTCGATGTGTGATAGGTTTGCTTCGAACCGCCTCGCAGCATTCCATTGGTCCACTTGCGCCCTTTGCCCAGCGAATCCACCCAGAAACTTTTGAACTCCGGCTTATCGGCAGCCAACTGGACGCCATAGGTATTCGTCTCGCAGGACAATGGCAATTCGCCTTGTGCCTGAGACAAAGCCGTGCAATAAGAAAGTAGCAATAATGCTAAGAACTTTACCCCTCGATGTTTCATTTTGCTTTTTCGCTTAACTCTTTACAGACCGCTATCCGACTACTATTCGAAGCAGTCGGCGGATTCCTGCCTTTTGCAGTTGCTGCGTAACGAAGGACCTCTCTGTTACAAGTGCCAGCCGTCACGATAGTGGATGTGAAGAAGTTCATTGGCGGCGTCATTATTGGTGAACTTCAGGTTTTCGGCGTCCCATTGCAGTTTCTGGTCTTTCACTCGAATCGCAATCATTCCGAGAAGGACCATCTCGGTCAATGCCCCGCCGTAGTCGAAACTAGAGCTTGCGGGTCTTCCGTCCTTGCACGCGCGAATCCAGTCGCCTTCATGACCTTCCTGAATCCTCGGGATCGTCTGCGGGGGCCTTTTGTATTCTTTCATCTTGGTTTCGGGTATGATCCTGGCACCGCTGGCGCCGTGCGAACCGTGCATGATGCAGCCTTTATCGCCGATAATGAAGGCGCCGCTATTCGGTACTTTCCGGCCCTTTTCAAGCTCATCGGGTATAGGGGGCAGAAGCCTTCCGTCGAACCAGGTCAGCTTGACGGGCGGCTTCTTTCCGCGTGCAGGGAATTCGTATCTGACAATTGAGGCCCTTGGGAAAGTCTGTGAGCTGACTTCGGGCTGCCAGTGAGTCGTGGTTGCCTCGATGCTCTCCGGGGCGCCAAGGTCTAATGCCCAGAATGCCGGGTCGATTATGTGGCAGCCCATGTCTCCCAATGCTCCGGTTCCGAAATCGAGCCACGCTCTCCACTTGAGGGGATGATATTCGGGATGGTAGGGCCTGTAGGGAGCGGGTCCGAGCCAGAGGTCCCAGTCAAGCGTATCGGGGACGGGTGGCGTGTCTTCGGGTTTGGCCATTACGGCGAAATTGGACCAGGGGTCTCCACCGACAGGCCGATCAGTCCAGGCATACACTTGCCGGACATCTCCAATCGCGCCGTCATCGATCCATTCTTTAAACATGCGGATCGAATCCTGCGAATGCCCCTGGTTTCCCATCTGGGTCTGCACCTTATATTTGCGTGCGGCCTCTGTAATCTTGCGGGCTTCGTAAACTGTGTGAGTCAGAGGTTTCTGACAGTAAACATGCTTACCCCTGGCCATAGCGGCCATTGTGATTACGGCGTGAGTGTGATCGGGTGTGGCTATGACAACCGCGTCGATGTCTTTCTGTTTATCGAACATGACCCGATAGTCTTTATACACCCTTGCATTGGGGTATTTCCTGATGGTCTTACCGGCGTAATCACTGTCCACATCACACAAGGCCACTATATTCTCGCTCTCGCATGCTCCCAGATTGCCGCGGCCCATTCCACCGACGCCGATGCCGGCAATATTCAGTTTATTGCTGGGTGCATCTGCGCCCAACAATCGGCTTGAAACGAAATGAAAGGCAAGGCCAGCCTTGGCCGAATTTGCCAGAAATTTCCTGCGGGACATCGATTTCTTTTCACATCTTTTCATGAACTTGCCTCCAAAGAGATAATAGCTTCATCCGGGACTCTGTTTAACCTTGAATCATAGTGTATCGTAGTTTTTCACCGATTCAAGGCAAAAGTCACGACAAGGTTTACAGTTGATAAGTACAGGCTGATTCGGTTTTGAGTAATTCTGCGAGTTCCCTACTTCACAGTGCGCAGGATATACTTCCATGTCGCCATCCCCATACCTTTGCCGCTCTTATTGGCCTCAAAGACTTTTTTGATGTCAGGGATGTAAGGTTTCACTTTATCGCCGAGGGCATAAAGCGCCGTAACTGCAAGTGCGCTGTCGCAGTCTTCGCCCGGGATTCCCGCTATTTTGATAAGCGCGGGCATTCCTTCTTCTTCAAGCCCGATATTGCACAGGGCCTCTGCCGCCGGCACACGCACCGACTGACTTTCGTCCTGTAATGCTTTGAGCAATTCAGCCTTTGCAGGTGCAGCGGCCTCGGCCATAGCAGCAAGGCTCACAGCAGCCCAGTATCTCACGCTGGCATTTTTGTCATCGAGCGCTCCCATAACATCTTGAGCCCTGCAAGTACCGGTCATAAACATCAGTTCAAGAATTCGTTCACGGTCCTGTCGGGACACGCTGCGCACCATGGCATAAGGCGTTATCGCGTGCTTTCTGCATTGTCGCACAACTTCCATCTCTGCATGCATGCTTGCGTCATAGAGTTCGCTCATGCGTTGGCGAAGAATTGTACGCATACCTTTGATCCGTTCTGCATACTTGGGATCAAGAGCGAGATTGTTGAATTGATACGGGTCATTCTTCGTATCATAAAACTCTTCGGGCGGCGTCCGGCGCTGCATGAGCCAAGCCTGGTTCCCTTTAAGCTTACCTTCGGCATCAAGGCGCCGCAGTTCCTGGCGAATCTGCGTTCTCTCAGAATACTCGCAATAAGACATTCTTGGACGATGCGGTTTGAAGTTACGTATATACTGGTAACGACCGTCATGTATGGTGCGACTGCAGAAGACAACCTCATCCACGCGGTCACGTATGCCCAATACCCACTTACGTCTGGGCGCATCTTTCTCTCCGAGAAATGCTCTACCTTCCATGTATTTCGGGATCTCGATACCCAACAGGCTCAGCATTGTTGGAGCATAATCCACGAAACTTACAAGGCGATCTTCCGTATTACCCGGTTTGCCGGGAGCCAGATGTTCATACTTCTTAGGAAAACGCACAATAAGCGGGACCCTCAAGCCGCCATCATGCAGCCAGCGCTTACCACGAGGCAGTCCCATACCATGATCGGAAAAGAAAAAGACGATCGTGTCTTCAGCAAACCCGTCGGCATCCAGCTGATCAAGCAAACCTCTTACCAGCTCATCCATAATAGTTATTTGCGTATGATATGCAGCAATGTTTACGCGCACCTTGTGTGTATCAGGATAGAAAGGCCAGACGGCAACCTTCTGTGGGTCATGACGCTTATTCTCAGGCAGCTCCGCGTTAATTCGTTCAAGGTCATCTTCGTTATAGCGGGTCTTTGACTGGTGTGTACATTCAAAATTAAAGACCGAGAAAAACGGCTTGCCCTTAGGGCCCTTACGCCAATGCGCGTTTTTGCTGGATTCATCCCATGCTTGCGGCCCAGCATTGAAATTATAGTCCTGCTTGGAATTATTGGTACAGTAATAGCCGGCTTTCCTCAGGTATTCGGTGAAACAGAGAATATGCCCGGGCATGGCTATCGAATGCCTGAGATGCTGTGCACCAAGTGATGAGGCATACATCCCGGTGATGATACTACATCGCGACGGCGTGCATACGGGAGCAACTGCAAAAGAGTTCGTGTAACGTGTTCCACCTCTTGCCATTTGATCGAGAGTCGGAGTAATCGCATCGGAGTCACCATAACAACCCAGATTCAAACTCGTGTCTTCAACTGAGATCCACAAAATATTCGGGCGATGTTTTTCCTTGTCTTCTTGCGCCAATGCCACAAAGGGAAATGACAAGCACGCTGTTTGTGCCATAGTCGTTTTAAGAAGAACCCTCCTATCTATTTTCATTTTGCCTTCTCTTTCTTGCGTACTTCACACAATACTCTTATTTAACTTGTGAAGTTTCTCTTACTCAACACGGTTGGCCACCGATTTCCGCGGATTCTCCGCTCCCAGCAGCTTGACCTCATGCAGACACAATCCATACCGTCCGCCTGGCGGGTTGAATTCAAGCTTGATGCCATTCCAGCCGGGGCTAAAGTTTGCGGAATAGCACAACCATAGCGTCCTGCCGTCACTGCTGATGAACTTACTTGGAAAATTCAGAAAGTAAGCCTGCTCGCCGAAGTCTTTCATATAGGTCACCATACGCCATGGACCGGTCAGCGTGTCGGCCTCCAGAATATAAGAGTTCATCTTCGCCACGGTCGGCCAGCCATCGGTAACACACATCAAGTACTTCTTCAGGCCCGGAACATAAGTTGCGGTGACACATCCCATGTTATTGTTCCACTCGATCAGCGGTTTAATCTTCTCAAAATCGCTCGTCCATACAGGATTCGCGTTCTTGTCATGACCGGCAAAAAACTCCCAGGCCTTGATGTCGTTAATCGTTTCCGGCGACGGTGTCACACGGGCAAGATAAATCTGGTCGGCACTAATCCAACTCAGGTTGGCATGAGCGAAATCCTCCGTACATGGCTGCGTTTCAAAAGGCTCTCCGGGCTTTCCAACTCGCAGGCATGGCCGCGGCATGGGGTCGTCCTTAACGGCCCCCATCCCTAACATATACGCCTTCCCGTCTGGCGAATGCTGCATATTCCTGCCAAAATCAACAAAGTGAGGCGCTCCCATCTTCACCGGGCCGAGGTGCTTGGCCGGTTCGGGAAACAACGGCTTACTCGGCGACAGCGGCGACGGTGTCCACGTTTTTCCAAGATCTCGTGAAATCTGGAATCCAGGCAAGGGCCCCAGATTTGGCCAGTTCCATTTGAATCCCCTGTGGTTGTAACCACCGTCAGGTCCAAGGCAGTAGGTAGCGTAGTACCAGATACCATTGTGGACCAGAGAACCCGCGGGGTAGCGCCCAAGGTAAGGCATAGCAGCGGCAACTTTTACCGCAGAAGTGTTCTTGATGGTCAAATTCACAGGGTCGTCGCCTATCATCACGGCGTGAGCTGTGCGAGCATCGTCGCTGCCGGCGGAACTGCAGCCCATTCCATCGGTTTTTCCGTCGGTCCACGGTGAATAGAGATTGCCGTCAGATGCCCACGACGGATACCAGGTGTCCCCACAGGTATAATCGCTGTGACGGCCGGTGAAGAAGAGCCCCGTCAGCGTTTTCGATTGCTCGAACGGACAGTCGTCGGGAATCTCTGATTTCCAGACGAATCCCTCATCAGTGTTGGCCGGTGCATTCTTATTGTCGGCCATCACACTATTAACAAGCAAAAAGCCAAACAGTAAAGGCACGAGCATTCTCATATTATTCAAAACAGTTCCTTTCATAGTGTCTCCGATAGAAGGAGATAGGATTTCGCATTTGACATTTGTATATCGTTACTCAGTTAAGACATTGTGCCCAGTTTCCAATAGAATATCAGACTTGTCGTTAAAGCTCAAGCCTTTTGCCTGCTCAAGAAAATCTGACGATCATCTCTCCAGGGTACGTCAGTTCTTTGCATAACCAGGCGACGGCTGTTCGACTGTCAGATGTACACTGAACGTACATTTGTTAGTTTGCGACTCTAATTTGCAATAGATGATGCGGATCAATTCGACGGTTCGATATATTCAGTACCGGCGAGAAGTCTGACCGGTCCGATGAGGCCGGCCGGGCGCGGCTGCCCCGTCGGATAAACGGTGGACCAGGTCCGACGTTCTTCGGGCTTCAGTGGGGCGTCTGCCAGCAGGCGGTTGTGCCAGGCGTTGGTCACTTTGACGGTCAGTAAGTTGTCACCGGCCCGAAGCGCGTCTTTGACATTGACGCGAAACGGAGGGGCCCAGAGGCCATAGGCCGGCTGATTTCCATTTATGATGACATCAGCAATATTGTAAACATTACCCAGATCAAGGATGACATCATCGGCATCTCTCAGCCAGTCGGCATCACATTTGAAGGCCAGCACATAGGTCGCTGTGCCGGAATGATATTTCACGCGGTCATCCTCGCTTTGTGCAAGGTTCTGCAGTTGTGACATCTCGAAGGTATGCGGTTTCTCATCTTCAAAGGGGCTCTGCAATGTCACTTTCCACGGTCCTTTTAGAGAAATAGTTGCATCTGCCCATTTTACGCAGCGGCCGTCGGCGCGGCGTGTCCATTCCAGCGGTATCGCCATCGGTGTGTGAATCGATACCTTCGTATTGTTTGCACCAGGCTCGAGCAATTTGTTCAGCTGAGGTTGAACTGAAGCAGGCACCTTGAAGTCAGGTGTTCCGAAGTTGAATACAATGAACAATGACCCTGCAGCGGCGAAGTCGAGGGCCAATTGGGTTCGCCCATCCGAGAGTTTTTGGCAGGCCACTGGTCGGCTTACAGAACCATTTAGGGCCTGGAAAATCATGGGGTCGGACTGGCGGCTGCGCAGATTCACTACCAGCCGTCGGGCATAGGGGACCGTGTTCGCCAGATAAAAGAGATCGCGTCCATCAACCAGCCGTTGGTGCGAGGCCAGCGGGACATCCGTACCCACCGTTTCAACTGCCGGCAACACCTTATTCTCGGCAAGCGCTTCTTCCAGTGACATCCCCCAGAGCACTTTTCCCGCCCCCAGCAGGCACCGGCCTTTCTCTCTGTATCCGGGTCCGCCGGTTTTTGCTCCCCAGATTTTTTTGATAAGCGCGGCCGCGTCATGTTGAGCATTTTCCTTAGGATTGAGCGTTGCAGGTTGAGTCGGAGGGCAGCCAACCAGGGTCATCCCCCGCTCTATCAAGTTCGAAATCAACTCAAGTGTTGAGGGAAGTAAACTGTGGCCCGGCTCTAAATAGAGCATTTGGTAACGCGCTCCTGTGGGAATAATCAACGAACCATTTTTGACTTTAACTTGTTCAAGTAGTTCACGGTTGATCCAATCAAAATCGTAACTCTGTCCCAGTCCGTCAAGCCGCTCGAGGTCGTCGATACGGATCAGATCATCGCCGACATAAGCCAGAATATCCGCCACCGCCACCCCCTGACGTAACATAAACTGGCTGCGGGCATGGTAGTCATTCCAGACGGACATATACGGCCACCATGTTTGGTAACGATTTAGCGGAAGGCCAATTGATACATTCATCGGATGTCCGGGCTTGTCAGACAGCGGATTATGGGCATAGGTATGGAAAACGACTCCGTTTATGCCTTTTGCAAAGAGGTCATCGGTGCGGGTCTTGACCATGAAGGGATGTTCGTCCCACTGGACGCCGAACTGGGTGTGAGATTCGGCGGCAACCTGCTCTTTGCCATAAAGTCGGTAGGCCGAAACAGCGTTCTTGATCGGCTTAAAGAAGTCATCACAGCCGCGTATCGTCAAGTTGCCAAAATCATCATAGCCCCGGAACCAATACTCCGTCATGGGAATATCGACGTACCTGTAATGGCGCAAGGGATCGCCGCAAATAACGTCACCGGAGGACTGTTCTGAGTAGGTGTTGATCCCATCCCGATGGCCCAGGCGAGCCATTTCACCGTAGAACTGCTCGCATATCAGACGGTCAATAGTCTCACGAAAGTCACAAAGGAAGGCCCATGACTCATTTGGATCGTTGACAACATATCCTGCCAGGGCCGGTAACCATTTGCGAATCTCATAGCCGTGGTGTTGCTTGAAATGTGAGGGGAATTTCTCGGTCCAGTTCTGATGCCGGCATTCCCAACTCTCGAGCAGCTGTCCTTTCACCGAGCCATCGAGGATGCCACCCTTGCCGGCCATCCTGCCGACATAGGCTTGATAGTGGTGCCGGGACGCTTCGGCATCCATCTTGTCGATTTCCGGACCGCTGCCGCCTTCTACTACGGGTTGATTCTTCCTGCCGTTATAGCGGTGACCGATTCGCAGCAGCGTCCACTTGCCGGCCGGCGCCTGCCATTGCAGGGTCCCATCCGGCTGCATCTTATCGGTTATATCAATGATCTTCGCCGAATCGACCCAATTGCCCGGCCCCCCGCCGGTGATGGGGTGCATAGGGGTATTTCGGTAGCCGTATGCAGCGAGAGCGGGCCAGCCCTGCAGTTGGGCCCGTGAAGAGAATCTAATCTCGCCGAGTTTCGGCTTCTCCAACAAAGCATGCCCATAAGCAATATCCCATTTGATAACGATCCTGATATGGGCGGTGCGAGTTTCGGCGATGCTGAATACAAAGGGACACTGCTTGGTCTGCCAGCAACTGTGCGGAAGTTCCAGAACGGTCAGCGGATCCCAATGCCTGCCATCGTCAGAAATGTACAAGTTCATTCGAAGATAAGCTTTCGGATTGAGCAGACGCGAAAACCAACGTGCCGTGAGGAAGACCGAATGTATAATTTGCGGCGACTCTGCCCGCAGTTGCAGTTCGAGTGTTTCCGGAAACGTTATGCTGTCGAACTGGTTGCCGTTGAAAAGCTTCTGATAGGGGGAGTATGCTTGCTCACCAACGAGTTCAAAGGGCTGCTTGTCCTGCGCGGCTCCGAGGTCTATACCGGCAACTTCGGCCCCTTTCGGCGTGGGAAAAGCCAGCACGGCAATCTCGCGGTAGTCGGCGTCCTCACCACGCGACGCCGCCTGCGCCGAAGGGAAAGAACGATCATCGAGCGGCGGACTCGGCAGTTGAAGTTCAAGCAGCTTCGGGCCTTCGGCAATGGTCTCGCTCCAAGTGATGGTGCGCATGGAGTTTCTGATGTTGGTCCAGGGCCCGCCGGCCATGGCCCAGCCGGGACAACTGTGCAGGACCAGGTCGGTTTTGCCCTTTTTGATTCCTTTGGCCAGTGCCGTCAGATTTTCTTCCCACTCTTTGCCAAGGATAGGAATCTGCGGGGTGGTCATTCGGTCCCGAATCTGGCTGCAACTGTCAATCGTGAAGAAATGCAGGGCGGAAAAGCCGGCCTTGTTGATCGCCTCAACATCCTGGTCAATCCCTTCTCTGGTTACTGCCCCTCCGAGGAAGTGATACCAGGTTTCCGGGCGATATTCGCGCGGCGGGTTCCGGAACTTATGCAGGAGGGCGTTGTCCGTTTTACTCTGCCCGCAGGAGATGGAAGGTACCAAGCAGATAATCACGCTCAGATACAGCGACCTTAATATTGTTGATATTCTCATCATGGCTTTCACCAACCATTACTTATCACCGCGGATTTCCGTCAGACAATCGATTATCCCTGCTCAGCTAAGCTGCTGTGCCAATTTCCAATAGAATATCAGACTTGTTGTTAAGGCTCAAATCTTCTACCTCCTCGAGAAGATCTGATGCCCGGACCCCTTGGGCACGCCAAAGTGCGCCGGTTTTTCGCATAAGCCGCGAGCAGCTGCCATCCCTGCCGTGTCCACCAAATAGATTCAACCTGATTTACTGTCATTGTATACCTTTATCGCGGATGTGAGTGATTTCTATTTTGATTGAATGGCGTACGGGTACCACGCCGGCCGAGGAAGCGGCAGCCATTTCTTTGTCTATTTGGCACAGCTTTTCAATAACATTGTCGAGATCTTCTTTCGCATCAGGAACATATCTCAAATAGTCCGGTATGTTATGCAATAAT
Source organism: Sedimentisphaerales bacterium (assembly GCA_035527845.1). GTDB lineage: Bacteria > Planctomycetota > Phycisphaerae > Sedimentisphaerales > Anaerobacaceae > JAUWKC01. Next base: position 3,521 of record DATKZT010000017.1, on the reverse strand, counting down.
CTTCTTGTCAGCGTAGTTTCAAATACCTGTTGTTTCAATATGACCTCTTCGCACCGCCTAAATGGTTCTGAAAACGGATTATCAAGAAAATCGGCGGCCAGATTAATCCCTTTTGCAAGGTCTGCGCCCGTATATAGCCTGGCGGCGTCGCCCCAGGTCACTTTACATTCAGCGTCCGCATCGATATTCTTCGCAGCCAAAATGAAGCGATTAAGCTCCTCATTAAACGGGAGGAACTCAATCACTCCCCGCGTGGATTTTGGTTTTGAAGGGTCCCCAAAAAAGCAGAACGGGTATCGTGAACTCTCGACCTCAATAACACCGTTGGCGGCAGAAAGAATCTTGTGGCCGGCTGTGGCCTGGGCGTGACCGGAAGCCATATCAACCGTAATAGTACCGATGTCCCCGTCGCAGCCCAGTGCCTTTAAGAAGGCATACGCCATAACGAGGTGACCATTTAGATCGGGGTGGACGCCGTGTACGCCGGCAAGGTGATACGACCTGTCGTACCGGGCCTTGGTCTTTGCCATTACATCCATCATCGGATCGTACACATTGGCGAAAACAACACCTTCCTCTTTGGCCACATCGCGAGCAATGTCTCGCATTTCAGCAAGGGTCTTATTATACATCACCGCATCTGCGGGATTATTGTTGAATGTGTCGCTATCTACGCAACCGGGGGAACCAACAACAATAAAACGAACGCCGTTCTCTTTGAATGTTTTCACTATAGCCCGCTGGGAGTCACGGTAACGCTCTCCCTTCTCGGCTGTCATGGGAGAGTAGCCGCCATCGTTCATACCGTAACACGTTGTTGCCACATCAGGACCAAGCGTGAGCACATCATATTCCATCCGCCGCTGGAAACCCGGCGCCTGCTCCCCATCCCATCCGGCCTGCAGGGTCCTGAGGTTTGCGGCCGGCCGGCACATGAGCAGATAATCCTGTATATAAACAGAATATATCCTCTCTTCAGTAATGGAATCACCGCAAATCGCAACGAAATCGCCGTCTTGGAGTCTGGGTGTATCCTGGGCAGGCGCCGCGATCGCAGCACTTGCCATTGTCAACATCATCATAACCAAGAGAACGATTGAGGGCTTCGAATTACAAGTCTTCATAAGATATGCCTTAACCGGGGGTAAATTATGAACCCGGGGTCTCCGGTAACAGGTGATTCGTGTCTGACACTTGTAGATAATCTGATTATGCACAGTTACCACACTTTCAGCTTGAGCTTACCATCTCCGGTATTCTCAAAAGGACCCGCAGATGGATTAGCTTCGTTTCTTTTCCTGCCGAAGTAGTCTGTATCAATTGTCAAAAGCGAGCCGTCGGGATTCTCATACGCCTGACCTGGAATGATAGCCTTGCCCAAAAGTTTCGTTGTTACGAGCTTGTTATTCAAAGACATAACAGACTTGTCGAGCGTGATATAAAGATACACATTTTCGCCTTGTTCGACTATTTCTATGTTTGGATCAAAATCCGGCTTCTCAACATAATCTGTTCCCCTGATATATGGCTTCGCCCCCTTCAAATACACATTACGATCGGATATGACAGGAAACACCGCATGGTTATATGCTTGAAGCCCGTAACTTTCATTTCCATACCCTGATCGTTTTTTGTATTCAGGATCGCGCTGCCCGGCATTGCCTTCATAACCTGCCACAAAAACATTATTAAAGAACCGGTCATCGCCACCCGAAATTTCACGCAAACCAGCCACGGCGGTTGAATGCGGCAGATGGTAAGGAGTCCTGCGGCTGTTGGGACTTAAGTTGACTTTTCCTGCCATCAGATTATGAACATAAGCTCCTCCCTGAGACATATCCCATACCGAGCACTTCGATAAAAATATATTATTATCAACGATGTATGGCCCGTGGTTTACCTCAGAATAAAAGTCCTGCAGGATGTTGTTATAGCATAAGTTGGCGGTTATTCGCGTTCCCTGGGACATCCAGTCCATCCATATCCCCTTGCCGGTGTTTACAATTCGGTTGCTCTTGATCAGCATATCAATGGAAGCATGAATCTTTATGCCTGCTATTTCATCCCCTTCGAACTGGCGCTTTGTCCAGATGTCGTGAATATAATTATCCGTTATCCGGCTGAAGACGGCTCCCAGGCTTCCGCATATTCCGGCCTGTTCGCAGTTGAATATAGTGTTGTTTCTTACGATGTGCGAGCCTATTGTTTCTTTGGACCAGCTGTTCTCCAAGGCCCTGATTATGACCTCATTGTAGAGTTGGGCGCCGTCTTTGCCTGGATTTTTGGCACAAACATTGTGGCCGCTTTTCCTGTCTTTGCCGAGGGTGACGCCGGTGCATTTCGAATCGCTGATAACGTTGTCCTCGATGATCCACCCTTTGCTCCAATGGGTTCCAATCAGGCCGATCTGCTCGGCCGTAGGCGCCGCCCATTGAGTAGCTGCCTGGCTCATGTGAAAACCGCGGACGGTGATGTAGTTTCTGCCCGGCGTATCCGGATAAAAACAGGCGTCCCTCACGTTGATCTCAACCAGTTCTTCGTTGGGATTATGGTCGTGAAAATTGGCCCAGATGTGCGTGTCCCTGTCGTCGCTGCGGCAGTACCAGGTGTAAAGCGATGCTTCCTTATCAACCGCCTCCGGATATGGTCTGGGATTCATCACCTCATCGAGAGAGGCCTTCTCAAACAACGATCTGCCGTTGAGATAGACTTCCCCCGTATGGTGATCCATGCCCCTTCTATCGAACCAGTCGCCGGCAATAATGTCTTTATAGGGGTTGTAGTCGGCGAAGAGTGTATTCGCAATGGTCACCTTCCATACCCCGTCGCGGACGTGCTCCCAGCCGGTGACAACCTCAGAGCCCTTGACGACGACTTTTTCACCCTTGGCGGCTTGATAAATGATCCTCTTCGAGTCGGACACACCGCCGCGAGGCGGAGTCACCCGTTCACGATAAGTTCCCTCATGCACGGTTATCACGTCGCCCGGCTGCGCAGCCTGAGCAGCGGCCGAGATCGTCCTGAAAGGCTTCGACGCAGAGCCGTCATTGTTATCGATTCCACTCACGGAAACATGGTATTCTCTGGCAGCGAGTGACTGGGCAAGCAATCCGGCAAGTACGATTAGGGCCAACCTCTTCATTTCTTAAATTCCTTTCTGAAGTTATTTTCTTAAACGTAACATGCTTATCTGCTCCAGGGCAAAGGGTCAATTTCCGTTTCGCATGGACTGCCTTACCGCGATGCGCGTTTTACGGCGCCCTTTTGTCAACAAACTTCGCCGCTGCCATATCCCATGCATCGACGCGCCTGACCGTGGCCGGACCGCCTTTGGCGAAGACCTTTATCAGCAGGCTGTCCTTGCGCTTGGGGAATACTTGCTGTGTGAGGCACTGGCGGTCGTTGGCAAAGACCTCCAGCATCGGCTTATCCAGGAAGACACGAAAGCGGAGCGGCTCGCCCTGTTTCAGTTCGAACGGGGCCACAACTAGTTCGATTACTCCTTTGACGGCTTGGAAGTT
>DATKZT010000016.1:0-126969 GCA_035527845.1 Sedimentisphaerales bacterium | reverse complement strand
TTTTGTTGGGCCAAATAGCGTGAGGTTAAAATTATGAATGTATTTCTTTATGTCCTGTTGGGATTGGTTGCTGGGATTTTTAGCGGGCTAATCGGCATAGGCGGAGCGATAATTATTATCCCTGTGTTGGTGCTTTTGTTTGGCCTTTCACAACATACCGCCCAGGGAACAACGCTGGCCCTGATGGTTCCGCCGATTGGTTTACTGGCTGCCTGGACATACTATAAGGCAGGATTCGTAGACCTCAAGGTAGCAGGGCTGATATGTATCGGCTTCTTTTTAGGGGGGCTAATCGGGGCAAAATTCGCCACCAAAATCCCGGATGATATCCTGCGAAAAATTTTTGGAATGGCACTATTTGTGGCATCATTGAAAATGATTTTCTACAAATGACATATCCGCCTTTAACGCTGAAAACGCAAAACTCAAAGTTTAAAATTCAGAGCTTAAAGCTGCTTTCTGAATCCTTGCCCACTCGTCACGCAAGGTAACTGTGCGATTAAATACAAGTTTCCCTTTGGAGCTATCGGGGTTGGTGCAGAAATAGCCAAGTCGCTCGAATTGATATCGGCTTAGCGGCGCTGCGCCGGCCAGAGATGGTTCGACACGGCAGTCCTTCAGCACCTCCAGTGAGTTTAGATTCAAATTTGATTTGAAGTCCTTGTCCTCTTCTACATCGTCCGGGTTTTGATTTGTGAAGAGATGGCCGTAGAGCCGGACTTCGGCTGGCAGCGAGTGGGCGGCTGAAACCCAGTGCAGTGTGGATTTGACCTTGCGGCCATCAGGGGCGTCACCACCTCGTGTGGCTGGGTCGTAAGTGCAGTGCAGTTCAACAACCTCGCCGGTTGCATCTTTGACAGCACTTATGCACCGGATAAAATATGCGTACCGCAGGCGAACCTCTCTGCCGGGTGCTAAGCGATAGAACTTTTTGGGCGGCTCTTCCATAAAATCATCTCGTTCGATATACAACTCTCGAGAGAAGGCAACTTTGCGTGTGCCGGCACCTGGGTCTTCGGGATTATTAATCGCCTCCATTTCTTCGACCTTACCCTGCGGATAATTGTCAATGATTACTTTAAGCGGCCGAAGCACAGCCATCACGCGCGGGCTGGTCTTATTCAAATCTTCACGGATGCAGTGTTCCAACAGCGCAATATCGACAGTGCTGTTGAATTTGTTGACGCCCATAAGCTGCCAGAAATTCCTGATAGATTCTGGCGAATAGCCACGCCTTCGCAAGCCACAGATAGTCGGTAGTCGCGGGTCGTCCCAGCCGCTGACTCTGCCATGCTGCACTAATTGCAGCAGCTTTCGCTTGCTCATCACGGTGTAGGTCAAATTCCCCCGGGCGAACTCAATCTGCTGAGGATGATGCACCCCCAACTGCTCGAGGAACCAGTCATACAGGGGTCTGTGATTTTCAAATTCGAGTGTGCAAATCGAGTGGGTAATTTTTTCGATGGAATCTTCAAGCCCGTGGGCCCAGTCGTATGTCGGATAGATGCACCACTTACCGCCCGTGCGGTGATGTGTTGCGTGGAGTATACGATACATAACCGGGTCTCGCATGTTCAGGTTGGGCGATGCCATATCTATTTTTGCCCGCAGTGTGCGAGAACCGTCCGGGAAATCCCCCGCCCGCATCCGCTCGAACAGCTCCAGGTTTTCTTTGGCGCTTCGGTTTCGATAAGGGCTGTTCTTTCCCGGCTCGGTCAAGGTGCCGCGATACTCCCTGATTTCATCGGCGTTCAGGTCGCAGACGTAGGCCTTACCTGCTTTGATGAGCTGCACAGCGTATTCGTACATTTGCTCAAAGTAGTCCGAGGCGTAGTATAGTCGGTCTTCCCAATCGAACCCAAGCCAACGGACGTCTTCCATAATTGCATCGATATATTCCTGCTCCTCCTTAACCGGGTTAGTATCATCGAATCGCAGGTTGCACAGCCCGCCGAACTCTTCCGCAATACCGAAATTAAGACAGATACTTTTGGCGTGCCCGATGTGCAGATAGCCGTTCGGCTCCGGCGGAAACCGCGTATGCACCCGACCGTCCCACTTGCCCGTCTTCAAATCCTCCACCACAATCGACCGGACAAAATCCAGCCGGGCATTAGAGTCGTTCCTGTTCTTATCGGAGGTATTTTCCATGGTTGTTAACCTGGTTGGCTGTGTCTTTCAGCTGTGGTTCTCTTTCAGGAATGCATTAATAACTTTGCCTAATTGGGGCACTTTATCTTGAACTACGTCCCACAGAATCTCATCGTCGATGCCGAAATACGCGTGGGCCAACATATCTCGCAATCCGGCAGCCTTTCGCCAGTCGATCTCTGACAACTGTTTTCTGACAGGCTCAGAAACGTGCTTCGCTGCCTCGCCTATAATTTCCAGGTTGCGAACAACAGCGTCGTAGGTCTTTTCATCGCCCATCAGGTCGCTTCGAGCAAGCCCTTCGGTGAATCGCAGAATCTTCCGGCAGCTTTCGGCAATGTCCTGCAGGTGCATTATCTCGTCACGCGACACGAATAAGCTCCTCTTGAATCGCCCGACGCATCCGCGGGCGAAGCGCGTTCTCGGTTACAAGGTCGACCCGTCTGCCTAACAGCTCTTCCAGATAGAACTTCAAATCCATAAAGCCGTCAAAAGTTGCCTTGTGCTCAAACGTCACCAGCACATCGACATCGCTGTCGTCGCCTGCTTCGTCGCGGACGATGGAGCCGAATATCGAGATTGCCTTGACCGAAAAACGTTTTCGGATCTCGTCCGCGTGCTCGCTAAGTTTTGTCAGCACACCTTGCTTGTTCATAAACGCCTCCAGGGTCATCGCCCGCATATTTTAGCAAGGTACCGCTACCTTTGCCAGCCAAAATAAGCCTTCGTATATGGGTGAACGTTCGGCTCGTTCTCCGGAGATTCCTTGCTCAGCCACTTGTATTCACTGTGCTGGTCGTCCGGCAAATTGAGCGAGGCTTCACCTGTCCTGATCTCATAAGCCAATACAACGTAGTGTGTGCCGAAATCCTCCGATTCTGTGAAATTGTTCGGGTATAAGTGCTCGAATACCCCCAAAAAGCGGGCGTCCTCGAAAGCGGGCGTTATGCCCAGCTCGTCATAAGTGATGCGCCCAAAGGCCTCCGCAATCCGCTCGGCCTTCAGGATTCTGCCGCCCGGCACGAACCAGAAGCCCTTCGCTGGCTCATTCTTCCGCAGCCCCACCAGAATCTCGCCCCGGATGTTTTTCACCACCAAATCAATCGACACCAGCGGCGCGTTTTTCACCACCTCGGCCAGCTCATCACGACTCAGCTTTTTCGGCTTATTGCGTCTCATCATCAGCCGGATAGTTTAACAGATTTCGGCGTTCTCGCATCAAGATACTACGTTCACTTTGTCTCGGATTGCCACTTGCGCAGGAAATCAGCCAGCCCGTTATGGCCCTGCATTTCCGCAAGTTGGGCTGGTGTATGCCCCTGGTTGTCGCAGGCCTGAATTTCGGCTCCTTCGCCCAGCAGAATCTCACAAACCATCCGGTGACCTGCCATTGCAGCTATGTGCAGTGCCGTCCGGCCTTTGGGGCCTTTGGCGCGCACGTCGGCCCCTTGCGTGATCAGTTGCCTAACTGTGGCAGCGTGACCGCCGTAGGCGGCCCGATGCAGTTCAGGAAGCGACGCCGCGTCAGCCAATTCGCCGGAGACCGCTGCGCCAAAGCCTCCAACGGTCTTGTCATTGGGTTCGCTCACCGCTCCAATGGTTTTGCCTTCCGGCGGTACAATGCGCCCAGATTTACTCTGCTTAAACGGACCAATCAGATGGCCGGTGCATTTTTCTACGATAATGCTGGCGCACGTGGTGGCAAACGTCTCGCCGAGGTCGCCGTCAATGCCCGCCAGCAGCACCGAGCCGCTCATCGCCACCAGTGGTTGGCGGACCTTCCCGCGGATTTCCACATCGTTGCAGAAAAAACTGCTCGCTTTCTGGAGCACTATACCGTTGGAGTTCCCCTGGCCATCGATAATAATCCGGGCGCCTTCGGCGAGCAGATGCGCGTCGTGCTCCAGGCCGATCGGCGTGTTCCGAGGATTTCGCGCACAAAGTGTCGTGGTCGTATTGTGCAAATCCACCCGACCCGAGTTGTTGACCGCGATCGGATTGGATTGATAATTCCAGGACGTAATTGAGGCCTGCTCACAACCAAGTTCGATGACCCCGTAGTAACTGGCGCTGATGTTGCCGTTTCCAAGAGTAAGCGTCGCCCCTTTACCCTGCATAAACTTGACCACGCCGCCGTATTCAGCCTCAATGCGGCAGAAAGACCCGTCGTCGCCGCCGGAATTGTGTAAGTCTTGATTGAGTTCGATATCGCCGTAGAGGTATATCCGGCCGCCGTGGTGCGCTCCCAATCCGGGACCTTTCTGCCCAACGGTATGGATACGCACGTCACGCAGCTCAAGCACGGCAGGGCCCGTAACGCCTATCCCCCCACGCTGACCATCTTTCCTTGTTCCGAGCTGTATGTTTTCCAGAGCCCATTGTCCTTCGCCCGCGACAATCATAAAGCGAGAGGATCGGTTCTCCCAGTTCAGAACCACGCTTCCGATGGGAGCCGGTTTCTCGAAGGCAGCGTCGTTTCCGACGATTCGCACACTCACCCCCTCAGCCATGTGCCCGTTCAGTTCCAGGCGTTTACCATCCAGTCCCTTTCCGCCCGTTGTTTCATAGTTTCCCGGGCCAATATGTATCGTTACGTCCTCGTTAATCTGCTTGGGCAGTTGCCTGGTCGCAGCATAAAGGCTCTTCAGGGGCGACGCGGGACTGCCCACGCCCTCGTCGCCGCCCCGTCTCGCGTCCACATAAAGATGAATCTCGCCCCAGACTGCTTCAGGACCCCGGATAATTCCCAGCACCGCCATCATTACGAAAACAAAAACAGATCTATTTTTCATTTTCTTGCCCTTTCTCAAATACCATTGTCAGCCACCATTTTGCAGGAGCACCTCGCAGCATGTTGCCATTATAGTTATTGGGCCCGCCACACGCAGCTTTCAAGTAAAATATGTGTAAAAGCCAACGACGTCAACTTCTCGAGCTTGACCCTGATGTGCAAATTCGCCGTGTCACATCCAGCTCTTGACAGTAACACTTTTGTAGCTTATCGTTATGTTTTACATGTTTTTCATGACTGGCCGGGAACCGTAACCTATGTCTGAAAAAGTCGTAACGCGTTTTGCACCGTCGCCGACCGGTTATCTGCATGTCGGCGGCGCCCGAACGGCCCTGTTTAGCTGGCTTTTGGCCCGGCGGACGGGCGGCAGATTCATTCTGCGCATCGAGGATACCGACCTCAAACGCAACACCCCCACCGCCACACAGCAGGTTATAACCGACCTGCGCTGGCTCGGCATCAACTGGGACGAGGGTCCCGAAGTCGGCGGACCCAACGGCCCCTATTTGCAGTCCGAGCGAAAGGATATCTACGATAAATACATCGGCAAGCTCATCGACGAGAAAAAGGCATACTACTGCTTCGATACGGCCGACGAGCTGCAGGAAATGCGCGAGCGGGCCGAGAGCGAAAAAAAGGGCTTCGCCTATAACCGCCCGGACGTATTCCCCACCGAGCAGGAGGTGCAAAAAGCGCAAGCGGCAGGCCTTCCCGTAACCGTGCGTTTTGCCATGCCGCAGGACGAGACGATTGTTGTCAATGATGTAGTCCGCGGCCAAGTCAGCTTTTCGGCCGGTGAGTTCGGCGACTTCATCATCCGAAAGAGCGACGGTTACCCAACCTACAATTTCGCGTGCGTCATCGACGATGAGCTTATGGGCGTAACGCACGTCATCCGCGGCCAGGAGCACCTGATGAACACGCCCGGCCAGCAGGCCCTCCAAAAGGCCCTCGGCTTCCGGACGCCTGTCTATGCGCACATGTCCGTCACTGTCAGCGAGGGCGGCGGTAAGCTTTCAAAACGCGAACGACCCAAGGCACTGCGAAACGCGATCAAGGCAGAGCTGAACATCGACCTCGAAAAGCTCGCGGAAGTTGGCAGCCTGACAGTGGAAGAAGTTGAGAGTTTTGTCGCGGGCAAGACCATGCCTGATATGCCCGCCGTCGATGCCATGGCAAACCATCTCGGCATAAGTCTGCCGGAAATAAACGTCGTCGATTTCTTCAACAGCGGCTACCTCCCCGAGACCCTGGTCAACTTCATCGCCCTTCTCGGTTTCAATCCCGGAGGCGACCGTGAGATTATGCCCATCGAAGACCTGATTGCCTGCTTCGACCTTTCCCGCCTGACAAAGTCCAACAGCCTCTTCGACCGCGGCAAACTGCTCGCCTTCAACACCGAGCACATCAGAATGGCCCCCAGAGAAAAACTCGTGCAGCACTTCAAGAATTACCTCAAAGCCATCGAATCTCCCGTGGCTTCGGCCGATGACGAACTTATTTCTAAAATCGTTGATCTTTCAGAAGGGGCCCGCACCCTCGCCCAGATCGAGCAGAAAAGCAGGTTCCTGTTCCTGACCGATGAGCAGATAAAGTACGATGAGAAAGCGATCAAGAAGGTCCTGCTCAAAGATAACGGTCTGCCAATCCTGCAGATAGTCAGGGACAAGCTGGCGGCCATGGAGCCATTCACCGCAGAAAATATTGAAACCATGCTGCGCTCTTTAGCCGAAGAAAAAGGGCTCGGCCTTGGAAAAATCGCCCAGCCCCTCCGCGTCGCAATCTGCGGAACCACCATAAGCCTGCCCATCTTCGACTCAGTCCGGATGTTAGGCAAAGAAAATACTCTGGCACGAATAGATATTACGCTTGGAAAATTCGGCGAGCAAACCGAGATTGAGGAAACGTAGCCATGTCGTTATTGGTAACCGGTTCGATTGGCATTGATACGGTGACGACGCCCTTCGGGGTGAGCGAGGATTGTCTGGGCGGCTCGTCGATTTATTTCAGTATGGCGGCGAGTTTCTTCGGCCCCGTAAGGCTGCTCGGCGTTATCGGGCCGGACTGCCCCTTTGATTTGGCCGAGGTTTTCGCTGGCTGTCAGGTCGATCTTGCCGGCCTGGAAGTAAGAAAGCAGAGCAAAACCTTTCGCTGGAAGGGTACGTACAGCCAAAATATGGACGACCGCACCACGGACCTTCTGGAGCTCAATGTTCTCGCCGAAGCCCCCCCCGCAATTCCCGAAAAATACAGGGACAGCAGGTTCGTCTTTCTTGCCAACACCGCACCGGCCCTTCAACTCAAGCTGCTTGAGCAGGTTGACTCGCCTGTTTTCGTCGCCGCAGATACTATGAATTGCTGGATTCAGGACCATTCGGCCGACCTGAGAAAATTGCTTGGGAGAATTCACTGCCTGGTAATCAACGAAGAAGAAGCCAGACTGCTCGCCGCCGAACCCGATCTAATAAAGGCCGCACAGAAGATTACAGGGATGGGCCCGGGCATAATAATTGTCAAAAAAGGCCAGTCGGGCTCGTTGACGTACAATGCCGACGGGCGGAAATTCCTCCTGCCCGCCTGGCCCGCCGCAGATGTGAAAGACCCCACCGGCGCCGGCGACAGCTTCGCAGGTGCGCTGATGGGCTGCCTGGCAAAAAGCGGGAAAACCGATTTCGACTCATTGAAAACGGCCGTCGCTTACGGTACAGTAGTGGCCTCTTTTGCGATTGCCGACTTTTCGCTGGCCGGCCTGACTTCGATAAGCAACAGCGATATCGACGACAGGTTTGAAGCCTTGCGAAAGCTAACGAGTTTTTAGTGCGTGGTATTAGAATGCGTGTATTCATAGCGATAGATATTGGCGAAAATATCAGAAAAGCCCTGGGCGACCTCCAGCAGGAGCTTCAGGGTAAACTTGATATAAGAAGAGGCGACGTCAAATGGGTAAACCCGGACTCCATACACCTGACGCTCAAGTTCCTCGGCGAGATTAAGGATGAAAAGACCGTGGAGGTCTGCAATATAGTCAAAGACGTCGCCGCCCGACATGAAAGTTTCGACCTTGACGTCGAAACCGTCGGTCACTTCGGCGGAAGAAGCGCCAGAGTCGTATGGGTCGGCTGCGCCGACAGTAACGGGCGGCTGCAAAAGCTGCAACAGGATATCGAGCAGCAGTTGGCTTTGGCCGGCTGGCCCGAGGAAAACAGAGAATTCACCGGCCACCTGACGCTGTGCCGGGTCAGGAACGTAAAGGCAGGCTTCAAACTGGCCCAGCTCAGCGACGCTTACAGGGATTTCAAACTCGGGACAATGCCCGCCGATTCGGTCGTCGTCTACCAGAGCGAATTGAGGCCCAGCGGGCCTGTATATACTCCTTTGGGAACTTACGAACTGAAATAAAATGCGGAGGAACAACAATGGCTAAGACAAAGAAAGCGCAGAAGACGGTGGAACCGACAGGAAAGGAAAACGCCCTGCAGCGCGTCATCGCACAAATCGAAAAGCAGTACGGCCAGGGCGCCATCATGCAGATGGACGAGCACCTCTACGCAAGAATAGAGGGGATACCGACCGGCGCCCTGTCGCTGGATATGGCGCTGGGCGGCGTCGGTATTCCGCGCGGCAGGGTCACCGAACTGTTCGGGCCGGAGTCATCCGGAAAAACCACCCTCGCGCTGCACGTCATCGGAAACGCCCAGCGTGCGGGCGGCGTGGCGGCCTTTATCGACGCCGAGCACGCCCTCGATACCACCTGGGCCAAAAGGCTCGGCGTTGACGTCAGCAGCCTGCTGGTCAGTCAGCCCGACACGGGCGAACAGGCCCTGGATATTACCGAGATGCTCATCAGGTCCAACAGCCTCGATGTGATAGTCATCGACTCGGTGGCAGCGCTGACGCCGGCGGCCGAGATTCAGGGCGAAATGGGCGCCACCCACGTCGGGCTGCAGGCCAGATTGATGAGTCAGGCCATGAGAAAGCTTGCCGCCATCATCGATAAGAGCAAGACCGCCCTTATCTTTATCAATCAGATCCGCATGAAGATCGGCGTTATGTTCGGCAACCCGGAAACCACGCCCGGCGGAAAGGCCCTGAAGTTTTACAGCTCCGTCCGAATCGACGTCAGGCGAATAGCAACCATTAAAGACAGTACCGGCGCCGTCGGTTCCCGGGTGCGGGCGAGGGTGGTAAAGAACAAGATTGCCCCGCCCTTCCGCGACGCCGAATTCGATATTCTGTTCGACAGCGGAATCAGCTATGAGGGCGACCTGCTCGATTTGGGCGCCGCCTGCAACGTCGTGGAAAAAAGCGGCGCCTGGCTTAACTACGGCGACGTGCGGCTCGGCCAGGGCCGGGATAACGCGAGGAAGTTTCTCGTCGAAAACAGGGACCTTGCCGACGAAATAAAGCACAAAATCCTTGTCGCAAAAGGTTTGGTCGCAGAAGAATGACGAAGATTAACGAAATTTATTGCACCACACCGGGCGCCGGGGAACCGCCGAAATGCTGAGTGCCAAAGAAATCAGAGCCGGCTTCATAGATTTCTTCAGGGACAGGGACCATGAGTTTGTCCCCAGCTCGCCAATAATCCCCGTCGGCGACGAGAGCCTGCTGTTTGCCAATGCGGGGATGAATCAGTTCAAGGACATCTTTCTTGGGCTCGTCAGCCCTGAATTCTCCAGGGCCGTCAACAGCCAAAAGTGCCTGCGCGTAAGCGGCAAGCACAACGACCTCGAAGAGGTGGGCAGGGACACTTATCACCACACATTTTTCGAGATGCTCGGCAACTGGTCCTTTGATGACTATTTCAAGGCTGAGACAATCGAATGGGCGTGGGAGCTTCTCACCGGCGTCTGGCAAATTGATCCGGACCGGCTGTGGGCTACTGTCTTCGCAGGCGACCCCGCCGACGGCCTGCCGAGAGACGATGAGGCCGCCGGACTCTGGACAAACGTGACACCGCTTCCCGCCGAGAGGGTCCTCGCATTCGGCAGGAAGGACAATTTCTGGGAGATGGGCGAAACAGGTCCCTGCGGTCCCTGCAGCGAAATACATATCGACCTCGGCCCCGAAATGTGCGACAAGAAAAATGTCCCCGGCCACAAGTGCGCCGTCAACGCCGGCTGTGCGCGATTTATCGAATTGTGGAACCTTGTGTTTATTCAGTTCAACCGCACCACCAACGGCCAGCTGAATCCTCTTGGCGCAAAGTATGTCGACACGGGCGCCGGCCTTGAAAGGGTGACCGCCGTCCTGCAGAACAAAAAGAGCAACTACGATACCGACTTGTTCATGCCGATAATCGACGCAACCAGTGACATAACCGGCCGCAGGTACACCTCGAAAATCGGAAGCAAAACCGACAACGCCTTCCGCGTTATCGCCGACCACATCCGCTCCCTCACTTTCGCCATAACCGACGGCGGAACGCCCTCCAACGAGGGAAGAGGCTATGTCATTCGGCGAATACTCCGCCGGGCCGCAAGGTTCGGAAGAGAGCTGGGCATGCACGAGCCTTTTATGTATAGACTTGTCCCAGTCGTGGCCGACTGCCTCGGCGAGGCGTTCGCGGAACTAAAGGAAAGGACCGGCCACGTTTCCACCGTTATCCAATCTGAGGAGGCGAGCTTTGGAAGGACCCTCGACCGGGGCATAGAAATCTTCAATGACGCGGCCGGGCGTGCAGCCGATACCCCGGAAAGAACCATAAGCGGTGAGGACGCCTTCCAGCTTTATGACACCTATGGCTTCCCGCTTGATTTGACGGACCTTATGGCACAGGAGCGCGGACTGAACGTGGATAAGGCCAAATTCAACGAGTTTATGGAAGATCAGAGAGAAAGGGCAAGAGCCGCCCAAAAGAACATTATGCAGATGGTAAATGTGGCTGCTGCTGAATTACCGACGACAGATGATTCACACAAATATCGCTCTACTCAGTGTGTGGGTACAATAGTAGGTACGATTGACCCGGAAGGCCTCAAACGTCAAGATCGCATCAGAACAGACACCAAGACCGGCATCATTCTTGACAAAACCTGCTTTTACGCAGAAGCTGGCGGCCAGGTTGGTGACTGTGGCGTTATTGAATCGGACCAGGGACGATTTGTTGTCGAAAACACCAGGAAGGTCGCCGACTGCGTCATCCATAACGGTCGCATGGTCGAGGGTTCATTCGCCCTAAGCGAAAAGGTCAAGGCCATCGTCAGCAAAGACAGGGATGCGATAAAGAAGAACCATACAGCCACCCACCTGCTCCAGTGGGCCTTACAGCAGGTGATAGGAAAATCCGTCGCCCAGCAGGGAAGTCTCGTCGGGCCCGACTACCTGAGATTCGATTTTACATGTCCCCGGGCGCCGACCGATGAGCAGCTAAAAGAAGTTGAGCGACTGGTAAGAGAAAAGATTGCTGCCGACCTGCCTGTCGCCTGTGCCGTACTGCCGCGCACCGACGCCCAGAAGCTCGGCGCCATGGCGCTCTTCGGCGAAAAGTACGGCAGCGAAGTGCGGGTGGTCGCTATCGGCGCACCGAGCCCGAAAGACGTGCAGGAGGCCTTCAGCAAAGAGTTCTGCGGAGGCACGCACGTTGACAGAATAGGCGCCATCGGCGGGTTCAAAATCACGAAGGAAGAAAGCATCTCCGCCGGCGTCCGAAGGATTACCGCCCTGACCGGCTCAGGGCTCGCCGACTTTCTGCACAAGCGCAGCGACGTAATAGACGAGCTTTCTCAGATACTCAAGGTCCCTGCCGAGGCGCTGCCGCAGAGAATCAGCCGCCTCATCAACGACAACAAGGAATTAAGCAAAAAACTCAGGTCCGCCGCTAAGCAGACGGGCGTTGACAGTATGGCCGAAGCAGGACAGCTTCTTGACCAAAGTGAGAAGATAGGCCCGACCCGTATAATCACGGGGCGCCTATCGACAACTTCTGTGGAACAGGCGCGGGCGGCTGTCGACATGCTCAAGAAAAAGGCCGAATCCGCCGCTATCGTGCTCGGCTTTGCAGAAGAAGACAAAGCTACCCTGCTGGCTGGCCTCACCGAAGACCTCGTAAAAAAAGGCCTCAGCGCCGGCGACATTATCAGGACCATCGCGCCGATAATCGAGGGCGGCGGCGGCGGAAGGCCGCACATGGCCCAGGCTGGCGGCAAAAAGCCCGATAAGATCGATGAGGCGCTCGAAAAAGCGGCCGAATTGCTCCGCCAAAAGCTGGCGACAACGTAGTGGTAGGGCGAGAACCACAAGAAACCCATATCCACTTTGGAACCGTAGCAACGCTCTGTTTGTCTAAGTATTGGTTACGCACTTCTGCTCACGAGAAATCTCTTGTCAGCAGGCATGAGTAGCTATAGCATAGCAACATAATTGCGGCGAGTTGCCGCCTTATAAACATCTGTACTATTTCGAGGAGATGATTATGGCCGCGCGAAAGTATGCAAGAATTCTGATCATGGTTGCCTGTGGAGCCGCCCTGCTGTTGGTGCCGGCCGGCTGCCGTAAAAAGCCCCAGCCGCCTTCGACTCCCATTATCACACCGTCCGACCAACAGCCCCCTGCGGTGACCACCCCGGACGAACAGCCGCCTGCGGTGACCCCGACCGACGAGCAACCGCCTGCGGTTGCGCCCCCCAAAGAAACTCCTTCAACTCCGATGGCGGGCGATACTCCCCCCGCGGTACCCGAAGCCGGTGAAGACCAAATGGTGGTTGTCCCGCTGGTAGGTGTCGGCCCGGTGAAGTTCGGCATGTCAAAAGAGCAGGTCATGCAGGCTCTTGGGCAGCCCGAGAGAATGGAAGGCGGCGGCATAGTGCTTTACTACCTCACTTCAAAGGGCATGTCTCTAATGGTTGACCGAAGACTCGGCGTGCGGACCATGGACTGCTGGTCGGACCAGTACCCCATGCCGTTTCCCGGTATGGTTACTTTTGACGGCAAAACCGACAAGGGTATAGCGATGGGCGCCAGCCGAGAGGAGGTTGTGGCCGCCTATGGAGAGCCGGACAGAACAGACTCTACCGGCACGTTGGAGACTTTGCGCTATGGTAAGCTCGGAATAAGTTTCGCGCTGGCATCGGACGGCGTCGTCAACATCAAGATCATTGGCCCGTGATTAACCGCTCGCGCTGCTCGGTGACCGCCGCAGATTTTGTGTAAATGCCGGAGAGGTAACCGCCCGCGAGGCTGTTGCGAAGAAATCCGGCCCCTCTGCGGCCGGTCGTCTGCGATACCTGATGCGTCCGGTGAAGACGCAGGCTGAGCCAGGGGGTCGGGCGCACGGCCCAGAGACCTTATGATTAAGTTCTCCTGCAGCAGTTGTGGTAAGATAATCAGCGTTTCTAAGTCCCATCGCGGCAGGAAAGGCAGGTGTCCCTCCTGCAAGAGCATAATCATTGTGCCAAAAGAGCAGCCTGTTTGCTCCGCAGGCCTTACCGGTTCAGTCGATACCAAAGCCGCCCCAGCCGCTCCTTTCCTCGACCCGGCGATGTTTGATGTCCCCCCAAAGCAGCACGCAGCTGAATCGACCGGACAGGCACAGCCGGCCGACAGGGCCTTTCAGCAACTGCGGCAGCCCGAAACAGACCGGGGGACGGCTCGCGCCGAATCTGCCCTCGAGCGTAAGCATTCCTGGCTCGTCGATATATTCTTGTACCCGGCAAACCTCGCGGCACTGACTGTCCTCGGTATGGTTATCGGAATACCGCTTTTGTTTCACGGCTTCGTTTGGATACTCGGCATATTCACGCAGGTCTTCCCACCAATGCTCGTATTTCTTGTGCTGTTTGCCGTTGTCGGTCTGATTGTGCGAATTGTTCTTTACCTGTATCTCTATTGGTACCTGTGTGAGTGCATTCGCGACAGCGCGCAGGCCGGCCTGCGGGCGCCGGAGACCATGGCCCTGACGCCCGGTGTCGGCGACATGTTTTTTCAGCTTCTGAAAATACTTGCGTGTCTTGTCCTTTTTTGGGGGCCGGTCGTGGCCTGGGCCTTCCGCACCTTCCCGATGGCAATGGCCGCCGTCTTTTACTCGGGCCCGCTCGCCCCCGTATTCAGTTCTGCTCTTGCGGCAAACCTGATGATTACGGTGCTGTTACTCGCATACGCAATCTTCTTCTTTCCAATGGCCTTGCTGGCGGTCGTTATGTTTGACTCCCTCTCGGGTCTGAATCCCGTTGTTATCCTGCGGTCAATCTTGAGCACGTTCCTGCAATACTGCGGTCTGGTCCTCGTGTTTTGCGCACTTTCGGCCTTTGTCGCCGGACTGAAATTGTTTGTGATGCGCTACTGCCCCCTTCCGATGCAGATTACCGCCCTGTTGCTCTACTGTCTCGGCGCCTATCTCTGGGTGGTCAAAGCCCACATTCTCGGCAGGTTTTACTGGAATAACCGCCAAATACTCGATTGGGAAACGTAGCCAAAGTGGTGAATGCCTCACCTCTTGCATACGTCGGACAGTCCAAAGCCAATGACCAGAACGCCCCGGCGCAATTAGTCCCACGGCATCACGGATGCTCGTATATCCCGTAGAACGCCCGTTATCAAAGCAGTCCAGTAGTATTCTGCCCCGCAGGCAAGAACACAGTTCGGATTCTCTAGAGTTTCGGGCCGAGATACTCCAATAGTCTGCTAAGTGCGAGCAATCGTGTTGCGAGGCCGTCACGGTCCTTGACTTGGTGCCTGACGCAGATTAGGATTGGGATATGTCAATGAGATGAAAGCGTCCAACTTGGCAAAGAGCAGATCGAGTCTTTGAGATTTTATTCCGTTACTATCCTGCATATCTGAGCCATCTGTAAACTGGTTAGGATAGCGAGCCAAGGTCATGGTCCCTTGTCCCTGGAGTACCTCTTGTTGTTTGCCACTGATTGACAGGCGTGGATCGGATTCGCTGTAACTCGCGTCCCAGACAGTAGCGGTGATTTCCTCGGAGGTGGACAGACATTTCGCCATTGTCAGGTATTCTTCAAGCGCTTGCGCAGCTTCAGGTGACAAGGAGTCCCGTGGATGTGAACTTGCCAAGCGATGCATAGCGTACAGTGTCATGGCGGGTGGGACTGGCGCCCGAAAGACAGGAGGTGGCCACGGATGATGTATACGGTACTGGTGGGCAAGCAACGGCAGAGCCTGATGATCGCCCAGTTCGGCCAAAATATAGGTTGCGGCCAGGCAGGACTTTTGATCCCGGGCATAGACGTCGGGTTCTCCGTATGTGTTAATGCCATTAGCGTAGTCCTGCTGCCTTTTCTCGAAGGCGGCAGCCCAGCCAACCAATGATTCCCGGAATGCCTTTCGCAAAAGCGGGATCACCTCCTCCGGATGTTGTCGTCCATACGCCAATACCCTCCTTACGCGCATCAAACGGACAACTACCCGGCTCTGGAATTCGGCGCACGTCTCGGCCGAATCCCAATCCGAAATACTGGTTTCAGCGAGTGAGGAATCATCGAAATTTGCAAAATTTCTGATTGTCTGCTCTAAGTTTTCCGTCCGTATGTTAGCGAGGAGTGTTTTTCGCCAAGGATGCGGCGGTACTTCCATAAGTGCTTCTGACCGTCGTGCGGCCATCTCAACATCTTGATCCTGAAGCTGTCCTGTTCCTGGGCCCGCGGAAGTAGGATCGGCAGAGGAGACTTTCGAGTTGGTGACAAGCTTGGTTTCGCTTTCCTCGGAGCTATGAACCTCTTGAGTATTGGCAGCGTGGGTAGGCAGACTCTGACGGTGTTTCTGGAAGTCAGACCTTGACCCAAAGAGAAAGACGGCTATGAGAAGCGACGCGACAAATCCGATAGCAATGAGCACGAAAAAGGTTCTTCTCCGCAATTCTTGGTTAGTCATTTGTATCTCCTGTTAGTGCTTAATAAGTACCCGGAATGTTTGCCATAGCAACGCGTCAGCTGAAATCATATCACGTTGAGTCTCTACTCGGCAACGAGAAGAAGGTGCTTTCCTGTAAGCATCAAGTTGCCCAACCAACTTCCACCGGCCTGGCGAGGGGCCCGGAGGGCCCCCTGCCAGAATCCGGTTCTGGTATAAGCTGGATAGTAATGATCCGGGTCGTCTTAATTTACGCGATAGGGTGAACCGTCGTTGCCTCCTCCGTCCTCTGTCCACGTCCAGTCCTGGTCGCCGATTTTTTTCGTCGTATCCGCTGTGCCACTGCAATAAGGTGTGTCCCACTCATGCCCCGAGATTGGCGAGTAGCTGTAAAGACCGCTGTCCTTGAACTTCCACTTCAGAGCGGAGGGTTTCCCACTCGAAACATTTGTTACCAATGTCGTATGCGACACGGGTGAGGTACCATACCTAAGGAGATCGTTGTTGGCAACATTACTTGCAGGGCTGACAGCAGTCGCATCGTCGTCATATACCTCCTTAGCAGGAGTGCCGTTGATCCAGTAGTTGTAGGTTCCGCCCAAGACCTGGGCAAATCCCCACGCATGGCAGTTGGTTTTGTTGGTAGCATCAGTGTGCTTTGTACACTTGGTGTACCTCCAGAAACGCTTATTCCAATAAGTGTTAGCCTTTGCTTTTGACGGTTGTCCAGAATCGCCAAAGTCGTACTGCTTATGTGTGTGCGCCTTCTTGTTGCCAGCGTGTGTTTTGACATGATCGTCTTTCAGAGAGGCGGCGACGGTCGCCTCAAAACCACGCGGCGTCCATTGTCTTACGTAGTCGTTAGAATCATCCACATAGTAGTAAGTGTACGTTCCCAGACTCGCCCAACTGAATCCTGCAGGCGGGCTTGCGGGGTCAATGTCCTCCCCCGCAGACCAAGCGGGCCATGCGGGCGAGGTGCAGAGCAAGCAGTACATGGCGAGAATAAAGGTCATTCCGTAAACGTGCGTCTTTGTCAACATGATAAAACCTCCTTATTCAGTAGTAACGATACGGCAACAAAGCAAATGACAAATTTGAAAATACGCTGAACTCTCATCTCCTGCCGATAATCAATCACCTCCTTTCCGGTCTTCTTGCGGGTTGTTTTCTTGATAAGAAAATTGTGTATCCCCGAGCAGCCATGCTCTCTGCGAGCCTTCTGGGCCGTGCATACCTGACGTGCGTCAAATTGACATCGGGCAATAACCGCATCTTGCGCGCCGCATTTCAATTATCAATATGTTCCCGTAGGTTCCTAGCATGATTGTGGCAGAGATGGCAGCGATTGCAAGCACTTTTTTCTCATTTTTTACATTTTTTGTCTTTTTCTCGACAGCGGGGGGGGGGGTAAGTTGTTTATTAACAGGCGATTACAGACGGAAAATTTTTTTGAATGGGAGCGGTTCAGGTCGGATAGAAACAGTCAGCCTTGCAACTGCGTAACCTGGGTTAGCCGGCCGGCCATGAATTAGCTCTCTTGCCGGATTCTCACACTCCGGGCGTGCGCGTCCAGCCCTTCCGTCTCGGCCAGGCGAATGATGTCCGCGGCGCTTCGCGCCAGTTGTTCTCTGTCGTATTCGATGATGCTCGTTGACTTGACGAAATCGTTCGCGCTCAAAGGGCTGAAGAATCTCGCCGTCTGCCCCGTAGGCAGTGTATGGCTGGGCCCGGCCCAGTAGTCGCCGACCGCCACCGGCGTATAATCGCCGATGAATATCGCACCGGCATTTTCTATTTTGTCGGCAATTTCCCTGCTTTTTTCGCCGCACTGGATTTGCAGGTGCTCGGCGGCGAATTCATTTGCCTGTTCCACCGCGCTTGCCATGTCGCTGAAAACAACAATCCCGCTGAATTGTGTCAGGCACTTCATCGTTTCCTTCGCCCTGTTGAGCTGCTTCGTCTGCTTTTTCAATTCTTCGAGCACGTTTTCGGCGAAGCCCTGCGAATCGGTAAAGAGCACCGCGCTGCCCGGCGCATGTTCGGCCTGGCTGAGCATGTCCGAAGCCGCCCACGCCGGATTTGCCTTGGCGTTTGCTATGATCAGAACCTCGCTGGGGCCCGCTATCGAGTCGATGTCCACCTGCCCGAAGACCTTGCGCTTGGCCATTTGCACCCACTGATTGCCGGGGCCGACGATTTTGTCCACACGCCGGATGGTTTCCGTCCCGTACGCAAGGGCTGCTACCGCATGCGCGCCGCCGATTCTATAAACCTCATCAATCCCCAGCTCGTGGCAGACCGCCAATATGACAGGATGGATACTTCCGTTGTACCTCGGCGGGGAAACCACCACCAGCTCCCGTACTCCCGCCGCCTGTGCTGGCACCGCCGTCATGATTACCGTCGAAGGCAGCGGCGCCGACGCCCCCGGCACACACAGGCCTGCCCTTTTCAACACTGTGTATTTTATTCCGGGATGGGCCTCTCTTTTTGCGATGAATATCTCTTGCTGATATTTCCGCACATTCTCTATCGCCTGCCTGATCGACTTCGAAAGACCGGCGTCGATAAGACGGTGACATTGGGCCAGGTCGTCCTGCGAGACGCGGAATTGCTCCGGCGCCAGGCTCACGTTGTCAAACGCCTGCGTGAATTCGGCCAGCGCCTCATCTTTGTCTTCTCTTACACGACGCAGAATCTCATTGAGCTGACGGTCTTGTTCGCCGCCCTCCTCGAAATAAGTTGCCTGCCTGACCGCTGCGTGTATCTGTGCCATTCTTTGGCGCCATGCCGGGTCGGAAGAAGAAATCAAAATCCTGTCAAGCTCGTTGGTCAACGCGGCCTCCTATTTTGGGAAGTTCGCATAGCTGTAAACGCGACTTGCCTTGTGAAGAAGCAGGTAGTCTCTGCCGTGGTACTTCGTGACAATTCCAGCTATTTTGAAGCGCGGCCGCTCCAGTGTGGCCGATTGCTCGGCCTCAGCCCGCTCCAGCGCCTCGCACGGCAGCAGCACGAACCTGGTTTCCGGCCAGTTCCGGCCAAGGGCGTCGAGAACAAAGCCAGCCTTCCGTCCGCGCTGTGTGGACTTCTCCTGCGAATCAGCGAACAAGCCGGTCCTTTCACCGATGAGATAATCAGGCCTCAGGCCACATGCATCCGCCGAAGCTTCCGTGCGGGCTGCCGGTAGTGTGTTTTTCAGCGACCGGAGCCTGTTCATCACCTCCTGCGGTATAGCAACGACATCGTTAGGCTCGTTGATCGCAGGTCCCGCCTCGCCTCTTTCTTTGGAGTTCGCGTCGGCCGCGCCGCCCGGCTGAGGCTCAGTCACCGGCGCAATGGGAGTGTACTCGACTGGAAATATGAAATTCTCACCCTTGTATTTTGTGATTCTCGCCCGGAGGCGATAGTCGGCGCGGGAGTCCTCCTTCGCGTCGGCGGTCATCTTCTCGAGGGCCGCCGACGGCAGCACTTGCAGTCTTTCGCCGGCCCTGACCACGCCTATACCGTCGCTTGCATCCGCGGCAAGCTCAAATGACCATCCGCTGACCGTGTGGCTGGGGCCCTCGTTGCTGTCCCGCAAGACCAGCTTGCCGTCCAGCGCCTTGAGAACCAGGCCATCCACCAGCAGATACTTCTGCCCGGCCTGCGCCCCGTATCCCATTGCCGCCTGGCCGGCGAACAACAGAAACAGCAGAATCAATATTTGACCTTTCACAACGCTTGTCCCTGGCACATACAATAGAGCCCGCGAAAGTCAGAACACGTCGGTCAGCATATCGCGAATCTTCTGCGGACTGTCTGCCTGCTGAATATATCGGCTGCTTGCCGCGTCGTCCGTCGCAATCAAATCTATCAGAGGCCTCCAGAAGCCCCCGGCAAGTATAATCGGTTTTTGCTCGCCCAGAAAGCCTTTGTTCTTCAATTCCCAGACTTTTGCCAGCTCCAGCAGCGTCCCTGTTCCGCCGGGCATAACCACGTATGCCCCCCCCAGTCTTATCAGCGTATCAAGCCGCTCCTGCAGCGAGTCAGTGACAATCTCACGCTTTATGTATTCGTTGGCCCCGCCGCGACCGAACGCCGAGCACGTAACCCCGATGGTTTCGCCTCCCGCTTCGCTTGCCCCTTTGGCTGCGGCCAGCATTGTGCCGCCGTAGCCGCCGTTGGCGATGACAAAGCCTGCCTCCCCCAGCAGCCTGCCCGTCTCGTAAGCGAGCGCCCACGCCGCATCGCCGCTTCTCGCTCTTCCCGTCCCAAAAAGTGCGATTATCCTTTCATTCATTTGCCTTCTTCCGCGTATAGTTCAGCAATCCGGCCGAGAGCAGAATCTCTCTGTCTCTCTCGGCAAGAGCCAGCCTGCCGACAAACTCGTACCTGCCCGTTCTCTCGGCGACTTCAACTTCATCGCCGCACTTGATCGCGCCGAGCAGGTCCTCGATTTGCAGCTCATCGTTGAGGGCGATTCTGTCATAGTCGGCCGCGTCGGCAAATTCTATCGGCACGATGCAAAAGTTAATCAGGTTCGCCTTGTGAATTCGCTCGATGCTCCTGGCGACAACGGCTCGTATCCCCAGATACATCGGGCACAGCGCCGCGTGCTCCCGAGATGAGCCTTGGCCGTAGCTCTCGCCCGCCACAATTATCCCGGCAAGACCTTGCTGCTTCAGCGCAAGGGCACGCTCGGCAAAGGTCGGCTCCCCGCGCTCGCTGAAGCAATTGAAGACCACCTTTGCATACTCCGGCGCATTCGAGCGCAGTTTCAGAAACGCCCCGGCGGGCATGATGTGGTCGGTCGTTATCTTGTCCCCGCATTTAATCACCACCCGGCCCCGCAAATCCCTCGGCAGCGCCGGCGGCGTCTCGGGCACGACTATCGTCGGACCACGCAGGACCTCCGCGTCTTTTGCTTCCTGCTCACTCAACGGCTTTTCTATCATGCTGTCATCGATGACGAACTCTCTTGGCAATTCAATCCTCGGGTATTCGATGCCGAGCAATTCCGGCAAATCCCGCGGGTCGGTTATGCACCCCGTCAGCGCCGAAGCCACTGCCGTCTCCGGACTGACCAGATAGACCTTGTCGCCCTTTGTTCCGCTTCGACCCGCAAAATTTCGGTTGAATGTTCTGAGGCTCACGACGCCGTCGGCCGGCGAAAATCCCAGCCCGATGCACGGGCCGCAGCCTGACTCGAGTATCCGTGCCCCGGCTGAAATCATGTCCGCTAACGCCCCATTTGCCGCCAGCATGTTCAGGACTTCTCTGCTGCCGGGCGCCACGGCGAGCTCGACCATGCTGCTCGCTCGTCTGCCCCTGAGCACGCTGGCCGCCATCATCAGGTCGGCGAAGCTCGAATTTGTGCAGCTGCCGATGGCAATCTGCCCGACTTCGATGCCGGCTATTTCCGCCACACGCTTCACATTATCCGGCGAGGACGGGCACGCCGCCATCGGCTGCACTTCAGACAGGTTTATCTCGATCAGCCGGTCGTATTCTGCATCCGCCTCGGCCGACAGCGCCTGATAGTCCCCCTCTCGTTTCTGGGCGGCAAGGAACCTTCGGGTTTGCTCATCACTGCCGAACATGCTCGTCGTCACCCCCAGCTCCGCGCCCATATTTGTTATAGTCGCCCGCTGCGGCACACTTAGAGTCGCCGCCCCCTCGCCGAAGTATTCGACCGCCCAGCCCACATTGCCTTTTGTTGTGAGGATGCCGAGCAGTTTGAGGATGACGTCTTTGGCGGCAACCCAGTCTCTCAGCTTCCCGCTCAGTTTGACGCCGAGGACTTTGGGACAGGTAAGGTAAAAAGGCCCTCCGGCCATTGCGGCGGCCACGTCCAGCCCGCCCGCTCCGATAGCCAGCATCCCCATACCGCCGCACGTCGGCGTGTGTGAATCGCTGCCCAGAAGCGTCCCCCCCGGCCGCCCAAAACGCTCCAGATGAACCTGGTGGCAGATGCCGTTGCCGGCGCGAGAGTGATACACCCCGCACTTGGCCGCGATTGTCTGAAGATACAGGTGGTCATTGTGGTTCTCCGGGCCAAAACCGGCAAGATTGTGGTCCACGTAGCTGACCGACAGGTCTGTCCTGACCCTGCCGGCCCCCATCGATTCGTACAAGAGAAATGCGGTGGTGCCGGTCGCATCCTGTGTAAGCGTCTGGTCGATGGCAATGCCAATCTGCTCGCCGCTGACAAGCCTGCCCTCAACGAGGTGTCCGGCTAATATCTTCTGAACAAGCGTTCGGCCCAATTAGAGACTCCTTGTAAATACCCGCCACAATCTAACACAACTGGAACACAAAGACAAATCTGATTTATCGGCCGATGCGGGGTGCACTTCGCGTTTGTAGGTGGATTCTTTGCCCGTATCATTGCCCCCGTTTCTTCCCGATTCGTTTTCCCCCGTTGTCATTCCTGCGAAAGCAGGAATCCAGCCCCCTCGTAAGGCCTGCACGATCATAGAAGCCTGATAGCCTGCCTTCCTACCTGCAAATATGAAGTGCACCCGCCGATACGCCTTGCCCGCTCAAAAGCATGATATAAAACTGGTAGTCTGTCAATATTGAATCTGTAAGTCGTCATTCCAATGGTTGGGTGGCAGCCTCAAAGCCGAAGGCTTTGGGGATGGTCAATACACGAGACGCCATCCAGGAGCTTGTGCCCACGAAAGCGGGTACCGCGCTTGAGGCTGCCACCCTTCCAAACTATCAAATCAAATTTGACAGAGTAATAAGGCGGGGTATAGAAAGAAAGCGGCCCTTCGCGGTTCTCCGAAGGGCCGCTTCGAAATAAATCAATCGCCAGTCACGTCGTCAGATGCGGGCTGCGTTCTGCTTAAATACCCGATCTGCCGTTCCGCTCGCCCACCAAAAGGGCGTCGCGGTCGTCTCCGGGATAGGCAGCGGCGTCTCCGTCGTCCGAGGGGGGCGTACCCAATGTCGCGTCCGCCCCGCTCGCCCTCCAGGTGTAAATATTGTCGTCCGCTAACCCGATGCAGGGGCTGTTCTCGAACTTCACGTGCCCGTCCTTGTACAGCACATTT
The DNA here is from genome assembly GCA_035527845.1 of Sedimentisphaerales bacterium. Classification (GTDB taxonomy): domain Bacteria; phylum Planctomycetota; class Phycisphaerae; order Sedimentisphaerales; family Anaerobacaceae; genus JAUWKC01. The sequence continues at coordinate 104,178 of DATKZT010000016.1, read as the reverse complement.
TGCCCCCTATTGCTGTGTGCGAAACAATTGAAGTTCTGGACGGCACTCGTGTCGGTGGGGTCCGGAAGAGCCGTCACAGGCACGTTCCTCTTGTCGAGGTAGGGGTTCCTGTCCGCAGCCATGAGCATGGCAGGGTTGGTTTGGTCCACGATAACGAAGGTCTCCACGCTGCCCTGCTGAGAGTAAGGCATGTGATAGGTGTAGCTGACCATCTCTCCCGGGTAAGGCAGTTGCGCTCCGGTGCGGCCGCCTTCCCTCGAAGCGTCGCCGAAGTCCCAGCCCAGGCTCAAGTCAGTGCGGACATTGCGTGCGCTGCGGGCGAACCGGGTGATTTTGAACTCGGTGACCCCCGCATCGCCCCTGCAGAGGAACTGCTTCGGCGTCACCTTGGAGTGCTTCACCAACAGGTAGAAGCTCGACGTGATTGTCGCTTGGCCCGGGGTCGTTACTTGGCCCGTGTCCGCAGCTATGACGAGGTCCGCAAAGGCGTCCTCGAAGAGTGGGGCGAAAGCACGCTGTATTTTTCCGGCGGCCGTCCACCAGCTGCCAGGCCCGCCGGCGCGAGGATAGTCATCGTCGGCGTAGCTCGTGTAAACCAGCATTGCAGAGCCCAGACCCTTCAGGTTCGTCCCACAGACCAGTTGGATGGCAAGTGCACGCGCCTTGTTCAGCGCCGGCATCAAAATGCCCATCAGCAGCGCTATGATCGCGATCACGACCAGCAGCTCAATTAATGTAAAACCTTTTTTCTTCATTGCTTACTCCTTAAACACCTTCTAAAATTTCCGACCCAAAAACCTTCTTGCGGGTCGCTCGATCGATTATGTTCCAGCAGGGTTGTCGGGCCCTGCTCCGTTTCGGCGCCTAATCTCTTTCGTCGCCGGCAGCCCGGCCCTATAAGCCATACCGGATCACCGCCGTAATTTCCGACACCCAGCTAAAAGTAATTACGAAGTACAGCCCAACAACCACAATTACCGCCGCCGCCGCCGCGTGCCTGGCCAGCAGGTTCTTCAACCACGCCCCCGCAGACCAAACCGTCGGGGCCGCAGCCCGGACGTCAACGCCGCCGATTACGTTTATTACCTCATCTTCGCGTCTTGTCATCTCGGCGCTGAACGTCGCAACCAGCTCATCGAGCAGCCGGTCCTCTTGTCGCAGCGCCCGCTCGTACATTCGGCAGCCCGCGCACACGCCCAGGTGCTGCTCCATCGCCTCGGCTTCGGCGTCCGACAACGTACCAGTCAGAAAGTCCGCAATCCGGTCTCTTGTTTTCTCGCAATCACTGTCCATCATGCACCCCTTCGCTTAAAAATCTGTGCAGCTGCCTCCTCGCAGCTCTGATCCTCTGACATACTCCCGAATGGGAGATCTTCAGTTTCTCCGCGATAGTCTTTGCGCTCTTATTGTCGAAGTAATACATCATCAGCGGCACACGATACTCCTGCGGCAGACGCCCTATTGCCTCTTCGAGATCGGGCCCCGCCGCCGATGGCGCGGGCGGCACCGATGCCTCTCTTGTCAGAAGCGCCCTGGCGGTCTTCCGCCGGCGAATCAAATCCACGCAGAGGTTCTTGGCTATTCGAATGATCCACTCGCCGAACTGTTCACCGCTGCGCAGCTCCTTTATCTTAACAAGACCCTTGAGCATCGCATCCTGGGCCATGTCCTCGGCGTCGTGAACATTGCCGACCACGCCCATACACGCCGCAAAAACGTACCGATAATGCCCCTTCACCAGCAGCGAGTAAGCCTTCTTATCGCCACGCTGAGCGGCGGCAACCAGGATTTCATCCGAAAACTCGTTCAAGCGAAAGTCCTGATACCTTCACCATTATAAAGACGAATGACACCACCCCGGAATGCAAAAAAATGCACAGTTTTTCGGGCATTTGCTGCAAAATTCTCTCCAGGCGCCCGCCCCTGAAGGCGAAAAAGTGGCCTTATGCCCCCAGGCATAAGGCCACCGGGTAATCCACGCTAACATCACGCGCGGCCGTTAATCATCAGACCGGATTGTTTACCAGGACCGAGTCCCTCGAGTCTGCCGGCCCGGCGGGCGGCGCCGCCAGGGTCTGGTCCAAAATGGCCGGATCGTCACCCGGCCGGATCAGATAGATGTTGTCCTGACCAAGCCCGACCAGGATGCTTTTTTCAAACTTCACGTGCGTGTCGATGAACGCGACGTTCTGCCCGTCCCTTTGGTGAGGCGAACAGTTGCCTTGTCGGGTTGCGTCGGTATCCATTGGGTCGAAGCCGGCCGTCATGAAGGAATTCCGGTCGGCAACCACCGCCAGACCAGGATCGCTCGCCCCCGTCAGACCAAAGCTCACCATAACCAGCGCGTCATCCACCGAGGGGAACGAATAGGGCATATGGTAAGAATAGCTGCAGTAGCTGGACGGCGGGTCGCCGAAGTCGTACAGCCCCGCAAGGTCGGGGTCCCGGAATTCCGACGTCCCCGCATCGCTTCTGCAAACAAACTGCTTCGGCGTCGTGAAGTCTTGCTTGACCAGAAGGTACAGGCTGGCCGTTAGGGTCGCCGTCGGGGTGGCAGGCAGCGGGGGGAGGAAGGCATTCCCTGCGCCCCATTGAGTGTTCGGCGGCCCAACTCGCGGCAGCCGCGCCGTCTCGTCGTCGTTCGCGTACACCACCATTGCCTTGGTGATGCCCGACAGGTTGGTCCCGCAGACCACCCGTTGAGCCAGCTCCCGTACCCGCGCCAGAGCCGGCATCAGGATGCTCATCAGCAGCGCTATGATCGCAATCACGACCAATAGCTCAATTAATGTAAAACCTTTCCTTTTCATGATTGTTCTCCTTAAAACCTTTGAGATTCGCAAACCAACCGCTCTCGAGCCCGATTCCAGACTATTGCAAAGACTGATAAATGCCATTGACTACTGCGCGCCCACACCGCATTAGCAACGCAAAACACCTTTCTGCCGCGAATCTCACCAACATTTCATTTTTTGCCCGAGAACGGCCGGACCAATTTCGCAACACTAACTTCTTTTCAGCAAACTTGGTTTGCCTTCTTCATGCTCTACCCAAGAACTCTGCTTGGGTACATAACCGAGCCTAAGAAGAAAACACCGTTTCGGCAGGCAGGTTTAAGGTGTGGCGTATGATAGTTGAAATAATATGATGACTTTACCGACTCTTATGAAATACTTTTAAAACCTACCTGTCTACAATCTCATAATTAACACAAACCAATCGGTCTGTCAACCAAAAATTCGCCATTTTTTTCGAATTTCTTGAAAAATTTTTCTATTGCCTTAATATCGTGGTTTTTAGGGCCAAATTAGTCCCATGATTGCCGAAAATAGACTGAAAACCGCCAGGAAACTGCTGAAAACGCACCGCCAGAGCCGCCTTCTGGCGTTTTGGGAGCAGTTGGCCCCTGACCAAAGGGCGGGGCTGCTTGACCAGATTGAACGCCTCGACTTCTCAAGGATCGACCTCTGGGCGGCTAATGCCGTCGCCAAATCACCTTCCGTCGACTTCTCGGCGACCCTTGCGCCTGCTCCCTTCTATGGCCACGCCCCCGACAGCCCCGAGCAGAAGACTATGTACGCCAGGGCCAGAGAGCTTGGAAAAGAGTGCATATCGGCAGGCAAGGTTGCCGCCTTCGTCGTTGCCGGCGGACAGGGAACAAGACTCGGATTCGACGGACCCAAAGGGGATTTGCCTGTCAGCCCCGTCAGGAACAAGACCCTCTTTCAGCTCTTCGCCGAGACAATCGCCGCCGTCTCCCGCAGATACAACGTCACGTGCCCCTGGTATATTATGACCAGCCCGCTAAACAACCGCCAGACCAGAGAGATTTTCCATCGAAACGACTATTTCGGGCTGAAGAACGACGACGTGTTCATTTTTCAGCAGGGCACATTGCCCAATTTTGACTTCGACGGTCGAATCCTTCTGGCCGACAAGGCCAACCTGAGCTGCTCCCCCGATGGACACGGCGGAAGCCTTAGGGCGCTTTTCACCAGCGGCGCACTTGACGACATGAAAAAGCGAGGCATCGAACTAATCAGCTATTTTCAGGTGGATAACCCCCTCGTGAACATCTTTGACCCGCTCTTTATCGGCTTGCACATGCTCGACCAGGCCGAAATGTCCTCGAAAGCACTCCTGAAAACCGGGCCCACGGAGAAGGTTGGCAATTTCTGTCTGGTCGATGGCAGGGTGACGGTCATCGAGTACAGCGACCTGCCCGACGAGCTTGCCGCAAGACGCAACGACGACGGGTCCCTGTTCTTTCAGCTCGGCAGCATTGCCATTCACATTATCAATACGACCTTCGTTGAGAGGCTCAACGCCGAGGGCTTTGCACTGCCGCTGCACAGGGCCGTCAAAAAAATCCCCCATATTGACCAGCAGGGAAACTCTATCGACCCCGCCGAGCCAAATGGCGTAAAGCTCGAGAGCTTTGTTTTTGACGCTTTGCCTCTGGCCTCGCGGTCCGTAATCCTCCAAACCCTTCGCGATGAGGAGTTTGCCCCCGTCAAAAACGCGACGGGCCCGGACAGCCTTGAAACGGCCAGACAAATGATGGTCGCGCGGGCCGCCGATTGGCTCGAATCAGCCCGAATCGCCGTTCCCAGAAAACCCGACGGCTCACCGGATTGCCTTATCGAAATCGCCCCGGCTTTCGCCTCGGAAAAAGACGATATCAACGAAAAGGCCGAGCAGATACCGAATATCAAACCAGGCGACAAGCTCTACCTCGGCTAGTGGTCTGTCAAGATTGAACCTGTAAGTCTTCGTTGCTATGGTTGGGTGGCAGCCTCAAAGCCGAAGGCTTTGGGGATGGTGAATACCGAATCAAGTTTGACAGAGCACAAGGTTCCCGTCCTAAAGTATCAGCATGGCGTCCCCGTAAGAGTAAAAGCGGTATCGCTGCTCGATGGCGTGGCGGTAGGCCGCAAATACCCTTTCGACGCCCGCGAACGCACCCACCAGGGCAAGCAGCGTCGACCTCGGCAGGTGGAAGTTTGTTACCATCGCGTCAATCAGCTTGAATCTGTACCCGGGCTGAATGAACAGCCTCGTCTGCTCGCTGACCGCCTTGGCGCACCTGCCGGCGGCCGCCGTCTCCAGCGCCCGCACCGCCGTTGTGCCCACCGCGATTATCCGCCCACTTTTTTCTCTGGCGGTATTTATTATGCCGGCGTTTTCTGCGTCGATGGTGAATCTCTCCTGCTCCATCTGGTGCTCTTCGAGGCTTTCTGTGGTTATCGGCTTGAACGTCCCAGCCCCAACATGCAACGTTATGAACGCAAAGTGGATACCTGCTCTTCTCAGTTGCTCAAGCAACCCCTTGGTGAAATGCAGCCCTGCCGTCGGCGCCGCAACCGCGCCGGCACGCCGCGCGTACACCGTTTGATAACGTAACCTGTCTCTCTCGGCCTGATCCGCGTCGTCGCCGCGCTTGATATATGGCGGCAAAGGAGGCAAACCAATCCTTCTTAGCAGCGCTTGCGAATCCACATCCGTCGTCAGCTTTAACAGATACCTGCCCTGCCCTGACTTGCTCACGACTTCGGCCGCGCAAAAATCCCGCTGTTGCTTGTCTCTCAGGTATATCTTCTCGCCGCTTTTTACCTTGGCTGCGCCCTTGAGCATTACCTCCCACACGGCCCCCTCCGACTCGCTCAGAAACAGCCCTTCAAGCTTCCCTCCGCTGCTGCGCCGCCCGAAAAAACGCGCAGGCACAACCTTCGTGTCATTGAGAACAAGACAATCACCGGCCAACAGAAAATCGCCGATCCTGTCGAATCGGCTGTCGGTCAGCCTGCCGTCAGACCGATTGACCACCAGCAGCCGAGAGTGACTGCGAATGCGAACCGGCTGCTGCGCAATCAGCTCAGCCGGCAGCGAATAATCCAGCTCGTCGGTCTTCATATACCAAAGTTATCAGACGCTCTCCAAAGCGACAAAAGAATTTTACTCCCATAATAATCCAATTTCACTATTTGACCGGGCCCTCCCAATTTCCCGCAAAAGCGCCTCTCCGCCCGTGACGATACTGACAGCGCCGGGCCGATTTGAAACTTAAAAATGATTTTCGAGGGCAAGAAAAATGGCGTCGCAAAGGTATTTCGAGCAGACCGCAACCTCCATCGCTTCCCTCGGCAGAGACGAGCTGAAGAGACGAATCAGGAACTTCCACGGAAGATTCAAGCTGGACTTCACCGAAGATTATCTCAACAATATCAGCGTCGACCGCCTCAGACATATTCTCCTGGCCGCCTTGGTAAACGCCAGGCCGCACAACTAACATATAATGTACTGCACGTGATTGTCCGCCGATGGACGCGGCGACGCGCAAACCGACCTCTTCTTTTCAATAGTCGTACTCTCTCGTATGCCTCATCCAGTCCGGCCGAGTCGCGCATAAAGAAAGGCTGGAGACCATTGTTCTCCAGCCTTTGTGAGACAGCCTTAAATCAGCAAATTTAATGCAACTTTATAAAAATCTCAGCCGTCTCACCGAACCAAGATACTTAGAAGAAAAGAACTATGCACTTATCTAAGAATAATTATACCTGCCCTCGCTCATTTTGCAAGCCTTTTTTTCAAAAATTCTCAAATTTTTTTTCGCCACGACCATCCTTTTCTTAACCCCTTAATATACAACAGGTTATGACACATCCTCCCGGACCTCTTTTCACTCTGCCTCGTTATTTCCCCCACAGCCAGTTTTGACCCAGCAGCGCCAGGACCTTCCCATTGACCGCGGCGCCATCGTAAAGGCGATGGACGTGCTGCGCCACGCAGCCGGAAACTTCTACGTCAACGACAAGCCCACCGGCGCCGTCGTCGGCCAGCAGCCCTTCGGCGGCACACGCGCCTCCGGTACGAACGACAAGGCCGGAAGCTGGCTCAATCTCGAAAGATGGGTTTCGCCTCGCGCCATTAAGGAGACCTTCCTGCCCGCAAGGGACTTCCGCTATCCCTATATGGCCCAACAATAGCATTACCCCCGCCGGGGAGGGGGGAGACGGGGTCTGACTTGCGAAAAGCGGGAGGCTCCAGACACCGGATAGAGGCCATTTTAAGATTGTGGACTTGCGTAATAGATAATATGCCGTTGCGAGGGGCGGTCTTGCAGCCTGATTTGCGAAAAGGTACTACATAGCGAAAGTGGCCTCTGGAGTCCCACACACTTATTCTCTGGCTTCGTACAGTGCCAAAAGCTTGCCGAACATTCTTCAGGCTCTATTCCTACGGCGGACAATCCTGGTTGCCTGTTGACTGCTCGGAGACTGGTTATTGATATAGGCGAATACTAAGTAATTGTCTGTGGAACAGATACGCTTTCAAGGGCCGACCCAGTGAACTGTCAAGGTCTGAGTCGCGCTGTACGCGCCGGCATCGGCAACGTCATTTGCGTAGTTGCTTGCCCTGACATGAACCGTCACCACGACATCTTCGTCACCGCCCTTATACGTCACAGACACAGGAGTGGTCAGGAATTGACCATAAGTTTCATAGGTTGTGTCAGGGCTTCCAGTTAACGTGGAACCATCGGCGTCGAACGTCAGCTTGTATTCCGTAAATAGGGTGTCTGCAGCAGACGACAGTTGAGCCGTCGTGGAATTGTCCGCCGAGATCTCGCAATCCCCATTCAGGTTAAGAGTGGCGGACGAACTGCCTTCAGACACCTGGCTCTGGCTTGTGATACTTGATAAAGCTATTGGGCCGAAATTCGAATCCCAATACATAAAGGTAGTCTGGCCCATCAATAAGCCGGTGCAAACAAGAGCCAGTATAATGGCCACAGTAATATGGGTTGCGCGCAACTTCATCGGTTAGGGTCTGGGTCATGTAAATGTTCGTGTTCGATATTGGCCTTTGACAAATCTCGGGCAGGCTGAAGTAGCTCCTTCAGGGGAGCCGGCGCCTCAGACAGCATCTGACGTTCTTCCTCGACGCTTATAATGTTGTGGCTATTGGAGAAAGGATTGTCCCCTTGGTCGATCAGTCTCGGAGTAATGAAGATTACCACTTCCTTTTGCAGCGTAATGCTCTTTTTGGTTTTGAAGATACCGCCCACAAGAGGAATTGAGCTGAGAAGAGGTACGCTTTTGTCTTCACTGCGTTCCTGAGTTTCGATGAGACCCCCTATAACGATTGCATCTCCCTGCGTGACCCGGACAGTAGTGTCGGCTTTGCGTCGTCGAATTAGCGGCAGGTCCCCTGACTCGTTCCCAGCTATCTTATTCTGGCGAGAAACTACGTCGCTAACTTCAGTAAGGACATCAACTGTAATATCTCCATTATTCCCTATATGTGGAGTTATATTTAAGAGCACACCGGATTTAATTACCTCAAGCTGTGTCCGCAGCGTACCCACAGAACCATAGACATCTGTAACGACGGTGAAGTATTCGTCTAAGGATATATCTATAGCAGCTTCCTGTCCATTGAGCGTGGCTACCCGTGGGCGGGACCTTATACGGGCCTTTTGCTCGCCCACGAGCGCCTGAAGAGTCAAGAGCAGAGTCGTGAATTCATTTGCTGGTATGCTGGTGTAACGTGCTAGGCCTGTGAAAGCTCCGAGACCATGCTCCATACTGAGAGTCGTGTGGCGGTTGGAGTACTCCCAATCTATGCCGAATTCCTCGGTGGCTTCTTCCTGAAGCTCTACAACAAGTACCTCCAGTACCACCTGTTGGCGGGGAACATCCAGCTCCTCGGCGATTTCCAGAACACGTTTCATAACTTCAGGCACTGCATAAATCAGCACTTCATTTGGCCTTTCCCCGCTGGATACGTACTGTTCCACAGACCGTGGAAGAGAAGACTTGAAATGCTTTGCGGTTATGTATTTGAGATAGAGCCGTTTCGCTTCGGCGATTTCCAGGAGACTGGGGCACATAAGATCCCCGCAGCTAATAAGGTAGAACCGCTCGTTTCTTGGACGAACAAAAAGGCCACGTCCAGCAACAAGCTCCTGTAGACACTGTTGTAACGGCTTTCCTGAACCGGCGTCAATCGAAATGAGCGGGTCGGGCACGTGAGGGCAGAGGGCCATAACAACACTTGTCTCTATTGATATGTCACGCAAAACCTGCGTCAGCGGGACGTCAACCCATACATTGTTAACCATTGTAACTTTGCTGGCATTAACGTCCTCGGCTTTAGATTCCTCGGCAACGCCGACACACGGGCCCAGTCCAGACAGCAGCATGAACAGCGCCGCTAGTGTTGTTTTCCCCGTCTTTTGTCTGGCCATTAATGTAATCATGCACCGTACTCACTTACTCGCCGCGATATGAAGGGGCTCACTTACCGCAATCGAAATGGGAATTTCGTGGTATCCAACGTTAGTTTTACCTTGGATAGTCAAACCCGAGCGCTCCACTTCCAGGTGGAGAGTGCCTTTGTATTGACCCAGCTGTGCATCCGCGGGTATCCTTACTAAGCAAACCATGTTGCGCCGCATATTCTGGTCAAGCGTAACCTCAGGGGATTTCAGTTCCAGCCAGCCTTCCGGCAGTCCATCATTCTCCAGCCGACACTCAAGGCGAACAGTACTTAAGCTCTGGTTGGCGACCAGCAATCGTGCAGAGGTGAAACGCCCGGGCGTTACTGTCAGATTAAGCTCCTTTGGCTCGATGTCCACCACCTGTGCAGCGTCGCTGTCTGTAAAATCCTCAGCCCATTGCCGAGCCAATTCATCACTTACCGAAAACTCCATATCTCTGGTCACTTTACGTCCGTACTTTGAGTCGCAGTCAAAGAACACTCGCATTTTGTAGTGCCCAGCCGGCAACGGCTGCGACATTACGCCGGTAAACCAGCGGCTGTGACCTGGAAAGACTCGTCTGCGGCTTGTGTACAACGGGATAGAAGCTGCACGGCGCCAGTCTCCCGAATAGAGAAGGGCTTTTCCGCTTGCAAGGAAAGCTACTAAACCGTCATTTTTCAGTTCTGCGTGGATCTTAAATGCCCGCTCTATTTCGGCCTCTTGAATGGTCACCTCCAACGCCGATTCTTCAGCAAAGACTTGTTTGTGAGCAAATTCAGGCATGATTACACGTGCATCCATAACACTTGCCCGCTCAATATAATTTCTTCTTGCGACGTGTATGAACACACCGGATGCTGTCTGCAAGTTTACCCTCACGCCTTCTTTGTGTTTTCCAGAGTTACCCAATCTGACCATAATGGCAGCCCAGTAGTCACCGTCAGCGTTGGCAGGAGCTGATACTCTTGCTTCTATTTCTTTGGATTCGCCCGGTTCGAGGATGAATTCGCTCGGATTGAAGGTGATCCACTCAACGGCCGACCTGGGGTGCTTCAGTTGTGCACCGAAAGAGACAGTCCCCTGCGGTGAGACCGTGAAATCAACCACGCTCACACCGACAGTACAGAGGCGAGTTTCAGTCTCCCTATTTGTATTGCTTACAGTCAACGAGAAAGACGCTTCCTTCCCTGGCTTGACCGTGACCCACTGTTGCAGCGGAGTAACCGCCATTCCAGCAATAGAATCGGCACAGCATACCAGGAAGGCATACACGACGAGTGCCGCCTTAATCCAGCAGATGAACCTTGAATTCCTTTTCATGTCCAAACATCCAATCAATAATCGTCTGGCTATCGTAACGTGCTTCTTACTACTCCCTCTTGGGGGTAGACTTGATTAATCGCTCGTCCAAGAAGCCGTAAGGGTTTGTGTGGCACTGTAGTTGCCTGCATCACGAACCTGGCCGGGGCTGGAAGCCTGCACCGATAATGTGACAGTAACAACTCCATCGCCGTCAACGTGTGTCACGGCTGATGGAGTGCCAAGGAACGTACTGTAATCCGTCCAGGTACCTACATCGGTACCACCCGTGGCGCTCACTCCATCACCATCATATGCCAGCTGGTATTCCGTAACGAGGGTGTCAGTACTAGCACCATCATTCTCCAACTGAGCCGCTGTTGTGTTGTCGGCGCTGATCTCACAATTACAGTTTGTGTACAGTGTAAAATCCCTGCTACCGGAGGGAGTGTCGACCGTGGAGGTGATGGCGGCCAAGGCGATATCGGCGTAGCTTGCTGCCGACCATTCCATAACGGTATTGACGGTTACCGTTACATCGCACGTAGCAGGGTCGTCTCCTGGATCCGCGGCTAACACCAAACTGGAGGTGAGCCACAACGCGGCTAGGAATAAGACTGGTCTTACTGACATTTTCATTTTCATAGCCTACTCCTCATTTTCATATTGATAGCCTACTCATAATACTTGTTCGATTATCAGAGTTATCGGCGTGCATCATGTGGCCACCCCACTTAGAGCCGCTCTTTTCTGCACACATCCCCAGTTCACTGCCCCTTAGGAATTCTTATGGGACCAGCCATCTTCCCAGGTCCGATAAGGGGAAGGTATTGGCTGGACCAATTTTGAGCAGCGATTCAAGTTTCTGGCCGGCCAGGGCTTTGCTGATAGCGGGCTGTTCCACAAAGCGATGTATCAGCGTCTTAAGAAGTGACTTACATCATCCGCAATTGCGATTATGGGAGAAGTTCTGTCATCTAATTTTGTTGACTTGCCACCTTCGAGTTTGATATAATAGTGGCAGAACGAATCGGATTTGACACAAGGAGGAGGTTTGAAACTGAGAAGGGGTTTGTTCATCACTGTCTCGCTGGTATTTGTCCTGTCTTTGGCTCAGAGTTTGGTGTTGGCCGCGCCGCCTCTGGCAAGTGCTACGTGTAATATATCATGCACCGTCGCAGATATTGCGGAGTGGTCAGACAATAGACTGCGGGCCATCAATCTCCCGGATCTTACCACCCATAACGAGCAGGTCTCCCACAAGAGCTCGCTTTTGCTCTACACAAACGGGGATGTGGAAATCAGCACTGACAGGCGGGTTTCAGCTCAACTCTCAGAAGGCAACAATGATAAGCTCGTTAGAGAGTACATATTGGAATATCGTGCGGCTGGCACCACAACAGCATGGAGCAACTGTAGCTCCTTGCTCAAGAACGATTCAACAGTAAAGCACATTTCTTGTGATGAAGCCAGGGATGCTACCTTCTCACTCACGTTTTCCAACGACAGTAGAGTCTTTGGAGATTCAGATGGAAACAGCGATACCCTAACACTTACGGTCTCCTGGAAGTCTTGATCGACTTTTGTATATTGTTGCTCATGCAGCCACCCGCATAAAGGTTTCCGTCTGAACGAAAACTCATCCGCCGCCCGTCCTCAGCAGCGTCGAAGGACTCGTCCGCCATCCCTTTGGCGGATTTGGCGGCTCGCCGCCCTCCGACGCCCCTCTTAGCCGCCGGCACTTGTCCGCCGTAGGCGGACTGCCGGCGGTCCTATTCCCCCCAAAACTTCAACATTCCACATTCCTTGTTCGATACTCGTCCGCCGTAGGCGGATTCGATATTCACTTCTTGCCGCCGACGCTTGCCCGCCACCCATGTCCCTCCGTGCCGCTTACCCGCCGTCCTCCTGGCGGGCAGGCGGATTTAGCCGTCGCCGGCACGGCGACGCCCCTCTCATTCTCGCAGAAAGCCCGAATCCAGTCTGTCATTCCGACCGAAGGCACGACTTTGTCCTGCCGAAGCGGAGGAATCTATCAAAAAAACCGCCACGCAACGCGTCGTTCCTTATCTGTTACCCGCCGGCACTTGTCCGCCGTAGGCGGACTGCCGGCGGTCCCCTCGTTTACCCGCCGCCTGTCCGCCCCAGGCGGGTTTAGCCGTCGCCGACACCGCGACGCCCTTGTCATTCCGCACGGGATGCGGAATCCATACTTCCAAATTGGGCCCTCCTTGTTCGATACTTCTCCGCCTTTGGCGGATTGCGGAGATCACGTATCTGCCTGTCCTACCAGCGCAACTTCTCCCACACCGGACGGAACTTCTCGGGATTGTACCGACCATACAAATCCGCGACCTCTGCTCCTTTGCTTCGCACATCTTGCGGCAATTCCGCCACACCTTCCAGAAACGCCACGACAGGATCTTGAATACCCTCCCACGCCCAATGCATACTATCATCCGCCCCAGCCTTTTTCAGACACTCCAGCGCCAGCGCCTCATGCCCCTTACCTAACGCTGTAACGCCCTTCACAAAATCATGCGCTTCCTTCATTTTACCTATCTTCCCCTCGCTCAAATCAAGGGTATCTTTCAATAGCTCCAGCGTTTCTTTTGCCTCCAACACCGAATCCTCGACCCATCCCGTCAGTTCTACCGCCTCATCCCTGTTCTCTCCCGGTTTCTCTCTTATCGCGTCAACTCGCTTCCGCCAGTACTCCCTCATTCGCGCCGCCACCTTCTGCTTCTCCTCTGCCCCAGCCTCATCATTTATCTGCTTAAACCCACTCGTCAGGAATCTCGCCGCCTTGCCGCGCAACTTAGTACTTGCGGTCCTGAAGAATTCCCTCATCAAATCACTTTCATACCTAATCCACCCGTTGAAGAATCCTATCATCAAATGCTCAACAAGCCCTTCTTCCGGGTTCTTTCCGAATCTGAACTGGTTGCCTTGCCCAAGTAGCCCCACCGCCCGCGCGTATTTCCCACGGTCGACAAGCAAACCGAACCCATCTTTAGAAGGCCGTCCCCACGATACACACGTCCCCCACACAGCATCCCACCTTTTTTCCGAAAATACTTCGTCGACTCGCTCCTCCACCCATTCGGGGTCAAGCCAGTACATCCTCGCAAAATAAAGGCCAAACACGCAGTTTACTCCCACTTCTGTTATGTTGCTAAGCACATATTCGTAACACCTCCGCATCTCTCCCCTCAGGTATTCCTCATAGAAAGATTCAACCACTTCGTTGCACTCCGTGCCAAGCAGAACCGTCAGTTCCAGCGCCTGTGCAGGAACCACGTTGCACAAACGCTGCACAGGATCCCTCTCCTGTCCCAACAGGCTGGCATCGCCAACAGGAAAATGAACCAGAGGCTCAATAATACCCCAGAATTCCCTGATCCGCTTTTCGTCAAATTCTATCCCATTCTCCCGCTCGCTCAATCCTTCCCGCAGCGTGCTCAGCATAGCAGAAAAACAACTCCGGTACTCCTCGTCCTCCCCTTTTGCCTTCACAATCGAGTGCGCAAGCTCCATCAGGTCGCCCCACGCCTCTTTTGCGAAGCTGCCGTCTCGCACCGTATCACAAACCCCGTAGAAAAACCCGCTCAGAAACCCCGCAGCCAACTCCGCCAGCTTCTCCCTGCCCTCCTTAAGATACTCCAAAGGCCGCTTCCTAAGGTCCTCCCTAAACGTCGCTAGGAGCGCCTCTGCCGGCGCATGCCACTCTCCCGGCCCCCTCTTCCCCTCATAATTCTTAGGCTCAGAAACAAAGTCAAGCACCTCTCCAACACTCATCTTCCCCATCTCCTCCAACGTAACCGGCGTCCCCTCCATCGGACTCACCGCCCGCGCCTCACTTACCATCTGCCGGGGTGCAAGCGCACTATCATCCTCTACCCCTCCCGCCTTTCTATACTGGTCATAGAGTTCCGTGAACCTGTCTCGCACCAGATACAGTTCTTTTGCCTTTTCCCTCTTCTCCATCTTCTCAAAGTCCGGCAGCGTCTGATCGTTTCTTTCGCACCATTCAGTAATCTCCTTCCTCGTCTCCTCGCCCACCTTTGGTTCCCTCACCCACTGAACAAACGCCTCCTTCGCCTCCTTGCCCACCTCATCGAACTTATCTCGCAAAAGCCGCTTGTACTCGTATCCGTAATTTGGCCGCTCAAGATACTTCTTATTTGAGATTATTCGCGTTATCCTTTCTCCCTCCACGCCCTTGGGCACAGTTCGCAGGAGATACATCACAACTCTCTCGAAAATCGCCTTCTCCCGCCTCTCCAAATCATCCAACACCCTCCCCACACTCCGTATCTCCTGCGCCACAACCGCCTTGCCTGCTTCGCAAATCCCCTTCGTCAATATCGCACCCACGTCATATTCCACCGGGTGAATATTCTCTAAATCCTCCACGCTTACCCGTAAGTATTCGCTTGTGTCCTGCCCCGCTTCCTTGTTGTATTCCTCCAGATAATTATCGTATATCTCCACCAGCAGGCGCATCCCCTCAACCGGCCATTGCTCCCATACTCTTTTGTAGAACTCAAACATCAACTCATTGTATTCATGCGTTGCAAACTTGCTCCTTATACTTTCAAACACTCCCGCTTCCTCCTCCCTAGGCCGCCACACTTCAAGCAACGCTCTCGCCAACCCCAATGCCTCCTTAGGATGATTTCCCGCCATCCGAACCATCAACTCTGCCGCCCTTCGCCCCACCGGATACCATCCCTTATACTCCCGCCCGCCCAGATATTCCAGCACCACCGGCACTCCTCCCATCGCAAGTTCATCTGGCATCTTCAGCATCGCATCGACGAATATTCCCTGAATCCCCGTGTCGTCGGCCCTTACTCTCTCTATTATCTCCAAAACCCGCCCCCCCTTGCTCCCCACACAGTCAACCAAGTAGAGCCCCTTCACCCTTTCTGCAACCCCGGCCTCCTTCTGACCAATTCCTTCGAATTCGCCATCGCCGTCAAGCAACTCCAGCCATCCATCACCCAGTGTGCCCCAATCGTTCTTATCATAGAAGTACCGCGTCAACTCTGGGTCACCCCAGATGATATCCTTTACCATCGCACAGTCCCTGTTCGATGGCTCATTCTTTATCTTAACTCCGTCCAAAATCACAGCATTTTTATAGAATGCTTTCATTCTTTTGCCGCCTTGCCTTTGGTTCTTCCACCAGGTTCATCGAAATCCAAAACACTCCTCACCCCCATAGGTCTAGCCCGGATGGTAAGCCCATTCAACCATTTCGCCATAAATACCTGCACCCTTCTCCGAAAGTCCTCCACCTCTCTAAACTCATTATGAAGTAATCTGTGATGGCGCTGGATGCGATCCTTGAATCTCATCACCTTCCTCAACTGTTCTCCTCCCGACTTCAATCTCTCAGCTTCCACCTCCTTGAAGTACACAGCTATCTTACTCATCGGAAATCGCTCATCGTACAACCACCGCTCCGCCAAGCAGAACTCCTCCTCACTGCCCGAGGTGTACCTGCCCCCATTGCCCACCCCCGGCGGGCTACCCCACCTATCGTACAATATCAATACGTAGCAGTGGCACCGAGCCAAGAGTTCGTCTATGTGGCTCTGAGGCCGCCCGTAATCCGGTGGGATCTCCTCCCATCTTTCGACCTTGAAATTAACCCCTTTCGCATCAGCGTGTGTTGTATTAAAGAACTCCACTTCGTCACAAAATGCATCACGCTCCAACTCTAATCCGGACGGTGAACCAAGAAATACTCTGAACCTTCTGAATTGCTCTCCACTGCTCCCTGTGCCCTCTCGGCAGACACCTATTTTTTCAGAATTACCGTGGGCAATCTCAAACTCCACCTCCGTCTGCCCGTGCCTGACACGCCGCACCAAGATACCCTTCTTTTTGAGGTACAATACGGCTGACATACTCACAACTATTACTATTGCTGCCCCGAAATATGGTAGGAGGACATCCATTCGTACTAAACAAAGCCTGAATCAGCGATAAGCCATCTTCGACCACTTCCCATAAACGCAAGGAACTATCACACCGCTGCTACTCTTCGCCATCCTACCGCCCCCCACGCCCAACGGTCAAGCCATTTTGGCTCCTTTTCCGTTGACTTTTCTTCCAAAATCGTGTACAATACCCACCAAACTAAATACTGAATACTAAACACTGACGACTAAACACTAAATACCAAATGCGGACCCCCTCAAAATGCCCACCGAACCCCAACATTCATCCCATGAGATGACTCTTTACCCCATGAGATGCGCTAGCTATCTCATCGGGGTCTATCTCACCGGGACCGCCCATCTTGCCAAGCTGGCCAATCACCAGTTACCACTTACCAGGATCCAGCATCAAGAATCCTCGCATCTTGCATCTTCTCTGTTCGATTTCTGTCGAATATCCTCTACAAATTCGCCCTTTTCGTGCAAAACAAAGCCAATTTGCACAGGCCCCGAATATGCCTTAGCCTCTTTATTTACAAGAGCTTACGTAAAAAACGCCGACTTTTCGCCCGCAAAAGCAAAGCCAAGCAAACCCAAACAAAGCCAATCCGACCCCCGTTTTTCGCTCACCAGGGGCGCCCAAAGCCAAAACAAACCCAAGCAAACCCAAAACAAACCCAATCTGTCGCGGCGTAGCCTGCTTGCCACGGCGAAGCCCTCTACCAAGCCGGGCTCGCGAAGCCGGATCAAACCCGGCACAACCGCCGCCCGCATGCACCCTCGCCCGCGCCAATTGCAGGAGTGTCCGTTGGTAACGAACTACTTTGACACCAAAGAAATCGCCGATTCTGAGTCCGTCACGCCGGTACGGTGCACGCGGAAAATTGAAAAGTTAGCTCTTGACGGCCGGAGGCAAATGGGTTCTATTTGTGCGCAAATCTTGGCGCGGGAAAGCCGAAAGGCTGTAACGGCTCTAAATGGAACAGTTGAGTGCTATATGAGACGGTCGAAAGGGAATTTATCTGCTGGGGCTTTTTGAAAGGATTGAATTATGCAAACAGTCAGGGTTTCCGTATTTTGTGTCTTGTGTGCCGGTTTCGTGCTGGCAGGCGGCTGTGCATCGGACCAGGTCAAGCAGCTGCAGGTGCAAAACAGCAGGCAGGCGGATATTATTAAGGACCTTCAGAGCAAATTGGATGCGGCCGAACTAACGCTGGGCCAGTTGCAGGCAAAGCTCAAATATGCAGAGAGTACCGGCAGCGTCGATGTCGAGACGCTGAGGAACGAGCTAAAGGCGCTCGAAGAGGACCTCCAGAAGAAAAAAGACTTGATCGCACGGATGCAGCAGCAGATGCTCGGCGGGGTCCGCCTTCCGGTGGAGCTGAGCACGATGCTGGAGGACTTTGCCAGGACGAATCCCGACATGATCACATACGACGCAGAACACGGGATAGTGAAGTTCAAGAGCGACCTGCTGTTCGATAAGGGTAGTGACGTCGTGGCGTCTTCGGCGAGCGAAGCGGTCAAGACCCTCTGCACCATTCTCAATTCCGACACGGGTAAGGAATTTGATGTCATCATCGCAGGCCACACGGATGACATTCCCATCAGCAAGCCCGAGACACGCGCAAAACACCCCACCAACTGGCATCTGTCGGCTCATCGGGCGATATCTGTTCTGAACGTCATGGGCGCCGATGGTATCGACAATACCCGCATGAGTGTGCGTGGTTTCGGTGAATTCCGCCCCGTTGTGCCGAATGCGCCCGGCAAGAAGGGAAATGCGCAGAACCGGCGGGTGGAGATTTACATAGTACCGCGGGGAATGTAGAGGTGATTGGCGGTCGGGCTGCTCGGCGGCAGCGCCGACCTTCGCTTGCAACAATGGCAGAGCGCACGTTGATAATCATCAAGCCTGACGGGATACGGCGGCATCCGGCGGGCGAGATAGTTTCGCGTTTCGAAAAAACGGTTTGAAACTCGTGGCGGGCAGGTTCGTTCAGGTTTGCGAGGACCTGGCCCGCCGGCTTTATGCGGTTCATCGGAACAGCAGAAGAGTGAGCTTTTCTGCACGCCGGAGGAATTCTTGATTACGAGCTGAGCGAGACAGCATGGGTCTTCGGCCAAACTTAATTGGCCACAACCGCCCCGTCATCACGTAAGTTTGTTGCGGGAGTTTTTGGCAAGGCCGCTTTGCCGCCTTTAGCCTGAACGGGTACGAATAGATGACGAATGAAGGTCTTTGGGAGCAGCTTGAGGCGCTTGAGGGGCCGGCGACGGCCCGGCGGGCGGACTGTCAATATGAGGGTGAGCCGGGGCGTTACACTATACGGGTACTGGAGAGAGAATATCTGGTAGATCTGTCGGCCAGACGGGTGGCGTCGGTGGAGGACTGTTCGGAGGCGGGCTTTGCGGAGGAGCTTTGCATTCTTGCGTATCTTATAAACAGTAAAGACGTGCCGGTGCGGGACAGGCTGATACCGGCGGCGAGTCTGCCGGGAGGCCAGTTCTTCTTCAGGGGGCCCCACAAGCTGCCCACCGAAAAGCTCGAAGATGCCTTCGGCGACAATCCGGAGCGACTCTATCAGGTCGCTGATGAATTTGGCGTCCGGCGGCGCGAGTTTGGGGACGCGGCTATTGAGTTTTATGTTTTGCCGCGGGTCCCCATGACCATAGTTATCTGGCGGGCGGACGAGGAGTTTGCCGCCCGCGCGTCGATACTCTTCGATGAGACCGCGGCGGAGCAACTGCCCCTCGACGCCCTCTGGATGGCCGCCAACCTTACCGTCAAGGCCCTCGTCCACGCCGCCGACGCCCCCCCTAATTAACTTCCACCCGAAATTGAGAGCCGCACGAGAGCTATGTAGAAGGACCTATGCCGCTTAAGGAACCGCCATTCGGTTTGGGTTTGAGACCTTTAATTAGCTTATTGGCGTTTGCTCAAAACATTCTGTATCTCAGCCGCCACCTGCCTGGCGAGGAATTCGTAGCCTTCGGGCTCAGTGAAGTGAACATTTCTGGGGCGCTGGATGTCATCCAGCCTCTCCATTGCCAGGCCGTAAAGGTCATTGACGGGGATTGAGTGCTTTCTCATTATTTCAATGGCGACACTGTTATACCTGGCTGCATCACCCTTGACGCGGCCTATAGCGTCCTCGGGGACAGGCGTCGTCGTCGCAAAAACAAGTTTCGCCCCCGTATTCTTGAGCCGTATAACAAGCTCCTCCAGGTTCTTTTCGTATTGCTCGACGGGTACTTTCTGCCTGCCGATGGATACCGCGACTTTCCTGCCCTGGCTGTCAACGTATTTGCAGTCATGCAGGCCCCAGTTGAAGTGTATTACGTCCCAGCCCCCACTGCCGAGCCAGTTGTCGAGTTCCCGCAGTCCCTCGATGGTGGACTCACAATTGGCAGCAGGGTGCTCGACGTACGCCCTGCCTTTCAGCAATTGCTGAACATGGGGCAGGTATCCCATTGATATGGAATCGCCTATAAGAAGAACTCGCGGCAGCGTCGTTTCGTTCTGAAGGGGTGCGATTGCCTTTTCTTGCGTGAGACCACTCTGGATCTCGTCCCTGCAAGAGCATCCCAGCACTGCGGTCAGCAGCAGGCTCAGAAACAAAAATCCAAAACACCTTTTCATATCCTTTATCCCTGTATATTACAACTCATCCTTGTACAGCAGCCTGTTACCGCGATTTCTTGTCCCAGGATACAAGCTTCAGTTCGAACGCGTTGAGGATGCCCCGGCTGCCTTCCCGGCCCGACCTGGCGCGGTCGGGGTAGGTGTTGTCCGCAGCCTCGTAGATAACAAGCACATCCGAGCCGTCGGTGGCAAAACGAATGTAGCTCTTAGTGACATCCTCATCTTTCAAAACGCTTGAAACCTTCACGTCCTTGGCGCTCTGCAGCGAGACAACGCCCTTGCCCGTGCCCTTGGGAAGTACCCAACCGCCGTATCCCGGCAAAGGCTCGGCCGGAAGGGGATTAGCCGTCACGCTCGGCATCGGAGGCATCCCGCTCTCGCAGAGATGACAGTTACGCGTCTGCTGCGTGCACGGCTCCCAGTGATTGTGGTACGACGTCATCTCGTATTCGCCGGCGGGCAAGCCCCTGATCAAAAGAAAACAGTCGCCGTTCTTCTGACCAGCCCAGTCACACGAATAGAAATACGTATTGGCGATAGGATCTCCTTCGGGCTCGCCGTAAGGAGGCATGTCCCCGGCCAGTGAGCCGCGGCACAGACCTTTGGCCATCACCGTACCGTTGCCGCCTTTGCCGTTGTCTAAGTAAAGCTGAATACCCGAGCCAAGTATGCCGTCGGCGTCATTGCCGTTACCCTCAGGCAGCCATCCGGCATCATGCATATACATATCCGCCCATCGCGAAGACGCCCAGATAAACCAGCCCTCCTTGGCAGTACCCTCACGATACTTGCTCCGGTCATCCCACTGCGGCACCGCAAGGTCAACCTTCAAATCCAGCATACCCTCGGTGCTGAACTGCCAGATGTCCCCCTTGACCTTCTCGCCCCTCCGATGAACTTCTTCGACCTGCCAGAAGTAAGTCGTCGCCTCCTTGAGCGGACCGGCCGCGTAAGTCGTTTCTTTTTGACCTGAACTGACAAGTTTCAAGCCTTTGGTATTCTCACCAAAATATACGTTGTGCGAAACAGCGGTTCTGGCCCCGTTCCAGCTCAGCGTCACCTTCGTCGGTGCCCACAGTCCCTCATTGACAGGCCGCGGATCTTGGGCCTTGCCCTCATCGACGGTAAAGCTCCAGATGTCACCCTTCCACGGACTCTCGGACCACTTGCTGTTAACCGCGTCAACCCGCCAGTAGTACTTCCGCCCCAACTCAAGCCTCTCGGGCGTAAAGCCTTTTTCAGACAACTTCCCGACCGCAGGTTGAGTGGCGTTCTTCGCCCCGTCATAGTCCGTTCCGAGGTACACATTGTGTGAAGCGGCGACCAGACCGGGCCGCCATCCGAGGGTCGCATCGACGCCCACTGCGGTTGCACCGTCCTGCGGACTCGGCGCCGCGGTTTTGCCGTCGGTGGTGGTCAGCTGCCAGACAGTCCCGCCGGCAACCGCACCGGCCTTATCAACCGTATCAACACGCCAGTAATACGTTTGATTGAATTTCAAACCGGGCTGAATCTCGGCGACCTTTTCACCATCACGATAAGCCTTGGCGCCCGAAGCCACCGCCGCCAGGCTGGTGCCGAGATAAATATTGTATGTCTGAGCGTCTTTGCCCGGATTCCATTTCAGCATTGCATCGGGACGAACCTGCTCGGCTCGATTCCCAGGTTGAGGATTCCACGCGCTCTTGCGGTCGGCAGCCATAACGATCGTCCTGTCACGAGCAGCATCGTATTTACACAACACCGAGCCTTTGCCGCCGAAAGCCTTGATGTAACCGCTCCCGATGTCTTCTTTCATCTCAGCCGTCACATCACCCTTGATCCTAAATTCACCTTCTGTAATATCCATTGAATAGGCCACATCGGCATGACTAAATGAAGCGCAATCAATAATGCCGCCTGCAAGGTTAATCGCGGCCATGCCGGCGCGAGCTGAATTATGGGGACACCGCAGTTCCCGGCCCACACGAATCATCCCACCGTTCATGTTGATGGTCATCGGCTTCTCACCGCGGTTGCCGCCGAAGCTCAGGTTGTTCACAAACTCTACTAATGAGTTGCCGCTGACATTCATCTCACCACCGCCTGTATCGCTGAGCCACATTCCGTCTGCCCTGACCACACCGTCGACAACATTGACGATACCGTGCGCACGGCTGCCGTTCGAACATCTCAGGACGCCGTCGATAGTGACATTGCCACCGAGAACGTTTATCGTCCCAACGCAAGCGCCGCTTTCGGCGAATCGCCACCAGCCGCCAATCTTAACGTTAGCCCCGGCAAGCACATCGACGGTCTGCCGGTCGCCGCGCCATGCCGGACCGCGAATCTCGCCGCAGATCACATCCGAATCGATCACAGGCCCGCGCTCCGGCGGAGAACAAAGCACAATTGCATCACTTGCAACGGGCGCCTTGCCGCCTTCCCAGTTGCCCCCCGTCGACCATAAATCATCGGCGCCCTTGCCGGTCCACTCCACTTCCGCAGCGGTGCCGATTACAGCGCATGCCAAAACAACAGAAACTACAAATGTTACTTTACCGTTCATAAAATGGACACCTTCATTGAAACCAGTACAAATCGTTGGACTCAAACCATACTGACTAACTAACCTAAGACGTACCACCTTGCCGCTATTATGCAAACTTGCCCCAGATTCCAAAAAACCACGTCAACCGAGGCGGCCCTGTCCGTTTTCAACAGCAAAACCGCCGTCCTTGGCGCATAACCGCCATTGAAACGAATATTCACTGTCATTACTGCACCACCGCCTTTTTCTCTTCGTGAAAAAGTAGAAGGGTCTGACACCTTCAACAACTTGTCGAGTTTCTCTTGTGGTCAGAATGTCATACAATTGTCAAAAACCAACTTTTTTTTAGACAAAAAGGCAAGACATGATGGTCTATTATAACGGTACCTTGAAGCGTAGCAGGAAACCGGCGTGAGAGCAAAGACGGAAACAGATTCTGATGACCCCAGAGTTGTATTGGAGACGGCTTATGGGAAATATGGAGACGACTTATACCGGTATGCTCTGATGATATTAACCGACCACAGCGCTGCAGAAGATGCCGTCCAGACAGCATTCATGAAGACCTTGAAGTTGGGAAAGCGTATGCTGCAAATCGCCTCTTTGAGCGATTATTTGAGAATTGCGGTTCGGAACACTTGTTATGCAATGATCAAAAAGCAGCGGCGGCTTGATAACGAGCTAAAGACAAAACGCGTCAGGCCGATACTGGAAAAATTGGATGAAGGCTCGAATGAAGACGAACGGGCTTCGATAGAACAGGCACTATGTACGCTGCCCGTAGAGCAGCGCGAGGTACTCCATATGAAGATCTATGAGGGCAAAACATTTGAGGAGATTGCGCGAATGGTCGGCATACCGGCGGATACGGCAGCAAGCCGATACCGATATGCCTTGGGCAAGCTACGACAAATTCTGGGATCCGAATACCAGCGCGAGGATAACCGTCATGAATCATGATGACCAGGCAATTGAATCGGTGCTCACACGTTACCGGCCATCGGGGCCGCCGGCGCAGCTTGGGGAACAGATATTTCGGTTGAGAGAAAAGAAACCGCACCGAATGTGGCCGGCAATTGCAGCAGCTATATTGCTGGTCGCAGGCGCGGGACTGCTCTGGCGGCAAGTGGTGCGACCGAATGTATCCGTAAACGACCAGGAGAAGCTCGCACAAATTGAGATTAGCGTCAGCCAGGCCGGCAAAGCCGAACAGCTCCTGGCAGTGGCAAATATTCTTGCAGGTCAACCCGGGGCAGAGGACCACGCAAAAGGTATCTACTATGAAGTCATAAATCATTATCCGAATTTTAAGTCACAGGCGCTGGGTCAATTAAACCATAAATTTCCATCAGAAAGGAGAGCAGAATAATGATTACCATGAAAAAAAGTCTTTTGACAACTATAGTTTTTATGGGACTGGTTTCGTCCGTTATTCTTGCCGACGACACCATACAAAAAGAGGGTGCCTTACAATTCGAGGTTTCTCAGCAAAAAAGAAGGTGGACAACAGCACCTATCGGGGGGGAAGAGGTGATCCGACCAACTTATATGGCTGTCTTCTATCTAAAAAGCAGCTCACCCTACATAACCGTGCCCGATTGTGTCAGTTTTGCGAGATCCTTAGAAGGGGTAGTATCCGCGGAACAGTCAAAGTTCTTGGCGCCGTGGCATGGGCGGCCTGGATACTTCATCACATGTGGTTGGTCTGATACGCGGTATGAAGTTGGTGTGTATGGAGTAAGTGAAGAAGATGTTAGAATTATGTCAAAATCTTTGATTAAATGGCTGGATGAGCAGGCTGAGGCTGAGTTAGAGAAGACCAGGAGCGCCTTGAAAGACAACCGTCAGAAGAAATCTGAAATTGAAGATCTGATCGATAACCACCAAAAAGAGAAAAAGGAGATTGAAGCAAAGTTTTCGCACCTAAAGAAAAGTGTTCCCTATCAGAGGATCGAAGGCGCCCGCGACAGCCTTCAGGAATTCGATAAGGTGCTGCAGCTGACTGAGATTGAAATCGTTGGCATTCAGGCAAAACTCATCATGATAAAAGAGCAGGACGACAAGATTAGAAAGGAAAGCGGCAGCCATCCCAAGGGCGTATTCGATCTGTTGTTTCAAATGAGGCTGACTCAGGAGATTGAATTGGCCGGGGCATTGGCAAGAAAAAATGCAGCACAAGAAGCTCACAAAAAGGCCCTGGATTTTTCCAACCTCGCCGAACAGGCAGAGACTGTAAGAAAGAAGCTGGTGCTTGACAAGGAACAGTTGGAAAAAATCCAAAATCGTATTTCGGATGTTGAAAACAAGCTTGCCAACCCACCCGCCTCCATGAGACCCGTAGAAGTCGTTGATAACAAAGTTGTCATTTATCCGATAGAAGTCCAATGACGTAGCCTTCAGCTATTCGCCGAACTTAGCAGCACTCTTGGGATACTTGTCGGTGCAAACGTTTAGCGGCCCGCTCTCCGTTCACGGTTCGGACGTGCGGGCGTAATCCTGCCGCCGAAGACGCCCCTGCTGTTGCGCCTGCCCACTATCGGCGGAGACGGAATCCTGGCGTGCTCGGGCTGCCTCACATTAGTTTCACGATTGCCCCCGGTCGCAGCACCGCGTTCATATCGCCCGCGCTCTGTTGGCGGTCCTTTCGGCTGTTTGTTTTCGTATGATTGCGTCCGTGTGCGTTCGTTCGGCCGCTGGATTGCAGCCGCATCCGGACGCCGCGATTCCCAATCCCTTCGCTGCGTGCTGAATTGATGCACGCTCTGCGCTTTTGCGGAGTACTGCGCCCTGGAACCGGAGTTTATCCGCTCGAATTTCATTGTCCCCTGCCTATTTGCGGCAAGACTGTCAATGGTGCCGGCCGTTCGATAATCTCTTCGCTGCGATTCCGGCATCAGCGCCAGGCGCCTCTGCATTTCCCGATATGTCCTCGCCGGACGAATGGCAGGGTCGTTGCGGCGCAACTCATATCGATGGCGCTCGTGCTCATACCACTCCTCGGACGTGGCGTGGTGACGCCAGCGGTTATGAACATAGATGGGGTCATACCAGGTATGATAGCGCCGCCACTCGAAGTGCGGGTAGATGCCCAGGCCGATATAAACATCGCTGTAGTAGTCGCCGAAATAGTAATGACAGTATCGCGGATAAGTAAACAGGTTCAGCTCGAGCGCGCCGATATCGAGGGCGACGCTGAGCGACAAGGAGAATCCTGACCGGGTATAAAGCCGCCTGGGTATATATACGGGCGCAAACAATACGCCCCTTTGCGTCAGCGAATAATCCCAGTAACCCGGCACAAACACATACCCTCGCGGACTCCAGACGTAGTGCGACGGCACCCAAATCCAGTTCTCAGAGGGCTCGAGCCAATATCCCTGGCGAAGTACATAACTGCCCTGATACCAGTACCAGCAAGGCGGAATCCAGACATTGTTCGCATTCGGCACAGGCCCGGGTGCTTCCATGTCCGTTACAGCCGGCGGGACCGGCAGATATTCGATCTGCTTCTCATTCGGAGAAGACGCCCAGAAACCCGGCACCCATTCCCAGCCGCCTGCCGCTCTGGCCCAATAGCCTGGAACCCAGTACCTTTCAGGAGGCGCCGCTCGCCAGCAGCCGCTCACCCATATATAGCTGTTGCGCTGCGCGTCCCACGCCCAGTAGCCCGGCACCCAAACATATTGTTTGCCGACCGGCTTTTCGTCCGGCGGGGTCTCCACTATATTGGCGGGAGGCTCGTTCAGGGCCACAACGCCCGGCTCATTCTTAATCTCGACCGGCTGGGCAAACGCCTCGTGCACAGGGCCGCTGGTCAAAACTTCGGGCTGTTCCTGATTGGGTTCCGGCGGGGGCGGCTCGCTCGGCTGACCGTAAACGGCCCCAGCCGCAAGTACCGCTGTTATGAGAATTGAAATTACTGCTTTCATAACTTCTTCCTTTTCTCAAATCATTAAGGTCCTTGTAAGGTCGAATTTATTTCGTTAATATTCCCTCATTTGTATCGTTCACGCAATAGGTAAATTGCTTAATTTCAAAAGCAAAATTACTCCAACAGCGGTTGTCCCGTCGGTAATGATTTGGCGGATCGAACCAAGAGTACAACTGAGCGACTTATAGGTTCAGATTATAACATGCCGCCAGGACAATCCGTCGTTTCAAGGCGGATTACGCCATACTATTTTGGTTGATAACCGCAACACAGCCCCTATAATCGTCCGTTGATAAGCAAAGAGAACTCTTGGGGTGCGTATCCAAATGGGTCTGAAAATAGCTATCGGCGGCAAAGGCGGCGTGGGAAAGACCACCGTCTGCGCCGTTTGGGCCCGCCTCTTCGCCGACGACGGCTTCGATGTGCTGGCGATTGACGCCGACCCCAACACCAATCTGGCGCTGGCCTTCGGTCTGTCCTCAAAGCAGAACCCGCAGCCCCTTATCCAAATGAAGGAGCTGATCGCCGAACGCACCGGCGCCAACAAGGACATGGTCGGCGCCTACTTTCGCCTGAACCCGAAGGTAAGCGACCTGCCCGAAAAATACTCGATCGATGTGGGCCGCGTGAAACTGCTCGTCCTCGGCGGAATCACTCAGGGCGGCGCCGGCTGCGCATGTCCCGAAGGCGCCTTCCTCAAGGCCCTGCTCACCCATACCATACTCCAGCGAGAGGAAATCGTACTGGTTGACCTGGCCGCGGGCGTCGAGTTCCTCGGCCGAGCCAGCATTCAGGGCATTGACGCCCTCGTGGTCGTCGTCGAGCCCGGCGCCAGAAGCATTGAAACCGCAAACACTATCGCCCGAATGGGAAAGCAGTTGGGCGTAAAGTTCGTCGCGGCGATAGCGAACAAAAGCACAGACGCCGACCAGACGCAGACAATAGAATCCCAACTGACGGTCCCGCTTCTCGCCCGCATCGATTACGATGCCGCGATACAGGAAGCGGACCTGCGCGGCGCTTCCGTCTTCGAAAGCAATGAAGAACTTGTAAAACGGCTGCACGACGCGATGCGCCGCCTCGAAGAAGAGCTCAAACTCTGACGCGACTTCAACAACGACAGGATCAGGTGACGATATGAACCTAAAGTATGTGCCGACAACGTGTCCGTATTGCGGATCGGGATGCGGACTGTATTTGAAGGTCAGAGACGGCGAGCTGGTTGGCGTCGCCCCGAGCAGGACGCATCCCGTCTCACAGGGCAGACTCTGCGTCAAAGGCGCCAACTGCTGGGAAGGCCCCATCAGCGCCGACAGAATCACCGAGCCCCTGATCAAGAAAAACGGCACGTTCGTCAAGGCGTCCTGGGATGACGCCCTCGACCTCGTGGCCGGCCGCCTGACCGAGATCAAACAAAAACACGGACCCGACAGCATCGGCGTCTGGGGCTCCGCACGCTGCCCAAATGAAATGAATTACCTCGCCCAGAAATTCGCACGCGTCGTCCTCGGAACCAACAACGTCGACCACTGCGCAAGGGCATGTCACTCACCCTCAGTTGCGGGCCTCGTCCGAGCTTTCGGCTCCGGCGCAATGACCAATTCGATAGACGAAATGAAGGACGCCGCCTGCATCTTCGCCATCGGCTCCAACGCCACCGAGGCGCACCCCCTCGTCGGCTGGCGAATTCGAACCGCAAAGGATAAAGGCGCCAAAATCATCGTCGCCGACCCCCGCAAAATAGATATGGCAAAATACGCCGACATCTTCATTCAGCACTATCCCGGCACCGACATCGCCCTGCTCAATTGCATGATGAACGTCATTATCCGACAGGGCCTCGCCGACGACGAGTTTATCCGCACTCGCACCGAAGGATACGAGGAACTTGCCAAAGTCGTCGCCAAATACACCCCCGAATACACCGCCCCAATAGTCGGCGTCGATGCGCAGCTTCTGGTCGCCGCGGCCACGCTTTACGCAACGAGCAAGCCGGCGGCAATCGCCTACACAATGGGAATTACCGAGCACACCGTCGGGACCGCTAACGTCATGAGCGTCGCGAATCTCGCCATGCTCACAGGCAACGTCGGCACCGAATCGGCGGGCGTCAATCCGCTCCGCGGCCAGTCCAACGTCCAGGGCGCATGCGACGTCGCCGCGCTGCCCAATTACTATCCCGGCTATCAGAAGGTTGACGACCCGGCCATTCAGCAAAAGTTTGAAAAGGCCTGGGGCGTCAAGCTGAGCCCCACGCCCGGACTTACCACCACCGACATGGTCCTGCAGGCCGAGCGCGCGAACATGAAGGCCTTCTACATCATCGGCGAAAATCCCGTCATCAGCGAGCCCAACATCAACGTCGTGCGAAGGGCGATGCATAATCTCGAATTCATCGTCATACAGGAAATATATATGTCCGCAACCGCTGAGATGGCCGACATCGTCCTGCCCGGCGCCAGCTTTGCCGAGAAGACCGGGACATTCACCAATACCGAGCGCCGCGTCCAGCTCGTCAACAAAGCCATCGAGCCCATCGGCAACAGTCGGCCCGACTGGCAGATAATCTGCGACCTCGCCGCCAGAATGGGCCACCCCTTCAACCACAAAGACACCGCCGAGGTCATGGATGAGATAGCATCACTCGCCCCCATCTACGGCGGCATAAGTCACGAAAGAATCCGAAAAATCGGCCTGCAATGGCCATGCCCCGACAAGCAGCATCCGGGGACAAAATACCTCCACAAGGGAAAGTTCACCCGCGGCCTCGGCAAATTCCACGGCATCGAGGATAAACCCCCAGCCGAAGTGCCCGATAAGGATTATCCGTATGTCCTGAGCACCGGAGTGATGCGCTTCTTTGTCAATACCGGCACCGTTGCCAGAAGGACCCACCTGCTCGACCGCGAATTCCCGTTTATGTTCGTGGAGGTAAACAGCCGCGACGCGGAGAAAATCGGCCTCAGGAACATGGACCGGTGCAAAGTGTCCACGCGGAGGGGACAGTTGACAGTGCCTGCGCTGGTCTCCGACAAGATCAAACAAGGCGTGCTGTGGATGCCCATGCACTATGCCGAGGAGCCCGCCAACGTCCTGACCAACGACGCCTTCTGCCCCATATCCAAAATAGGCGAGTACAAGGCCTGCGCGGCAAAGCTGGAAAAGCCAAGCTGAGTTTTAAGGAAAAACAAATGCCCGTGGTTACAACCATACCGATAAAGAACGCATCAATCAAAAATGACGACCTGCTCAAGCTCCTTCAGCAGGTGAGCGCCGAACGAACGCTGATAGCGCCGGTCCGGGACGACCGCTACGAGGATGTCAATTTTCTGCCCGTCGCCGACGCCGCACAGATTTGCCTCGATTACGAAAATACGACGACGTCCCCCAAGGAATTCTTCTTCCCACAGTCCGAATGTATGTTCACCTTCTCCGGCACGTCGCACGCGACCATCGAGCCGGGTGACATCTCCGAAGATATGGTCCTCTTCGGCATAAGATCCTGCGACGTTAGCGGCATCGAGCTGCTGGACAAATTCTACGAGCGTAACTTCGAGGACAATTACTATCTCGACAAAAGAAAAAAATCCGTCCTCATATCGCTGGCCTGTTCGCAGTTGAACGATCAGTGTTTTTGCACCTCCACGCAGACAGGCCCGGTCCTGGAACAAGGTTTTGACATTCAGCTTATCAACGCCGGCGACGACTACGCCGTTCAGATAGGCTCGCAAAAAGGGCTGGAGTTTTTCGAAAAATACCAGGCCTTCTTCGGACCCGCCGCTGATGTTGACATCCACCGGATGTTGGAGCAGGCCAAGCAGGCCGGACTGAAATTCGACCTCACGAAAGTTTATGAAAATCTGAAGGATGACAGGGTCGACCAGCAGTTGTGGCAGGACATCGCGAGCAGGTGCCAGAGCTGCGGGCTCTGTTTGTTCCTGTGCCCGACGTGTTCGTGCTACTCCGTCACAGATGGCGCCAGGCCCGCCGGCGAAAACCGCCGCTCTCGCCAGTGGGACGCCTGCTACTTCCATGGCCTCACCAGAATGACCGGCGGACACGACCCCATCAGAAACGACGAGGAAATGGTTAAACGCAAATACAACCACAAACTCCTTCAGCAGATTGACGAATTCGAAATGAGCGGGTGCACGGGCTGCGGCAGGTGCAATCTCTGCTGCGTCGGTAACGTCAACTGGCTCGAAAACATCGTCAAAATCGAAAGGGGCGGGTAACGTGTTTAATAATAAGCTGTATATCCCCAGGCCGGCAACGATACAAGATACGAGAGACCTCACCTATGATACTCGGCTTTACAGGCTGAAATTCAACACCCGCAGCGACGGCGACGCCGAACACAACTATATGCCCGGCCAGTTCGTCCAGGTTTCCATCCTCGGTGCGGGCGAGGCCCCGATTTCCATCTGCTCCAGTCCAACGCAGCAGGGCTATTTCGAACTGTGTGTCCGAAAGGCGGGCAGGGTGACAGGCGCACTGGCCAGCCTGAAAAAAGGGGACGAGGTCGGCATAAGAGGCCCTTACGGAAACTTCTTCCCCGTTGAGGAATTGCGCACTCAGCCCCTCGTCTTTGTCGCAGGCGGTATAGGACTGGCGCCCTTGAGGTCGGTGATCAAGTATGTTCTCGATAAGAGGGGCGATTATGGAGATGTCATCATTCTCTACGGGGCCAGAACCAAAGAGGATATTGTTTTTGCGGATGAGCTCCGGACGTGGAATGAGCAGCCGGGCGTCAGGGTCTTTACCACCATCGACGCCGCCCAGCCCGGTTGGAGCGGGCATGTCGGCGTGGTGACAACATTGTTCGACAAGATCAGGGGCTTGTCGGATTATAAGGCCATCGTCTGCGGCCCCCCCATCATGATTCGCTTTGCAATTAAAGGGCTGGCGGATGCCGGCTGGGCCGCCCAGGATATTATCACCACCCTCGAGCGGCACATGAAATGCGGCGTCGGCAAGTGCGGTCATTGCTACATAGCAGGCAAATACGTCTGCACCGACGGGCCCGTCTTTACATACGAACAAATTGACGCCCTGAAAGTCCCCGTCTGACAATGATTCCATATTCGCAGGTTGAAAGGATTGTAGAGTTTTTTTGCAGCGTTATGTCGAACTGTGCATAACCGGAGGTCATCGCTAATGTGGGAAAATACACAATTGGTTGACGCGATAATTGAGACCGCAAAACCAGCGGACGACAAAAAGGAGCTGCCTTGCGTCGAGGCGTTCAGCATTGCCGAGCGCTTCGGGGTGGAGAAGCGCGAGGTCGGCCGAATCTGCAACGCCTATAAGATAAAGATATGCAACTGTCAATTGGGTTGCTTTCAGTGACACTGCGGAGATGATGAGCGATGAAGCGACTGAAGGTGCGATTTAAGCTGTGGCTGAACTGCTCAGATGCAGAAGGCGTCTTCGGCGACGGCAAGTGGCGGCTGCTCAAGGCAGTCGAGGAAAAAGGCTCGCTCAGGGGGGCCAGCGATACACTCGGCATCAGCTACCGAAAGGCGTGGGGCGACCTGAACAAGGCCGAGCAGGGGCTGGGCATCGCTTTGGTTCGGAAGGAGCGAGGGGGCAGCCGCGGCGGGCGTACCGGCCTGACCGCCGCCGGCAGAAGATGGGTTGCCGCTTACCAGCGGTTTCGGGCAGAGATAGAAAACGCGGCTCAAAAGGCTTACGCCAGGCACATGAAAGGGCTCAGCCGATGAGGGGCCTGAGAGGTGCAAGTTCGGGGCCAAGGGTGTTCAACGGGCTGACTCTTGTAGAGCTGTTGATTGTTATTTCGGCCATGTCCCTGCTGATGGGGATTCTGATACCGGCGCTGGCCAGGGCACGGTCGCTGGCTACGCAGGTTGTCTGCCAGAAGCAGTTGCAGCAGTGGGGGCTGACCTTTGAGATGTACGCCGGGCAGAACGACAACTTCTATCCGCACATTGACGGCCGCGACCGGACATCGAGCGACCCGCAGACGGCGGCGGATATGGCCGATTACTACTTCGGCTGGGTTGACTTGCTTCCGCCGCTGATGGGCCAGAAGCGCTGGCGGGAGCACGAGTACTGGCACCGGCCGGGGCTGGGCACGATATTTCAGTGTCCGGCCGCAATTCTTGCCCCGGACGGATCGTATACTTACAGGCCGAGGAGGACCGGCTACTTCTCATACGCGATGAACTCCTGTCTTGAGCTTGACGAGAACTGCTGGCCGCCCTATGGCGCCGCGGGCAGCGACTGGCGAATGCCGAGCTTCCTGAAAACCAGTGCCATCCGCAACCCGGGCCGCACCATACTGTTGTTCGACCAGCTTCTGGACCCAGCCAGAGGTTACGATGGCGCCGGATACGACTCTAATGCCGGCAAATACTGCGGCAGCTATCCCAAGGCGTTCAGCGCAAGGCACGCCAGGCCGGGCGGCCTGCTCGGCGGCTCGATTCTCTATTGTGATTATCACGTGGAATGGAAGCAGACGCTTTGGAAGCCCCAGTGGCCGGACGATCTCGAGGTGCCGCCGCTTGGCGACCCCGATTGGTATCCCTGATTGTTGTCAACCGTGCGAAAAGATGTAGGGCAATTGATTTGCAGGTATAGAAGGAAAGGAGCAGATAGTGAAAAGTGTTTTTTGGGTGATGAGTGTGCTTGTTTGGATGTTTGCTGTTGCCGGGTCGCTGCAGGGTCAAGAACTCTCGATTTACGAGCTTCAGTACACACAGGACCCCAACGGGACGAGCCCGCAGCACGGCAACATCGTGGACTGTCGGGGAGGCATAGTAATCCATAAGTGGCTGGGAGGCAGGCCGAGGCTCACGTTGTGCGACCCCAACTATCCATACGGCTGGGGCGGGATATTCGTCAAAGATATTTACAGCGTCGGCGCCTTTGCCGACGTCAATGTCGGCGATTGGGTGACTCTTGTGAACGTTGAAGTCGAGGATTTCAAGGGAACGACGTTCTTGCAGTATAACCAGGAAAATGACGCGAACCTGCGGATTGTCAGCCGGGACAACGTCATCCCCGAACCGCTGCCGTTACAGGTCAGCGAAATTGCCGCGCCCATAGAAGGTGTTGACGAGTGGGTGGTGGCCGACCATAACGCCGAGAAGTACGAAGCTATGCTGGTTAAGGTCGTGGACGTCAACGTCGCAGACTCAGGTTACGGCAAGGCCTACGACAACTATGTACTGCGAAGCAATCGTGACCCGAATTATGAGTGCTGGGCCTCCGATTATATGAATGAGGATAGAGGCCCCATTTATCACCCGTACGTCGAGCCAGGCGGGCGGTTCTGTGGCGTGACAGGCATTCTCGAACAGTATACGGCGGAGACGGACGGCATATATTATGACTATTATCAACTGCTGACCACGACGACCGCAGACTTTCTTGTGGAGCAATACGGCGATTTGAATTATGATTGCGGCGTGGATTTTTTTGACTTCGCGTTTTTTGCCGGTCAATGGCTGACGGATGAGCAGTGCGGCGAGCTTGACTGGTGCGACGGCGCCGACCTGACCAAGAATGGCTCAGTGGACTGGTTCGACCTGCGTGATTTCTCGCAGGAATGGCTGCACGGCAGAATTTGAAAATAATGAAGAGGCAGGGCGAAGCGTTACAGCCTCGCTGATGAAGCTGACGACGAGAGACGTTTTAGGAGATGGACGAATGAGAAAAGAGTTTGTGCTTGGTGTGCTGTTTTTCAGCGGGCTTTGGGGGCTGTGCGAAGTGGTTTTGGGCGGTGCGTTGTACGCAGCCGCCGTGCCGCATGCCTCGGTGGTTCTGACCGTGTGCGGTCTTGTCGTCCTGAGTTTCGCCGGGGTATATTTTCCACACAAAGGCATACCGACCGCGATAGCGGCCTGTGCGATGCTGTACAAGTTTTTGAACGAGCCTTTCTTCGCGTGTCACCTTGTCGGGATTCTTCTGACCGGGATCTGCTATGACCTCGTATTCAATGTTCTAAAGGCAAGAAACAGAGCGCTCGCCGCGGCAGTAACAGTTTACGCCAGCTACGCTTCATTTGCCCTGCTGATGACTTACGTTGTTCGTTATGAGCACTGGGCTCAGGCCGGAGCCGTCAAGGTGCTCAATCACGTGCTCGTGAGCGGCAGTATCGCGGCGCTGGTTTGCGCATTGCTTGTCCCGCTGGCGTATCGCATTGGCAACCGGCTCAAGAAAAGTCATTCGATGCTTTTTGCGCCGAGCTGGCGGCTGGCACCGACCGGCGTGTCACTTGCCGCCGCGGGGCTGTGGGTGTTCGGCGTGGCCGCGTACCTGCTTTCATGAGTCGCTGCCAGGTGCCGGTGTGCCCGCTGCGGGGGCTTGATTGGTGTCAACACGAGAATCATCAAAAGAAAACAGGCTAATTTTCTGGGCGGGCCCGAAGCACAGCGGCAAGACCACAGCCGCCGGCGAGCTTGCCGTGAGGGCGCGAGATGAGGGCTTTCGTGTTGCAGGCTTGCTGGCGCCGGCTGCGTACGAGTGTAATAGGCTGGTCGGATTTGATGCGGTAGACCTGCGAACGGGAGAACAAGTATCCCCGGCCAGTCATCGAAAGGAAACGGCCGAGGGTGGGGGATTCAGATTTACCGAACAGGGGCGCAAACTTGGCAAGGCGGCGCTCGACGTCTCGACGGTTCGGTCGGCGGATTTGGTTATTGTTGATGAGTTCGGGCCGATGGAATTGAAAGGCGAGGGCTGGCGAGAGGATGTGGACCTGTTGTTGGCCCAAACCGATACCGTTGTCCTGCTGGTCGTCCGGGAGGGATTGGTGCAGGAAGTTGAACGCTTGTACGGAGAGTACGGGGGCCGGAAGATTGCTGCGGCTGGAAACGACTCCATCGAGCGCGTAATCGATATGCTGAGGCAGCGGAGATTTGCGAGGCGGCAAAATGATAAGACTTGAGAGGATGTTGATGATTGGCTCGGCAGGAGCGAACGTAGGTAAGACCGAGCTGGCCTGCGCTATCATTCGCAGGTTCTGCAAAAGCAATCCGCTTATTGGAATAAAGGTCACTACGATACAGGCCAAAGACGGCCAGTGTCCCCGGGGCGGTGCCGGCTGCGGCGTGTGCTCTTCTATCGACGGAGACTTTCTCATCACTGAGGAGACCGACCACACCGGGGGTAAAGATACGGCCAGACTTCTCGCCGCCGGCGCCCGCCGAGTTTTCTGGCTGCGGGTTATCAGGGCACATCTGGACGATGGGCTGGCATCGTTGCTTGACGTGGCTGGGCCGGATGCCACACTGATTTGTGAGTCGAATTCGCTCCGGAAGGTGGTGGAGCCGGGGCTGTTTTTGATGGTGACAAGTGGCGGCGGGCGGCCGTGGAAGAAATCGGCCGGCGAGGTGGCTGAGTTTGCAGACAAGGCTGTCACCGCACGAGCCGGCGATTTTGATTTGGACCTCGACCGCGTGACACTGGTCGACGGAAAATGGGCGATGCGGGCGGACGCGACGGCGATAATTATGGCCGGCGGCGACAGCACTCGAATGGGACAAGACAAGAGTATGCTGCCGGTCAACGGCCGGCCCATGATTAAGTACATCTGCGACAGGCTGACTCCACACTTTGACCAGATTATCGTCAGCGCCGGCGATCCGTCTATGTATGCTTTTCTCGGCGTACCGGTTGTGCCGGATAGAATTGCCGGTCGCGGACCACTTATGGGCATCGCCTCGGTGCTGGCGGCTTCGGCCAGTGACGTCAATTTTGTCATAGCATGCGACATACCTGAGTTCGATGTGGGACTGGTCAGGCGGATGCTGCGCCGGCGCCGCGACCACGATGCGGTTGTGCCGAGGACAGGCGGGTCCCAATATGAGCCGCTCTTTGCTGTTTACAAAAAGAGCGTGCTCGGTGCTATGGAGCAAGCCTTGTCGTCGGGAAAAACCCGCGTGATGGATGGGCTCAGCGCCTGCGATGTCAAGTATCTTGACCTTGCCGCCGATGAGCAGCCTAAGAACATAAACACAATGAGCGATTACAGGCAATTCCTTGAGAGACATAACGGATGCTGACCTTTGAGCAGGCCCTTAGAATTGTTTTGGATTCCGCTCGTGAACTGGGAACAGAGCAGGTCGATATCGCGCACGCTTTGAATCGCGTCCTGGCTGAGGACGTCAGGTCTGATATTGATATACCGCCTTTTGACAAGGCGGTTATGGATGGCTTCGCGTGCCGCAGGCAGGACTTGGCCAATGAGCTTATCGTGATTGAGACGATTCCGGCGGGCAGGCCTGCCGAAAAGACCATTGGCCCCAACCTGTGTGCCAGGATTATGACCGGCGCGGTTGTGCCGGACGGCGCTGACTGCGTGATTATGAAAGAGTATGTGCAGATGTCCGGCGAGGGTAAAATTCGTTTCGTCGGCGAAAAGACGGCCGACAACATTTGTGTTCGCGGCGAAGATGCAAAGGCCGGCGACACTGTTCTGCGCAAGGGCGCCCTGCTGAGGGCGCAACATATTGCGGTGCTGGCGTCGGCAGGTTGTGTGGCGCCGTTGGTAGCGAGAACGCCGAGGGTCGGCGTCATTGCAACCGGCGACGAGCTGGTCGAGCCGACAGCCAAACCCGGCGCGTCGCAGATAAGAAACAGCAACAGTTACCAGCTTGCCGCGCAAGTCGAGCAAATGGGCGCACCGGCGAAGAACTATGGGGCCGCCGCGGACAATACAGAGGCAATTGAGAGCTTCCTGAAACGGGCATGCGAGGAAAATGACGTGGTTCTTTTCAGTGGAGGCGTCTCGGCAGGCGAATACGACCTTGTGAAAACAGTGCTGAAAAAGGCCGGCGTGAGTGTTTTGTTCGAGAAGGTGGCGGCTGAGCCCGGCCGACCAATGGCTTTCGGCATCCGTGACAATGCCTTCTGTTTCGCTCTGCCGGGCAACCCGGTGTCGGGCTTTGTTATGTGCGAGCTGCTGGTAAAACCGTTTCTCTACAAGATGATGGGACACGACTTCAAGCCTCCTGTCAGCCACTGCAAACTCGCTAAGACCATAACGAGAAAGAGCGCACAGCGCGATTCCTGGCTGCCGGTCGTCTTCACGGAGGACGGCAGGGCCGAGCGGATTGAGTACCACGGCTCTGCCCATATTAACGCATTGTGTGACGCCGACGGCCTGCTTTGCATACCTGCCGGCGTCAGACAAATCAAACAGGATTCCATCGCTGCCGTCAGACACATCTAATCGACTCTGGGCCGCGATAAACAGGTTCGACAGGCTCACTATAGATTGGGTTTGTTTGGGTTCGTTTTGGCTTTGGGGGCCGCTGACGAGCGAAAAATTGGGTTTGTTTTGGGTTTGATTGGGTTTGCTTTTGGGTGCCACCGAAGGGCCTTGATTTCCGTAAACGTTTGTGGGGACTGGGTTTGCGCTTATTTTAGGCATTTTGGAAATTGGGTTTGTTTTGCACGAAAAGGTTGAATGGTAAACGGTAAATATTGATTTGTAAGGGGCGGGTGGATCGTGGTTCGTGACTCGTGACTTGTGACCCGTTTTTGGCGGGATGGGCGGTTTGACTGGGGGCGGCAAGGTTGGCGGGTTTGCCAGTTGGCAGTTGCCGGTTGCCAGGGGGCAGATGACTGGTTCCCTGCCTACGATATGCAGGGATTCGGGCTGGGTTGGCTGATTTCACGCTTGGCTCCGCATTCAGGATTGGGTATTCCACGCTATTCAATTTTGGGGGGATTATACCCGATTTTGGGTTGGAAGTAAAGGGAAATTTGTTCGTGGTTGGCGGTTTGTGGATGGGGAGCAAGGGGAGCGGATGGGCCCCGGTTAGAAATCCCTCGTGAGACAGGGTCGCCGTACCCTAACCGGCCAGGTGGCGGCTTATTTCTAACGGGGTAAACGGGATTTATATTGACAGGCAGGAGCTACTAAATGATTATTGATGAAGGATAAATGATTATTGTGGCGGAAAAGAGAGATTTGCGGGAAAATTGGGGGAATTGGGATTTTTTAATCAACATCAAACCGGCGAGAAACGCCAGTTATTTAGTGAATGGTGATTCGTGATTTGTGAATCGCAAGGAGCGAATGGCGAGAGGCGAGATGGGAGGCACAAGGTTTGGGGACGAGCGGGCAAGGTTATGAGCACTAAGGTGAGAGAAGGGAGAAGATAGCATGAGTGATTTCCAGTACACACCGGACGAAGAAATTGCAATTCACAGAATTGGAGCAATTAGGCATATGTGTCGGCCGTTCTTGTCGCATGAGAAGGGTCTACCAGAATTGGTAAAGAATGCAGCTGCCGCGTACTTGCGAGAAGGGCGGAGGCCGGAGGAACGTGTCATCGTGTTAGTCTTTTCGCACGCGAAGAGAAGTTCACCGGCTAAGATTGGGTGCCTTGACTTCGTGGGAATGACGAGCGAGCAAATTGAGCGGGATTTCAGACATTGGGCAGACCCCGACGCGGCGACCCGGGTTTCGCGGCGCATGCATGGTTGTGAACTTGTGGGAATGGTAAAGTAGGGGGTTTGGCATGAAGTTAGTACCGAGTTTTCTGAAGCTCTTGCAGTCGCCTTGGGACGAGGACTTTGGCGACGTGATACGCACGGCGCAAGAGAGTCTGGTTATCGCATCACCGTACATCGGGATGGAGCCCTGCCGCAGGATCATTTCGGAAAAGTCGGTCGAGAAGTTACAGAGAAAACTTGCGGTGTTGGTTGTGACGGACCTGTCGCGGGATAATCTTCTGAGTGGGTCCACGGATGTGGGAGCGATTCACGAGCTTGCGGCGAGTTTTCCCAGGACGGAGGTTATATTTCTTCCGAGTATCCACGCAAAGGTATATATTGCGGACATCGAGGTTGCGATCGTAACGTCTGGGAATATGACCGCGAGCGGGCTATCGAGAAATTACGAGTACGGCGTGAGATTCGATAACAGAGGCATAGTGCGCAGGATCCGCGCAGACGTGGAGGCATATTCAGACCTGGGTACCAAGATCGATGTGGAGAAGCTGAAGTTCTTGTTGAGTGTTTCGCTGGAGCTGAGGGAGATGCGAGCTAAGGCGGAGAGGACTATGAAGTCGCGTCTCCGAGCAGAGTTTCGGAGGCGTATGCAACGATTTGACGATGAGATTGTGAGAGCAAGAGTAGCGGGGCGAGCGCCCCACGCGATTTTCGGTGAGGCAATTCTCTATCTTCTTGGGCGGCGACCTATGTCTACCCAAGACCTTCATCCGCTGGTTCAGAGAATTCACCCCGACCTGTGCGATGACACCGTGGACCGTGTTATTGATGGAAAGCATTTTGGGAAAAAGTGGAAGCACGGGGTTCGAACTGCGCAGCAGCACCTTAAGAAGGAAGGGCTAATCGAGTTGAGGGACGGGGTGTGGTATCTTCGCGAGAAATAGGGGGTTCAGAATGGCCCGCAGAGAAGTGGTGGAATTCTTCGTTAAGGGACGGTATTAGCGGTTTTTGGTAACTGGAAGCCTTGGTTGGAGAAGCTGACGCACCGATAGTTGAGCAGCAGCCCATATTGGCAGGAGTGCCGAGAGGTGATTACATGACGATGTTTGTGTCGAGGGGTAGGAGGTGGCAAAAGGGCTGACGGCTGGAGACAAGCTTCTGATTGTAGCCTGTGAAATCCATAGGTGTGGCAAAAAGCGGTTTTCTGCAGAAGACTTGGTAGTAGCCGCGTGGGAGAGGTTCCCCGAGACCTTTGGGCTGCAAGGGTATTTGGACGAGCAGGGGAAGCCGTTGTTCCCTAATTCGAATCGGGTCTACGCAGAGATTATGGGCAGCAAGCCGCTGAGAAAACAGGGTTTGCTGGAAAAAGTTGGAAACAAGATGTATAAACTTACGGAAGCTGGTCGTGTGCGCGGCTCAAGAGCGGGAAAGACGGATTCAACTGGCTCTGCTAAGAAGTGGGTGCTGGGCAGAGAGCACGTCGAACAGATAAGGCGGCTGTTTGAGTCAAAGGCAGCGCAAAAGTTGCGCGAAGGTGATATGGAGGACGTGTCTTTTTTTGACGCGTGCGGCTTTTGGGGCATTAGTCCGCGCAGCAGGGCCAAAGAGATGTGGAGCCGATTCGCTGACATCGAGACCATCTTGAGGATGGGGCTGGATACGTTGGGGGGGCGCGACGGAGCGACTGCGGCACATGGTGCAAACGCTTACACTGGAGATGATCTGCGTTCCTTACGGGAGTTTCATGAATTGCTCCAGAGAAAGTTCGGGGATGAGCTGGAAGTGATCACGAAAAGACATGACGAGAGAAAGTTCTGATAATCGAGCGCCTTCTGTGACAGCGAGAATTGCAGAGTTGCCTTATTACACAACTTCACAGGGCGAACCCTACTGCGCCAACTGTCTCGACGTGCTAAAGGCTATTCCGCGTGGCTGAATTGACCTCATCGTAACTTCTCCTCCGTTCGCATTGCGCCGAAAAAAATCCTATGGGAACGTCTCGGCCGAAGAGTACTGTGACTGGTTTTGGCCCTACGCGCAGGAAATCGCGCGAGTAATAAAGAGAAGGGGGAGCTTTGTATTGGACATAGGGGGTTCGTGGAATAAGGGGAAACCGACACGCACTTTGTATCATTTCGAACTTCTGTTGCGACTGTGTGATTCAAGTGGACCGTTCCATTTGGCTCAGGAGTTTTACTGGTATAATCCGGCGCGCATGCCCGCCCCTGCCCAGTGGGTAACGATAGACAGGGTAAGAGTTAAGGATGCGGTAAACCCCATATGGTGGGTTGCGAAGTCAGCAAGGCCCAAGGCTTCGAACAGGCGGGTCTTGAAGCCTTACACGAAGAGCATGGAGCATTTGCTCGCAAAGGGTTATAACGATGGGCCGAGACCGTCGGGACACGTTGTTTCCAAGAAGTGGGGGAAGCGTCAGAAAGGGGCAATTCCGCCTAATCTGATTATCGCTGCGAACACAAAAAGCAGCGACCCTTACATGAGGGCTTGTAGGAAGCGTGATCTGGAAGTTCATCCAGCGCGCTTTGTTGAGGCCGTTCCTGAGTTCTTTATCAACTTTCTTACGAGGCCGGGGGATACGGTGTTAGACCCGTTTGCAGGAAGCAATGTTGTGGGCGCGGTTGCGGAGAGGCTGGGACGAAAATGGGTCAGCATTGAAATCGAAAAGGTGTATGTTATAGGTTCTGCTTTTCGTTTTAATGGGCTGGGCGAGAGTGTTTATAGGAAGCACTGGAAGGAAGGATGCGGGATTGTGTCGAAATGAGGGCATCAGGTGAGGACGCCCGGCGGCGGCGGCCGGGTTGAATGGAGCATTCCTCGCGATTGCACCGCGGCCCGGAGAACCGGGCTAAATACAACCCCCGGCAGTCCGCCAAATCCGCCTACGGCGGACAAGCATCCCGGCGGGCAAGCGGCGGGCAAGGTGGGAATTAGAAGGGCGTCGCCGAAGCGGCGACGGCTAAACGGGAGCGGGGTGGGTTTGGAGTTTTTTGGCTTGCAAAGGGCGGGGCGGGCGGTTAATATACGGGGGGTGCTAATGAACAGAACATCTCGCTCACATCGGGGGTTATCTGAAGCGGCGGCCAGGGCCGGGCGGTCGGGGTTCACGCTCATCGAGCTGCTGGTGGTCATTGCGATT
Organism: Sedimentisphaerales bacterium; assembly: GCA_035527845.1. Classification (GTDB taxonomy): domain Bacteria; phylum Planctomycetota; class Phycisphaerae; order Sedimentisphaerales; family Anaerobacaceae; genus JAUWKC01. The sequence goes on along the minus strand of DATKZT010000016.1, from coordinate 61,976 downwards.
ATCGCGCTTCTGCTTTCCATACTGATGCCGGCCCTTGCAAAGGCCCGCTCTCAGGCCTTGTGGCTCAAGTGCTCGAGCAATCTGCGGCAGATATACCTTGCCGTTACCATGTACACCGACGCGAACGACGACGCCTTTCCCTGCACCGACGACCCTCTCGACGGAGGCTACTGGCTCTGGATGGGGCGTTGGCGGACATTCGTCGAGCGCTATCTGAGCACCAAAGTCACCGTCGATAATCCCTCCGTTATGGTCTGCCCCCAGGATATTACCTACAGGCAGACGCACGAGCCCTTCAGCTATGCCTATTCGATGACGTTTTACCACAGCCCCGAGCAGATCAACTTGATGAACAGCGTCGAAGCAACATTCATGCCTGTGCCGCCGCCGCCGGCTTCGATTCCGCAGCGTCAGAGCAACGTCCGTCGGCCGTCCGGCAAAATCCTTATTGGCGAATGGTATAGTAATCATGCCCCTGTCGCCGGTGACAACGGCTGGTGGTGCTGGGTGGGCCAGCGAAATTACCTGTTTGCCGATGGGCGGGTCGAGTATCTCAAGGCCGAGGACATCCGTATGGCGAGGGACTATCTGCCCGACGCCAACCTGACCTTCGACGGCATCAGGGGCATCGACTGGCCCGCGGAATAAAATCCCCTTTTACCGCAAAGAAGAATCAGTTCGGCGCGAAGCTGCTATTGGTTTATGTGCTTCCTGGAGCCTGAAATGCTCTGTTGAAACCAGCGAAATTGCCGTTTCTGAAAGTAGGTGAAGGGACTTGCCCGCGTCATTCAGAGCGGATGTCGGCGAGCTCAGTCGAGCCGAGTCCGCCAAAGGCGGATGAAGTCGAGGAATCTATTTGAACAGATTTCTCCGCTCCGGGCCGCTTGGCGGCCCTTCGGTCGAAATGACCGTGTATACCACAGCACGTTTTTCAACAGTGCATGAGATGCTATTGGTCGAACCACTCGTCCTGGGGGTCAAAGGCGGGAATGGCAAAAACGATGGTCTTTATCCTGCCAACGGCACGATGGCGACAGCCGGGCTTGATGAGAATCGCGGTCATCGGTTTAATGGGCACGCGCTGGTCGTCGAGCTCCATATAGCCGTTGCCCTCGAGGACGATATATATTTCCGTGAGCTTCTTGTGATAGTGCAGGCGTGCGTCTTGGGTGATATCGACTATGTGGAGGGTCGCCGGCGAATTTTCGGCGTCGAGAAACGCGCGTCGCGACTGACCACAGGGACAATCCACCGGTTCAATCTCGTCGAGCTGCACTATTATGTATTTTGCCATCTCCGACCACGCTGCTATAGTGCCGTTGAGTTAGGAATTTGTCATTTGGCGATAAGCTGCTTATAGGCGTCCTCGCCGCCGTTTATCAGATAGATCAGCGGCAGGGGTCTATCCACGCCTTCGATGAACTTTGGTCTTGCGGCCCAGGGGGTGACGCTCAGGACGCCGGTCAGATCCATCCAGTGCTGCAGGCGGGCGACGGGCAGATTCCAGGTCATGTGGAGGTGATTGGCCGGCGGGTACTGCTTGTACTCGACCATCGTTGCATATTTGGGGACTACGAAGGTGTGCGGCCAGATTGCGGTAGTCAGTTTGCACATTGCCTGGGCGAGCTTTGGGGGGACCTCGGTGGTGTAGGCCTGGTCCCAGATCATGCTGAACAGGCCGGAGGGGCTGCTGTAGGCCATTCGGCCGGCGATGCCTTCGATGCCGGGTGGTGTGAGGAAGGTGACGGAGTTGCCGCCGCCGGGGAAGTAATCGGGGTCGGCCAGCGGCAGGGAGACGCCGCTCATAATCTCTTTGACGGAGGCGCCGGGCTTTGCGGCCCAGTTGAAGGAGGCGCTGCCGGAGTTGTCGCCGTCGACGAGGCCCTTGGTGAGGTAATCTGCTTTTTGATTGAGTCCTTTTACATCGAGCGTTTTGGCGAGCTCTTTTATTTCCCAGGCCTCCCAGACCTTTCGGAAGTCCATGAACAGTGGTGGATTGCCGCCACTGAGGTATGTCATAAAGAGCATGCTCAAGAGTCCCTGGACGTCGGCTTCGGTGGCGTAGGGCAGCGGGGCCTTTGGGCCGGCGTGGTCGAAGGTGCTGTTGAAGAAAGATTCCATTACGTCGGCGACGGGCAGGGGTATGCCGCGGTAGTCGCTTCCCCATTCGAGCTGGCTCATGAAGCCGCCGCCGACGGCGTTCAAATCGGCCATGAGGTCGCGGACGATGAGGTACATTGCGAGGCTCATATCGAATCTGGCGTTGTCGTCCTGGTCGCGGAGCTCGAGGCGCTTGCCGACGTATCGGTTGATCCAGCCGCGGACTTCGGTGAGCTCTTTCTGGCTGTAGGCTTTTTTGGTGAGCATATCGGCTAGGAGCTTCATATCGAGGCGGGTGATTTCGAGGCCGAAAGTATTTCTGGTCGGAATGATGTGGGCCAGAGCGGTTTCCATTCCCATCGAGTCGTGTCCGAAGATGAGGACCCTTCTGCCGCGCAGGGCGACGGCGGTCACGGCGGCGTAGCACCAGTCGATGAGGTCCTTTGCGGTCTGCGGGGTCATCTGGGGATTGAGGCCGGTATCAGGCCAGGTGCCGACGTTGAGGAAGACCATTCGTCCATACTGGGCGAGCGCGCCCGCCGTTGCATGTGCATAGACCACGCCGGGCCTTGGTCCGCTGTTGCCGCAGGTGATGTTGAGCGGCGTGTTGGGCGGAAACTGCTGCAGGAGTGAGATTGTGGTAAGCTGCGGGAAGGCCCAGGTGTCGGGGACACACACCAGGATATCGACGCCGGCTTTTCGGAACTGCTGTGCGACGATGTCGGCGCCGGCTTCGCCGTCCACGAGGACGCTTGAATAAACTACGTCAACGGGTGTCTTGTCGGGCAGGACGACCTGGCCGCTTATGCAGTCGGCGGCCATCTTCGCGATATTCTGGCATCGCTGTCGGTCGTCTTTTCCAATCCGCGGGTCGCTGGTGGCGAAGACGCCTATGACGGGGGCCTTCGGGGTCGCTCTTCTGATGTTGGGCAGGTGCTTTGCTTCGATAGTCTTTGCCATTTCAATTACCTCCTTAGGTTCATGTGTGTGGGCCACGAGGAAAGCTCAAATACAAAGGTTTCATTTGTGCAAGCGTGTTCTCCTGCAAGGGGTCACTTGCATGTTTTTCATTATCTGACTGGTCCGCAATTTAATGCGCCACGGGCGGGGTGTCAAGCGGCAATTTGGGTCGGTTGGTTTGCTGGGGCGCCGGCGGGGTTTGTACGGTTATAGTTGGCCGGGACATAAGTGGAAAGGCGATATTTTTTGCTTGCATTTCGGGGGTGGGATGTGGTAGGATTTGGTAGTTGGATCGCTGGGAGGTAGTTCATGGTGGTAGTGGATAAGAACTTGGTGGGGGGATAGTGAGGATCGGTAATGGAGACGGAGAGAATAGTTTTGAGTCAGTTACAGGGATGATGGGGGGCTATCTGCGGCGGCAAATCTCGGCTTTTCCGTATAGATATTGGTGTGGCCAGCGTGGCGACTTTTATTGCAGGGAGATTTAATGATGGATAAGGAAGAGGAAATCCTGAGACTGTTACATGAGATCCGGGATACTCAGCGTGAACATCACGAAGAATGGAAGAAGGTGGTAGATGAATCCGTAATTGCTCAGAAAGAACATGAGCAAGAGTGGAGGAAGGCAAGAGACGAGTCGTTACTTGCTCAGAAACAAGCTATAAAGAAGAACAAATATTACATGCTTATATTGTTACTTATTTTTGCATGCGGTTTATTTTTGTTGAACTTTCCGTTTCTGGAGTATCTTGGACGCGGATTTACGCCTGAAACGTCGATTTTAGGAGATTTGGAACGCCATGAGGCAAGGCAGTGGCTAAGAACGAACAAGAATGTATCTCCGTTGGCGAGTAACAGGTTTGGGACGAAGGAGAAAGCCGTTGCATTTGTGGAGCAATTGTATGAGGCCGGGGCAGAAACCGTGTATGTGACAAATATTCAAAAGGAGGATTGGAGGATCAAGGATGAAGGCGGCCCGTATGCTGACGCTGTTATTGTGGTACTTCCGGAGGATAAGGAGAAACGCCAGAAGCTTTTTGAAATATGTCGTGTTGAGGCAGAGAAAGAAGGCTTCGAGGGGATGAAGGATATGGGTCAGAAGGAGTTGTTTTTCTGGTGGGATTGAGATTCCGCGTGCGCAGGGGAGTAGCTGAGGGACAGGCAAGCTCAACAGCCGTTCAGCGGACTCTCTCTTTTCTGTGAAAAAATCAGGGCTTCTTACACTCAAAACAGCGGTCCCAAGAGTCAGAAGGGCCAAAAATCGGACCGGGAATTCAGTTGACAAAGGTTCCACAAGAAGTGTAGTATGCTATTGCCCATTGGGGCCAGGCGTCCTGCAATCCACAGGTCATAAGAGTCTTGCAGATGGTGTATCCGCCGATGGATCGGTTGTAGTCCGAAGCGGCAGTTCCGGAACTGGAAATGAAGCACTGGTTTGGACAGAAAGCGGTGTAGGAGTAATGATGGCAAAAAAACTGAAGACTTCGGGTGAGGGCAGGAAATGCAAGTTTCCGCACTGCGAGCATATCCTGAGTATCTATAACCATGAGGCTTACTGTCATGTGCATCGGGATAAAATGTCTAAGGAGCAAAAACCTAAACTCTTATATCATCATGTTGGATAAGCCGAATAATACAGATACTGTGTAACTCTTTTCTAAAAGGCAGGATACCCCTATCAAGACCCTTGAAAAAAATGCCCGGCTGGACATAGGGTTTATCCTTGCAGCCTTTTCTCGCTTAACCCTTATACAACCTCCTTCCTTATGGTAACCTGATACCTCCACTCCCTGCACAGCCTCTCCCAACTGCTCGACTGAATTCTTTGTATATGGAGAGAGCGCATGTCGAATCCGCCTTCGGCGGACTTGCGCTGCGCTTCAGCGAGAAGCGGTGCGGTGCATTGCGGCGCGGTTTTCCCAATAGCTTCCTCTGATTGACAAGAGCGGTGTAAACAGTTAGTGTAGTCCTGCCTTGAGGACGAGTTGAAAAATGTCAGAGAATATAACACAACCCTGCTCCGAGCGTGGAGAGCGGCTGCTTTGGGGGAGAAAATCGAGTCAAAGAGCTGAACCGAAGCCAGAAGCTCTTGTCACTGAATCCAATCGCCTCCGTGCGGCATGGATGCGGCATGAGTCTGAAAGGCTGGACAATTATCTTGTAGCTGATGTCGAAGATCCGCGAATCAACCTGCAAAGCATTATAAGCAGATCATTCCTTATTAATGCGATCTGGCCCAATGAATTTGCGGGGCTCATAGGTGAGGAGTTCCGCTTCAGTATCTGCCTGAACTTTATTTTGAAGGCTATCAAGAGCAAGCAAGTAAGACGCGAATCTCTTTTGGATGCGCTGGTTGACGGCCGGCAGACGTGTGCAGATGTCAAGATTCCGTCTTATCTTCAATGCTGCTTTGATCTGGTTTCCGGCAAAGAGCAGGAGGTTCCAGATTATATAAGCGCTGCCCTGATGAATCCTCTTTGGGGAGCGCAAGGGCGGCCGCCGGATTCCGTCCTGTCAACTTTTGAGCAGATTTGGCGTAGAGTGGTGTACCGAAGGCGGGCAAAGAGGATATCTGTGCTGGAACCTGCATGCGGCTCGGCGAACGACTACCGTTATTTGCATTCTTATGGCGTCGGGAGGTTTTTGGAATATACAGGATTTGATATTTGTGACAAGAACATCGCCAACGCACATTGCCGATTTCCGAACATTCATTTCAAGGTCGGAAACATCATAGATATTCCGGCCGAGGACAACTCTTATGACTTTCTTTTTGTGCACGACCTGTTCGAACATCTGTCTGCTGAAATGATTGACATTGCACTGACAGAAATTGCGAGGGTCACCCGCAAACAAGCTTGTCTTTGCTTTTTTAACATGGCTGATATCACTGAACATAGTATCAAGCCTACCGGGCTCTACCATTGGAATCTGCTTAGCCTGGGCAGGGTCCGGGAAGTTTTGATGAATGTTGCCCGTGAGATTGAGGTAGTTCACATTGATGCTTTCCTCAGAGATAGCTACCATTGTGCCGATTATCATAATCCAACAGCGTATACACTTAAAGTTTCTTTCGAAGCCGTCTAAAACAGGAGAACAGAATCTCAAATAATCAAAAGACGGGTGTAGGTATCTGGACGGCAGGGCATCAGGTGGAGGGGCAGGGCAGCAGGAGATCAGGATTCGTGTGGACCTGAAGGTCCACCCTACGTGAAGATGAGCGCACGGGCTGAAGCCCATCCTATGATCGGGATGATAGAACCCGCCGAACAAATCGGCGGCCTAAATATTTTCGGCATCGATAAATCGGCCGAAAGGCGAAGGGGACAAGCGGGGAGTAAGCAAGGGGACCGCTGGCAGTCCACCTACGGCGGACAAGTGCCGGCGGCTAATACAAGCAGAGAATGAATATCGAATCCGCCAAACTAACGTCGGACAAGGAATGTCGAATGTCCAAGTGTGGATTCCGCATTAGGTGCGGAATGACAAGGAAGCAAAAGTGGCGTATGTTTTGTGGTGCGCAATATCACACTCTACGGTAACGAGTTGTTGGGAGGTGGGGATTGCAGCCAATTGAGGTTGAAGGCGTAATGATTCCAACTGCTGGTCAGGTGGATTAGGCCGTTGGCCCCCTGGCAGACGGAGAGGTAGCCTCTGGGTTCAGCGCCGCTGATGCTCATTGCGAACGGCTTTCCGTTGGTGGTCTGCATTTGTCGCTCGGGCCCGTCGTCGGTTATGAGGCGGATTCGGGGCCAGGTCTTTCCGTCGTCGTGAGAGATTGCGGCGAACAGGCCGGTTACGGGGCGTTGTTTGCCGGAGGCGTTGGTAATCGTGATGGGTTCATTGGCGAAGGAGGCGAGGAACAACGGGCCTTGTTTTAGCCGGAGCAGGACGAGCCTTTGGCCGCCGCCGATGGGTGGAAAGGTGCTGGGGGCGTAAGTCCAGGTTTTGCCCATATCGGCAGAGATACTCTTTGGCATTTTGCCGTCGATAGTGTCACCTCGTCCGAATGCGAGGAGTCGGCCGTCGCTAAGTTGTGTCGCAGCCGCGTGGATACCTGCGATGGTGCCGCCCGGGTCGGTCCAGGTCGCGCCGCTGTCCCGGCTGATGTGCAGGGCCGTGCCGCCTCCTCCGGTCGGACTCGCGTCGCAGGGCAGGACGAGATATCCTTTGTCGGTGCGAAAGACCGACTCGACTACCTGGTGACGTCTGCCGTGTTCGGGAATGATTATGCGGGCCTTCGACCAGGTTGCGCCGCTATCGGTGGATGTTCGCATAGTGACTGCGAGTGGTCCCCATGTGGCGGCGACGGAGATGCTTGAGAAGTGGTAGATGGTGTTCTTTCCGTCGTACCAGAATGCGTGGGCCGGGTCGTTTCTGTCCGGTGGGTCCCAGAACGGGGAGGCGGGCTGCCATTGCTTTGCGCCGAAGGGGAGTCGGCTGGCGGCGAGGGCCATCTCGCGGCCGCTTTCGGAATGCGTGGTGAACCAAGCGGCGAGCAGGTCGCCATTGGGACATTCGACAATTGCTGAGTCGTGATTGTGCCTTGAGAAAAGCGGGCCGGCGGAATTTTCGGGGACCTTCACATAGTTGGTTGGTCCCTCGAAGTAAGACTCCTTTGGGTCGGGCCCCGCGAATAGGGCGGGTGGCAGTAGCTGCCTGACATTTTGCTGATTGAGAGGTCGGGGCGCAACCGGCAGCGGCGCGGTTTGCGGCATTTCAGCCAGCACGACGCGGAATCCGATCAGCCAGCTCTTGTCGTCCGGCAATGTCCCCATGCGGTTGGCCGAGCGCAGGTAATAGGGGAAGGTTGCGTGGCTGCCGCCGCGGGTGACTTTGAAGTCACCGTCTATTCGGCCGGCGGGGTCGGTTTGATGTTCGGCCTCATACGGGCCGTACCAGTCGGAGCACCATTCCTCGACATTTCCGTGCATGTCGTACAGTCCCCAGGGGTTGGGCGGCGTTTTGCCGACGTGGAGCGGCACGACTTCTTCGCGGCCCCTACCGCGGTCGGGGTCGGGGTACCAGCTGTTGTCGGGATTCTTCAGATAAATCTCGGGGAGGGTGTCGCCGGTGTGAAAGTGTGTTGTGGTTCCTGCGCGGCAGGCGTATTCCCACTCGGCCTCGGTTGGCAGGCGATAGGGCAGGTTCTCTTTCTGCGACAGCCAGTCGCAAAAGGCTTTTGCTTCGTGCCAGCTTATGAAAACGACCGCTTCGTCGTTATCGATGGAAAAGCCCAACTTGCCGCGGAGATATACATGCAGAGGGTCGAACTTCTCGTATTGCTCGTTGGTGACTTCGTGGATACCCATAAAGAAGGGTTTGCTTATTGTCACCTGATGGGCGGGGCGCTCGTCGTAATCGCCGTTTTCGGTGGGGATGTATATCTCTCTGTTGCCGCTTCTTTCTTTGGGGTGATTAAGCTGGCGGGGCAGCGGCGTATTGCCGACGCCCATCCGGAATGTCCCCGGCTCTCCGCAGAACCCCTTCCGGGGGATGCGGACAACCTTCATTCCGATGAAGTTTGTGTATTCGTTGGCGTCGGGCATTTGGGCGGCGAATGCAACGGATGCCCACATAGTCATCAGAGCAATTGTTTTGGCGAACTTCATGATGAGTTTCATCTATCTTATCTGAGCGTTAGTATTCTGTCAAATTTGATTTGGTACTCACCATCCCCAAAGCCTTCGGCTTTGAGGCTGCCACCCGGATGGGGATGAGCTTTGAGGCTGCCACCCAACCATGGCAATGACAACTTACAGATTCAATCATGACAGAGCATTAGTGCCGGTTCCAATAAATAAGTTCAACTTTTGGATTCGCCTTCGGCTAAAGTATTCAAATAGATTCCTCCACTTCGGCACGCCAGATGCGTGCCTTCGGTCGGAATGACAGAATCTACAAAATGTTATACTAACTTTTTAGAAACGGTGCTAACTCAGGGTCTGCTGGGACCGTCGAGGTCGTAGGAGAGGTATTCGACGAGTGCTTCGAGGCCGGGGCCTGCGCCGAAATAGATGTACGGGGAGCGCGGGGTTCTATACTCGACGGGTTTTGCACCGAGCAGCGTGCCGTCGCGATAGACCTGAGCGACGCGGTCTTCACGAACGGCGATGCGATAGGTGTGCATTTTGTCGGTGTTGTTCAGGCCTTCGGCGAGCGGCACGTACTGGCTGAAGGGCAGCAGGGCAGAACTCATTATGGTGCCCTGATACCAGTAGACGGCTGTGTCGGTGATGGTGATGGCATAACGGCTGCCGGCGCCGTCGTAGAGCTCGAAGTCCACGCCTCGCTGATTGGGCGAGGATTTGAGGACCTTTGTTTTGATTTCGGCCGTGAAGCCCTTTTTCGGATTGACGGCTCCGAATATCTGTTTCTTTTCGGTTCGGAGCCAGAACTGCTGCTGGTCGTTTGTGTTTATCTTCAGGAGGCCATCGGCGGAGATGGCGACCACATCGGATTCTTTGAAATTGCGGGCGGAGAAGCTCCATTGCCAGGCGTCTTCGCTGGGTAATCCCTTTGGTTTGTAGATGTTGGGCAGGTCTTGTTTGACCGGTAACCGACGCGCGGTTGGCGGCGGAGGCGGAGGCGGCGCAACAGGCGGCGGGGTAGTGAGCCACTTAGTGTTGAAGGCGTAGTGCTCATAACTGCTGAGAAGGTTTATTACTCCGTCGGCGCTCTGACAGACGGCGAGATAGCCGACGGGCTCTGAATTGGTTGCGTCCATTATGATGGGGTCGCCGTCCATGGTTCCCACTTCGCGGCGTGGGCCGTCGTCGCCGACAAGGCGGCGGTACGGCCAGGTCTTTCCATCGTCGGTTGAGAGCGCGGCAAACAAACCGGTGATGGGGCGTCGGGCGCCGGAGGCGTCGGTAATCATCATTTGATTGCAGAAGGCGGCGATGAACAACTGGCCTTGCTTTAGGCGCATCAGTGCAAGGCGGCGGCCGGTGTGAATGGACTGGAAGGGACTGGGCGCGTAGGTCCAGGTCCTGCCCATATCGGCGGAGATGCTCATGGGCATTTTTCCTTCGATTGCGCCGTGGCGGCCGAAGGCCATGAGGCGGCCGTCGGCGAGCTGGAGGACGCCGCCGTGGGTTCCGCGGATGCTGCCGCCCGGGTCGAACCAGGTTTGGCCCTGGTCGTGGCTGATAGCGAGGACGGAGCCGCCGGGCCCGTCGAAGGGCACGATAATCTCGCCTGTCCGCGCGCGGAAGACGGACTCGTGGACCTTGTTGGGGTGGGTTTCGTTGTGGTCGAGTATGATGCGGGCTTTGGACCATGTGGCGCCGTTGTCACTTGATTTTCGCAGGAGCAGTGCGAGGCGTCTGTATTTTATTGCAAGTCCGTTGAAGTGCCAGATATTGCCTTTGCCGTCGTACCAGAGGGTGTGCGTGTGGTCGTTTCGGTCGGGTGCATCCCAGAATGGCGAGGCGGGTTCCCATTCTTCGTGGCCGTAGCGGAGGCGGCTGGCGGCGACGCCGAGCTCGCGGCCCATTTCTTCTTCGCATGTGAACCATGCGGCCAGGAGGTCGCCGTTGGGACATTCGGTGACGGCACCGAAGTGATTGTGCTCACTGAACAAGGGTCCCTGGGCGCCCTGGGGGATTCTTACGTATGGGCGCGGGCCTTCGAAGTAAGGTCTGTCGGGGTCGGGGCCCTTGGTGACATCGGGGGGTATGTTTTGGCGGACATCGCGCCGGCAGCGCTGGGGCGGCGGTACGGGCAGCGGTTCGGTGGCGGGCATTTCGCCGAGCACGACGCGAAAGCCTATCATGTATTGTTTGTCATCGGGATGACAGCCGAGGCGGTTGGAGGAGCGCAGGTAGTAAGGTTCGGTGGAATGGCTTCCGCCTCGGGTGACTTTGAAGTCGCCGTCTGTTCTGCCGACGGGGTCGGTCTGCGGTTGGGGTTCGTAGGGTCCATACCAATCGTAGCACCACTCTTCGACGTTGCCGTGCATGTCGTACAGTCCCCATGGGTTGGCCGGGGTGTTGGCCACGGTGAGCGGGTCACCTTCCTCCTTGGAGAATAGTTCGGGAAGTGTATTGCCGGTGCAGAAGGGGGTGGTTGTTCCGGCGCGGCAGGCGTATTCCCACTCGGCTTCGGTGGGCAGGCGATAGGGCAGGCCTTCTTTTTCCGAGAGCCATTTGCAGAAGGCCGCCGCGTCGTGCCAGTTGACGAAGACGACCGCCTCGTCGTCGGCCTTCGAGTAGCCGCTTCGGCCGCGCTGTTTTTTGTGAGAGGGGTCGAATTGCTCGTACTGAGCGTTGGTGACTTCACACTCTGCCATATAGAAGGGCTTTGTGATGCGGACGGGGTGCGTCGGCTGCTCGTCGAAGTCGCCAGCTGCGAAATGGCTTTTCTTTGTCACCAGCTCATCAGGCAGACGTTTGTCGCCAAAGCCCATCTCGAATTTGCCGGCTTCTATCCGCAGTAATCTCATGCCGATTGAGTTGGTGTAAGAATTTTCTTTCGGCATCTGAGCGGCTAATGCGGTCGATGTTAGCGAACAGATAACGGCAATATGGATTGTGCGTCGGGTCATATTGTCACCTTCGAATATTGTGCATTTGTTATAAGTTGGGGGCTCCCACTTTGCGGCGCTTCGCAAGGCACAAGCCCCTGTCCAGATATATCTTTTTCAAAAGCCCTTATGTGCCGACAGGCGGCGATGTTTCTGATTACTCGGACATTATGCCGTCGACGAATTTCTTTTCGCTTATCACGTTTCCGGACCGGTCCCAGAGGGTGGCCGTGCCGTTACACTTGAAGTTGCGCCAGGTGGATTCGGCTTTTTTGTTTCCGTTGGGCCAGTACTGAGTCCAGAGGCTGGTTCCGTCGTCACGGTGGTGCCACTGCCATTTCATTGTACCGTCGGGCGCCCAGTGTGTTTCGAGGCGGACCTTTCTGCCGAGGTTATAGATGGCCTGGCGCTGCTTGTGACCATTCTCATAATACGAGGTCTCCTGAGCGTGGAGGAGGTAGCGTCCGTTATCTGCAATGCCTGCCAGCCATTCGGCCTTTGTCTTGCCGCTCAGATAAGTTTCGCGGTACTGTCTGACCTGAGCAATGGCTGTGGCCGACGGCTTCATCAACTGCTCGTCGGACATTTGGGGCTGGGTCGTGTCATCAAGTATCCAGGCCTCGTTGAGCGCGAAGTGCAGGCACGGGCGGTTCATTGTGGTAATGAGGTGGATGATTCCGTTGGGGGCCTGCCTTGCGACGGAGTAGCCGATGGTCGCATTGCCGTTGTGCCGGCTGGGATTTTCGTGCTGCTGGGCGCCGGCAAGGGGCTTGATCTTCCAGGTCTTGCCGTCGTCATCGGAAAGGGCCACATAGGAGCCGACCTGGTTGATGCCCTCGGGCTGAGCGCCGTTTATGCTCTGGTAATCTCCTGCGAAGAAGAGGCTGCCGCTGTGCAGCCTTATGATACTCGGTCTCTGGTTGGAGCCCTGGGCTGGGAACGGGGTTTTGCTGATTTGCCAGGTCTTGCCGCCGTCTGTGGATACGGATTTGGGCATGAAGCCGTCGATGTTTGTATTCTTTCCGCCCATACCGAGAATGGTCAGGCCGTCGTGGAGGAGGGCGAAGGTGGTATGCCTTCCGTTTGTTCTTCCGCCGGTGTCGTACCAGGTTTCGCCGTTGTCTTTGCCGGCCCAGAGAACCGACTTTCCTCCGCAGCCGTCGCTTGGAACGTAGATTGTTCCATTGATGTCACGCAGGACGGTGTTGATGGGCTGTCTGGAGTGGCAGTCGGGTATGTTCATGAATTTGGGGAATTTGACTTCGCTCCAGGTTGCGCCGTTGTCGGCCGAAGTCATCCACTGGAATGGAAAGGCGCCTTTGTCAGCGAATCGAGGACTGCCCCAGAAGAAGTACAGCGTGCCGTTGTTGTTCCAGAGGAGGGGGCAGTGGTCGTTGAGGTCGGCGAAATCGAACATCCGGCAGGGCATGTCCCACTGGTCGGCGCCGAAGCGCAGGCGGGTTGCCATCAGTGAGACGCCGGGCTCGTACTCTCTGTAGGAGGTATAGATAATCATGAGAACGTCGCCGTTGGGGCAGACCTCGACGCCGGGGCTGTGGTTGTGGTTTCTGAATGCGGGGTGCAGGCCGGCGGCATCTATCATCTCTCGGTTTACGTTCTCGGGTGGTGTTGGAAGCAGGTATCGCTTTCTGAAAAAGGGTTTTTTGGGATCGGGTCCCTGTCTGGCGTGTTCGGTACTTTGCCTGATGCACTGCTGCGCAAATGGCGGCTGGTAGACTTGCGGCCTTGTGAGGGGCATGGGGGCCTGTACGAGCCGCAGGCCGACGGGGTGGTAGCCGGCTTCGGCGGGCGAGTCCGGGTAAGGTGCAATGGTCGGTGCTATCGAGGCGCGGTTTGCCGAGCGTGCGTAACGCGCGTCGTTGCTATCCATTCCGCCTCCGCGGACAACTTTGGCCATACCTTTCTCGGGGCCAACGGGGTCAACCTGGTCCTTGGCCTGGTATTCGCCGTGCCAGTCCGAGCACCATTCTCTGACGCCTGTGTGCATGTTCTTCAATCCCCATTTGTTGGCCGTATCGGGGGCGGGCGGCTCGTCGCCGGAGGAGAAGGGCGTTGTGGTTCCGGCGCGGCAGGCATATTCCCATTCGGCCTCGGTCGGCAGGCGATAGGGGATGCCTTCTTTGTCGCTGAGCCATTTGCAGAAGGCGACGGCGTCGTGCCAGCTCATACCGGCTGCGTAAGGTTCGAATCCCGGGGTGGGCTTGAAATCGGGGCGAAACTGTCGGAACTGGCCGATAGTTACTTCGGTCTCCGACATATAGAAGGGCTTGCTGATGGTGACTTTGTGGACTGGCTGTTCGTCCCAATCGCATTGGCTCTCACCGCCCGCCCGCCCCATCTGAAAGCTGCCTAATTCGACGCGAATCAGTTCGACGCCAATCGAATTTGTGAACGAATCGGGCGCGTTCAGCGCACTGCCATTGATTGCGAGCGAGTTTGTGTAGGCCGGGCCCTTCGGCTGCTGCGCCGCCCCAGTCATCTGAGCGCAGCCGGCGGCAGGTGCCGCGAGCAGAATTGTGGAGATTGCCAGGGCCTGGAGAGGCCGAGGACGTTTCTTGGGGGCCCTGCGATAATCAGCAAGACGGCATTTTGCGGGTGGTATTGTCAGCATTATTCATGCTCCTCCAATCAGCCAGGAAATCATACGGTCACCAGAGGCGGCCATTGTACTTCACTCGGTCGCGAACGTCAACCGATGGTCTGTGGGGTCGGGGGTCGGGGCGTTGAGGGTGTTTGGTAGTCTGTGAAGGGTTGCAATCGAGGCGTCGGGAGGGTACGCTTGAGCTTGATATGGCTAATCGCAGGATTCTAATCCTTGGTGTTACCGGCTCGGGCAAGGGGCGGCTGGCGTTCGAATTGGCAGAGGCTATCGGTGCTGAAATAATCAGTATCGACTCAATGAAGGTTTATCGGCGGATGGACATCGGGACGGCGAAGCCGCCTTTGGATGCCCGGCGCAGAGTCAAATATCATTTGATTGACGTGGTTGAGCCGAGCGAGTCCTTCAGCGTCGGGCTGTTTGTGGATAGCGTGCAGCCAGCCATCGAGCAGATTGAGGGCGTGGGCAAACCGGTAATCGCGGTCGGGGGAACGGCTCTGTACATAAAGGCGCTGCTTTACGGACTTTTCGAAGGTCCCGGACAGGATGAACGCGTGCGCAATGACCTCCAGGCAAGGGCGCTGGAAGATGGACTTGAGCAACTCTATCTTGAGCTGGAAAAGGTTGACCCGGTTGCGGCTGAACACATCCATGCGAACGACGCCAGGCGTATTATCCGTGCGCTGGAGGTCTACAAGATCACCGGCAAACCAATATCGAGCATGCAGCAGCAGTGGGACGGTGAGCCCGAGCATGGCTGGACGATAATCGGGTTGCGAAGGGAGAAAACCGACGACAGCAGCCGCATCAACAGACGGGCGAAGGAAATGATAGACAAGGGGCTGGTGGAGGAGGTCAGGTCGCTGCTGACGGAGGAGAGGCCTTTGAGCAAGCAGGCCCGCTCTGCAATCGGCTATGCAGAGATAATCGCCCACCTCGAGGGGCAGATGGGCCTTGATGACGCGATAGAACTGATAAAGAAGAACACTCGCCGGCTGGCAAAGAGCCAGCGGACCTGGTTCAAGACTTTCAAGGATGTTCACTGGCTTGATATCGAGGCGGAAGCTCCGGCCGAGGAAATCTTTGATCGCGCGTTGATTCTGTTGGAGCATATTGAGTAGCTATCGGGATGCGGCTCTTGAGACGGCGCGCATGAGCTTGTGGGTGACGGCAGGTTTGTTTGTCAGACGGTCTGCAACTGGCGTTCGGCGCGGAGCACGGCAGCGGCATCGCCCAGGACAAGCTGCTTTATCAGGCTGACGGGAACCGAGCTTATTCCCACGTTGAATATTTTCTCCTCGACCATTGAGGCGATTGTCCGTGCAGTTTGGCGGCTAAAGTTGTGCTTTGTCATCAGGTCCTTTACTATCCTCGACTTGTCCCATCGGCACCTGCCGTTGGTTTGCGCGTCGGCGGCAAGCGCGTCGGCGTCCGAAAGCTGCTGAACATCGACGGCGACCACTTCCACCCGCGAGCGTTTAAGCTTGCGCTCGAAGTGATGCTCGCTCAACACCACGGCAGCGTCCTCGTGGCCTGTGGCGGTCAGGACAGCCTCGATTACGGACAATATCTCGCTGCTGCTTGTTACGAGAGGTTTTTGTTGGTGGTAGAGAAAGTATGTCACCACCTCCGCCAGCTCTTCAGCAATTTGTACGTCCGACTGGTCGATTCCGACCAAGGCATTGCTGATAGTGCCGACGACTTTTGTGTGCAGATACTCCTCGACACTTCCATCTGCCTTCATGACCCGCAGTTGCATTTTGTACCCTCCTTGTACTTTACAGTTGGCCTCGACAAATGCGGCTACTCTCCGAACCTCTGTCGGCTGGCCTTTTCTTTCTTCACTCCTCAAAGAGCTTTGGCTGGCCGGTGTAGTCTTCCTGCTGAATGACCTGACTGACTTCTTCGATGAGCTCGCCTGCATCTTCGAACTGGCGGTAAACACTGGCAAAACGGATGTAGGCCACGTTGTCAATTACGCGGAGATGTTTCATCACGCTTTCTCCGATAAACGCTGATGAAACTTCCTTGTCGAAGTTTCGAAATATATCTTCCTCGACCTTGTCGGCGATCTGCTGAACCTGCTCTGCCGAAACCGCTCTTTTGTAGCAGGCTTTTCGCAGTCCCGCAACTATTTTTTCCCTTTCGTAGGGGACGCGCGAGTTGTCCTTTTTCACCACGTAAAGCCTGAAACCCTCGCCTATTTTTTCGTAGGTGGTGAAGCGTTTCCCGCACGCCGTGCACTGTCGCCGGCGTCTGATTACTCTGCCGGCGTCGCTCGAGCGCGAATCCACAACCTTATCGCGGTCTTCTTTGCAAAAAGGACACCTCACGAGCCAGACCCACCATAGAATGCTCGCCATCGATTGCCAAAAAACCACTACATCTCGTCAGGCTTTATATTGTAAGCCCATTATGTAGTGTGTCAAAAGAAATATTGTCGCAGCGAGTGAATACTGCGGGCCGATACTTGTTGGGTCTTCGCCCGGCGGGTCGTAATCTGTGGTCGGATAAGAACTAACAGAAGGGATGGACGACGACTCACAATTATTGGAGCGGGGGATTTTCTGCCAAAAAAGAGACCTCTGCAGCGTGCGCTGCAGAGGCCCAACTCGGAAAGAAACTTACATGGCCCCCCCATAAGGTTCTATCTTAAAGCCTTTGCATAAGGCAGAGGCGCCGTTTTGATCCTGCCCGGCGGCTGATGCGGCGTTCTTCGCAACAAGCAGGAGCGGCGTGCCGAGCATTTCGAAGAGGCACACGGACAATCAGGGAAAGGAGGTTTTGCCGTGCCCGCTTCCTTGCCCGGCCGTCAAATAAAGTATAGTACAAAAAGCGAGGTGAGGCAAACGGCGGCGGCGTTTTCTTTTTGTCGGGAGGGCCCGGTAAAATGACGCAAGTTACTATCGGCAACTAAAATACCGGAGTGCCGGAGGGTGTCGGCGGGAAGTGATTGCATACGGGGCTGCGACCTTGTCCGGCGGCTCGCCGCAGAGAGTTATCCGTTAGACTTCTTTAATATCCGCTTTGTTTTTTAATTGGTCTACAAACTCGTCAATTGTCTGGTTGCGCATCTGTTCTTTCAGTTCGCTGACCACCCGCGGCTTTACCTGCTTAAGAGGCGCGACCGCGGCGGGGCGTCTGTCATATACCCTGGCTATGTGGAAGCCGAAGCGAGTGCGGAAGACGGGGCTTGTTTGATTGACGCTGAGATTGAAGACGACGTCTTCGAACTCTTCGACCATTTCGCCTCTCGTGATGTAGCCGAGGTCGCCGCCCTTATCGGGGCAGTCGGAGTATTTTGCGACAGCCGTTTCGAATAACGCGCCGCCTTTCAATTCTTCGTGGGCCTTTTCTATCATCCGGCGGGCGGCAGTCTCGTCCGTCTGCCAGTCTATGTGTTTCACAATGTGGGCGACCCTGACCTGCTCGGCCGATTCGAACTGCTCCTTGTTTTCCTCATAGAATTTCTCTATCTCCTGCGGCGAGGGCTCACGCACGTTGGCGGAGATTTCGCCCAGCATTCGCTCGACCCTCATGTGGAGCTCAACGTGCTCCTTTATTTCCTGTTCATTGTCGGTCCCGAATTCCATGTAAAGGCGGTCGGCATCGCCGCACTGTTTCTTTATCGCTTCGAAGGCCCTTTCCACTTCGGCTGGGGGCATTTGCGGGTAGTTTTCTTTTGCGTGCCGGTTCAGAAGGACTCTTTCGATGACGTTTTCGCGGGACCAGTCGAGCAGCTGGGTCTCGCGCTCTTGTGGGTCTTTGTCCCTGAATACCTGCTCATAGTGCGGGCGCAGTCGTTCGACCTCCCGCTGTATTGTCGAATCGTCAATTTTTTCTCCGCTAATGATTAAAGCCACAGCCTTGTCACCTTTCTGCGCGAGTCGCTCTTTAGCCCCTTGCCTTTGCGTACCAATCGGGGTCCTGCGCCAGTTTTTCGCGGGCCTCCTGTGTCATCATTTCGAACGCCGGGTGTGTGCTTTCCCAGGCCCGGCTCGTAAAGGGGCTTTGTCTCATCTTTTCGACCTCTCTGGCGACCTCGTCGAAATAGCTGCCGTATATGTGGAGTGAGTCGCTTATATCGACGTACCTGCCCAATGCAACGGGGCGTCCTATTGTTCCGGAGATTTCCTCGGCAATCATTCGCTGGAGGTCGGTGAAGGCATAGACGTTCATGAACCAGGCCTTGTAGAGGTCTCTGCTGCGCCAGTGGGTATTCATATTGAGTGCAATGGCGCCGGTGTCATTTGTGACCAGCCGGCACCATATTCGCTGCAGGCATGGTGGATGTTCTGTTCCCATATCGGCGGCGGGTATCCAGGTTATTGCCTGCGCCCTTCTGGTGTGGCCGGTCTCGGAGAGGCAATCGATAATGTGTCGAATCTGGTCGACCGTCCTGCGGGGGGAGGAATCGGCCTGCGATGCGTCGACGACGGGACAGTAGGCGAAGAGCCGCTGGTGATAGGTGTAGGTCCATTTGCCCGCGGCAGGATCGATCCAGTGGTCGTGGATGCCATTGATTACTTCCTGCCTGTATGCCTCGAGCTCAGCGGGTCCGCCGGGGAAATTCTTGTGGATTCTCGGCTCGGCGAGCGGATTGCTTATGGTAACCACGACGGTGGCGTCCCTGCTTGGAGGGTCCTCGGGTTTATCGTACTGCGTCTTTACCTCAAGGCCCGTGTCCCACACGGCGAGCATGGCCTTTTCCCATGCCTCGGGCAGGCAGTCAGCGGCGACGGAAATTACCGGGATGTTGGCTGCGGCGGCGGCAGCGTCCATTTGTTCGTTCCTCCGAGAAGCGATTTGCATTTTGCTACTTCAGGCCCCCGAGGTCGATTTCTTCTTCGGTAATGTTGTAGCGTTCGCGGTATCGTTCGGGCATGTGTCGAAGCATTCTCTTGGCCTTGAAGGCGTATTCGCTGTCGGGCCATCTCTGGATAATTTCGCGGCAGTAGTCAACCATCTTCTTGTAGCTCATACCCGGGAGCCTCCCCTGCTTCTCGTGGAATAGCGCCATTTCGAACAGCTTCTCTGCCTGCACCTTGTCTTCGATGCTGAGCTCTTTGAACTGCGGTATCGGCTGCGTCTCAGTGGGCTTTACGGTTCTAATCGGCGGATTGGGCGCGGCAGGCTCTTTCGGTTGGTTGCTTTCCTGGGCAGGAGGTTCATTTACTGCGGGCACCGGTTCTGCGCGCAGCATCTTATCATCCTTGTCCCATACCTCATACACCGACTTCGCTCCCGGCTCCGGCTCGGGCGGCGACTGCGACTTGGCAGGCCACCAAGTGACAACCGCAATGATTACACCCAGAACGACGACCGCAACAACCGCGACTTTCAGCCAGAACGTGTTCATGAGTATCACCTTCCCTTTTGCCAACGGATTATTGATAAAAGAAAACCAAACGCTAAAATAGATTGTAAGTGATCGACAACCAAGAATCAAGATTTTGTGGTTTTTTATGTTCACTGGGCTGATAGAGGCGGTTTGTAGGGTAGAATCGGTTTCCTCGCGGGGTGGAAATTCGATGCGGCTGACGATAGACCTCGGGGATCTGGCGGCCGAGGCCAAAGTCGGCGACAGCATAGCCGTGAGCGGGGTTTGTCTGACCGTTGCGGGGCTGGACGCAAGGCGTGCAGGCTTTGACGTGAGCGGCGAGACGCTGACAAAGTCAACGCTGGGCCGACTCAGGCCTTCGTCCGGGGTGAACGTCGAGAGGGCCCTGATGGCCGGCGACCGGCTCGGCGGTCACATCGTCCAGGGCCATGTGGACGGTGTGGGTGCGGTTAAGGCGGTGCGCAGGCAGGGGGAGTTTGCCGATATGGAGTTCGCGGCCGGAGAGGATTTGCTTGAGCAGATGGTGGTCAAGGGCTCGGTTGCCGTGGACGGAATAAGCCTGACCGTCGCGGCGATGAGCCGGGATGGTTTCAGCGTGGCGGCGGTGCCGCAGACGCTTGAGCGGACCACGCTGGGCAGAGCCAGGGTCGGCGATTCGGTGAATATAGAAACGGACATAATTGTCAAATTTATAAAGAAGCAGCTTGAAAACATTTTGCCGCCGAAGGAGGCGCTGACGCTGGAGAAGCTGCGGCAGTTGGGTTTTTAGATTATGGCGCGGGCTGATTTGAAAGGTGCACCAAGTTGATAAGAAGATGACCACGGCAAACAACAACAATTCGATAAGCGATCAACTGGTCATAGGCGTAACGATGGGCGATCCGGCGGGTATCGGGCCGGAGGTTGTCGTTAAGGCTTTGGCCGACCGCCAAGTGCGCCGCTCGGCAAAGTTCATCGTCTTCGGGATGGATGAGCAGCTTTCCTACGCGGCGGACCGGGCGGAGATCGAGCCTTTCTGGGGCCGGCATCAGCACGAAAAAATCAGTCGTGACTATCCCTGTAAGGTGGCGGTGGCGGATTATGATGAGTATTCCTTCCCTCCGTGGGTCAAGAGGCCAAGCGTTGCCGCGGGCGAGTCGTCGATCAGGTTTTGTCTTGATGCAATCGATGCGGCGCGGGCGGGGATAATCGATGCGGTGGTGACGGCGCCGATAAACAAGGCCAGTTGGAAGCTGGCGGGGGCCAAGTGGCCCGGACACACGGAAATGTTAGCCGCCAGATGCAAGTCCAAACGCAAGGTCATGATGTTTGTCGCCGGCCCGTTAAGACTGGCGCTGGCGACGATTCATGAAGCGCTGTTCGAGGTTCGGCACAAGTTCACCATCGGCTGCGTCTTTGAGCCGATTGACCTGTTGAATGACGCATTGAAGGAATACTTCAATATTGAAGCGCCGAAGATCGGGGTCGCGGCTTTGAATCCGCACGCGGGGGAGGGCGGTCAATTCGGGGACGAGGAGCAGCGGATAATTTCCCCGGCAATTCTGCTGGCGCAGGAGCAGGGAATCAACTGCGTTGGGCCGTTCCCGGCGGATACGCTCTTTCTGCGTGCCAGCCAGGGCGAGTTCGACGGCGTGGTCGCAATGTATCACGACCAGGGAATGATACCGGTGAAGCTGCTTGCCTTTGAAGATGCGGTGAACGTGACGATTGGCATTCCGATAGTGCGGACGTCGCCGGCGCACGGTACGGCTTACGATATCGTAGGTCGGAACCTGGCGAATCCCGCCGGCATGAAATCCGCCATCAAGATGGCTATCCAAATCGCCAAGGCGAAGAAGGCTTACGAGCTGGCGAACGCAGGCGGGGCCGCGGATACTTAAAGAGATGCAGACCAAGCAGCAAATTCAGAAGTTGCTTGCCTCGGCGGGCGTCTTGCCGAACAAGCGCTTCGGCCAGCACTTCCTTATCGATTTGAATCTCATGCGTCTGCTGCTTGATTCGGCGGACATACATGACAACGACATTGTGCTGGAAGTCGGCTGCGGCACCGGCTCGCTCACGGAAGAGCTGGTCGAGCGGGCGGGCGTGGTCATTGTCGCCGAGCTCGATGATACGCTGGCGCAAATCACGCAAGAGCGATTAGCGCAAAAGCAGAACGTGCAAATCATAAACGCCGACGTGCTGCAGAGCAAACACTCCATTCACGAGGGCGTTCTTGAGGCGCTCCAGCGGGCCCGGGCGCAGTACTCAGGGCGGCTGATGCTGGTGGCGAATCTTCCTTACGGCGCGGCATCGCCAGTGATGCTGAATCTGGTTACAGGGCCGGTGTGCGCCGACAGCATGTATTTTACGGTCCAGAAGGAGGTTGCTGAAAGGATGTCGGCTGCGCCGGGCAGCAAGCACTACGGCACCCTGAGCATATACCTGGCGGCGACGGGCGATGTGCGGACATTGCGAATCCTAAAGCCTTCGGTGTTCTGGCCTCAGCCGGAGGTTGACTCGGCCATGGTGGGCTTTGTCCGCGACGATCGAAAGGCCCGGCGGATTCACAACATGCAACTCTTCAGTGAGGTGGTTGCTCTGTTCATGCAGCATCGGCGCAAGATGCTCAGCACCTGCGTAAAATTCGCGACGGGCAGGCTTGCGAATATTCACAACTGGCACATTATTTTCGATGATTGCGCCATAGACCCGCACAAACGTCCTGAAGAGCTCAGCGCCGACGAGTATCTTGCCGTTGCCAATGTCTGTGACGAGCAGTCGAATTGAAGCTGAGGAGAAAGGGATGAAGCAGGCAGTTACGATATCGTTTTCAGTGGTGTTCTTATCGGCGGGGTCGATTGAAAGCATTGCACAGGATGGACCGCGGTGGCCTGAGGTGGTGAAAGAAATCACGTATGTCAGTAGCGCGGACTCCACGGCCCAGCCGGCGCTGTTTTATGCGCCCCGGAAGGAGGATGGGCCCCGCCCGCTGCTGGTAGGCCTGCACACGTGGTCCGGAAACTGCAAACAGACGATGTCCATTCCTTACGCCGAGTGGTGCATTGAGAAAGACTGGGTCTTCATTCATCCGAATTTCAGGGGGCCGAATAAAAGTCCTGAAGCCACAGGTTCTGAATTGGTTGTGAAGGATATATTGAGCGCGGTGGATTACGCGAAATGCAATGCGAATGTTGACCCGAATCGTGTGTATCTCGTGGGCGCTTCGGGCGGAGGCTATACTGCGCTGCTGATGGCCGGGCGTGCGCCGCATATCTGGGCGGGGGTATCGGCGTGGGCGCCGATTGCGGATTTGCGGGCGTGGTATTTTGAGTGCAAGGAAACAGGCAGGCGATATGCGGGCGACATCGTCAAGTCGTGCGGCGATGTCCCCGGTGCCAACGCCGAGGTGGATCGTGAATATAAGAAGAGGTCGCCCATCACGTACCTGCGCAACGGGGTACAGGTGCCGCTGGACATCAATGCGGGCATTAACGACGGCCATACGGGCAGCGTGCCTGTGAGCCATTCGCTGCGGGCATTCAATCTCGTGGCGGCTGCGGAGGACCGCATCTCAGAAGAGGACATAAGGTTCTTCGCAGAAAAGGCCCAGGTACCCGTCCACTTGAAGGCGGAACTGAGCGACGCGGCGTACGGCAAGAAGGCGCCTTTGTTCAGGAGAAGCTCGGGCAAGGCGAGGGTCACAATTTTTGACGGCGGTCACGAAATCATCTATGAGGCGGCCCTGAGCTGGCTGGCTGGTCAGGAGAAGACAAATACGCAGTGATTCTGCTGAGCGCGTGATGTGTGTTTGATGGTTTCTGCTCGCGGCGGAGGCCTGCTGGGGCGCGGCTATTGCTCCATTGGCGACCGCAGTACGAAATCGCAGACCTCGGTCACGGCGTATTCTTCCGTTCGCTTCAAGCGGAGCTCCGGGTCGAATTTGTCGTTTTTCGTCAGCAATCTCGGCTGCGGCCATACAAGGGAGGTCTCGATGAACATCTTTCCGAGCTCCGGAAAGAAGGATTCTATCTTGATCTCAATTTGAACGGGCTCGGCGTCCTCTTTTGTTGGCGGCATCACGAGGCGCAGTCCGCCGCCCAGCACCGGCCGTTTGCCCAAATAGGCAAAATCCTGCGGGTCCTGCCCCAGCCGATCTTCCCACAGGTATTTGAAGGCATGACCCTGACAGCTATAGAGGTGTTGAATTCTTGCATTGCATTGCAGAATTTGGGTCTGCTGCTTCAGCCACGTTTGCCGGTAGGCGTCGCAGACGGCCTCGGCTTCCTTGCAGAAGAGGTCGAGGCTGTGAACAGGTCTTTTCGAGCTGATGGAAAGATTGGAGACCCGTGGTCCCAGCAGGGACATCTTAACTTGGAGGGGCGACTGTTCTGTCCGAACGAGTGCAAAACCGTGCGAGCCTCCGCTCGTTTGCGGGAAGTCCAATTGCATTTGAGCGAGTGATTTTTGAAAATCGAGGCGCTCCATGGGGTCGGCGGGAAATTCGTTTGCGATGACATAGGTTATCTCAAAGTAAATGCTCTGCCGACTTTCTCGATTGAAACCTTCCATCTCACGACATCCTCATTTTACGTGCACCTTGTTATGTTTGGCCATTGTATGGCGCACCCATTCTGGGCCCCAGGCAGCAAGTTTACAAGCAAAAACACGGGCCCAACGGATTTTTGCCGAAGCGGTCTTCTGATGCGCCCCGGCTTGTCCTTTCGGGGCCGGCACAATAGAATGAAGGAACCACCCCCATTTTTGAGACGAAGAAGGAACCATGCTGGACAGGCGAAGTGCGTTTACTTTAATAGAGCTGCTTGTGGTAATTGCCATTATGGCGCTTTTGATGTCGATACTGGCGCCCGCGTTGCAGCGTGCGAAGGAACGGGCCAGAACCGTTATTTGTCGGTCCAATCTGCGTCAGTACGGTGTGGCGGGCAGAATGTATCTGGACGATAACGAGGCCCGGTTTCCCGATCCTTATGTTTGGCTCTACACCGGGGCCGGCACCGGAGGGACACCTGATGAGGAAATCATGGGGCTCGAACCGGATGGTTCGCTGTGGCCCTATCTGAAGGATAAGGAGATCCATATATGTCCCACGTTCAGAATGGTTGCGAAGCGCACAGGCCGGCCGAACGCGCAGTACAGCTATAGTATGAACGCTTACCTTGGTGAGTTCGAGGACAGCGGGGCGAACAGATTCGGGGGAATTCTGAAAGAAACCGAGTTGAGGGGTTCTGCGGGCATTTTTTTCTTCTCGGAAGAGAACACCTGGACCATAGAAGGGCTGAGCGATTACGTGATAAACGACAACAATCTGCTGATCGGGGAGCCCGGTGAGGCACGTGACTGCTTTGCCACCTATCATGATGCGCCGGGGCGGGATTTGGACAGGGGCTCGGGAAATTTGGTATTTGTGGATGGGCACGTGGATTCGATAACGGCTGACGAACAGCGGGATGGCGGAAATTTCAGACTGGCCTGGCCAAAGTGATATAACCGCCTTGATGCCACGAAGAAGTGTGTATTCAATCAGCCGTCAGATGACAGCGGACTTGTGGCGGTGTGAATGGCATTCGATGTTCACGGCGGCCGGCAGTGAGGCGATGTGGCAGGGGGCGGTCTCGATTAAAACCGCCAGCGCGGTCGTATGGCCGCCGAGGCCCTGCGGTCCGAGGCCCAGGGCGTTGATTCGTTCAAGCATATCCGCCTCGAGCTGCGCGTAGAACTCATCGGTATTTCGGGTGCCGAGGTTTCTGAGCAGGGCCTTCTTGCTCAAGAGACAGCTTAACTCGAAGTCGCCTCCGAGTCCGACGCCGACAATGAACGGCGGACAGGCGTCGGCGCCGGCCTGTCCGACCACATCCACGACCCAGGCTATTATTTCCTCGCGGTCCGCCGTCGGCCTGAACATTTCGAACCGGCTTCTGTTTTCGCACCCTCCGCCTTTGGCCATAACGGTAATTTTCAGTTTGTCGCCCGGCACGATTGAGTGATGAATTATGGCCGGCGTATTGGAGCCGGTATTTTCGCGTTTCTTCAGCGGCTCGGCGACGACGCTCTTGCGCAAATAACCCTTTTCGTAACCGCGCGCGACACCCTCGTTGATTGCGTCGAACAGCGTGCTTCCGTCGTCCGCCCGCACGGCCACCTCGGTGCCCTGCTCGACAAATACCACCGCCAGGCCGGTATCCTGACAAAGGGGTATCTTTTCCGCGGATGCCTGCCGGGCGTTTTCAATCAGTTGATTGAGGATTTTCGCGGCCCCTGGGTTGGATTCTTTTTGCGCCGCCTCTGCCAGGGCATTGAGCACATCGTCGCCGAGCTCGTAACAGGCCGCTATGCAGAGCGATTCGACGGTCTCAGCGATTTTTTCGAAATTGACGTATCGCACGATGGGTAAAACCGCCACAAACAATAATCTCAGCTATTCGGTATGGCGACTTCAAAAGTCTTGTAAGTAGTGTTGCCTGCGTCGTCGCTGACACGAAGAGCGATTATATGGTCGCCCGCCTTCAAATCTTCGATGGCTATCGTGAAAGTCTCATCCGCTGTATCGTACACCAGATCGTCCGGGATGGCGGTTATCCATTTATCGTTGCTGTCGATGGTGTAATCCACCTTGCCGATCGCACTAAAGACGTCAACCGCCCGGAGTCTGAGCGTCACGGTTTTACCGCCTCTCTGAATGCTGTCGTCCTTAATGACCGGGGCCGTATTATCAATTATTACCGGATCGCTTATCCTGCTGGCGGTCAATTTGGTGGTCGGCGTATTGTCTCTCTCATCGCTTGCGGTGACTCTGACTTCGTATCGTCCGTCTTCGACCGTCTTTCCGTCCCATTCGAAGCTGTCCGCCTCGAGTTCGTCCTTCAGTTCGATCCAGATGGTTTTCGCAGCTTTTCTAAAATCTATTTTGTAAACAAGTTTGTCTCCGTTGTCGTCTTTGGCCTTGTAAGCGATTTTGAATGTCCCCTCTTTGCCGGCGGCTTCGATGCGACCGACGCTCACCAACTCGACCTGCGGAGCCAGATTGGGTACGGTGCCGGCCACGGCGACCTCGTGGACGACCGGACTTTGAGAGCCGCTGTCGCTTTTGAGCACCAGCTTATACTGGCAGAATCGGCCAAGGGGGCACCGCAGCTGCACGGGTCCTGTTATTTCTTCCAACTGTGTCCATTCGGATAACGTAGGGTCATTGACGTCCTTAACGTTTCCGCTGCGTGATGCAGCCATTATCTTGCAGCCGGGGGGTATGTCCGCCTCGACCTGCAGCTTGCCCCATTTCGCCGGCTGACCCGCATCGATAAGGTCCGAAGTGTAGCTTCCCTCGGCGGCAAACTTCCTGGTCAGCTTTATGAGCTTTGCCGGGTTGGACGTCCCGACATACACATCTTTGCCGAACAAGGTGACCGCGGTTATCTGTGATGCCTGTTCATCCTCGTAGATGACCGCCGAGTCCTCGCTGGCCGGGTCAACGGAAAAAAGCTGGGCGTTGTTTCCCGTGCCGACAAGCAGACTATTGTCCTGTTCGGCCAGACAGAAGAGCACCACCG
Organism: Sedimentisphaerales bacterium; assembly: GCA_035527845.1. GTDB lineage: Bacteria > Planctomycetota > Phycisphaerae > Sedimentisphaerales > Anaerobacaceae > JAUWKC01. The sequence goes on along the minus strand of DATKZT010000016.1, from coordinate 34,884 downwards.
CCTCGCTGAATATGTCCGTTACATAGCCCTCTTTTGATACCTTGTATATATGGCTGGCTTTGTCCGGCTTGGGGGGCTTGGGAACAGCCGGCTTGCCCTCGGCGGATTTGTCGTGCGAGGCCTTCTTTGTGTTTGGGATTCTCAGTTGTCGGGCTCCGTCGCTTTCGGAGCTGGTTTTTCCGTTTGTCGATTTGGTCTCCGGGCGACCGGCCAGGGGCAGTTTTGCCGCGAATTTGCTCTCGGCCTGAGCCATCTCCGCCGACGTTGCGGCGGCGTACAAGTCGCCCTGCTTGTTCAGGAGCAATGCCGTAATCTCGGGCTGTTCGCTGTCATAGAGGGCCGATGCCTTGCCGGTTTGCGGGTCAATTTTGTATATGACTCCGCGGTCGTCGCTGCCGGCATAAACAAAACCGTCATCGCCGGCCGCCAATGAGAGTATGTTCTTGTCGGGACTGTCATAAATAACTTGCGAAGAGTCCCGCGAGAACGGGTCGAACCGATAGACCTTGCCTTGCGGCCCGGTACCCAAATAGATATTGCCCTTGATGTCGGTGGCTATTGCGAAGATATACCTGGCGTCGTTGGGCTCGAAAATCGTCTCCATCCTGCCAGCCTCGAAGCGCAGCAGCTTGCATTCCTTGCCGCTTATGCCCGCCAACAGTCTGCCCGCGACATCGGTGGCCATTGCGAAGATATGCTCGTTTGCGAGATACTCTTTTGCTTCGACGGTGTTCGCATCGTTCGGCTCGTCTGTGGCGTCGTTATTTTCGTCTTGGGCTTGCGGCTGCTGCTCCTGCGATTGAAGGGGGTAGATTTTGGTCAGTTTGCCGAGGCTGTATTCAAAGATGCCTCCGTTCGGACTGGTGCCGATATACACCGTTCCTCCAATCACCACGATGCTGTTTATCGACCAGACGTCCTCGAATTCTTCAACCGGCGTCTCCCACGCCGTGCCCAGTCGCAGCGTCCCTTGTGAGCCGACCACAACATCTTTGACCTTGCCTTTCAACATATCGGCACTGCTGCGCTGCCGTGTAATCTTGCTTGTAACAGGCTGGGCCGACTGCGACAAAAGGCTCAAAACCAAACATATAATAAGAGCCAGGGGCCCCGGATGCAGGTTCGTATGTGCGCTTTCGGGTCTATTCTTCATGGTCGCTCCCAAAATATCATACCTGAATGGCATAACGGGTTCCTTTTGGAAAGAAACGCTGGTGGAAGAGCCTCGACGGCTTTCACGTCAGTCTTCCACAGTTATGCGCATAACTTTCTTGTCGATAATAACCGCACCGGTGCGGAAATTCCTTTCGACCCAATGCTGGTAAGGCCGAGCCGTCAGAGTTCTTTTCGCGTCCTGCAGGACCAGCGTTTTCGTTGCCGGCAGGTCGGGAAGCTCGGCGTTCTCGACCGTGACGCCGCCCGCGGGCAAAAGCAGGATGCAATACAACTCATCTCGCCGGACATGCAGGATGTAATTGATTGCCTCGATCAGCCCGGTGAGGTTCTGTGGGGTAAATCTGTTCGGCGCCGCTTTCATAAGGAACTGCAGGTACCCATAGCCCCCGCAGACGAGAAGCTCGTATTCTCCAGCCGGCAGTTCTTCAGGAATTCTCAATCGGGCTTCGTACCTCTTTTTTTCTGCCAGAAAGGATTCAACCACCACATCCAACTTGACTTCCTGTCCCGCCTTGACCTGCGAGTCGGATAAACTGACCGACCATATCTGTGAAATCGCGCTCTTCGGCGTGATGTGTACTTGCGCCTCTATGGAGTCTATGCGGACAGTCTTGTACGGATTGTTCATCAGCAGGGCGACCGAGCCGGTGCTTTCTGCAATCATCTCGTCCAGATCCGTGCTGGTAGAAACGTTCTCGAAACTAATCGGCTCGGTGTTCTGCACTCCCACCTTTACCTTATATTCGATCGTATGGTCCGGCGGCAGCGGGCCCAGCATGAGCGCCGCTCCGGTCAGGCACAGGCGAAAAACGGCCGGAGTGATGAGCCGATTGTCTGCAATCTGACAGTTGTACAGCCGTGTCTCGGCGTCGTTGTAGCGGCTGACCTTAATAACCATCGGAATCATCCGTGCCTTTGCCCCGATCTGTCCAAAGATTGCCGTCGATTCGTCGGCTCGCAGCGCGCCGACTATCCCGGCTGCGCTGGCCATCTTGTAAGAAAACATGACGCTCGAGACGACTGCGTGAACGCGTCCGGCGGCCATCGGCAAGTCTATGGGTCCATAACCGAGCATGTTGTGCCCGAAGGCGTAAACCTTGTCGCCCACGACTTCGGTCACTGTGCCGACGGCGTCCATGGTTATATCACCTGTCACCAGCGCGACGGCAAGACAGGCCCCCGGCGCCAACTGTATTTGCTCATCTTGTTGAAGGCCTGCGCCTCCGGCGGGACCAGCAACCGCCTTGAGGCCGAGAGGTCCGGCGAAGGCGTCCAATTGCTCGGTAACAGCGGCCGGCAAACCGGAAACAACCAGCGGACAAGGCAAAGCCGTGGCGCCGGCTGCTGCGGCGTTGTCCGCCCCCATCCGCTTGACAATCTGCGCGTCAATCTCGGCAAAATCAATAGGCCTGGAGAAGTCGAAGGCAAATCCGCGCTCGACTATATCCGGCGTTTCAGCGGCGTTTTTTTGTCCGACCCTCAGCATCTCTTCAATGGGGGTGGCTATGTAAAAGGCATCCTTGCTGAAATAAGAACCCCAGGCGAGGGCTCCGGCCAGTCGGCCTTCGATATAGACGGGCGAGCCGCTGCACCCCATCACCGGACCGCTGCGGATAAAACGTTCATCCGTGCCCCGAACGAGAATGCCGTCCTTGCCCGGCCTCCACTTACGCACGACATCGAGGACCTCAAGAGCGAACTTCTCGATTTGAGTGCCCTCGTACACGGTCAGGCAGTATGCCTCCATGCCGGGCCGAATCTCGTCGACGGTTATGTACCTGCTGCGGTCCAGCTCGTCGCCGGCGGCATGAACAGAACCGGCTAAAACGGCCGCCAAAGGCAGCAAAAAAGTTCTCGTCAAACTTGCCGAAATTCTTGACATGTAAAGCCTCGTTAAAACAAATTGATTATCGGGGGGATTTTAGTCTATGGAAAGGACCATTGCAAGATAAAATGAGTTTTGCTAAGATGGCTGTTTGGGGCCGAGGTCCGAATGGCAAGAAGATGTGGTCTCTTGCGGGACTCGGCTGTGGTTTTGGGCCCCGATTTTGGAGTCTTCTTCGGGAAGGAGACTTGGGAAAACCGTAGTCCGCCCCGTAACGTGTTTCGGATAAAGCCTGGCGCGGACGGGTGCAGGGGCTTCTTCCTGCGAGGCGTCTTGAAATGACGGGGCCTTGATTTAGAGAACGGAGAGCAGCATGAAAGCCGAACATCGTCACGAACTGAAAACGAACGAGCTGGCTCGGTGGATAGCGGACATGCCCGACTGGGCCAAGAAGAACTTTAAGATAATTGGCGTTGCGGCGTTAGTTGTGGTCCTGGCTGCAGGTTCATACCTGTACTTCAGGTATCAAAGGAGTATCGTGTCGGCTCGGGAGCAGCTCAGGCTTACGGAGCTTGCCGCCCGGCGATTGTCCCAACACAAGAGAGACATACTCAGTGCCCAGAACAGAGTTGGGGATTTAGCGTACTTGCTGCTGCAGCTGGCCGAAAACCTTCAGGACTTCGCCCGAAGCGCCGAGGACGGTGACAGAGCCGCTCTGGCACTTATTAAGCGAGGCGAGACTCTGCGGGCGGAATTGCATTATCGTCCCAGGACCGTGAGCAGGCAGGACATAGCCGCTCAGATCGAAAGGGCAAGGCAAAGCTACCGTGAAGCACTCGAGAAGTCATCCTCCAATCCGTTGCTCAAGGGCATGGCTAATTTCGGCCTGGGACTCTGCCAAGAAGAACTCGGTAATTTTGATGAGGCAAAGCAGATATATCAGGCCATTGTTGAAAATGCGGAGTTCGAGGGTACCACGGTCGTCGTCCAGGCGAAACAGCGTCTGGAAACCATGGGCGATTACCGTAAGGACGTGGTCTTCGGGGCAGCGGCCAGACCGGTTCGACCGCCAACAACGATGCCCCGTGTCCCGCTGAGACTTCCGGACATTAACGAGGTTGAGATTACTGCGCCCGAGGTCAATCGTGGTCCCGTTGTTACGGATACGAACGTTGCGGAGTCGCCTGTGCCCGAAAGCGGTGATGTCGACACAAACACTGCGGGCGTGGGTCTTGCTGAGGCCAACGCGGCCGGGCAGTAGTCTTTTTTGTCCGTTTTATGGAGCAAAACACAATGAAGCCGGAGCCCCGGCCAGACAACAGGCCTGAGGCAACGGGAGCTTCAGCGCAGGGCGGCGAGGATATAGGCCATGAGGAGCTGGCGCTTCGGGTAGGAGACTCGATAAAGGACCGGCGGGTAGATAAATACCTGCACGGGCGGTTCAGCAATTTCAGCCGGGGAATGATTCAAGAAATAATCAAGGCGGGGGCGGTCAAGGTAAACGGCAGGACGGTCAGGCCCAGCTTCAAGCTCAGTCCCGGCGACCAGATAGTGTTGAGCCTGCCCCAACTCCCAGGCAGGGACATTCCCCCCGAAGATATCCCGCTCGATATCATCTATGAAGATTCCGACATAATTGTTCTCAATAAACAGGCGGACATGATTGTGCACCCCGCTCGCGGCAATACGCGCGGGACGCTGGTAAACGCTCTGGCGTTCTATTCCGATAAACTCTCCAGCGGGCTGGGCCCATTTCGTCCCGGCATTGTGCACCGGCTCGACCGGAATACCACCGGCGTCATGGTCGTCACCAAAAACGACATAGCACAGTGGAAGGTGGCCAGGCAGTTTGAGCACCGCCAGGTTAACAAGACGTATCTTGCCATAGTGCACGGCACGCCTGATTTGACGGCCGACCGTGTAAATGTGCCCCTTGGCGTCCATCCGAGAATAAGGGAGAAGTACGCCATCCGGCCGGAAATCGGTAAGGAGGCGATTACTTTTTATGAGGTTATCGAGAATTTCCGTGGGTACTCGCTGCTGAGGCTTGCTCCGAAGACCGGCCGAACGCACCAGATCCGCGTACACCTTTCATACATGAAGCATCCGATTGTGGGCGACGATATGTACGGCGGCAAACTCGTTTATGCCTGGCAATTGGCCGACGCCGAGCCCGCCGCGCAGGACCCCGTCATCGACCGCTGCGCGCTGCACGCGGCAACGCTCGAATTCAAACACCCCACCACCGAAGAAATGGTGAAATTCGAGGCACCGCTGCCTCCGGATATGCAGAACCTGCTCGATAAGCTGAGAGAATACCGGAGAAGCTGAACAGCATCTTGTCACGAGTGAAACGGTGCCGGCGAGCCCGGGTCATTTGGGGTTCACCGCATCCATTCTATTCTTGCGGAAGTTTAGCGAGGTCGGCGTCGGAGCCGGCGACCATCAGGATGTCATCCTGATAGATGACGGTGTTGGGCATGGGGACGTTGATGATTCCGCCTTTTTCGTTTTTCTTGGCCTTGCTCTGCTCGTCGCGCTTTATGGCGACGAGGTTGACGTTGTATTTCTGACGGAGCTGCAGGTCCATAACGGTCTTCTCGTCGAAGCTTGCGGGGGCTTTGACGCGGGCGAGGCTGTAGCCGGGGGCGAAGTCAATTTTTTCGCCTATCTGCGGCGCGATGAGCTTGTACGCCCATCTCTGCGCGGACTCGATTTCGGGATAGATTACCTCGGTGGCGCCCACTTTGGAAAAGACTTCTCCCGCAATCAAATCCTCTGCTCGTGCATATATCTGCTTGACGCCCATCTGCCGGAGGTTCACGACCGTGAGGATGGCGGATTCGAAGCCCCGGCCCGTGCCCTGTCCGATGCCGACGATGGCGACATCGACCTTGTCGATGCCCTGTGCCTTCATTGCCTCTTCGTCGGTGCTGTCGAGTCTGACGGCGTGACTTACCTGGTCTCGAATCAGCTCTATTTCCTCCCTGTTTCTGTCGATGGCCATGACCTCGGCGCCGCTCATTGCAAGTGCGATTGCGAGTTTCTTGCCGAACCTGCCCAACCCAATTACCGCGAACCTTTTCATAATATTGGCTCCAAATTGTAAAGTGCGGGCCCGGAAGCCCTCAGCCGACGATTATCGCCTCATCGGGATAATTATATCTGGCCGGCTTCAGATTGAACGTCAGTGCCGCCAGCAGCGTCAGTGGGCCGAGTCTGCCGATAAGCATCACCGCAATGATAATCAATTTGCCGACGGTTGTCAAAGAGGCGGTCTGCTCGGTGGTGAGGGTGGAAAGGCCCACCGTGCCGAGGGCGGAGCCGGTCTCGAAGATAATGTCCGACATGCTGAGGCCCGTTGCATTTTCGGTTATGCTCAGGATGAGGGTGGCCCCAAACAGGACCGCCACAAAAATCAGGGTAACGGTAATGGCGCGGCCCACGACCACTATGCGAACGGAGCGATTGAACATCTCGACTTCCTCGCGTTTTCGCAGCGCGGCCACGGCGGTCATTACAATCACCGCGATGGTGACGGTTTTTATTCCGCCGGCTGTGGAGCCGGGGGAGCCGCCGATGAACATAAGGACCATCAGAATAAACCTGCTGGAGGCGGACATCTGTGAGATGTTGACGGTATTGAAGCCGGCGGTACGGGCGGTGACCGACTGAAAGAACGCGCCAAGTATTCCGGTGTTCTGATGGTTTGCGAGAGAGTCGGAACCCGCTGCGTAGCGTTCGAACAAGTAGATAGCAAGCGCACCGGCGACTATCAGTGAGGCACTGACCATCAGAACAATTTTTGTCTGCAGTTGCATCTTCTTTGGCGCCGGCACCTCAAGGGAAAGTCTGTAACGCTCCTCCAGCCGGCCGGCGAAAAATGCCTTTACCCGGCTGGCCATGATGTTGGCAAGATCATAGAGGACGCCGAAGCCGAGCCCGCCGAGGATTATGAGGGGACAAATCACGGCGTAGATGCGCCAGCTTCGGCTGTAGCTGATGAAGCTGTCGCCGAACAGACTAAAGCCGGCGTTACAAAAGGCGCTTATCGAGTGGAAGATGCTGTAGAACCACTGCTCGTGCAGAGTGAACTGGCGGCCAGGCACGTCGTTCCACATACCGAACATGCTGACCGCGCCGATTGCCTCTATCAAGATGGTTCCGCCGAATATGAAGACAATCATATTGCCAATGCGGCCGAGCGTCCTGGCGCTTAGCAGGTCCTGCATTGCCACCGATTCCCGCAGGCTCAGTGCCTGGCCCAGGAGAAGCGCAAAGACCGCGCCGAAGACCACTATCCCGAGGCCTCCGAGCTGAATCAGGGTCAAAATTACTATCTGCCCCATCAAACTGAAATCCTGGCCCGTGTCCTTGACGATAAGACCCGTAACGCACGTTGCGCTGGTGGCGGTGAACAGGGCATCAATCAATTCTATGTTCTGCTTTCCGGGCGCAGAGGCCCTGGGCAATATTAGAAATCCCGCCCCCGACACTATGAGCACGAGGAAGCTCAGGATTAGCGTTTGCGTCGGATTTTTCCCGGAGGCGGCCATGTTCACGCTGGCCATGCAGGTCTTCATGACCACCTCGATAACAAGGTAAATACCTACCGCGAAATGTCTGACGGCTGCCGGCTCGAACCGCACTATCCATCGTCCGGCTCCGAGTACGGCAATTCCCAGCCCCAGAAGCAGCGGTATTTCGAACCAGTTTGCGAGCAAATACTCTTTTTTCGACTCGGCATTGGCAAGCCTGATTACCTTGCCCGCGAGGAAGACAAACAACATGGCCAGTTGAATATTGAATAGGAGCTTGGCCGGCAGCAGTGGTTCGCGGAAACCGAATAGAATAACAAAGGAAGCCACGACCATTGCGGAGGTGACGGCTTTGGTTGCAATCAAGGCTTGCTCCAGCCGTTTGTTCTTGTAGTGTACCTTCATAGATTGATTATCAAAGGTTGCCTGCCGATTGTCAATCGTGAATCGTGAATCAGGCCACGTCCGCCAGTCCGAGCGAATCTCCGAACCGGCTGATTAGCGCCTCGCGAATATTCTTATTATCGGCCCTTGTCAGCATGGGGTCCTGCGAAACAAGTTCGAAGGCATTTTTTCTCGCCATCACGAGTAATTCATAATCTTCCACGATATTGGCGATTTTCAAATCAGGCAGTCCGTGCTGTCGCGTGCTGAACAATTCTCCGGGGCCGCGCAGGCGCAAATCCTGCTCGGCGATCTCGAAACCGTCGCTGCTTCGGGTCATTATTTCGAGGCGGTTCTTCGCGATCTCGCTTTCTGTCTCTGCGAACAGGAGGCAATAAGACTTTGCCTCCCCTCTGCCGATTCGCCCGCGCAGCTGGTGCAGTTGTGCCAGTCCGAATCTGTCTGCGGCCTCGACAACCATTATTGTGGCATTGGGCACATCCATTCCGACCTCTATCACGACGGTGGAAACCAGAACATCAATTTTGCCGCGGCGAAAGTCCGACATAATCTGCTGCTTCTGCGCAGATGGCATCTGGCCGTGAAGAAGTCCGACGGCAAACTCCGGGAACACCTGTTCGGAGAGAATCTTCCATTCGTCGGTGGCGGCCTTTACATCGTTGTCCTCTTCTGTCTGTGTGATTCGCGGATAGACGAAATAGGCCTGTCTTTTTGCTTTCAGTCGCTCTCGAATGAATTCGAATGCCTTGCCGCGGTCTTTGTGGTCGATCCAGCGTGTTATAACGGCGCCTCTGCCCGGGGGCGAGTGTCTGATAATCGAGACGTCGAGGTCACCGAAGGCGGTCATTGCGAGGGTGCGTGGTATGGGGGTGGCGGTCATTACAAGGCAGTGCGGCGTTGTATCCTTGCGCAATTGGGCCCGCTGATGGACGCCGAACTTGTGCTGCTCATCAATCACGACCAGGCCGAGCTTGCGGAATGCTATGTCCTTTTCCAGCAGGGCGACGGTGCCGACGACGATGTCTATTTGGCCGGTGCGGATTTGGGTCAGGATTTCCTTTCTCTTGGGACCGGTCAATCCGCCCGTTATCAAAACGCGCCTGACTTTGCTGTTCTTGAGGTATCTTTCCATGCTCAGGAAATGCTGGGCGGCCAGAATCTCGGTGGGCGCCATAATCGCCGCCTGCGTGTTATTGGCCACAGCCAAAAGCGCCGCGTAGAGCGCTACCACTGTTTTGCCCGAGCCCACGTCCCCTTGGAGAAGCCGATTCATCGGCTCGGCTTTGCCCATATCGCCCACAATTTCGGCGATGGCGCTGTTTTGGTCCTCCGTGAGCAGAAACGGAAAGCGCCTTCTGATTCGCCTGTCGATCTCATCGGTGAAATTCATTTGCACCGCCGATGCAAAATGTTTGCATCTATAGCGGCGAAGTGCGAGTCCCGTCTGCATCAGAAAAAGCTCGTCGTACTTTAGCCGGCGTTTCGCGCGCGCCAGCTTCTCTTCATCGGGCGGATGATGTATCCAGCCGAAGGCGTCCGCTCTTTTTACCAGCCTGTTCTTCCTCAGGAAGCTTTCCGGATAGAACTCTCTGACAAGCTCATCGAGGTTGTCGAGAACGGGGCGTATTATTCGTTTTATCTGCATACTGCTCAGGCCGGCACTGGCCGGATAAACCGCGCCGCCGAAATACTCATCGGGCCGCGGGCTTTTCTTGTCGAGCACGAGGAACTTTGGATTGGTCATCTGCAACTGGTGCTTGTACAAGGTGACTTTGCCGGAAGCCATTATTACTTGGCCGGGGCTCAACCGGCCGCGAAGGTACCCGCCGTGAAACCAGATTATCCTGCATACCCCCGTCTCATCGGAGAGCACGGCTTCGAAAACAGGCTGCCTGCGAAATGCCTGGTAATCGGTTGACTCAACCAGCCCGATGATTGTGGCCGTCAGGCTGGGTCGCAGTTGACTTATCTTTATTGCGTCAGGGGCGAACGCCCAATCTCGCGGATAATACTCCAAAAGGTCCGCGACGGTATGCACCCCCATCTGCGCAAAGACCCTCGCTCGTGCCGGTCCTACACCCTTGAGATACTGTGCGGGCATGGTCAGACTGAGGTTAGTCTGTGCTTTTTCCTTTAGTGGTTGGGTCATAACAGACTATTCTTTGTTTTCCGGTTTGTCGGTTTCTTTCAGAAAGCCTTTGATAACGTAAGCGGTGAGAAGCAAAAGCAGGTAAGAGGCCGCGAGGTTGGCCACCGCAACCAACATTCCTGCCATTAGGCCACCGACCATGGCGGCTACAAGCCCAGCAAGTGCGCTGAGGCATATTATGGCAATGCCTATTCTTCGGAAACCTTCTTCAAAGTTCATCATTTCTATGCCTCCTCGAAGCCATATTTGCCGAGCAGCTTAACAAATCGGCAGTCGCAGACCCCGGTTTGTAGGAGTTTATCGTGTTTTTTTTCACAGACGACGAGCTGCTGGAATCCGCCGCTGCCGACCGGGCCGACCATCAGACCACCCTCTGTCAATTGCTCAATAAGTGGTTCGGGCATTTTCGGCACGGCTGCCGTGATAATAATCCTGTCGAAAACTCTTTGCTCGGGCCAGCCGCAACTGCCGTCGCCCAGGTAGAACTCAACATTGGTTATCCCCAATTTGCCCAGCACGGCCTGCGCCGAAGTGGCCAGCTCGCTGACTCTTTCTATTGTATAGACTTTTTTAACCAGCTTACCGAGTATGGCGGTCTGATACCCGCTGCCGGTCCCAATCTCGAGGACCTCAAGCTCGCGGTTCAGCCGCAGCTCCTGTGTCATCAGGGCGACGATATATGGCTGAGAGATGGTTTGGCCCATCCCGATCGTAAGAGGGTTGTCGGCGTAAGCCTGCGACTTATGTATCTCGGGTACAAATTCTTCGCGCGGGACCTCCCACATTACCCTAAGTATGTCAGGGTCCGTAATATCTCGGCCCATCAGGTCCCATCTGAGCATCCGCTCACGGGCCTTGGCAAATCTGTCTTCTTCTCCGCCGTCCATGACCGTCATCATCCCTTCTTGGCGAAGTTTATGCAAACGAATTTTGTTGGTGGCGACGGGGCGCATCAAAAAAGGAGTTTAAGAGCCGCAGCCGCGGCCAGAAGCTGGACTGCCGCAGTGAACAGCTTCTGTGGAATTCGCTTCAAAAGCAGTATGCCGACGACGGCGCCGAGGGCTATGGCTGGCAGCATGATCAGGTCGAGTTTCACGGATGCCGCCGTCATCATCTGCAAATTTGCGCTGAAGGGGACCTTGACCCAGTTGATAATGAAAAAGAACCAGGCCCCCGTTCCGACGAACTCGACCTTGGCAAGTCTCATGGCCAGCAGGTATATGACCATTACAGGTCCGGCTGCATTGGCCATCATAGTGGTGATGCCTGCCAGAAAACCCATTGTCGCTGCAAACCACCACTGTGTTGGTACAGGCGCATCTTTGTCCGGGCGGGTGCGCCAGTAGTTGACGGCCAACATCACGAGGACTATTGCGCCGATGATGGGTTTTAACTGCTCATCGCTGACCACCCTTAGCAGGAAATAACCGGCAACGATGCCGATGAAGGCGGGCGGAAGCAGGCGGGCAACATGGCGCCATTGGGCGTGACGGCGATAGTAACCTGCTGCAAATAAATCACCGAGTATGAGCATCCCCAGCAGCACGCCTACCGAGCTGCGGGCGGGCAGGACCGCAACCATCGAAGGAACCGCGAGGATTGTGACGCCCGGAACGCCGGTCTTGGCGATTCCCACCGTGACCGCGCACAGTGAGACGACCAGCCAGCCGGTTGTATCCAGTTCCAACATCGTCCGTCCTTTTTGTTATCTGTGTCTCAATGGCAAAGCAATCTGGCGGCGCGCTGCAATTTATCTGTTTCGGGCGGTGTGTGCAAGGAATACCCGCCTCTGTGTGGAGGTGATGTTGCGGGGATTAAATTCGTTGCCATTACATTAGCCCGTGATACAATGCAGTAGTGACGGAATTGACAACCCATAATGAGAGAAGGTTTAAGGAGGCCGAAAAATGAAAACGAAGAAGGTGCTATTTTATGTATTGGCCGGGATTTTGGCCGGCTGCGTGCCGGTTATGTCGCTGCATCCACTCTATACCGAGCAGGACACAGTGTTCGAGGAAAAACTGCTGGGCGTCTGGGTGGACGACCCCAACGGTCCGGAGGCTATCTGGGAATTCAAGCGCCCCGACGAATCGAAGAAAGAATATGAGCTGATCTTCTCCGACAAGGAAGGGCAGAAGGGAATCTTCACTACATATTTGGTGAAGCTGAAGGAGCGGCTTTTTCTCGATGCTTACCCGAAGGAATTCCCGTGTGAAGCGGATGATCCGAATAAAATGGCCTGGCATTACAACTCCGTCTTCCTCGTGCCTGTCCACACATTCATGAAGATTGACTGCATTGAGCCTCTGCAAACCGCAGGCAAATGTCTTTCCGAAGCTGAACAGACCGACGCCGATGCGTTGAAGAAGCTGTCGGCGGACTACGACAGTGTGTTGAAGCTGCGGCTGACGGACGATGAGGAGTTCAAGAAGCTGCTCGAGCAGGACCCCAATGCCATAAAACACGAAAAGGTAAAAGACGATGGCATTGTGTTGACCGCGTCACCGGGCGAACTCCAGGCGTTTGTGCTGAAATATGCCGACGATGAGAGATTGTTCAGCAAGCCGCAAGTGCTGATTCGCAGGAAGGCGTCCGTGCATCAGGGGACCACGGCGGAGGGTTCCAGCAAGGCCGAGGAAAAAGAAAAGCCGGCGCCGCCGGAAAAGAAGTGACACACCGAAGTTGGCCGGTTATAGAAAATCGAGTCCGCATTGACCGGAGCGGGTGCTTATCGTACATATTCGGCTATGAATGAACGGACGAAAAAACTGGCGGCACTGGATAAAGACTACCTCTGGCATCCTTTCACTCAGATGACGGAGTGGCTCAAGTCCGAGCCGGTAATAATCGATTCTGCCGAGGGGTTCTACCTCATTGATACCGAAGGCAGGCACTATATCGACGGCGTAAGCTCTCTATGGTGCAACGTCCATGGTCACCGAGTCAAACAAATCGACGACGCGATAAAGGCCCAGATAGACAAGGTGTCCCACAGCACTTTATTGGGTCTGGGCCAGACCAGGTCCATCGAACTTGCGGAGAGGCTCGTGCAGATAGCGCCGCCCGGGTTGGGAAAAGTGTTCTACTCCGACAGCGGTGCTACGGCCGTTGAAATCGGCCTGAAGATGGCGTATCAGTATTTTCAGAACAGGGGCGAGAAAAACCGAACCAAGTTTGTCGCGCTGGAGGCTTCGTACCACGGTGACACTATCGGCTCAGTGAGTCTGGGTGGCATCAAAACCTTCCATTCAATATTTAAGCCGCTGCTGTTTGAGACTTACTTTGTTCCCTCGCCGCATCCATATCGTTTCGGCGGGACTGAAAAAGAGTGTGCTCTACACAGTCTGAGCAGGATAGAAGGAGTTTTGAGCGAGCGCTTTGAGCAGATAGTCGCCGTAGTGGTCGAGCCGCTTGTGCAAGGCGCGGGCGGAATAATCGTGCACCCTCAGGGCTTTCTCAGCGCGGTTCGCGAATTGACGCAAAAGTACGGCGTGCTCTTGATTGCCGATGAGGTCGCAACGGGCTTCGGCAAGACGGGCAGGATGTTTGGCTGTGAGGCAGAGCAGGTCAGTCCGGATATTATGTGTCTCGGCAAGGGAATCACCGGCGGCTACCTGCCGCTGGCGGCCACGCTAACCACACAGGAAATCTTCGATGCTTTCCTGGGTGATGTAACTGAGCACAAGACCTTTTATCACGGCCATACCTACACGGGCAATGCCTTAGCCTGCGCAGCGGCTTTGGCGTCGCTGGACCTGTTCGAGCAGAATAAGGTGCTCGAATCCCTGCCCGCCAAGATTGAATTGATTAGGCAATACTTCTCTAACATCGGCGAGCTACCGTTCGTGGGCGACATTCGTCAGTGCGGCCTGATGGGTGGGATCGAAATTGTTAAAGACAAATCAAGCAAAGAGTCGTTTCCTCCGGGGCGGAGAATCGGCTCCAGACTGTGTTCATCAATGCGGCCCGCAGGGGTGATGCTTCGGCCTCTGGGCGACTGCGTCGTCGTAATGCCTCCGGTAGCCATCGGTTTGGAGCTGCTTGAAAAGCTGCTTGAAATCGTGTACCGTGCCGTCAAAAACGAATTGCCGCATATAATAGAAAGCTGCGATGCCGATTGATTTGAAGTTACCAAAGAAGGCCGGTCTTTTTATAACGGGAACCGACACGGGCGTCGGCAAGACGGTCGTAGCGGGCGCCATCGCGAGGATTCTTGCCGACAAGGGCCTTAAGGTCGGCGCATTCAAGCCGATTGCCACCGGCTGCCGCCGCGACTGGGAAGGCCTGGTAAGCAATGACACCGAGTTCCTGGCCAATTGCGCCAACAGCAATCTGTCGCTTTCGACGATAACGCCCGTGGGCTATCTGACGCCTGCCGCGCCGATTGTCAGCGCTGCTCATGAGGGTCGGCCCATTGATTTTGCCGCGATTGCAAAGGCGTACAATGAGGTATGTCAAGGCAGTGACATCGTGATTATCGAGGGCATCGGCGGCGTGCGTGTGCCTTTGACCGAAGAATTCGACCTGCTGGATTTGGCGGTTGAGTTCGGCCTGCCTGTGGTGGTAGTTTCCCGTGCGAATCTTGGAACCATAAACCATACGTTAATGACGCTTGACTGCATCCGCGATGCTCAACTGAAGATTGCCGGCGTGGTCATCAACGGCTACGACGCCACTGAGGCGACCGTCGCCGAAGATACCGCCGGCGAGGTCATCACCAAGTGCAGCGGCGCAGGTGTCCTTGCGGTTGTGCCTTTTGATGAAACCGTGAGCCTTGAACCGCCGAGTCTGGGCGAAACGATTGTCAGCTCTCTGCTCGATTGCGACTGGGCCAAACTGGCTCAGATGTAGTGTGCGAATTGGCTGGTCGCCGGCACTGCGGCGCGGGCGTCCTACTCGACCAGTTTCGGATCAGCTTTCTTAATTCGCCGATACTCCCAGCTCTCAATTGCCCCCATGAGCCCCGCAAGGAAGGGAAATATCATGAAGAGCCACGAGACTATAACAAGAGCCCCAACCTCGCCGGCATAGTTTCGAAAGTCCTGAAAGAATTGCAAAAACCTTAGTCCGTCGTCACCGGCAAGAAGGCTGACGCGGTCAACGGCCCAGGGGACCCACACCCCCACGGCCAGCCCCCCGCTGGCTATCATCCCCATGGCAATCCGTCCCACTACCGCCATACCCAAAGCAACCCCCAGCGGCGCCAGCGAGATACCTCCGCATGAAATCAACGCAGCTACGGCCAGCCATCCGAAAGCGATGGCGCCAATGGCAAATCCGCCGAAGGCGAACAGGCCAACTGCCACGCCGCCAAAGGCAATCACTCCGACCGCCCTGGGCCCGATGGCGATAAATCCGCGAGCGGTTCCCTCGGTACGGACATCCAACAGAGCAAAGCCCTTCCTGAGGCCATAGCCGACGGTCCGCGCGCTGCCGTGGTCCTCGATGGCCTGAAATATTGCGTCCTCACGCGGCAGGTGCTGCGCTTCAAGCTCGGCTACCTTCTGTAGCAAATGGTCTTGCAGCTCCGCTCGGATTCTTTCCGCGTCTTGCTGTTTTCGATTGGCGTAGGCCATCACGTCGTCAAGATATTTCTGTAATGCCAGACTCATATTGAAGCTCCTTTCAGTTCCGGTGCAGGTGAAAGCTGCGCGGTTGAATGCACGACTTTCTGCATCACAACGGTGAGCAAATGCCACTGTTGACGATTCCCCGCAAGGGCTTTGCGTCCCTTGTTGGTCAGCCGGTAATATTTGCGCTGCCGCCCGTTTTGCGCCGTTCGCCAGCTTGCCGATACCAGTCGTTTTTCTTCCAGGCGGTGCAGCACCGGATAAACCGTCCCCTCGCCCAGGCGCAGAATGCCTTCCGCCCTTTCGTTCAGGTCCTTTACAATGGCATAGCCGTAGCTCGTCCCGGCCTCCAGAACCGCCAGGAGCATCGTTTCAACATTGCCGTCAAGCGTCTGTTTGCGCAAAGATTTCATGATTCAGCTCCAAAAAGCTTCTATCAACGAGTTCTCACCAGTCACATTGTCATACCTTACAGTTCGAGGCATACTATACTATACAGCGCAAGGTATAGTCTTGTCAACGGAAAAATGTTTTATTTCTTATTTTTTTTTGGAGTCGAACCGCAGGCATCCACCCCAACTGACCGTGCGTTATAGTGGACATCCGGGCGCAGATCTCCTCGCCGGTAACCGTCTCCTCACCTCCCGGCATCCAGCAAACTTCAAGCGGACCTGCAACCTCCGGCTTGAGGGTAGGCCACCCTGCCCGGCCAAATCCGCCTGCGGCGGAGCGGGCAAGCCCCCGGACCTCTTGGGTTTTGCTCCCCTTTTCGGACTTGCTGGACTTCTTTTTCGCCATAACCTGAGGCTCAGGCCGGCAGCGGTTAGAAGTCAATCTCTTATTACCTTTTTTCAAATTCAAAGACGGCAAACTTATTTTAAGCAGAATCAACTATGTCGCGATCGACCCGGCCAAATTGGCGCTGCGCGATATGTCTGACGGCCAATGGCCGAAGGGTTGAGCAGGCAACCCCTGGCACTAAATCGTCAACGCACAAGAGACAATTCAGTGTTTCATCAGGGAGGGGGCAAGACCAAGTGTCGTCTCAGGTTCTGTGCACGATTTTTACGGCGGCAAGCGCGATGATACCGGCGGCCATTACGACTGCGCCGGGCAGGCTGCCCTGCGGTTCAATGCAGAAGGAAAACAGCCCAGTGAGAAAACCGATGGAGCATACCATCTCGAAGAGATGCCGGCGATAGCGAAATAGCAGATAGGCGACTACCGCGGTAATCAGACCGGGTATAACGAAAAGAAAGATGAGATGTCTGAATATTCTGAATATGAGGTCATCGTTCATAGTCACGACTCCTTAAGGCGGACCATCAGTCGGCTCTGCGATTGCCGGTTATACAAGTTTTTAGGATACGGATTTGGCCCTTGTATTTCAACACGGAATTTCCCATTTATACTTTCACACTGCATAGTTTTATCCGTACGCTTTCAATAATTTTACGCTAATCTCTCTGAATCGTCGAGAATTTTCTTTTCCAAGGCATTTTTGGCGGATCTGCACGAAAACACGGGTTCTTAAGGGGTTGAGCGCAATACAGCGGGAACCCGGAGTTGAACCGCCTCTGTCGGTTGGAAACTGAGCGTGTCGCGAGTGTCACTTCTTTCGCGTTTTGTCGGTTGTGCGTCAAGTGAATCGCTCTGCGCGGGGGAAAGATAGGTGGGCAGTAGCGGTCATGCGGGGAGAAATCCACCTGCAAACGTAAATTGCACTCTTTCCCGGATGAAGCGGCAGCGTGAGGTAACTCGATATTCATGAGCGAGTTGTAACAAACTGGTTTTCAAAGTCACAGGATTCGGGTATCATAATGCGGCCAAGGTTACTTTGTGAACCGGGCAGGAGGGGTGAAATGTGAGCTATAAATCTCGGTATAGATTCAGGGCCTAAAACATGCCTGACCGGACAGAACTTGGGCGATACTTGGTTAATATCGACACTGCTTCGACGCACCAGCTCTTCACTGATTGTCTGGTGGTCGGGGCTGGCATTGCGGGCCTGCGTGCCGCCATTGAAGCGGCAAAGGGCTGCCGCGTTATAGTTGTCTGCAAGGGTTCTGTGCAGGACAGCAACACCTGGCAGGCGCAGGGGGGCATTGCGTCGGTGCTCGAAAAGGCCGACAGCTTCGAGTCGCACATAGAGGATACACTTAACACCGGCTGCGGGCTGAGCGACAGCGAAGTCGTGGAAGTAGTCGTGCGTCAGGGGCCGGAGCTTATCGGACAACTGCTCGGCTGGGGCGCCGAGTTCGATATGGTGGACGGTCACATTGCCGCGACGCTCGAAGGCGGCCATGCCCGTCCCCGGGTTGCTCATGCGCACGGCGACGAAACGGGCAGGATAATCGCCGAGACGCTCATAAAACAAGCCAGGCAGAATCCGAGCATAAGGGTCATGGAAGACTTCTTCACCGTGGACCTTCTGACCAACGACGACAACGAGTGCCTGGGCGTAATCGGGCGGGACGGCCGGGGCACACAAATAATCTGGGCCGCGAGCACGATTCTTGCCACAGGCGGGGCGGGACAACTGTATCGTGAGACGACCAACCCGGGGGTGGCAACCGGAGACGGCGTCGCTATGGCGTATCGGGCCGGTGCGGTGCTGCAGGATTTGGAGTTCATGCAGTTTCATCCGACCACGCTTTATATCGCCGGGGCCTCGCGCGCCCTGATTACCGAGACGCTCCGCGGAGAAGGGGCCCTGCTGCTGGACAAGAGCGGCCGTTGTTTTATGAAAGACTACCATGAGTCAGCGGAGCTTGCCCCGCGTGACATTGTCAGCCGGGCCATACTCGCGCAGATGCTCAAGACCAAGTCGACGCACGTCTATCTCGATGTCCGGCATTTCGATAAAGAGCACTTTGCGAGGCGCTTCCCGCAGATTTTCGAGCTGTGTGAAAGTTTCGACATCGATGTCAGCAGAGACCTGATTCCGGTCCGTCCCAGCGCGCACTACATGATTGGGGGGGTCAAGGCGGACATCTCGGCCCGGACGAGCATAGCGAATCTTTATGCCTGTGGAGAGGCTGCCGCCACAGGCCTGCACGGCGCCAATCGCCTCGGCAGCAATTCGCTGCTTGAAGGACTGGCATTCGGCAGAACCGCCGGGCAGTTTGCCTCCCGAAATGACAGGCCTGACATCGGGCATCCCTTGATAAAACATCAAATCCCGCATTCGGACCGTACTCGTCTGGACACGACGGACGTCAGAAACTCGCTGCGGGCCCTTATGTGGCGCAACGTCGGAATTACAAGAAAGGCCCAGCCGCTCAGGGAGGCACAGGAGATCATAGGGTTCTGGCAGCGTTACGTAATGGACAAGATTTTTGATTCGCCGCAGGGCTGGGAGTGCCAGAATATGCTGACGGTGTCGCTGCTGATGGCCGAGGCCGCCCAGATGCGGCGCGAGAGCCGGGGCGTTCACTTCAGGAGCGATTTTCCCGCCGCCGATGACGAGCATTTCAAGAGACATATCGAAGTCCGGCGGTAGAGGGTGGAAAACCGCGTGAACTTCGGCTATAATGATGCGTAATGCACTGCGGCACGGCAGCTCAAGAGAAACAATCATTGGCAAGTTGAAGAGAGTGGGTCGGGCGGTCGCCCCCGTGTCTTCTGTAGAAGAGCGGCGCGGGGGAGGAAAGTCCGAGCAGGACAGGGCACGGTGGTGGCTAACAGCCACCCGGGGCGACCCGCGGGAAAGTGCCACAGAAAAGACACAGCCGATGGCCTCGAGAGGGGCACAGGCAATGGTGAAATGGTGCGGTAAGAGCGCACCGCGGCGTCGGCGACGTCGCCGGCAGGGTAAACCCCACCGCCTGCAAGACCAAGCATGCTGTCGTCCGGCCCGGGCGATAACAGCGGGTAGGTCGCTTCCCGAGAAATCGGGAGAGCCAATCGGCAACGATTGGTCGAGACAAATGGCCGCCGGCCGTCATACGTGACGGTACACAGAACTCGGCTTACAGACCCACTCTTTTTTCTTTATGAATTCCGCAATGCGTCCATGGCGGGGACAACGCGGCAGTATTGAACCATTGTGGCCGGGCCGGATGCCGATTTCACAGGCCTGGGAGCATCCCGATGTTGTGCTCCTGCGGGTCCTTTCGACTACAATATCCGCTGCGCTCCAGAAGCGGCGGCGATGATCGCGATGTCGCCTTGACTGCATCGTGAGCTTCGCAGGGAGTCAATAGGTTTTGGGGGCGAGCAGCTCCTGGCGCTTTCTTTCTTTTTCAGATGCCTCAAGGTCCTTTATCCACTCCTTCACAGGCTTGCCCAACCGCATCTTTATTTTTATGATATCAAGTTCAGACAGCATCTGAATCTTGCCCCTGCCCAGATTTACGTGACTAAAGTCAACGCCCCCCGGCGTGCTTAGTCCGGACGCCATTGCCGGCGAGGAGTCCAATTCGACCAGAACTGCTTCCAGCGCCTGATGGGTGAGCATACCGCAGATATCAAGCATCTTATTGTCCGACCCGACCTGGTCTGTATCCTTGCGGAGTTTTTCTTGAACCTGTCTTAGTGTCGCGATTCTACGCGCGTTTTCGTTCGCGTAGGGCTTGTCAGGCACTTCGCTCTCCATCACCACCTCGCAGTCAAAGCTGAGGTCCTTCTTTGGCTCTTCCATAAGGTTTGGTCGGTCGTTCACTATAAAGAGGTACTTTCGCCTTGCGGCCAGGCCGTTCTCGTCGAAGGCAACCATAGTGAACCAAAGCTTCCGGCCCTTCTTCTTTTGTCCCTGCGAAGCGATAACGCTTGTGCTGCGGCTGAGCAGCTCGTCTTTCGACTTCTGAATCATGGCCAGAACGTAGGCCGAGTTGCCTGTCTTTAACGCTATCCGGTCGTAGTTTTCGTGAAGCTCAAGGTCGGAGGGAGGACCTTCAGGTCGGAAGTACTCCACAACTCTGCACCCTCCCGAGGCCAAAGCGGCCCCAAAGCACAGCAATACAAGAGCATAAGACCTGCTTATGCGGCGGCTTACGTATCTGTCCGAACTCTCAGCACTCACAGTCTTTTCCTTTCATTGGTGACTCGTTTCACATGTGAGGTCTATACTTCTTTTGCATCGATCCATTTCATCATTCTGCGCAGCTTTCTGCCCACTTTCTCCAGCCTGCAATTGTAGTCCTTTTTGTACAGCGCCTTGAAGTTCTTGAGGCCGGTCCGGTACTCGTTTACCCATTCCTTCGGGAACTTGCCTGAAGTAATCTCTTTCAAAATCTTTTTCATTTCCGCACGGGTTTTCTGCGTGATAATTCTTGGCCCGCGGGTCAGGTCCCCGTACTCGGCGGTGTTGGAGATGCTGTACCTCATATAGCTCAGGCCGCCCTGATACATCAGGTCAACGATCAGCTTCACTTCGTGCAGGCATTCGAAGTACGCGATTTCCGGCTGGTACCCTGCTTCCACCAACGTCTCGAAGCCCGCCTTAACAAGGGAGGTAAGGCCCCCGCAAAGAACGCATTGCTCACCGAAAAGGTCCGTCTCCGTTTCTTCTTTGAAAGTTGTCTGGATTATTCCCGCCCTGGCCCCGCCAATGCCACGGCCCCAGGCCAAAGCGATTGCCTTGGCGTCTCCGGTGGCGTCCTGCTTGACGGCTATCAGGTTCGGCACACCGCCGCCTTTTACGAACTCGCTGCGGACCAGGTGTCCCGGGCCCTTCGGCGCAATCATCACGACGTTGATGTTTTTGGGCGGCACGATGTACCCGAAATGGATATTGAAGCCGTGACAGAAACCGAGTGTCTGCCCCGCCGCCAAATTAGGCGATATCTGCTCGTCGTAGACTCCGGCCTGAATCTCGTCTGGTACGGTTACGATAATCAGCGTCGCACCATCCATGGCTGTTTTCACGTCCGTTGGCGCAAAGCCGTGCTCAACCGCGAGCTTAAAATTGGCGGTGTCTTTTAACTCGGCCACCGCCACTTCGATGCCGCTGTCCCGCAGATTCAGACTATGCGCATGGCCCTGGCTGCCGTAGCCGATAACCGCCACTTTTTTGCCCTTCAACGCGTCTACGGGGGCGTCTTCTTCATAATAAATTTTCAGCGCCATAACTGTAACTCTCCTTACTTTCTATACGAAGTTCGATCTTTCATGATAGTCCAATCAATCAGTCTGCACGAGAAATCTTTGATGCGAATCCTGAAATTATATTTGAAGCCGCCGGCGAGGCAAGAGTTTTATGGACGCGTCGTTCCCCCTGCCTGCTTTTTTGCCTCTGCCAAGGGCTTCTCGGGGAGGCTCACTCCTCGAGCTTTGTCTGTCGGGGCATGGCGATGGTGCCGGTCCTGACCACATTCTTGATGCCATATGGCCGGCAGGCGTTAATGAAGGCCTCAATTTTGGATTCAGGCCCGCTGACTTCAATCATAAGCTGCTTGGCGCCGATGTCAACGACCTTTGCCCGGAACATTTCCACAAGTGAAACCACTTCCGGGCGCTTCTCGGGCGGCACCGACACCGACATCAGCACCAAATCGCGGGCCACCACCGGCTGACCGGCAAAGTCCTGAACCTTGACCACCGGCACAATTTTGGCCAATTGCTTTCGAACCTGCTCAACAACCTTGTCATCGCCGATGACCACGATTGTCATTCGGCTCAGCTCCGGGTCTTCGGTCCGGCCGACGGCAAGCGAGTCGATATTGAACGCCCTCGCCGCAAACATACCGGCGACGTGGGCCAGAACGCCCGGCTTGTTCTCAACCAGTGCACTTATTATGTGTTTCATCGCTTGTTCCTTTTCGCTTTGCTACGCAATACTTTCGAGAATGTCCAGTCCGTCCATTTCACTCAGGCTTTTGCCTGCGGGAACCATCGGCCATACATTTTCCTCGCGTTCGACCTTAAAATCAACTACGCAGGGCTGCTTTTCCTTGAGCATCTGCTTTATGGCCTTGGGTACATCGGCCTTTTTGTCCACCGTGATACCGACCGCGCCCAACGCCTGAGCGACGGTTGCGTACTCCGGGTTGGACAGATAGCTCTTGGAATAACGTTTGCCATAGAACAGCTCCTGCCATTGGCGTACCATTCCCATATAGCCGTTGTTCAGAATACAGACCTTTATCGGCAGTTGGTGCTCCACCGCGGTGCGCAGCTCCGTCATCGTCATATTGAAACTATGGTCGCCGTCGATATCAACAACGGTTTCGTCCGGACGTGCTACCTGGGCGCCAATGGCGGCGGGCAGCCCAAAGCCCATCGTGCCGAGTCCGCCCGAGCTTATAAACTGCCGGGGCCTGCTGAACTTGTAGAACTGGGCCGTCCACATTTGGTTTTGCCCGACGCCCGTGCTTACAATCGCCTTGCCGTCGGTCTGCCGGCAGACCTCCTCGATAACGTACTGGGGCTTGATCGTCGAAGTATTGTTGTCGTACCGGAACGGAAACTTCTTCTTCCACTGCGCGATTTTTTCGAACCAGGGCTTTCGCTCGCGATGCTCGACTTCCTGAATCAGCTCGGCCAAAATGGTCTTCGCGTCGCCCACCACCGGGATATCCACGTGGACGTTCTTCGAGATGCTTGCCGGGTCGATATCGACGTGGATTATCTTTGCGTTTGGAGCGAACATCTTGATCTTTCCGGTGACCCTGTCGTCGAAGCGGGCGCCTATGGCAATCAGCAGGTCACACTCCTGAACGGCGTAGTTGGCATAGGCCGAGCCGTGCATGCCGAGCATGTCGAGAGACTCCGGTTTGTTCTGGTCGTAGCTGCCCAGACCCAGCAGTGTCGTGGTTACCGGCAGGTGGGCCTTTTCGGCAAAGGCCCTTAGCTCCTGGGCGGCGTTTGCGCTGATGATGCCGCCGCCGACATACAAGACCGGTTTTTCGGATTCGTTTATGGCCCTGGCCACCATGGAGAGTTGTCGTTTATGGCCTTTGGCCTGTATCCTGTAACCGGGCAGCTTCATTGTTACCCGTTCATCCGTGCTGTATTTGGCGACGGAGACATCGACGGGTATATCGATCAGGACCGGCCCCTGCCTGCCGGTGGAGGCGATGTGAAAGGCCTCGTGAATTATCCGTGCCAGGTCTTTGACGTCTTTTACGATGCAGTTGTACTTCGTGACCGGACGGGTAATACCTGTGCTGTCGGCCTCCTGAAACGCATCATTTCCGATGAGCTCCGTTCGGACCTGGCCGGTCAGAGCGACCACCGGTATTGAGTCCATCATCGCGGTCGCCAGTCCCGTCGTCAGGTTGCACGCGCCGGGGCCGCTGGTGGCAATAACGACGCCGACCCTGCCGCTGGCGCGGGCATAACCGTCGGCCATGTGGCAGCCCCCCTGCTCGTGTCGGGGAATTATGAACCTGATGGGGGCGTCGTACAATCGGTCGAACAAAGGCAGGACCACGCCGCCCGGGTAGCCGAAAATTGTGTCGACACCGAGATCGATGAGCGTGTCAACGATTATTTGAGCGCCTGCTTTGATTGAAGGCTGGTCGGCTGAATTAGCCGACGAAGAATTGCTTCCCATTTGTCTATCCTTTCCTGATAAACGTTGCTCGTTATTCCGGTCAATTATGGCTCCGCTGGGCCGCTCCGACCGGCTGGCTGATTTCTTTCCAAAAAACAGCCGGCTCGCCCGAAGTTTCGGGCCCTGCCATAATCCCGTAACCATCCCGTTTAACGGGATGTTTCAGGTTCGTGCCTGCATGTTTTCACCCAGGCACGCTCTCATTATACAAGAGTCATCAGCCCTCTGTCAATTATTTTCGGCAGTCTGCGAGCCGGGCAGCAAAAATTCCTGCCCTGGCGAGCAAAACAAAAGTAGTTTCGAGCCGTACCAAAAATAGCTGGTCTGCGTCTGAATTACTGCTATAATCGGCCACAGAGTAAATTCTTAGGAGATTTATTATGTGTGAACAATGCGGCTGTGGTGGCGCCGATACAGAAAAAGACTTCGAGCAGAAGGTCAGAGAAGTAATCGAGTCCGTCAGGCCCGCCTTACAGGGCCACGGCGGGGATATCGAACTGGTTCAAACCGATGATGACAATACGGTAAGGGTCCGTCTGCAGGGGGCGTGTCAGGGCTGCCCCGGCGCCGCGATGACGATGCGGATGGGCATAGAGAGAATTCTGCGTGAAAGGGTGCCTGAAGTAAAAGAAGTCATTGCGGTCGATTAAGGGCAGCGGAGGGGGCTTATCCTGGTCCTGAACGGCGCGGCCCTTCGGGGGGCCTGGGGAGTCGGAACACGTTAATATACGCGCTTCTGGAGCCGATCTGCGTGACAAACTCATAAGGAGGCCCGACATTTTCCGGCCTGGCAAGGGCCGCAATGTTTTTGTCGAGCCCTGCCTGTATGTAGCCGGTATGGTCGATGCTGAGCCCCTCCCGCGTGGCCCAGGCGACGTATGTAATATCATTCTCATAGCACGCCTTGATAAAATCCTGAGGATTATCGGCGGCGGGAAGGTGGACTATAGATTCCGCACGACCGGGCGCGAACATCTTTACCACCCCTGCCATGTACACACCCAGCTTTTCGCCCGGCTTGGTGTTGGCCATGTACCACTCAGCAAGCTGCTTGAATTCCACCTCGTTTTGCCCGTTTCCGACAAGTCTGACAAGGGCAAACTGATTGGATACTATAACAAGAGATGTCACCGCCAGTATCGCAAATTCGCGCAGGATGTGTCGGGTTCTGTAAACGTAGATTCGTGCCGCGAAAATGACCACCAGCAGAGACATGGTGACGTAAGGCAGAGAAAAGGATTTCGGGCTTATCCGGGCCACTTTTGGCAGATAGGGCAGGAGGGCAAGGACCCAGATAACGGCTATCGTCGCAGTGAGGCCCTGCAGCAAAAGGGTCACCGCCCTCGGCACTCTGCCGTTTTTATCCAGCAGCAGCCAGCCGCTCTGAAAACCGAACCAGCATATCAGCAGGGCTATCCAAAAGATGTTGGTATGGAATCTCGACAGCGGATAGGGATAGAACGCGTGCAGCACGAAGTAGGGCACAAAGAATGTGAGCAGCGCCAGGATGTTCCAGTTGCGTCTGAGAAGTCCGTAGATAGCGCCAAAACCAAAGCTGGCCGTCGCCACGATCTTGCTGATGTTATAGAATGCCTCTATCGATCGGACCTGGTCCTGCGTTGGCGCAGTGAACATCGCTTTTATGCTGTCTATCGAGGCAAATAACGGCTGAAAACCCACCAACCAAAGCAACCTCATGTGTAGTATCAGCCCCGTTTTGTTTGCCTGGGTCAAACCTTTGGCGTAGTCCTTGGAAAAAAAGACCTCCAGATAATGACTTGTCCCCGGCTTCCACGTCAGGACGGTCCCGAGCATCCACAAAGCCATCGGAATCCCCGCGGCCGCCGAATATGCAAGCGCGCGAAATTTCTCCCGGCGGCTCTTCGAATCAATCATGTCCATCACAAGAGCCGCCAAAATCAGCGCGGCCCCCTCGTAGCGCACCATCGTTGTTATCGAGGCGACGAGATAGCACCACCTTGAGCGCCTGAACATCAGGTAGAAGGTCAGCAGGCTGAAGAACAGCAGGGTGGTCTCGATGAGAGGCTCTGTGAGCATGTAAATCACCCACGGATGCAGTATGGCGATAATGGCAAGCCACATTGCGGACCAGCCCACAATCTTTTTGCCGACCAGCCAGAGCAGAACGAGGTTCAGCGGATGCAGTATGGCATTGAGCAGCCAGCCCGCCGTCAAAGGCGGATTCTGACCGCCTATGAACCAGGACAAAATATACTGAAGCATGCCCAGAACCGGCGCCTGCTTGAATCTTGACGGAAGTCGGAGAGAGAGAATATCGCGCCCGACATTAAAAAGGTCCGGGAAATCCGAAACGGGAACCACCGTGTGGCCGAAGTACAGGACCGACTGGTAGATGCCGAAACCCAAAAGAGCAACTATCACGAAAATATCGAAGTTCTTCTCGCGCCGGGCAAGTTCGAGAGTTTCGGTCTTGTCGCTGTCCCCGACGACCTTGCTGCGGCCCTTCGATTTGCCGGCCCCCGCACCTGGTTTTCTGAATCTCTTCCTGGTCAATTCTTTTCCTATTATCAGGTTCTCACGGATTCATCCGCCGTCTTTTCGAGTTCTATAGTTTGAAACATACCGAGCCAATTATTGGCCCAAGACAAGAAAAATTCAAGCGCTTTAACAAGCGGGTAAGAAAAGGACGGCGCCAACTGGCGCAGTGTCAGCCCCCCGCTAAGTAAATACCGCAGAGGTGTGTGGTTGCGCATTCGAACGATTTTCAGGGAAGGAAATTCTCGTTCGAATCTTTGGCGGTCACGCGAAAAGATTATCCACGGCAGGGCGCCATTTGCTTCGGAAACGGGCCCCGCCTCTTCGAGGCCCCACGGGCCCGCCGGGTCGAAGCGCTCGTGGTGAAAATTGCGGTAAATGAATCTCGACCAGAGCGTGTTTGCAGGTTCAATCATGATAATCTTACCGTGAACTTTCAGACAGCGCAATGCTTCTTTGAAGAAACCTCCCGGGTCGTGGATATGATGCAGGACATCGAACATCACAAAGGCGTCGACGCCGGCGGTCTCAAAAGGCATACTGACGGCGGAGAAAACCTTATCCACGTTCGGCAGGTCCAGAACGTCCGACGTAATCACGTTATCGATTATTTCTTTGGCAAACCCGCCGCCGCTGCCCAGCTCCACCACCGCCTTTTTTTCAGCATCCGGCACAGCCTTATTAAACTCCTCGTAAAAATCTACATATAGTTTCCTGAGGAAGGGCTTCTTTTGAATTATCCTCCCGTGCAGCAGAGTGGTTGCAGGATCGTCGAGGTCTTCTATTTGCCTGACCTCGGGAAGTTTAAGCCATTCAATGAGCTTCATCGTTTTCCGAGCCGACCGGGTTTTATCCGCCTTGGATATCATGTCGAACCGCTCTTTACGAAATGGCCCACTTCATAGACCGGTCCGAAGAGTGAGGGGATGCTTCGCATCTGAACAACCTGCACCTTTTCCAAAACGCTTCCGGCGGCGTCGGCCACGTCCTTTTCCGTCGAAAAATGGTGCTGTCGGATGTCAAACCCCATTACGCGGAACGCTAATACCATGAGCCTGCGCTCGATAGGCACGCCGTACACCACCTGCCCCTGTGGTTTGAGCACCCGGCGAATTTCCTCAAACGCCGGAACCTGCTCGGAGGGCTTGAGGTGCTCGAGGATGCTGATGAGCAGGACGGTATCAAAAAAATCGTCGGCGTACGGCATTGATAAGACGTCCCCGTTGACCAGACGTGTCTCGATTTGCCTTGCCTCGAATACCGCCGCCACTTCTTCCACCGACGCGTTCAAATCCAGCCCGTGGATTTCTTGGTACAATTCGTGAAGATTGAGGAAGGTCACCCCGGCGCCAAAGCCGACTTCCAGAATCCGCTCACCGCCTTTGCACCGGGCCAGACACATCTCGATTCGCCGCCGATACATTTTTCCGATAACAGGCCGGTAATAGAACCGCAGCGGGTCATTTTTATCCACACCGGCGTACTGTGCGTATGGCAGAAGTTTCAATTTCGGCAAATCGTTCGTTTGTGCCATCTCTTGTCGCGACTCATGAAAGTCTTCCGAGCCATTTGATTTTCTTGAACGCAATCCAGCTCATCTTCAAGAGCAGCCAGCCGTGCCTGAACCGGCTGATGTTCGTCGTCCCGTACGTCCTTGCGCGGTATGTCACCGGGACCTCAACGACCTTCAGGTTCTGCTTGACCGCCCCGAAGATAAGGTCAAAATCCCCGAAGGGGTCGAAATCTCCGAAGTACGAACGGTTGGCCGCAATCAGCTCATAGTTGCCCTTGTGTATCATCTTGGTTCCGCAGAGCGTGTCCCGGAATCGCTGGCCCAAAAGCCAACTGAACAGACTGCCGAAAAACTTGTTCGCCATGAGATTCAGAAAACGCATGGCCTGTTTCTCCATCGGATAAACAAGCCTGGAACCGTTTATGAACTCGCCTTTGCCGTCGCGCAGAGCCCTGAAGAACTTCGGCAAATCCTCGGGCGGAGCGGTCAGGTCGGCATCTTGTATGACCAGCACATCTCCGTCGGCCGCGGCGAAGCCTTTTCTCACCGCGTCGCCTTTGCCGACGCCGTCACCCTGACGGATGAGCCTGATTCTTCTCTCAGGGCGTTCCTTTATTTGCCGCTCGATTTCCTCTGCCGTGCCGTCCGTGCTGTTGCCATCGACGAAAATTATCTCTGTCTGGCGGCCCATTTGTGGAATCCGCATTATCGCGTCTTCGATATTTCCGCGCTCGTTGCGGCACGGCACAATGACAGAGACAGAAAGCTCCTCATCCCTTCGGGCGGCCGGCGCCGCCCGCGCTATCACAAGATCGACCAAATTGAGAACGCGAAATCCCGGAAGCAAAGAGAGAAAGTAATTGCAGAAACTCGTCAGCGGCGGAACCCGCTTGGGCATCATCAGATAGGAGTCCGTTCGGATAACATCGAAATTGCTGAGCTTCAACAGATTAACAATGTCCTCGCGCGGAAGCCAGTTTTGGTAAGCGTAAGGCCGGCGAATCCTCAGCAGCGAGCCCAGCCGCATAATGACTTCCCAGAGGTGATTATAGTAGGTTATCACAACCCTTGTATTCTCATTCGTCAACGGCCGGATGCGCTCGAAAACCTGCTGAATATCGTGCCATCGCCCCAGTGTGTTGCAGATCAGAACGTAATCGAACTTCTCATTGAGTGCCATCTCGTGGGGGTCCGCAACCTGAAACTGGAGATGAGGAAATCTCTTGCCGGCCAGTTCAATCATCGCCGGATCCGTATCGGTGCCGACGCCGTAAGAAGGCTCGACGGCGGCCAAAAGATCTCCGCATTCACAGCCTATATGCAGGACCCGGCTTCCCGGGCGAACCGCGAATTTGTAGATGCGGTCGAGCCAGTTGTAGTAATAGGCGTTCCGTCTTCGCCAGCGAGGGGCCTCAAAGCGTGCTTTGGGTTGATTGTTCACTTCATGCATTCGGAGTACCTTGACCGGCGGGCCGGCTTCTCCCGCCCTTTCCGGAACGCCGGCCCTGAGACTCTTCGAAGCTCCTTATCACGTCCTGCTTGTTTTTGAAGCATTCAGCTATACTATCGGCATTCGGCGTCTCAATTACACCATTTTCTGTAATTATGGCGGCAATTAGCGCCGCTTCTGTCACATCGAATGCCGGATTATAAACGTTTATACCATCCGGAGCAACCTGCGTGCCCGCGAACGTTGTCACCTCTTCTGCCGCTCGCAGCTCGATGGGTATCTGCTCGCCGCTTCCTATGCTCAGGTCGAAAGTGCTCGACGGCGCGGCGACATAGAAAGGGACACCGTGTTTCTCGGCGAGAACGGCCAGGCTGTAAGTGCCTATCTTGTTGGCGGCGTCTCCGTTGGCCGCGATTCGGTCGGCGCCGGTTATCACCGCATCAATCTTGCGCTGCTTCATCAGCCAGCCCGCCATGTTGTCGCACACCAAGGTTACGTCAATGTCCGCCTGCTTCAGCTCCCACGCCGTCAGTCGGGCGCCCTGCAGCAAGGGCCGCGTCTCGTCAACATAGACCTTAAACCTCTTTCCTCTTTTCTTGGCTTCGAACATCACCGACAAGGCTGTTCCCTGTCCCGCGGTCGCCAAGGCCCCTGCGTTGCAGTGCGTTAGAATGCCGCCCCCTTCCTTGATGAACTTCTGCCCGTTCTCTCCGATACGCCGACACATCGCCACGTCTTCTTCGAAGATGGCGTTGGCTTCGCCCAGGACAAACTCCCGCAGGGTCTGAAGGCTTGTCGCCGGCCGGGTGCGCACCAATTGCTCTGCTTTATTTCGGATTCTATCCACCGCCCAGCATAAATTCACAGCCGTCGGGCGTGACGAAGTCAGGTAGTCGCGCGCTTCGGCAAGGACCGATAGTGCTTTTTTGACACCGTCGGCTTCGGCCAACTGCTGCGTGCTCAAAACCAATCCGTAAGCCGCCGCTACGCCTATGGCAGGCGCCCCGCGTACCGCCAGCGTCTTGATTGCCTCGAATAGCTCCTCGATAGTATGGCACGGCAGTTTAACGAACTCGGTCGGCAGCTTGCGCTGGTCCGTAAGCTCCAGCAAACCGTCAATCCCGCCGACCCACCTAAGTGTCTGAGCAATCATAAACGAATCTCGTCCAGGTATACCATCAAGAACAAAATATCTCACACACAACACCAGCCCCGCAAGGCAAATCTGACGGTGACGAGTATTTAACTGCCCGTTTTCTTGGCGCTGTCGGTCTTCAGCTTTGCCTTGAGATACC
Organism: Sedimentisphaerales bacterium; assembly: GCA_035527845.1. GTDB lineage: Bacteria > Planctomycetota > Phycisphaerae > Sedimentisphaerales > Anaerobacaceae > JAUWKC01. The sequence goes on along the minus strand of DATKZT010000016.1, from coordinate 3,949 downwards.
TGGAAGTATAGCTCTTTCGACTTCTAATAATCTCTTCGGGCGGGCCCTGAGCAACGACCTGCCCACCTGCGTCGCCGCCCTCCGGGCCGAGGTCTATTATGTAATCGGCCATCTTGATAACATCGAGATTGTGCTCGATGACCACCACGGTATTGCCGTAATCGGTGAGCCGCTGGAGCACATTGAGCAGATTATGAATATCGGCAAAGTGCAGGCCCGTCGTCGGCTCATCCAGTACGTACAAGGTATGCCCCGTGGATGCCTTGCCTAACTCGGCCGCAAGCTTCACTCGCTGGGCCTCGCCGCCCGAGAGCGTGGTTGATGACTGGCCCAGTTGCATATAGCCCATACCAACATCGTTGAGAGTCTGCAACGGACGCAAGATTTTCGGGAAATTCGCGAAAAAACTCAGTGCCTCCTCAATCCGCATGTCCAGCACTTCCGCGATGTTCTTGCCCTTGTACGTAATCTGCAAAGTCTCCGGATTGAAGCGCGTCCCTTTGCAATTCTGGCAGGTCACATAAACATCCGGCAGAAAGTGCATCTCTATCTTCTTCGTGCCCTGTCCCTTGCACGACTCGCAGCGTCCCCCTTTGATATTGAAGCTGAATCGCCCGGGCTTGTAGCCTCGAATCTTTGCTTCGCGGGTCATCGAGAACAGCCTTCTTATCAGGTCAAACACCCCCGTATAAGTGGCCGGATTGCTCCGAGGCGTCTTGCCGATGGGGGACTGGTCAATCTCTATGACCTTGTCTATTTGTGAGACGCCCAGGATATTCTTGTGCCTGCCCGGCCTCTCGCGGGAGCCGTAAAGCCGGCGCCTCAAAGCCCGCAGCAGAATCTGGCTAACCAAGGTGCTCTTGCCCGAGCCGGAGACGCCCGTCACGCAGGTGAACACCCCCACCGGGAACTTCACATCGATGCTCTTAAGATTGTTTTCCGCCGCCGCTTTTACTTCAAGGCACCTGCGGAGGTTGTACTTCCTTCTTTTCATCGGCAGCGAGATTCGCTTGCGGCCGCTCAGGTACTCGCCCGTCAGCGAGCGGCTGCAACTCACGATGTCATTGAAACTGCCCTGGACGACCACTTCGCCGCCGTGTGCTCCCGCCGCCGGGCCGATGTCGATGATGTGGTCTGCGCTCCTGATGATGTCTTCGTCGTGCTCGACCACAATTACGGTGTTGCCGATTTTACTGAGCCTTCGCAGTATGCCAAGCAGCCGGTCGTTGTCCCTCTTGTGCAGTCCTATGGTGGGCTCGTCCAGAACATAGCATACTCCCACCAGTCCGCTGCCCACCTGCGTGGCCAGTCGGATGCGCTGCGCCTCGCCGCCGGAAAGGGTGCTGCTTTTCCGGTCCAGCGTCAGATAGCCCAGCCCCACGTCAACCATGAATTTCAGCCGGGCCTTTATCTCCTTCAAAATCTGCTCGGCAATCATTGACCTTTCCTCATCCAGCTTCAGTTTGCCGAAGAACTCCTGAGTCTTTTCGATACTCAGGGTGGACAGTTGATGGATATTCCTGCCCCCAACGGTTACTGCGACAGCTTCGGGTCGCAGGCGCGCTCCCTTGCAGGTTCGGCAGGCCTGCTCCGAAAGATAGCTGTGCAGTCGGGCCTTGACGTATTCGCTGGTGGTATTTTTCCACCGCCGGCTGAGGTTTGGAATCACCCCCTCGAACCAGACGCCGTACTTGTGTTCATCCGCCGCCGCCGAGCCGTACATCAGAATCCTTTTGCCTTCTGCGGGTAGCTGCTCAAACGGAACCGACCTGCTGATGCCCATATTTCGGCAGAACCTTTTTATCAGCCGGTTGTAGAATATGTTCATTCTTTTGCCGCCCTTGCGCCAGGCATCGACCGCACCATTCTCCAGCGACACGCTCTTGTCCGGAACAATCAAGTCCGGGTCAAATTCGAGGATCGTCCCCAGGCCATCGCAGCTCCGGCACGCCCCGTACGGGCTGTTAAAACTGAACAGCCTCGGTGACAGCTCCTCCAGCGAGGCCTCTGAGTGCTCGGAACAGGCAAACTTCTCACTGTAAATGTTCTGGTTCCACTTGGCCGCGTCGGTTGCAGCCTCGCTGCCTGCGTTCGCATCGGGTTGCTGGACCAGCACCAGAAGCACGCCGTCGGCCAGCTTCAGGGCCGTCTCCACCGAATCAGCCAGTCGCGTCCTGACGCCTTCCTTGATGACTAATCTGTCCACGACGGCGGCAATGTCATGCTTCTTGTTCTTGTCCAGAGCTGGCACGTTACGCACGTCACAAATTGTTCCGTTAACCCGAACCCGGACAAACCCCTCCCGCTGTATGCCGGCAAAGACGTCTTTGTGCTCGCCCTTCTTGCCCCGGACCAGCGGCGCACAAATCTGAACTTTCGTGCCCTCGGGGTGGCTCAGGATTGATTCGACTATCTGCGAGGCGTGCTGGCTCGATATTTCTTTGCCGCATTTCCAGCAGTGAGGTCGGCCCACTCGCGCAAAGAGCAGCCGGAAATAATCATAGATCTCGGTGGTCGTCGCCACGGTCGAGCGCGGGTTGCCGCTGGCGCTGCGCTGCTCAATGGCAATGGTCGGCGGCAGACCGGTGATATCCGCCACTGCCGGCTTTTGCATCTGTTCGAGAAACTGCCGCGCATACGCACTGAGCGATTCAACGTATTTTCTCCGACCTTCGGCGTAAATCGTGTCGAACGCCAGAGAACTCTTGCCCGAGCCGCTTATGCCGGTTATCACCACCAGCTTGTCGCGAGGAATGCTCAGGCTGATGTTCTTGAGATTGTGCTCTGCCGCGCCTGTGATATTGATTGCTTTTTCCAAAGGCTTCTGACTCCGAGTCTCATTATTTAAGGTAGTGCTCCGGCAAAAAAGCGGCACCGACCCAAACTAACCATTGTACCAAATTTCAGCCGCCGGGTACAATGCCTTCGGTTGAATTTGTCCTGCTAATACGCCCGGAAAGTGCAGAACATGCGGGTAAAGAGCCTACACGAATGGAACCTGTCGTACTCCCAGGCCGTGGATTTACAGAGGAAGCTGGCCTGCAGGGTGCAACAGACCAAATTGAAAAAGCGCCCTAAGGTGCTCGCGGGCCTTGATTGTGCGTTCAGCAGGGATGGGCAGAGAATCATTGCCTGCTGCGTTGTTACACAACTACCTGACTTTGAGCTTGTCGAAAGGACCTCCGCCGTACGCAGGGCCGCCTTTCCTTACATACCAGGGCTTCTTTCCTTTCGCGAGGCGCCCGCATGTATTGCCGCCGTCGAAAAGCTAAAGATGGAACCCGATGTCTTCATTATCGACGGCCAGGGTATCGCCCACCCCCGGCGACTCGGCTTAGCCGCCCACCTGGGCCTCTTTTTTGACAAGCCTACCATCGGCTGCGCCAAGAGCAGACTAACAGGGACCTTTGAAAGCCCGGCGCGACAGAAAGGCTCGTATAGTCTTTTGAAGGATGGAAACGAGGTGCTCGGGGCGGTTGTCAGAACCCGTGACAATGTTAAGCCGGTCTTTGTTTCGGTGGGCAACAAATGTCGGTTGCAGGATGCTGTCCAAATCGTCCTTGCCTGTGCCGTGAAGTATCGCCTGCCTGAGCCGACCCGCCTCGCTCATCACTTGGTTAGCAGATTGAGGCTTGGCCCAGGTTACGCAGGTGCGGGGAAATAAAAAATTCTTCCGGCGCCAAATTAGCGATTGCTGTTTGTCACCTAGGCGTATAAGTCCATAGCCTGATGTGGTGAAGACTGGAGTGAGGTTCCAGAACATGGCCGTCTCTGACTGGTAATACTGTCAGAAACATACACAAAAGGCCCTAGTACTTCATAACATTTGAATATGTGGGTACAATTTCTTCAACTTAACTCTTGCGTCGTCGGTTGTAAACTGCCAGTCCACAGCTTTCTGATTGGCATTTCGTTTACGATACCATGCCTTTGCTTCTTGCTGCAATGT